>JBBRAV010000019.1:0-73160 GCA_038206535.1 Caulobacterales bacterium
ATCAGGTCCTGGTGCGGACAGAGGTGACGATAGAGCGCCCGCGCAGCATCATCACCCGCAACACCTCTCCGGACATCAGCTTTGACCGGTCGATCAATCCCTATCGGGGGTGCGAGCATGGCTGCATCTATTGCTATGCCCGGCCCAGCCATGCCTGGCTGGGCCTGTCGCCAGGGCTGGATTTCGAGACCCGGATCACCGCGAAACCGGACGCTGCCGAACTGCTGGCGCGTGAGCTGGCGCGGCCCAGCTATCGCCCCGCGCCGATCGCGTTGGGAACGAACACCGATCCCTATCAGCCGGTCGAGGCGCGGCTGGCGATCATGCCGGGCATCCTGCGGGTGCTGCGCGACTGGAACCATCCGGTGACGCTGGTGACGCGCGGCCAGACGGTACTGCGCGATCTGGATCTGTGGGCCGAACTGGCGGCCCGCGATCAGGCGTCCGTGGGCGTCAGTATTACCACGCTGGACGCGGATCTGGCGCGTGCGCTGGAGCCGCGCGCACCTGCACCTGCGACGCGCCTGCGGATGATCCGCGAGCTGTCTCGCGCAGGCGTGCCCGTCCGCGTGATGGTCGCCCCCGTCATCCCCGTCCTGACAGAGCCCGAGATCGAGGCGATTCTGACCGCCGCGCGTGAGGCGGGCGCCACCACGGCCACGATGATCCCCCTGCGCCTGCCGTACGAGGTGGCGCCGCTGTTTCGCGGCTGGCTGGACCGGCACCGTCCGGGGATGGCCGCGCATGTGATGAACCGGGTGCAGGACATGCGCGGCGGGCGCGACAACGACCCGCGTTTCGGCCACCGCTTTCGCGGAGAGGGCCTGCACGCCCAGCTGGCGCAGCAGCGGTTCCGGCTGGCGCGCACAAGGCTGGGCTATCGCACGGGTGGGCCGGCGCTGGACTGTTCGCGGTTCGGGCCGCCGCCCAAGGCAGGGGACCAGCTGTCGCTGTTCTAGTAGCGGCGGTCGGCCTCTCCGCAGCTGCTGAAGGCACCCAGCTGCGCGGTGATATGGTCCAGCGCGGGGCGGGGGCCGCGGGGGCGGGTCTCCAGTGCCTCGTGCATGGCGCGCAGATGCGCGGGCATGGTCCCGCAGCAGCCACCGATGATCCGCACACCCAAATCGCGCGCCAGGCAGGCGTAATCGGCCATCAGTTCAGGCGTGCCGTCGTAGTGGATGTGGCCGTCCTGCAGATGCGGCACGCCGGCATTGCCCTTGGCGATGGTCGGGCGTTCGTTGCCCGATGCCGCAAGGCCGGCGACGGACCGCAGCAGGTCGGACGCGCCAACGCCGCAATTGGCGCCATAGGCCACGGGCGGATGGGGCAGGCGTTCGACCGCGGCGGCCAGCTGTCCGGGCGTCACGCCCATGATCGTCCGGCCCGCGGTGTCAAAGCTGAGGCTGCCGCACCATGCCATGCCGGAAAGGCGCGCGGCCTCGGCCGCGGCGCGCAACTCCTCCAGCGACGACAGGGTCTCGACCCACAGGATGTCGGCGCCGCCGTCGCGCAGCGCCTCGGCCTGCTCGTGGAACATCTGCACTGCGCGGGCATGGGTCAGGCTGCCCATCGGGGCCATGAACTCGCCAATGGGGCCCATGCTGCCTGCGACGATGACGGTACGGCCCGCGCGGTCGGCCTGATCACGAGCGATCTCCGCGGCGCGGCGGTTCAGTTCGGTGACGCGGGCGGCGGCGCCGTGGCGGGTCAGGCGGCTGGCATTTGCGCCAAAGCTGTTGGTCAGGAACAGGTCTGACCCGGCATCGATCGCGCTTCGGTGCAGGGCGGCGATGCGGTCGGGATGGGTGGCGTTCCAGATCTCGGCCGGGGTAGCAGCGTCCAGACCCCTGTTAAACAGGGCGGTTCCCGTCGCGCCGTCGGCCAGCACATGCGGGCGGGTCTGCAGCATCAGGGACAGCGCGTCGGTCATCACCACTTCCTTGGCCACGGCCAAGGGCGCCGGGGCAATGTCGGGTCCAGTCATCAGGTCTGTGTCGGGATGTGGCACAACAATTCGAATTTTGACAGGAACGAATGAAAAACCGCGCCGGTTTCCCGGCGCGGCAAAAAAGTCTGCGCTTGATCCGACAGGATCAGTCGCGGTCGCGGTCGTCGCTTTCGCCATCATCGGCACCGCCGATGTCGTCGAACAGTTCGGCGATCTCGAATTCGGCTTCGGCATCGGCTTCGTCCGCGATGTCGCGGATCGACTTGCCCTGCGCCTGCAGCTCTGCTTCTTCGGCGGAACGGGCGACGTTCATGGTGATCGTCGCTTCGACCTCAGGGTGCAGCACGACGGTGACGTCATGCAGACCCAGATCCTTGATCGGCTCACGCAGCACGACCGACTTGCGGTCGACGGTGAAGCCGGCCTCGGTCGCGGCGTCGGCTGCGTCACGCGTGGTGACCGAACCGTACAGCGCGCCCGAATCGGAAGCCGAACGGATGACCACGAAAGTCTGGCCGTCCAGCTTTTCCGCGATCTTCTGGGCTTCAGCCTTCGACTCCGCGTTGCGGGTCTCCAGCTGGATCTTCTGGCCTTCGAAGGCCTTGATGTTGGCTTCCGACGCACGCATCGCCTTGCCCTGGGGCAGGAGATAGTTGCGCGCGAAGCCCTGCTTGACGTTCACGACGTCGCCCATCTGGCCCAGCTTGGCCACACGTTCCATCAGGATGACTTGCATCGTTCAGGTCTCCTTACTTGATGACATAGGGCAGCAGGGCCAGGAAACGCGCGCGCTTGATGGCACGGGCCAGCTCGCGTTGTTTCTTGGCCGAGACGGCGGTGATGCGCGAGGGCACGATCTTGCCGCGTTCGGAGACGTAACGCTGCAGCAGCTTCACATCCTTGTAGTCGATCTTCGGCGCGCCGGCGCCCGAGAACGGGCAGACCTTGCGGCGGCGGAAGAACGGACGGCGAGCGCCACCACCAGCGGCGGGGGCGGACTCGGCGATTTCGGGAGCTTCGTCGGACATATTCTCTGTTCTCCCTACAGCGCGGCGAATTCGTCGCGCGGCCGCTCGCTGCGGTCGCGGTCACGATCACGGCGGGCCAGGATCGGCGAGAGCTCCAGGTCGAGCTCTTCCATGCGGATGGTCATGTAGCGCAGCACGTCTTCGTTCAGCGACAGCTGGCGTTCCATTTCCTTGACCGCGGGGGCGGGCGCATCGATGGCCAGCAAGGAGTAGTGGCCCTTGCGGTTCTTCTTGATGCGGTAGGTGAGGTTGCGCAGTCCCCAGTATTCGATCTTGGCGATGTGACCGCCGAGGGATTCGATCAGGGCCTTCATTTCTTCATTGAGGGTCTCGGCCTGGACGGGCGAGATATCCTGACGTGCGATGAGCACGTGCTCGTAAGCTGGCATAGGTTCCTTCTTCCGCTGTGAAGGGCGGCGCTCCGGACGCTCGGAAGGGGCGTCTCGGAGCGATGGCTCCGATCCTGGCGGCTAAGGAGACTCCCAGCCCTTTGACGCTCCAGGATCGGACCGCACTTCGTGAGGAGCGGCGCTGATAAGGCAAAAGCGCCGGGATAGCAAGCACGGGACAAGCCTCCATCATCCCCACAAAGGCGAGGGAGGATTCACCCGCCCAGCGAGCCGTTGTCGATCACGAAGCGGTATCTGACGTCGCCGCGCTGCATACGATCATAGGCGGTGTCGATCTCATGGATCGGGATCATCTCGATCTCGGCGACCACGCCGTGCTCGGCACAGAAGTCGAGCATCTCCTGCGTCTCGGCGATGCCGCCGATCAGCGAGCCGGAGATCGCCCGGCGCTTGAACAGCAGGGCGAACACGTCGGGCGTGGGATGGGGATGCTCTGGCGCTCCCACCAGGCAGAGCACGCCGTCGTGCTTGAGCAGGCCGACGAACGCATTGAGGTCGTGGCTGGCGGCCACCGTGTCGAGGATCAGGTCGAAGCTGAGCGCATGGGCCGCCATCGCCTCGGCGTCGCGCGAGACGACCACCTCGTCGGCGCCCAGGTCCAGCGCGTCCTGGCTTTTGCCCGGCGACGTGGTGAAGGCGACCGTATGGGCGCCCATGGCGTGCGAGAGCTTGACGCCCATGTGGCCCAGGCCGCCGAGTCCGACCACGCCGACCTTCTTGCCGGGGCCCGCCTTCCAGTGGCGCAGCGGAGAATAGGTGGTGATGCCGGCGCATAGCAGCGGCGCCACCGCCGCGAGCTGGTCCTGGTCATGGCTGATCCTCAGAACGAACCCTTCGTCGACGACGATCGCTTGCGAATAGCCGCCCAGCGTGTGTCCCGGCGCGTCCTTGGTCGGGGCGTTGTAGGTTCCGGTGAAGAAATTGTCGCAGAACTGCTCGAGCCCCTCGCGGCACGGCGCGCAATGGCGACAGCTGTCGACCATGCAGCCCACGCCGACCGTGTCGCCGACTTTGAATTTGCCGACCTCACCGCCGACCGCCGACACCGTACCGACGATCTCATGGCCCGGAACGCACGGATAGAGGGTGCCGGCCCACTCCGAGCGCACCTGATGCAGGTCCGAGTGGCAGACGCCGCAATAGGCGATGTCCACGCGCACGTCGCGCGGGCCCGGCTGGCGCCGTTCGATGTCGATCGACTCGAGCGGCTTGTCGGCGGCGTAGGCGCCAAAGGCTCTGGTGGTCATGTGAAAACTCCCTCGATGAACCGCCGCCCGCGATAGCGCGCCTTCTACGCCCTTTTCAACAGACGCCTTTACGCCGCCAGCGAGAAAATCTGGCGCCGTAGTCATCGACCGCTACTCCGTCGTTGGCCAGCGTGCGCGCGCCGCCTAGGGCGTCACCCCATAACCCTTGGCGATCGCCGGGAGCTTGGGCTCCAGCGCCACGGCGGCGGCGATGTCGGATTTGCTTTCGGCGGTCAGGCCGAGGCGCGACCTGGCGATGCCGCGGCCGTACAGCGACCAGGCGATCTTCGGGTTGATCGCGAGGGCGGCGTCGTAGTCGGCGATGGCCTTGTCGAACTGGCCCAGGCGCAGGTGGACAAGGCCCCGGCTGTCGAGGACGTGGGACGACCCCGGGCTCAGCTTCAACGCCGAGTCGCAATCGGCCAGAGCCTTGCTCAGATCCTGTCCCAGGACAGCCCCTGTCCAGCATCGTCCGTTCAGTCCCGTGGGCCGGTCGGCGTCGTCGGGGTGGCTCGCGAGCCACAGGTCGTACTGGGTGATGGCTGCCCTGTAGGCGGCGGCGGCGTAATATAGCTTCGCAAGTGTCAAACGGCTGTCGGCTTGCTTCGCCGCGACACGGTCGGCGGCGTCGATGTCGGCGAGGGCGCGGGCCTTGTCGCCGGCGGCCAGGTTGAGCTGCGCCCGCAGGATGAGGGCCAGGGTGTCGCCAGGCTCGAGCTTGATCGCGTCGTTCAGGTCGGCGATGGCCAGGGTCGGCTGGTGATCGCCCACATAGACCACCGCCCGCTGATAGGCGAAATCGGCATCGCCGGGGGCGGCCGTGCGAGCGCGGGTCAGATCGGCGATCGCGGCGGTCCAGTTCAGACGAGCGCTCTCCGCGGCCCCCCGCCGCGCGAGCGTGTCGGCGTCGTCTCTTGGCCGCGGAAGCGCGCTTGTCTTGGCGTCATCGACTTGCGGCGGAGCCGCGATCCCGGAAGAAACATTGAACACCGGGCCGCCGTTGTAGGTGAAGTATATCCTGTGCTGCGTGTTGGAGACGAAGATGCGGTGGGAGAGAAAAAAATCCGCCCCGATCAGCATGTCGTTCCCAAACAGATCGGCGTCGCCGACTCGCAAATGCGTGTTTCGGATCTCTTCGCCGCCGACCTTGAAGCTGCCGACGGGCGCTATGTATTCTGTGAGCCGCTTGACGCCCACGCCGCCGCCGATCACGCCAGCCGACACCACCCGTGGATCAGCGATATCTATGCCTGCGCGTCTGGCCGCCGCGATCGTGATCATCGACATGCCGGCTCCGGTGGCGAACAAGGCGCGGAGCTTGACGCCATTGACATAGGCCGCGCCGACCGTGCGGTGTTGCGTGGCGTCCAGCGCCTCGATGTCCAGCATGCCGTAGGTCTGGTCCTTGGCGCGCCAGTAAGTGAATTCGCGATTGCCGCAGCCGCGCGACGTCCACAGGCTGATGACGCCGTTGGCGAGGTCGTATTCCACGTCGGCCATGCCCAGGATGTTCTGGCCGACCACTCCGGCGATTTCCTGCCCCAAGGCGTTTCCGGTCACCAGAAATTCGATGTCGGTAAGGTTGCCGCCCGCGATCGCGAACGTCTTCACCCGAACCACTTGCGCCTGTGCTTCTCCTCCGGCTCCGACGACGGTGATGTTGAAAGGCGCCGGATATGGCTTCAGGTCGAGTTCCGCCGCCTTCGACGGCGATATCAGGCTATAGAAGGCGCCGCTGTCGGCGAGAAAGCGTGCTTTGGTGCCGTTGATACTCGCCGAGACGAGCGGCTGGTGTCCCATCATCGTGACCGGCAGGTCGGCGATCTTCCGCACGACGCAGTCGCAGGACGCCGAGCCGGCGACCATCGAGAGCGCCACGCATGACAAACTCAACCGTCGGTTCATTCGATCTCCCCCCCGGATCGACAGAAGCCTAACCCGCCGCCCCACCCTGGGCAACCGCGCGCGCCGGCGGTCGGGGCTGCGGAAGGGCCGGGCCTGAAACGGCGCTTTTCTTACGTCGCGACAGCGCGCTAGGACTGGGCGAAACAGCCGCGCGCGCCCTCGGGAGACGACGACCATGATGATGACCGGCGAGCAGTACCGCCAATCGCTGAACGACGGGCGCAAGGTCTATCTCGAGGGGAAGCTGGTCGCCGATCTCGCCGCCCACCCGGTGTTCAAGGTCCCGGTCGACCTACAGGCCAGCCTCTACGACCGGCACTACGACCCCAGTCCCGAGGCGCTTCGCGACACCATCCGCACCATAGCCTCCAAGGAAGAGCTGCGCGAGCACGCCGAGGAAGCGGACGAGCGAGACATCTTGCTGGCGGTGACCAGCGCCTCGATGATGACCCTGCTCACCGCCGCCGACCGCATAGAGGCGACGCTGCCGGACAATGCCGCGCGCATTCGCGCCTGGGTCAAGGACGCCCAGGAACGCGACGTGCGCATCGTGCAGTGCATCACCGACGCCAAGGGCGACCGCTCCAAGCGCCCCAGCCAGCAGGACGACCCCGACGCTTATGTCCACGTCGTCGCCCGACGGCCGGGCGGGGTGGTGATCCGCGGCGCCAAGCTGCACATCACCGCCGCCTCCCTTTCGCACGAGCTGATGACCATCCCCACCAAGGCCATGAAGGCCGGCGAGGACGACTATTCGATCGCCTGCATGGTGCCGGCCAATGCGCCGGGCGTGAAGATCGTTGATGTCGACTATGCGCCGCGGCACAAGGACCAGCGCCGTTTCCCGATCTCCAGCCGCAAGCACATGCCCGACAGCTTCGTCATCTTCGACGACGTCTTCGTGCCCAACGAGCGCATCTTCCTCGACGGCCACCCCGAGCTGGCCGCGGTCTTCGCCCACTCCCTGGGGCTGTGGGAGCGCATCGGCGGCCTGGCCGGCATGGCCCGCTCGTTCGACGCCCTGACCGGCTTCGCCCAGCTGATCGCCGAGGCCAACGGCCTGGAGAAGGTCGCGCACATCAAGGAGAAGATCAGCGGCATGATGATCAACGCCACCCTGGTGCGCGCCTGCCTGGACGCGGCGATCGATCAGTGCGCGTTCACGACCGAAGGCGCCGCCATACCGCACGAACTCTACACCAATGCCGGCAAGTATTACGGCGCGGCCAACTGGGCCAACATGGTGCGCGACCTACACGACATCGCCGGCGGCTCGGTGCAGACCGCGCCCTCGGTCGCCGACCTGGAAAATGCCGACGTCGGCTATCTGATCCGCAAGTACATGGGCACCAAGCAGTCGGTCGACGGCGCCTACCGCACGAAGCTCTTCCACGCCATCTACGACTATACCGGCGGCGCCGGCGGCACCTGGGCTGCGATCGCCAACCTGCAGTCCGGCGGCGGCCTCTACGCCCAGCGCATCGTCACCGCCGGCCGCTACGACATGGGCGCGGCTAAGAAACTCGCCCTCAAGGTCGCCCAGATCGAAGAGCCGGCGTAAAGGGATACCGCCTTCCTCCCCTTCATGTGGAGGGAGGGCCGTGAGTGACCTCTGACTGCTGCCTGTCGTCTGGTGCTCCGTTCCCGATACCGCCGGAAAATCTTCCGACAGCGTCGACGCCCCCGCCGCGTCCGGGCGGCGGCGGATTGTCGCCGGCCGGCCAACCTTCGCGCTGCCGCGTGCGGTCGCCATCGTCCGCGTCGGTCTGGTCGTGGAAAAGGGTCACCTGAGTCGGGTAGGGAAGATCGATCTGGGCCTCCGCGCAGGCGTTGCGAATGGCTGTCAGTACGCGGTCTTGACTGGTCACCACATCGCTGCGAGCGGCGTCCGTCCACCATCGTGCCCGCAGATTTATGCTGGAGCCGGCGAGGTCGGAGACGACCACGTCCGCTGCGGGATGTTCTAGGACCCCCTCCAGGCCAATGATCGCGCCCAGGATCACAGCACGCGCGTGTTCGATGTCGTCGCCATAACCGATTCCGATGTCATACTGGCTGCGTCGGCTGGCGAATGCGGTATTGACGGTGATTGCATTGGTATAGATATCACCGTTGGGGATGATCACTCGACGCCCGTCATAGGTTCGAATGAGGGTGGCGCGGGTGTCGACTTCCTCCACCGTGCCCTCGAACTCCTTGTAGATGATCTGATCGCCGACCCTGAACGGCTCGCGCAGCAGCAGCAGGATGCCGGCGACGAAATTCTGCAGAATGTCCTTGAAGGCGAAGCCGATCGCCACGCCGCCGACGCCTAGCACCGAAAGGATATTCGCCGGCCTGATCGACGGCGCGACGACGGACAGAGCGACTAGCAGGCCGATGAAGATGATGGCCCATTGCGCCAGGCGACCGATAACCTTGCCCACATTGGCGTGGGTGTGGTTCCTGGTCGCCTTCATGATGAGAGCACGGGCCAATCGGCTGAGAAGCCAGAAGACCACGAAGACGACGACGGCGATGAGCAGCATCGGTAGCGAAGCAAAAAAGCCTTCGACCATGACGTTTACCGACCGGAACAATACCGACATGTCGGCGCTCAGATTCTGCATTGACGCTCCTTGACCGTACATTTGCAAGCACGGTCTGCTTTTCTTCGGGCGGTGAAGGTATCGGACGCCATGGAGATCTATCACTCACGACGTCAAGGAAACACGCCTTCGCGCGTACCCTACCGTACGGTGGAACACGCCAACGTCGATCGGGTTCGATTGTAGGCGCGGCCCCGGCCGACATGACTGGAGATCCGATTGGAAACCTGGAAATTCTTACTCGGAACGGTGTGGGACAGACTTTGGCTGCGGGCGTCGCTTTATGCGGCGTTGGGAATAGGGGCCGCACATCTCGCAGCTGCCTTTTCACGGTTTGTCCCGGCCTCGTTGGCGAAACCTTTTGGCGGGGAGACGGTCAACGGCCTGCCGAACGTGCTGGCGTCCAGCCTGTTGGCCGTGGCGACCTTTCGGTCGCGGCCATGTTGACCGCCTACACCAATGTATCGCAGAGCGCATCTCCCCGCGCCGCGGCCCTGATCACCGGTGACAGTCGGGCCCAGGACGCGCGTCGGAGCCGCATCTATGGGTGCGCGGCCCGCCAGGCCTTCACGGTCGCCAGCGTCTGTTCGACGTGGTGATCGGCGCCCAGATTGGAATAGGCGAGCAGGATCTTGCCGTCGGGGGCGATTACGTAGGAGGTGCGATCGCTCCAGCCGGGCCGGACCAGCAACGTCGCCTTGTACTGTTTTGCGATCGACAGGTTGGTGTCGGCCACGACCGGGAACTTGCCCGAACAGTGTTCGGTCTCGGCCGAGAACGCGGCCAGCTGGTCGATATTGCCGGCGGTGACGCCGATCACCGTGGCGCCCATGGTATGGAACTGATCGGCGGCCTCGGCGAACAGATGGGCTTCCAGGTTGCAGCCGCTGGTGTGGGCGGCCGGGAAGAAATACAGCACAACCGGCCCCTTCTTCAGCGCGCCTTTGAGATCGAAGGTCAAAGGCTTGCCGGCCAGATAGCCCGAGGCGGTGAATTCCGGCGCGCCGGCGCCGACCGGTAAGGCCGCCAGGGCGGGCGCCGTGGCGAGGCAAAGCACGGCGGCGGCGACGAGCAGGCGTTTCATCTTGGTTGTCTCCCGAATGAGACGCTGACTATGCACCCGCACCGCCCGATCGCGCCAGCGCATTTCCGGCCGACGGTGTCCCTCGTCTCAAGGGCGAATTTGACACGAAGGACACAAAGGACACGAAGGGACAGCGGACTACCGCGCCACAGGCGCAATCCCACATCCCCCGGGGACTGAGTGATGGCTTCGCCATCGAAATCAAACTTCGTATCCTTCGTGGTTCAATTCTTAAATTCGCTGTGACGCGCGCGATGACGCCGCCGCTTGGCGTCCGGCCACCTTTGACCTAACCGTGGCCCAACGAATCCACCGGGAGCCGATCACCCATGAGCCTTGCTTTTGTCTTTCCCGGCCAGGGCAGCCAGGCCGTCGGCATGGGCGCCGAGCTCGCCGAGGCCTTCGCCTCGGCCCGCGCGGTGTTCGAGGAGGTCGACGATGCTCTGGAGCAGAAACTCGGCAGGCTAATGCGCGAGGGCCCGATCGAGAACCTGACCCTGACCGAGAACGCCCAGCCGGCCTTGATGGCGGTCAGCCTCGCGGTGATGCGCGTCTTGCAGGCCGAGTTCGGGGTCGGCGTCGAGCGCGCCGCCTTCGTCGCCGGCCATTCGTTGGGTGAATATTCGGCGCTGGCCGCGGCCGGCGCCATCACCCTGGCCGACACCGCGCGCCTCTTGCGCCTGCGCGGCCAGGCCATGCAGCGCGCCGTGCCGGTCGGGAAGGGGGCGATGGCCTCGCTGATCGGCCCAAAGTGCGACCTCGCCCTGGCCGAAGCCGCCGCCGTGGCCGGTTCCGCCGCCGGGGTCTGCGTGGTCGCCAACGACAACAACGCCGGCAACATCGTCATTTCCGGAGACAAGGCCGCCGTCGACCTCGCCATCGAGGCGGCAAAGGCGCTGGGCGCTCGCGCCATCCCGCTGAATGTGTCCGCACCGTTCCACTGCCCACTGATGCAGCCGGCTGCGGACGAGATGGCGGCGGCGCTGGAGCGGACCGACATCATCCCGCCGCGCGCGCCCCTGGTTGCTAACGTCACCGCCCGCCCGACTCTGGATCCCCACGCCATCCGCGCCCTGCTCGTCGATCAGGTCACCGGGCGCGTGCGCTGGCGCGAGAGCATGGCCTGGATGGTCGAAGAGGGTGGCGTGACGCGATTCGCCGAGGCGGGCGCCGGCAAGGTGCTGACAGGCATGGCCAGGCGGATCGCCCCCGACGCCCAGGCCATGGCCCTGAACACGCCGGCCGACCTCGAGGCCTTCGCCAAGGCGCTCTGAGGGAACGGACGCCGGCGGCATTCCACGACGCCTGACCAGCCGACGACCGCGTCAGAACGGAATCCTCGGAAAGCGGGGACGCCAGACGCCAAGCGCGACGTTGGCGACGGAAACCGCGACGAGCACCCATAGGGTGTTGACCTCCGACGCCAGCAGGCTCGCCGCGCCCGCCGCATCCGCGGCCCCGCCCGCCGCGCCGGCCCCGCGCCTGGCTTCCTCCTGGATCGGGCCCAGGACGTGCAGGCCGCCCTCGAGAATGAGAATGCCCGTCGCCGCCTTGGCCCAGACCCAGCCGACGTCCTGGAACGAGGGGGTCGCGGCGATCGCCAGCAGACCGGTGACGACCGTCAGCACCATCGACGGACCCAGGATCCATGCGGCGATCTTCGCCATGGCGACCATCATGGGGACGTAGCCGGGCGCGCCGACCGACGCCGGCGTCACGAACGCGACGATCGCCAGCGCGGCCGCCGCGCCCATCAGCCCGGCCCCGGCGAGCGTGTGCAGAAACTTCAGAAGGCGTCGCAAGGTATTCTTCGAAAGGCGGGTTGCTAGCAAGGACGATACCACAGTCCCGCGCGCCGGCGGAGCCCGTCCCGCGCGGCCGCTAGGCTCCGACGAGGAGTGGATTGCCAAACACCGCCCCGACGCCCGGGCTCGGGATGTTGATGTCGCGATCACCGACCCACAGCGCGCCCACCGCGCGTGGAACGCCGCCCCCGCCGGCCAAGGACCCATTCGCTCGTCAAGCGGGACGCATGGTCCCGGCCCCTCTAGGGATATCCCGGTCGAGGCGCTTCCATTCGCGCACATGGTAGGGTTCCGCGTTCCGAGCCGAAAAAGCCGCGGCGGCGGCATCGAGAAAGCGGCGCGCCTTGGACAATTGTCTCTGCGCGGCCGCGATCTGCGCGAGAGCGAGATCGACGTTCGCTCCCCATTGGGGATCGGCGGCGAACTGCGCGACAGCCGCGCGGGCGATGCCCCGCTCTCATGTACGTGGAGATCGTCCCGGATCGCGTCGTCCCAACGTTCCAGGAAACCCTCGGACTGCGCGCGCGTGGTGAGCAGTTGCAATGTCATCTCATGGTCCGCGCCGAGGCGCGCCAGCATCCTGGGATAGACCGCGTTGGCCTGAGCAACCGCTGCGGCGTGCTTGCGCCGGACCATCAGGGCTTTCGCCAGATTGATGCCGACCACTACGCGTCGGGACTATCCGGCCCCTCGATCGCGGTGAAAATTGCCACGAGCCGACGAAAAAGTCGCTCCGCACCCGCCCCGTCACCCAGCCTGATCTTCGTGAAGGCGAGCCGCTGGCGGAAGGTCAGCCGCGCGGCGGGATCAAAGTCGGGCAAGTCGTCCGCGCCCTTCGACGCCTTGCCGAATTCCGTCTCGGCGGCGCGAGCGTTGTTGTCGATCAGCGCGGCCATGCCCCAGGCGGACGACATCCACACGGCCAGATCGGGATGGATGAGGCGTCGCGGGCATGCCGCCGGTTCCCTTGTTCGCCGCGATGGCCTGCCCTAGGTAAGCGCTCTTCGCACCAAGAGCTCTTCACGCATGTTCGATCTTACCGGCAAGACAGCCCTGGTGACCGGGGCCAGCGGCGGCATCGGCGGGGCGATCGCGCGCGCCCTGCACGCTCAAGGCGCCCACGTCGTGCTGTCGGGGACGCGCGAAGCGGCCCTGGACGCGCTGGCCTCCGAGTTGGGCGAGCGCGTTTCCAGCGTCGTGTGCGACCTCGCCGACGGCGCGGCGGTCGATGCGCTGGTCTCGCGCGCGGAGGCCGCGGCGGGCGGCGATCTTGCGATCCTGGTCGCCAACGCCGGCATGACCCGCGACGGCCTGCTGTTGCGGATGAAGGACGAGGACTGGTCGAGCGTGCAGCGCGTCAACCTGGAAAGCTATTTCCGGCTGTCCCGCTCGGCCCTGCGCGGCATGATGAAGCGCCGCGTCGGGCGGATCATCGGCATCACATCCGTGGTCGCGGTGACCGGCAATCCGGGGCAGACCAGCTACGCCGCCTCCAAGGCCGGCATGATCGGCTTTTCCAAGGCTCTGGCCCAGGAGGTCGCCAGCCGCGGGATCACCGTCAACTGTGTCGCCCCAGGCTTCATCCAGAGCCCGATGACCGACGCCTTGAACGAGGCCCAGAAGAGCCAGATCATGGCGTCCATCCCGCTGGGCCGACTGGGGTCGGGCGACGACGTCGCCGCCGCCTGCGTCTACCTCGCCAGCGACGAAGGCGCGTACGTGACCGGCCAGACCCTGCACGTCAACGGCGGCATGGCGATGATCTGACTCTTGTCTCGCGGGCGCCGCGTCCGCGCCTTCCACCCCGCTAGTGCGACGATAAGGAACATGCTAGGCGGGATTCCCATTTGTGACGCGTGATCGTCCGGCCTCTTAAATGCGAGCGCCGATACCAACCAGAGAGGACCGAGAGCCTAAATGTCCGACATTCTTGAGCGCGTTCGTAAGATCGTCATCGAGCACCTGGACGCCGATCCGGAGAAGGTGACCGAGAAGGCCAGCTTCATCGACGACCTCGGCGCCGACAGCCTCGACAACGTCGAACTGGTGATGGCGTTCGAGGAGGAGTTCGACATCGAAATTCCCGATGACGCCGCCGAGCACATCCAGACCGTCGGCGACGCGGTCAAGTTCATCGGAGAGCGCCTGGGCGCGTGATCGCCCGGCCTGATGCTGTGAGCGTTCGATGCGTCGCGTCGTCGTAACCGGACTTGGCATGGTCACCCCGCTGGGGTGGGGCGTCCAAGCCACCTGGGCGAACATACTGGCCGGCCGCTCCGGCGCCGGACGCATTACTGCGTTCGACGCCAGCGACTATGGCTGCCAGATCGCCTGCGAGGTGCCGCGCATCGATGGCCGCGGCGGCGGGGGCCCCGACGTGCCGGGCTCCTTCGATCCCGACCAGGTGATGAGCCCCAAGGAGCGGCGGCGCGTCGACGACTTCATCCTCTACGCCATGGCCGCCGCCGACGAGGCGGTGCGCGATTCCGGCTGGGCGCCGCAGGACGAAGAGAGTCGCTATCGCACCGGCGTCAACATCGGCTCGGGGATCGGCGGGCTTTCGACGATCGCCGACACGGCCGTCGAACTGCATGAGAAGGGACCCCGCCGCGGCGTCGGCCCGTTCTTCATCACCGCGGCTTTGATCAACCTGGCCTCGGGCCAGGTTTCTATCCGCCACCGGTTCAAGGGCCCCAACCACTCGGTGGTGACCGCCTGCGCCACCGGCGCCCACGCGGTCGGCGACGCCATGCGGCTGATCCAGCACGGCGACGCCGACGTCATGGTCGCCGGCGGAGCGGAGGCGGCCGTGTGCAAGGTCGGCATCGCCGGCTTCGTCGCCTGCCGCGCCATGTCCACCCATTTCAACGACGATCCCTCGCGCGCCTCGCGTCCCTACGACCGCGATCGCGACGGCTTCGTGATGGGGGAGGGGGCCGGCGTCCTGGTCCTCGAGGAACTCGAGCACGCGCGCGCGCGCGGCGCCAAGATCTACTCCGAGGTGGTCGGCTATGGCCTGGCTGGCGACGCCTTCCACATCACCGCGCCGGTCGAGGACGGCGACGGCGGGTTCCGCGCCATGAAGGCGGCGATCGCCCAGGCCGGGGTCGAGCCGGCCGACATCGACTACATCAACGCCCATGGCACCTCGACGCCGCTGGGCGACGAGATCGAGTTGGGTGCGGTCGAGCGGCTGTTCGGCCAGGCGGCCGGCAGGGTCGCCATGTCCTCGACCAAGTCGGCGATCGGCCACCTGCTGGGCGCCGCCGGCGCGGTCGAGGCGGCGTTCTGCGTGCTGGCCCTGCGCGACCAGATCGCGCCGCCGACGATCAACCTGGAAAACCCGTCGGTGGAGACGCCGATCGACCTCGTTCCCATCGCCGCCAAGCCGATGAAGATCGACATGGTGCTGTCCAACAGCTTCGGCTTCGGCGGCACCAACGCCAGCGTCGTGTTCAAGAAGGCTCCGTGAAACCAACCCGCCGCCGGTCGCGCCGCTCGGCGCCCGGACCGCGGCGCCCGCGTCGAACCGCGCGCCGGCCGCTCGCCTCGCGTCTGCGAGATCGGCGCTGGCTGCTGGCGATCGCGGCGGTCCCGCTGATCGCCCTTGGCTGGGCGGCGTGGCTGGTCGTGGGACCGGGCCCCCGCTCGCCGGACGGCCGCCCCAGCGACGTCGTGCTCGAAACCGGCGCCCGCCTGCCCTCCATCGCCGCGAGCCTCGCCCGCGCCCACGTGATCGGTTCGGCCTTGGCGTTCGTCACAGCCGCCGAGCTCACGCGCGCGGCGCCGCGGCTGCAGGCCGGCGAGTATGAATTTCCCTCTGGGGCCTCGCTGTGGCGGGTCCTGACCATGATCCGCACCGGCGTCATCGTCCGCCATTTCCTCACCGTGCCCGAAGGCGTCGCCGCCAGGACCGTCGCCGACATCCTCGCCCGCTCGGACGTCCTCGTCGGCCGGTCGCCCACGCCGCCCGAAGGGGCGGTGCTGCCGGAAACCTACCAGGTGCGCCGCGGCGAAACCCGCGCGCAGGTGCTCGCGCGCATGAGGCAGGCCAGGGACAGGCTCCTGGTCCAGCTGTGGCGCGAACGCGTCCCGGGATTGCCGTACGCCGATCCCGAACAGGCCGTCACTCTGGCCTCGATTGTCGAAAAGGAGACCGCCGAGCCGCGCGAGCGCGCCCGCATCGCCGGCCTGTTCATCAACCGCCTGCGAACCGGCATGCGCCTCGAGAGCGATCCGACGGTGATCTACGCCCTCACCAACGGCGATCCGCTAGGGCGCCCCTTGCGCGCCTCGGAGCTCACCACGCCCAGCCCCTACAATACCTACCGCGTCGCCGGCCTGCCCCCCACGCCGATCGCCAACCCCGGGCGCGCCTCGCTCGAAGCGGCGCTGCGCCCGGCCCGGACCGGCGACCTCTACTTCGTCGCCGACGGAACGGGCGGTCACGTCTTCGCCGCCACCTGGGCCGACCATTTGAAGAACGTCGCCCGTTGGCGCGCCATCGAGAAAAGCCGAGCCGGAGACGCATCGAAATGACCTTCAGTGGAATGACCGGCTTCGCCCGCGACGAGGGTCGATCGGGCCCCTGGTCCTGGGCGGTCGAGGCGCGCAGTGTCAACGGCCGCAATCTGGAAATCCGCTTCCGCGGCCCGCCCGGCTTCGACAATCTCGAACGCCTCGCCCGGGACGCCGCACAGGGCCGGTTCCAGCGCGGCCAGATCGGCCTCGGCGTCCAGGCCAAGCGCGCCGACGGCGCCGGCCAGGCCCGCGTCAATCTCGATATTCTCGAACGATACCTTCTGCTTAGCGAGCCGTTCGTGGCGGCGGGCCGCGTCGCTGTCCCCACCGTCGACGGGCTGCTCGCCCTGCGCGGCGTGATCGAGGCCGGCGACGACGACGACGATCCCGAGGCCCATGCGGCCGTCGAGGCCGCCATGGCCCAGTCGGTCGTCGCCGCGCTCGTTGCTCTCGAGACCTCCCGCCTCGCCGAAGGCGCCGCGCTCGCGGGCCTCCTGGCGGGCTTCCTCGACAGGATCGAAGGCCTGGTAGCGACCGCCGAGACCGAAGCGGCCGCTCAGCCCCGGATGATCAAACAGCGCTTCGAACGGCGACTTGTCGAACTGGCCGGCGAGGCGGCGACGATGGACCGCATCGTCCAGGAAGCCGCGGTCCTGGCCGTGAAGGCCGACGTGCGCGAGGAGCTTGACCGTCTCGTCGCACATGTCGCCGCCGGCCGCGCGCTCCTGACCGACAAGGGCGCCGCCGGGCGCCGCCTCGATTTCCTCACCCAGGAATTCATGAGGGAAGCCAACACCTTGTGCTCGAAATCGGCGACGCCCGAGCTCACCGCGATCGGCCTCGAACTAAAGGCGGTGATCGATCAGTTCCGAGAGCAGGCGCAGAATGTCGAGTGAGCCGACCCGTGAGCGACGCGGCCTGCTGCTGGTCATTTCCAGTCCGTCCGGCGCGGGCAAGACATCGCTGTCGCGCCGGCTGATCGCCGATCACCCGGCCCTGACCCTCTCGATCTCCGCCACAACCCGCGCGCCACGACCGGGCGAGCAGGATGGCCGCGAGTATCATTTCGTTGGCCGCGCGGCGTTCCAGCGAATGGTCGACGAGGACGCCTTCATCGAGTGGGCGGAGGTCCACGAGCACCACTACGGCACGCCCCGCGCCTCCATCATGGCCGCGCTGGAGGGCGGACGCGACATCCTGTTCGACATCGACTGGCAGGGGGCGGCCGCCATCGCGGCGAGCCTGCCCGAGGACACCGTGCGGATCTTCATCCTGCCGCCCAGCATGACCGAGCTCTCGGCGCGACTGCACGCCCGCGCCCAGGACGCCGAGGACGTGATTAACCGCCGGCTCGGTCGCGCCAAGGGCGAGATCGCAAGGTGGGCGGACTACGACTACGTGCTCCTGAACGACGATTTCGAGGGCGCCTGTCGCGCGCTGGACGCCATCTACCGCGCGGAACGACTTCGCCGGACGCGCAACCCCTGGCTCGCCGGGGAGGTCGAGGCGCTTCTGGGCGAAGACGTCCCCGCGCGGTTGTAGAACGGGTCTGCTCGCCAATGCCTCTGGCGTTTCCGTCCAACGAGATCGCCAGTCTCCACCCCTCCGACGTCGCGCTCGCCGAACTGAAGGCCCTGGTCGGCCCGGGCGCGGTGAGCAGGGACGCGTTCCTCGCGATCTTCCGCGCCGCGGGGGATCGCCAACGCCGTGGGCGGCGCCTGGTCGACGCCGAAGTTCAACGAAGCCCTAAAAAGGGTGACGCGAGAGGGCCTGCTCCAGGAAGACGGTCAGATCCATCCCGACTGGCGGGAGGCGCTGACGGTTCAAGCGGCGCGACGGCCCGGGGTCGCCGCGACGATCGCGGCCGTGCGCGCCGCCGCGCCGCAGAGCTGGTTCGACCGAAGCGGGCTCCATCGGTCCTGGAACGATCCGGCATGGCATGACGACACCGCCCTTGCGCGCACCGCCAGGCTCATGACACTGGCCGGCGACGTGGCCGGGATTGAGCGGCTGATCGGGCGGGTGGAAGCGCGCTTCGACGCCCGCGAGTCGGTGGTCGCGCCGATCCTCCTGCGTCATGCGCCGACAGACGTCGATTTTCTGGACGGCCTCGACCCGGGCCTGCGCGACCGCGTGTGTTCGGCCCACGTGGAGCGCGTGCTCGAGTACGGGATCGTCGACGCCGGGGTCGCCGAGATGATCGTCGCGCTTCGCGACCGCGACCAGGACTGGGGCCAGTGGCTGAGGCTGGACTTCGCCTTGATGCGCCTGGACATTCTCGGGGAACGTCATGAGGCGGCGAAGGCGCGAATCGCGCGACTGGGCGCCGCCGATGCCGTCCTGGCCGAGGCGGGCGAGGCGGCGCTGGCTTTTCTGGCCGGCCCTCCGCAGGACGCGCTGCCAGGCTTTCGCGAGGCGCTGAAGCGCCGGCGCAAGGTTGTGGGCCGGCGCAAGATCGCGCTTTCCGGCGATTTCGGCCTCTATCATCTGCTGGCGATGTTCGCGGCGGCCGACCCTGGGTTGCTGGGCGAGATATCGACTCAGCTGGAAATCCTGGGCGACAGCCGGTCCGACCTGGCCGCCGCCCTCTATGCTCTTTTCCTGCTCGTGTCCGGCCATGACGGTCAGGCCAAGCTCCTGGCCGATCGTTTCCTGGGGCCCCCCGTCAGATCCCGAGAGGGGCCGCTGCCGAACCTTGTGATCACTCTGGCGCTGGCGGTCGTGGAAGGCGCCAACGCGCGGCGGCGCGAGGATGAAGATCGGCGTGCGGCGGACGCCTGGGGCGCGCTCGCGCCGCCGGCGGCGCGCACGCTCGCCGACGTTCATTAGCGTTTTTCGGGAGCCGACGCCAGCGCGCGTGAGAGCTGGCGAGGGCGGCTCGCCAAGCTTGGACCTCCTGTGGGCCGTAGACTCCTGGAAATCGTCCCCATCAAGCCGGCCTGGGAGCGCGCGCTAGACAGGCTGCAAGTTTTTCTGGCGCCTGCCCCTGCGCTCAAGGCGGAAGCAGCCACCCGCGCGCGCCGGCTGATCTTCCGTTTCGACCCGACTCTCATGGACATCGAGCCGGTCGAGCAGATCGCCAAGGGCCAGGCCTGGTCGCCCGGACGGGTGGTGTCGGTCAAGCGGCTGAACCAGCGCGACCCAAAAATCGACTATCTGACCGCGGAAGACGAGGCGGTGCTGAAGACGATAAGGCTCGAGAAGAACCACTACAACGAGACGTACTATTTCGATGCCGTGCGCGGTCCCCTCGCGCTCGTCGGCCATCCGCGCGTATTCGACGCCGCCGAGCCCGAGCGACGCATCGAGCTGGTCGCCTATCCGGTCGAACTGGTGGTGCGGGAACAAGGGGATCGACTTCGCATCGACCTGTCGCACCGGGCTGGCGCTCCCAGGGTGCTAGTCGAACCCGAAACGCCGACGCGCTGGCGCGTGATCGAGGTGACGCCGGCGTTGGTGGAGCTGGCCGAGACCCTGGGCGCGAAAGGTCTGGATGTGCCGCGCGGAGCGCGGGAGAGGGTGATCACCCTCGTAAAGACGGAAAATCCCCGACTGCCGGTGCGTTCCGAACTGCACGGTGTCGCCACCGAAGCGGTCATGGGGGAAACGCGGCCCATCCTGCGTATCGCTCCGGAGGGCGAGGGCTTTGACATCCAAGCGCTGGTCCGCCCGTTGGGCGAAGCCGGTCCATCCTATGTGCCGGGCGTGGGGGCGCGGTCGGTGCTGTCGCCCACCGAAGGCGGGCATCGGCGGATCAACCGCGATCTGTCGGCCGAGTCAGCCGCGCTCGAGGCCGTCGCGCAAGCTTCCCCGCCCTGGCGGCTTGGCGCGAGAGCGATCACGAGTGGCGCATCGACGGACTCGACGCGGCGCTCGAAGCCCTGCAGCAGCTTTATGAAATTTCGGACCAGGTTGGTTTGGAATGGCCGGACGGCGCTCGCCTCAAGCCTACGCGCACCGTGGGGTCGGGAGCGTTGAAGCTCACCATCGCTTCGGCCCGCGACTGGTTCGAGGTCAAGGGGCAGATCCGGGTCGATGAGGACATGGTGCTAGACATGGCGGACGTGCTTACGCGCCTGGGCGGCGCCCGGGGCCGCTTCGTGGCTCTGGACGATGGTCGCTACCTGGCGCTCACCGAGGATCTTCGCCGCCGCCTGGACGCCTTTGCGGCGGTGACCGAGCAGGTCAAGGGCGGCAGACGGATCGGCGCGGCGGGCGCCTCGGCCGTGGAAGACCTGTTCGATGCGGCCGGCGAGGTGAAGACAGACAAACGCTGGAGCGACTTGATCGCCAGGATTGTCGCCGCCCGTGGCTATGAGCCGGGCCTGCCCGCCGGCTTGCAGGCCGACTTGCGCGACTATCAGGTCCAGGGGTTCGCCTGGCTGGCGCGGCTTAGCCGGCTGGGTCTGGGCGCGTGCCTTGCCGACGACATGGGCCTGGGCAAGACTGTGCAGACTCTGGCTTTGCTCCTGAACGACGCGGGCCGCGGGCCCTCGCTGGTGGTTGCGCCGACCTCAGTCTGCCACAATTGGGCGCTGGAAGCCGCCCAATTTGCGCCGGACCTGAGAGTGCGGATGCTGTCGACGGCCCCCGATCGAAAGGCGCTGGTCGAAAGCCTCGGGCCAGGCGATCTGCTCGTCGCCAGCTACGGCCTGCTCCACACCGAATCCGAACTGCTGGCCTCGCGGTGTTTCGCCGTCGCCGTGTTCGACGAGGCGCAGAACCTCAAGAACGCGGAAACCAGACGCGCCCAAGCCAGCAAGCGCATAGACGCCAACTTCCGCCTGGCGCTTACCGGCACGCCGATCGAGAACCGTCTCGAGGAACTCTGGAGTCTCTACGACACCGTGACGCCGGGCCTGTTGGGTTCGAGGGAGAGTTTCCACAAGCGCTTTTCCGGCCCCATGGAGCGCGGGCAGGGCGGCCACACCCGGGCCGCACTGAGAGCCCTGGTGCGGCCGTATCTCTTGCGCCGCACCAAGGCCGCCGTGTTAGCGGAACTGCCGCCACGCACCGAGATCACCGTGGCCATCGAACCGGGGGCGCAAGAGCGGGCCTTCTACGAGGCGCTGCGCCGGCGCGCGCTCGACACCCTGCAGCAGGGCGGCGTCGCCGGCGGCCAGAAGCGTATCCGGATACTCGCGGAGATCACGCGGCTGCGCCGAGCGGCCTGCAATCCGGCCTTGATCGAGCCCGAGGCGGGACTGGAGAGCGCCAAGCTGACGCGCCTTCTCGATCTTGCCGCCGAGCTGCGCGACAACAGGCACCGCGCCCTGGTGTTCAGTCAATTTACCGGCCACCTCGACCTGGTGGAGTCGGCCTTGAAGCAGGCCGGCGCGCGAACCCTGAGATTGGACGGCTCGACCCCGGCCAAGGAGAGGGCGCGGTTGGTGGAGGCGTTCCAGGCCGGAGAAGGCGACCTTTTCCTGATCAGTCTCAAGGCAGGCGGCACGGGGCTCAATCTGACCGGGGCCGACTTCGTCATTCATCTGGATCCCTGGTGGAACCCGGCTGTGGAAGACCAAGCGACCGATCGGGCTCACCGCATCGGCCAGACTCGCCCCGTCACGGTCTATCGCCTGGTGATCGCCGGCAGCATCGAGGAAAAAATCCTCGCCCTTCACGCCGCCAAGCGCACCCTTTCCGCTGATTTTCTGGAGGACGCCGAAGCGGCGGGGACGCTGGGCGAGGACGAATTGATGGCTTTGATCACTGGTTGATTGCGAACCCGGTCATTGCCTGAAACTCGGCGCTCCGCTTTGTGAATGGCGTTGGCGACGTCACGCGCCCAAGGCAGATCTAAGAGTTCGCGCCTTCCATCAGCGCCGCTGCCAGCGCCAGGAACCCGCTGATCGGCACTGTTTCGGCGCGCCGGTTGGCGTCGATGTCGGCGCGCGCACAAAGCCCCTCGCCCCCCAGGCTTCGCAACGAAGAGCGCAGCATCTTGCGTCTCTGCCCGAACGCCGCTTGGGCGATGGTCTGAAGAGCAATGATCAGGGAGTCCTCGGGGCGCTGGGCGAGCGGCTCGAGTCGGACCACAGCCGAGTCGACCTTCGGCGCCGGGGTGAACGCCCGCGCGGGCAGGTCCATCACCAGCCGCGCGTCGCACAGGGCCTGGCTGAGCACGGCGAGGCGTCCGAAGTGCTCTTCGCCGGGGCAGGCTACGATCCGTAGAGCTACCTCCTTCTGGAACATCAATGTCATGCCGGTTGGCCGAAACGGACCCGTCAGCCACTTCACCAGCAACGGCGTGCCGACATTATAGGGCAGGTTGGACACCACCGCGGCGGGACCGCCGGACACCGTCGACATGTCGACGCTCAGGGCGTCCGCCTCGATGAGCGTGAGGCGTCCCTCGCTCGCCGCCGCGACCTCGTCCAGGAGCGGACGAAAGCGCGGATCCTTCTCGATCGCGACCACCCTGGCGCCGGCCTCGAGCAGGGCCCGGGTCAGGCCGCCGGGGCCGGGACCCACCTCGACGACGGTTTCGCCGGGGCGGATTTCCGACAGCCTCACGATCTTTCGACATATGTTCAGATCGAGCAGGAAGTGCTGGCCGAATCGTTTGTCCGCAAGAATGCCGGCCTCCGCGAGCGCCTGGCGCAGCGGCGGCAGGATTTCAGGGTTCATGCCACCGCGCGGCGAGCTGCGATCGCCGCCGCCAGCTTCACGGCGGCGATCAGGCTGTCGGGACGCGCCAAGCCCCGGCCTGCGATGTCATAGCCCACGCCGTGGTCGGGCGACGTCCGCACGATCGAGAGTCCCAGGGTGATGTTCACACCTCCCCAAAAGTCCAGCATCTTGACCGGGATCAGGGCCTGGTCGTGATACAGGCAGAGCGCGGCGTCGTAACGCGCCCTGGCTTCGGGATGGAACAGGGTGTCCGATGGATGCGGACCGCTTACGTCGACGCCGCGGGCGGCCAACTCGCGCACCGCCGGCGCGACGATCTCGATTTCCTCGCCGCCGAGCGCGCCCGCTTCACCGGCATGCGGATTGAGTCCGGCGACCGCCAGCCTGGGCCGCTCGATGCCGAAATCGCGCTGCAGCGCATCGGCGGTGACCAAACCTGCGTTCACGATCGTCTCGATCGTCAGCAGGCCCGGAACCTTCGAGAGCGGCTCGTGGATGGTGACGAGGCTGACGCGGAGGTCGGCCGCGGCAAGCATCATCACCGGGCCGCGCGCCGTCTCGCCGGCCGGCGTCGGCGCGAGGTCTCCGAGGAATTCGGTGTGGCCGGGAAAAGCAAAGCCGGCCTCGTAAAGCGAGGCCTTGGCGATCGGCGCGGTGACGAGGGCGTCGGCTTCGCCGTTCAGCGCCAGCCTCGCCGCCGTTTCGATCCAGCGGATCACCAGAGCCGACGATCCCGGCGTCGGCCTGCCCGGCGTCGCGGGGGCGGGCAGGGGGATATCGATGATGGGCAAGGCGATTGCAAACAGGTCCGCACCCTCGCCGATCGTGGAAACCACGCGGACATCGTCGGCGCCGCCGGCCGCCCTCAAGGCGTCCGGGTCCCCGACCACGACGAAGGCGGGGCCCGTCGAACGCAACGCGCGCCAGGCCTTGACGACGATCTCCGGCCCTATGCCGGCCGGGTCGCCGAGGCTGAGCGCGAGCCTGGACCCGGTCACCGCGTTTCGATTGTGGCCGAGTTGCGCAGATCGCGGATCTGACGCTTGGCGATCATCGATAGTTCCTGACCGTACAAGCGGTTCTGAATCTGCTCGGGCGTCATCGCCTGAGCGCCACCATGCCGACGGCCGCATACTGCGATCAGGTGGAGGCCCACTTCGGTTCGGATGGGCGCCGACACCTCGCCGACCTTGAGCGCGTCCGCCGCGTTGCGGAACGCCGGCGCGAGGTCCTTGGTCTCGGCCTCGCCCAGGTCGCCGGACACCGCGCCCGGCGCCTTGGCGGCGGCCGCCTCGAGATTGTCACAGCCCGAAATTTTAGGGCGCAGGGCCATGAGCTTGGCGTTCGCGGCGCTCACTTGCTCTTCGCTGGCGCCTTTGGGAAGCGAGATGGCCACTTGCTTCAAGGTGATCAAGGTCGACGATCCGCCGGCGCGTTTATCCTTCAGAAAGACGATGTAGACGCCGTCCTTGACTGGAATGGGGGCCGACAGCTGGCCGGGCCGCAGGTTTTCCAAGGCGCGGTCAACTTCGGGAGGCATCTCACCGGGAGAAATCCATCCGACTTCTCCGCCGTTGGCCGCGGAGGGCGTGTTGGAGAACTGTCTCGCCACGGCGGCGAAAGGCGCCCCTTTTTGAAGCTGGCTCAACAATTGCGACGCCCCTTGCTGGGCGGCCGTGATCCCGCCGGCTCGGGTCGCGTCGACGAATATTTCGCTTATTTGGTATTGTGGCTTGTCGGCTTCCGCCTCGAGGTGCTTCTGGAAAGCCTTGATCTGATCGTCGCCGATCACCAGCCGCTGGCCATAACGCCCGCGGATCCAGCCGCGCCAGCTGATCTCCGCCCGCAGCTGATCGCGGAAGGTCTGGGCGCCGACGCCTTGCGCGGCCAACTGCGCAAGCAATTGGTCGGAGCTGGTGTTGTTGCCCCGAGCGATGTCGGCGAGTTCGTCGTTGACCTCGGCGTCCGAGGCGATGAGGTCGAACTTCTGTTCCTTCGCTTCGCGTCGAAGCTCCTGCATCTCCAGCCGCTCGTCGATCAGAGAGCGGACAGCTTCACGCTGAATGTCGGGCAAGGTCTCCGGCGACGGCTGGATCCCCGAGGTGACGATCAACAGGCGCATGCGCTGGACGACGTCGAAGCTCGAGATCATCTCGTCATTGACGGTGACGACGACACTTTCGGACAAGCCGCTGGGCGCCGCCGCCGCGGACGTAGCCGCAGTCGTCGACGGCGTTAGATCGGCGGCGCTGGGCGTCGTCGATGCGGTCTGCGCCAATGCCATCGCGCCGAGCCCCAGCGCCATGGTACAAATCAGCGCGCCCGCGCCCGCGCGCGCCGCGACCGCGATGTAGTCAAGCCTGCGCATCGTAATCGAGAATCCTCATTCAGCACCGCCCACCTTGCGCCACGCTTCGGGGTAGGGCGGATTTCCAAGGGCTCTAACTTGAATTGCCCAGTGTGGCGAGCTTTAGGCGAAGGACCACGGAAGTCGAGGGGCCAAGCGTGCCGTTGAAAGTATCGTCGTGGCGATACAGCACCTCGACCCGCACGCAATCGTCCCTGTAGATCAGGCCGAGCTCCTCCCGTCGCCAGGTTCCCGAGTCGACGATGCCATAGGTGGTCACGCCCCAGTGTTTGAATGGGTAGACCTCGCCATGAATATCGATGCTGCGAACAGGACCGCCCAGTGGCGAATCGGCCTCTTCAAGATAGCTGATGTAGCCCGATGCGCGGTCTGTGGAAAAGTTCGCGCCCGCCTCCAGGCGGTCGATGCCGAAGCTCGCCGAGTTCATCCGCATCTTCGTGAACACGGTGATGCCCTGCACCGGCGTCGCCTCGAACGCGATGATGTAGTCCGACAGCGCCGTTGCGAGGCCGGTTCGCGTGGGCACGGCCAAATCCGATTCGAATCCGAGCCGGCGCCCGAACAGTACGCTGGCGCTGCGGCCATCGCCGAGCATGGCGGTGGCGCGGCCGGCGAGGGTCACGCTCTGGCCGCCTTCGTAGAGATCGTAGCCGGGTGAGCGATTCGCATTGAACAGGTTGCTGTCGTCGAATTCCCAGACCTCGCTGTCCTCGTTGGGGATGAGCGGATTGAACCGCGTGTTCGGCGCGACCTCGACCTGCGCCAGCGGTTCGAGGATGTAGGTCACGTCCTTGACCTGCTTAAAAAGCGGGTAGCTGAAGTTGGCGCCGATCCAGCCGATCTCGCGGCCTAACGTGCCTCCGGACGGGGAGCCCGGCAGCCCGGCGGTGTTGTAGAGATCGAAACGCCCGTTGGCGAAAGGCTGAATCCGCAGGCCGTTGGAAAGCGTGAATGTGCTCTGCCAGTCCAGGCTCGCTGTCGCGCGGCGGCTGTCCAGGCCGGCCACCGGCGGCGTTCCCAGGGGGGCCAGCGTGTCCGGCGCCTGGGAGCGTGTCAAAGCCACCGCGCTGCCGTCCAGCCGCAGTCGCCCGCCCAGTATCTCCATGTCCGGCTCCCAGTGCGCCTCGATGAGGGGCGCGATGGTCGGGAACGTGCTCTGGTCGTCGGTCGTACGCAGGCCCTGCACGCTGATTGCGGCCACTGACAGGTAGGAGGTGTCGTTCTGGTGGACGGCGTAGAGCTGCGAGATCAGCCGAAGGTCGTCGGCCGCGTACAGCCCGCGGTCGGAGAGGCTCTCGTTGGCGAACACATCGGGGACAGAGTACTTCTGAAAGAGCAGCTTGTCCGACGTCTGTTCGGCCGTGAAACCCCACTGCCAATTGGGCGTCAGATTGAATACGCCGCTACCGAGTATGTAGCTGCGCGACGTATCGGGCCCGAATTTGGCGCCGCCCGACGTGAAGTCGCGATCATATGTATAGCCAGCCCGCAAATCGATCCAGCCCGAATAAAACCGCTCTCGGTAGTCTATATTAAGGAATGGGTTGACCTTGCTGTTGATCTGCGGCGAGATGATGATGTCTTGATAGTGTGTTATTGGGATGTAATAGGGCTGTTGATAGCTGAAGCCCCTTTCGCCGGAGAATGTCACGGTCGGCAGCAAGAAGCCCTGTTTGCGGGGCGCCGACGGATCGGCCGTCCACAGCATCGGCAGGTAGAAGACGCCCACGCCTTTGACCTGGATGACCGCATGCTGGAACGAAATGGTCCGGCGTTTGCGATCCTCGACGACCTTGCTCGCCTTGATCGACCAGGTCGGCGTTTTGGTCCCGTTTTCCGCGCAGGTGGCGCATGGCGTGTAGATCACGCCGTCGAGCTCGGTGACGTCCGGGCTCTGGCGGTGGGCGCGCGTGGCCGCGATCTTCACGTCACCCTCCATCCGCGCCGAAAACCCCAGGGCGACGCCCGCGCTCATGTCCTTGTCCAGCGTGATGGCGTCGGCGAACTGCACCCTGCCGTCAGGTTCGATGATCTGCACATGACCGCGCGCGGCGACGATCCCCGTGTCGCTGTCGTAGTCCACTTCATCGGCGCGAAGCACCTTGCCCTCGTAGCGGGCTTCGACCGATCCTTCCGCGCGGGTCGTGTGATGGATGTCGTCGCGAAAGAGGCTATCGGCTTCGAGATAGAACCCGCCGCCGCTAAGTCCGTCGTCTTCAGCGACCGCCGGCGGCGGTGGCGGCGGCCCGGGGTGCAGCGGCTGAGGCGTGGGCAGCGTGATCTGCGCGTGCGCGTATCCCCCGAGCATGGCGATGCCCGCGGCGCCGGCGAGAAGACCGCTCTTCAAGATCGCCGCGAAGCGGCCGGCTTTCACCACACGGGGACCTTTCTGTCCTCGACCTGCGCCCAACGCACCCGAATCATCCATCCTCCGTATAGCAAAGCAGGGTGATGCCGGAAAAAAGCGCCAGGACCGGCGGGCTCCACGCCGCCACTAGGGGCGGTATAACGTCGGTTGATCCAAGAGCCCCGCAAAAAGCGCTGAGGAAAAAGATAATGAAGCCCAGCGCCACCCCGGTCGCCGCCAAGCCGGCGAGGTCCCCCAGCCTCATCAGCCGCAAGGAGAATGCGGCGGCCAGCACCGTCATGGCGGCGAAGAGCAGAGGGGTCGCCAGGAGCTGCTGGAGACGCAATGCATAACCCGTGGCGGAGTAGCCGGCCAGGTTGGCCGCCCTGATTGTTTCGGGCAGTCGCCAGAACGCCACCGCGCCGGGCGAAATGAACTTTTCCATCGCCGTGCGGCGGTCCAGGCTCGATGGGATCGAGAGCTGCTCCGAGCGGACCAAGCCGGCTCCCGGAAGCGCCTCGCGCACGTCGGTCAGCCGCCAGAACCCCGGCGTCAGTCGCGCCTCCGCTGCCTCGATGCGGCGGGAAAAATCCATCTCGCCGGTCGGCGCGACCTGATTGACGAACAGGGAGACGTGTTTGAGCCGCACGGTCTCGGCCACCGTGTCGTGAGACTTGGCGTGGATGACGATCTGATTGCGGTCGTCTCCCTGCCTCAGCCAGATTTCGCCGGAAGGGTTTTGGGTGCGGCCTTCGGTCAAGGTCGTGCGCCGGTCCTCGAAGCGCTCATTGAGCAGGGCGGCCAGGGGATTCAGCGCGGTTATGGTGCCGATGCCGATGACGAACGCGGCCAACGCGGCGGGCGTAATGAACCGCCAGGCCGATACGCCCGCCGCCCGCATCGCCACCAGTTCGCTGCGTCGGTTCATTGTGACGAATGCGCCCATCGATCCGAACAGGAAGATGAACGGGAGCAGCAACAAAACGACCGAGGGTGCTTTCAGCAGCGTGAGTATCAGCAGGTCCAGAAACGTCAGCTCCGTGCGGCCGCCCAACGTGCGGGTCAGCTCGACGAACTCGATCAGGGCGATGACGGCGCTGATGACGCCCAGGGCCGTACCCACGCCGACCAGCGTGCGGGTAACGACATACGACTGTATCCGTGCGGATATGGCTCTCATGCCGGCCTGCCGGCTGGCAGCATGCTCAGGACACGCGGCGGGCGTTTGGCGCCGCTCACCCGGCCGGACGACAATATGGCGCCCGCGACCGCGGCGGCGCCGATCGGGAGAAGATATTGCAGAAGGTTCAGCGCCGGTACGCCGCCGGCCGCCGCCTGGACCGCGAACCCCAGCGTCCTGAGGATCAGGGCCGTGGCCGCCACCGCCGCCATGCGTGTCGTATAGCCCATCTTGTTGAACGACCCGCCGATCACCGTCGCGAACGCCATGATCATGAACGCGATGTTGTAGAGCGGCGCGGTGAAACGCGAATGTCCCTCGGCGAGCAGCTTGGTACGGTTCGTGCGCTCCCATGGCTGCCGGACATCGGGAAAAAACAGCTCGTGCGGATAACGGTCCGAGAGCTTGTAGCGCAGGACGCGCTCGGAATTCACCAGCGTTTCCAGGTCGAGGACGTACTCGTCGAATGAGATATAGTTCAGCACTCCGGTTGCCGAGAATTCCTGGTTCGCACCGTGGCGCATCACCAGAACAGAAGCCGCGCCGCGGCGCTCTAGCCTGCCCACCTTGGCGGTGATCGTGGAGTCCTTTCCCGCGCCGTTGTCGCGATCGATGAACAGATTGTGGACTGTCCCGTCGTCGTCCATCGACTGCGCGTAGACCGTCAGGCCGGCGGCCGGATGGGTGAACTGCCCCGGACGCAGCATTGTCGCGGCCAGATCCGCGCGAACATGGTCGAGTGTCTCACGCAAGGCCCGGTAGCACAGTGGCTGGATCCACAGGGTCATGACCAGCGACGTCAGGGCGACCCACGCCGAAAGCTGCAACGCCGGTGACAGAACTCTCCAGCGGCTCATGCCGGCGGCGAAACAGGTGACGATCTCCTGCTCGGTGTGCATCCGGTTCAGCGCCGTAAGGGCCGCGACCAGGATGGCGACCGGCAAGATCATCACGATCAGCTGTGGCATCGCCAGCAGGGTGATCTTGAGGAAGATCAGCGGGCTCTGGCGCTGATCCACCAAAAGGTCCAGCCCCGAGAGGCTCTGGCTCAATAGGGCGATGCCTGAAAGCGCCGCCGTGGCCAGCAGGGTGGGCCCCAGCAGTTGCCGGAACAAATAGCGTTCGATCAGGCGCATGAAGCGGGGCTACGGCTTTTCAGTCTCGAGGCGAGCCCCAGGGGCGGATGACGCCACCTGTAATCATGAGCGTCCGCCCGAGACAACCGGTGGGGTTGATTCGATGGTGGGTCCAAAGACGGTCTCAAAGGCGCCGCGCAGGGCTGCGTCGGCCGCGGTCATCGAAACGCCCTGCCCAAGTTCGGCCAGGCTGGTGACGCCGTGATCGCTGATTCCGCACGGCACGATGCCCGTAAAGTGGTCCAGATCAGGCGCCACGTTGAGGCTGACGCCATGAAAGCTGACCCACCGCCGAAGCTTGACGCCGATGGCCGCGATCTTGTCTTCGCGGCCGCCGCGCGCCACCCAGACGCCCACCCGGCCTTGCCGGATCTCCCCTGTCACGCCCAAATCGGCGAGCGCGGCGATCACCCAAGTCTCGAGGCTGATGACGAACGACTTCACGTCGCGCCCGCGCGCGCGTAGGTCGAGCATCACATAGGCGACTCTCTGGCCGGGGCCATGATAAGTGAACTGCCCGCCTCTCTCGCTGCTGAACACGGGAAACCGATCGGGCGTCAGCAGGTCTGTCGGCTTCGCCGTCACGCCGGCTGTATAAAGGGAAGGGTGCTCGAGCAGCCAGATCAGCTCAGGCGAGTTCCCGTCGGCGATGGCGGCCGTCCTGGCGTGCATCGTCTCGACCGCTGCTTGGTAGCCGACCGGTGCGGCGGACACCGCCCACTCGACCGTTTTCGCGTCTTCGCGCAGAAAGGTTTGGCTCATGACGCGCCAATGTGGGGCGTCGCCCTTCACAAGTCCAAGTCCATTTGCTACGCCGCGCGGCTCACTGGCTTAGCGGTCGTGGCGGAATTGGTAGACGCGCAGCGTTGAGGTCGCTGTGGGGTGACCCGTGGAAGTTCGAGTCTTCTCGACCGCACCAGTGAGCTGTTTGGGTTGCAGCTTTCGAAGGGGAGCTTGTGAGGGTAGCCGGTGGCTCGCCTCCCGGTGTGCCCCGTGCCTCGGCTGCAAGAGAAATTGACCCACTTGGGGGCGCGGGCCGCCGTAAACCGAAATAGCTGTGATGTCGCCTTCATCTCACCGGCATTGGCCGCGCTCCATATTTTGGGCGCGCGTGGGGCCGGGGGATGCCGAGAATTCTGTAATTCCGAGTGGATATTTGAACTTGTAGGTGGCTCGCCGGATATTGGCGGCCACATTTCATGCCATACGTACTCAACCTGAAAATATTAGCCGACGTCCACATCCTGAGTTCGCCCTGCGAAATCGACAAAAGGAAAGATCAAAAGTTTACGTAATTTATTAGATCCAACACGGACATTTTCGGTCCATGTGGAACCAATTGAAAATACGGGCGCTCTACACAAGCCCTGAAACTCCCATGGAGGAGCGGACCAGCTCGACCGCCCCCATCGAATGACGACCACTTCATTTCGGAAGCTTCGAGAGGGCGGGGGGGCCGCCATAGCCGCCGGCATGTTGGCGGCCGGTATATGGGCGGCCGCGCCGAAGACCGCGCAAGGTGAGGTCCCTCCGCCCGACCTGGCTGGACTGCCGCTCGACCAGCTAATGGACATCCAGGTCACGAGCGTCTCCAAGCGCGCCGAGAGACTGGGCGACACAGCCGCGGCCATCTTCGTGATTACCCAGGAGGACATCCGCCGCTCCGGTCTGACGACACTGCCGGATATCCTGCGTCTCGCGCCCGGCGTCGATGTCGCCCAGTCCGACGCCGACCATTGGGCGGTCAGCATACGTGGGAATAACGGCATCTACTCCGCCAAGCTGCTGGTGTTGGTGGACGGACGCTCGATTTATTCTCCACTGTTTTCCGGCGTTTTCTGGGGCGTCCAGAGTGTCGTGGTCCAGGACATCGAGCGGATCGAGGTGATCCGCGGGAGCGGCGGGGCCGTTTGGGGCGCCAATGCGATGAACGGGGTGATCAATATCATCACCAAGCCGGCCAGCGAAACTCAGGGTCTGATGGTCGCCGCCACAACGGGCAGCGACCTCAAGGGGGAGCTCACGGCCCGCTACGGAGGCCAGATCTCGGGGAATGCGAGCTACAGGGTGTTCGTCAAGGGTTTCGACCATGACGGGCTCGTCACCGCCACCGGCGCGGACGCGGGCGACGCCGCCTCGCAGATCAACGGCGGATTCCGCCTCGATTGGTCGCCGTCCGCTGTCGACGCGGTGAGCTTTCAGGGAGAGGTTTACGCCGACGCGGCGCACGCGCGGCTGCTGCTGCCGACGATCGGCTCGCCGCCCACCGTCACCCCGGTCATTGAACGCAACAGCGGCGGCCATGGGCTGGTGAACTGGCAACATAACCTGTCAGCTACCTCCGACGTCACCGTCCAGGCCTATTTCGACCGCGCGAACACCGAGGAAATCACGAACGCCGACCGCGACGACACCTTCGACATCGACGTCCGCCACCACTTCATCGCCGGCCGGCACGACATCGTATGGGGCGGAGGGTATCGCTACATCTCGAGTAGCACCGGAACGTCCCCTCTCGTCAGCTTCACTCAGACTTCGGTGGAGCAACGGATCGCCAACATGTTCGCCCAGGACGAGATCGCCCTCGCGCCAACCGTGAAGGTGATCGCCGGATTGAAACTTGAACATAACAACTTCACCGGCCTGGAGCTCGAACCGACTCTGCGGGCTCTCTGGTCACCCTCATCCGTCCAGACCCTGTGGATGGCCGTGTCCCGTGCGGTCCGGACACCCGCCGACGAAGAACGCTTGATCGAGGTGGTGACCGCCGCCTTACCCGGCCAACCGCCGATCATTACCGAGGGGTTTGGCAATCCCAATCAGGCCTCGGAGACCATGATATCCTTAGAAGGCGGCTATCGCGCCAGCCCGCGGTCGAACCTTAGCGTCGATGTGGCGGTTTACTACAACCGCTATTCCGACCTCGGTGGCGTGGCGCCGCTGACCCCCTTTCTGTCTTTTACCCCGCCGCCGCCGCACATCGTGATTCCCCTTCAGTTCAACAACACGGCTAGCGGCCACACCTATGGCGGCGAGATATCGTCGAGCTGGCAGGTGACGCGCTCCTGGCGCCTGTCTGCGAATTACGACCTGATGATCGCCGATGTTGCCGCCGGTTCCAGTGCGACGATGGTGCTCGACATCAACGCGCCCGGCGATAACCCCCGCCATCAGGTGCAGATCCGCTCGCATCTGGATCTTCCCATGAGGTTCGAGTTCGACGTGGACGCGCACTATGTCAGCCGGCTGGTCGCCTTAGCCGTGCCGGCCTACACGCGCCTGGACGCGCGACTGGGTTGGCGGGCGACCGAAAGGATCGAGATCGGTGTGATCGGCCGCAATCTGTTGACCGACAGACACATCGAATTCATCCCGGCGCTCTACCGCGCGCCAAGCCAGGTCCCGCGCTCGGTGCGAGTCTACTTCACGGCGGCGTTCTAGCGATGTCGTCGCGGGCCATCTCCTGGTCCGGGAAGCGCCGGTCGTGTTACGAAGCAAAACGAACGACGGGCCGGGCCGGCGCGTTGCGAACATTGGCGGCCTTGGCCTGCCTCGCCGCTCCGCTCAGCGGCCAAGCCGCCGCAACGCCCACGGAGCCGCAGGTAAAGGCGGCTTTCATCTACAACTTCGCTCAATTCGTGCAATGGCCGACGGCGGGGGAGACGCCGGGCGCCGTGACGGTGTGCGTCCTTGGCGCCAGTTCGCTCGGCGCCTTCCTGAGCGCCCTCAGCGGCCGTCCGGTGGGCGGCGCCACCTTGAGAGTAAGGACGGTCGCCAGTGCTCAGCCTTCCTGCAACATCCTGGTCATCCCCGACGGTCAGGCTGAACAGCTTCCAGCCGCGCTGGAAAAGAGCAGGGGAGGCCATGTGCTGATTGTCGGTGAGACGCCTGGACTGGCCGAACGCGGCGCCGCCATCAACCTATTCCTCGAGCAGAACCGCGTCAGGTTCGAGGTCAACATCGATGCCGCTAACCGCGCCGGCCTCGCCATCAGTTCCCAACTCTTGCGGCTGGCCCGTATCGTCCATGACCGCAGCTAAGCCGATGACCGCGCGACGCTCTTTGCGAGACCTGCCCGTGGGACGCAAGCTGCTGGGCCTGGGTCTCGCGCTGACCGCGGCCGTCCTGGTCGCCATCACCGGCTTCTCCGCGGTCACCCGCGTGATAGACTGGCGCACCCAGGCCGTGGCGCAGCTCGGCAGCCAGGCCAAGATCGTCGCGGCGAACTCCGCTTCCGCAGTGCTCTTCGCGGATCGCGCGGCGGCGGCTGAAACTCTCGGTGCGCTGCGGTCGGCGCCAGGGATCGCCTATGCTGGCGTGTACGACGCGGACGGACGGTTATTCGTGTCGTTCGGAGACCGCAGATGGAGCCCAAAAGGGAGCGTCGTCCCCCTCGCGGGCGACGCTATGAGTGAAAGGGTGACCCCCGCCGCATTGGTCGTGACCGCACCTATCGTGCTTCATCGGCAGTCGCTCGGAACGATTTACCTGGCTTCGGATATGCATCCGCTGATCATGAAGATCGCCGGGCAGACGGGCGTCCTGATCCTCGTCGCCGCCTTCGCCTTCGGACTGTCGACGATCCTGTTCTCGCGGATGTTGCGCGGTATCGTCGGTCCGCTCGTGGACCTGACCCGCCTTACGCAGGAAGTCTCGAGCCGGCACGACTATTCCCTACGCGCGACGCCGGCCAGCGGCGACGAGATCGGCATTCTGGCGCGCTCCTTCAACGACATGTTGGGGGTGGTCCAGGATCGAGACACCCTGTTGGCGCAACATCAGGCGCGGCTGGAAGAGACGGTCCGGCGCCGAACGGGCGAACTGAACGATGCGAACCTCAATCTCGGCAAGGAACTCAGCGAGCGCAAGGCGGCTCAGGACGTCCTGCATGCCCACGACGCGATGCTGAAGGCGGTCGCCAGCAGCGCGGGCGTTCTTCTGGGATCTGTGAATCTTAACGACGCGATCGTTTCCGTGCTCGAACTCATGGGCCAGACCCTGGCGGTCGGCCGTGTCCTGCTGGCCTCGATCGTCACTGACAGCGCTGGTCATCTACGGTCTTCGGTTCGGCAGGAATGGTTCGCGCCTGGGCTCGCGCGCCGATGGGACGATCCGCTGCTCAAGGAAGTAGACCTCACATCGCTGCTTCCGAGCCTGGCGGCCGGCAGCCTTCTGGGCGAACGCGCCACGCTGGTGCTGGCGGACATGCCCGCGCCCGCGCGCGCGCTCTTCGCCCACGACGGCGTCATGTCGATGCTGTTCATTCCGGTCATGGCCGAAGGCAAGCTGTGGGGCGGACTTTGGTTCATGGATTCCGCGCCGGTGGCGCGGGTCTGGTCCTGGGCGGAGACTGACACCCTGGCTTCCCTGGCGGGCCTGATCGGCGTTTCCAACGTGCGCCAGCGCTACGTGAGAGAACTCGCCGACGCCAATACCATTGTCCAGAACAGCCCCACGGTCCTCTTCCGTATCAAGGGAGATCCACTACTGAAGCTGACTTACATCTCGCACAACATAAAAAAATTCGGTATCGATCCGAAGACGATCCTGATGATGTCGATCAACAGTATTCTGCCTATTCTGGTACATCCCGACGATTTAAAGCGGGTTTTTGAGACCATGCAGAGCCTCGTCACGAACACGGCCGAAGGCCTTATGATCGAGTTCCGGTTGATGCAGCCCGCAGGCGGTTTCCGATGGGTGGAAACCCGCTTTACGCCCGTTCGCGACGACCTGCGTCGCTTGGTCGAGATCGAGGGCATCCTGGTTGATATCACCGATCGCAAAGCCGCCGAGGACAAGATCGCGCTCATGGCGCGTACAGACTCACTGACCGGTCTGGACAACCGCGCGACCTTTGTCGAGCGCCTCCACCGGGCTTTCGCCAGCAGCAAGCGCGACTCGCGGATGTTCGCAGTGCTCTATCTCGATCTCGACCACTTCAAGGACATCAACGACACCCGCGGCCATCCCGTCGGCGACCTCCTGCTAAAGGAAGTGGCCGCGCGCCTGCGGTCGCGGGTGCGGGAGACCGACGTGGTGGCGCGCATCGGCGGCGATGAGTTCGCGATCCTGCAGATGGACATCGCCGAGCCGGCCGATGCGGGCGCCTTGGGGACAGCGATTGTCGACGCTTTGGGCGCCCCCTACATGATCGGAGCCGACGAACTCCATATAACCGCCAGCGTGGGGATCGCGCCCCTCACGGCCGCGACCGCGAACCCGGACTCCATGCTCGCGCAAGCGGATCTAGCGCTGTATCGCGCCAAGGACGACGGTCGCAACCTCTACCGATTCCACACCGAAGAACTCGATCGCGAGGTGAACGAGCGCATGGCGATCGCCGCGGAACTGCGCAAAGCCGTCTCCAGCGACGAGCTCTATCTCGATTACCAGCCTCAGGTGGAGCTGCATTCCGGAAAAATCGTCGGGATGGAGGCGCTGGTCCGCTGGCGTCATCCCGCGCGTGGAATTCTCAAGCCTGCCGACTTCCTGCCGATCGCCGAGCTGACGGGGATGAGCGAACCGGTGGGGCGCTGGGTGCTTGGAAAGGCCTGCGCCCAGATGAAGATCTGGCGAGAGGCTGGCGTCGCGCCCCCCGTGATCGCCGTGAACGTCTCGATGATGCAGTTGAAGAACGGGGCGGAGTTCGTGCGTGATGTCATCGCAACATTGAACCTGCATGGCGTGAAAACATCTGAGCTGGAGTTCGATGTCACCGAATCGATGCTGGCCAAGGTCACGCTCACCCGGAACGACGTGCTGGAGCGTCTCGCCGACCTCGGCGTGCGGTTAGCACTGGACGACTTCGGCACCGAGTACTCGACCTTCGAATACCTGCGCGCCTATCGGGTGAGCAATCTCAAGGTGGCCAAGCAATTCATCGAGCACGCAGCGCGCGACAAGAGACTGGCCACGACTGTTCGCGCGATCATCAGCGCGGCGCATGAACTGGGAATCAATGTCATCGCGGAAGGTGTGGAGACTCAAGAACAGAGATCTTTGCTGCTTTCGCTCGGCCGATCGACCAATGCCCAAGGTTTTCTCTTCAGCGAACCGGTCGATCCGGCGCGCGCGACAGAACTGTTGCGCACGGGCGCCATCCCACCTCTGGTCGCAACGACGCAGCCCGTCGAGGGAGCGGGCGCATCGATCAAGTCAGCCGCCTGAGCAAGACGCGGGGGATTGGTCCAGTCCCCCGCTCCCATCTCTCGCTGAAACCAGCTCGCTTGCAACTGCGAGATCCTCTACCCTTCTTGTGGCCACTCAAGGGCGAGAGCAGTCGTGAGTCTCAGCGACCGTTGGCGTCAGGCCGGCCTTCGCCCGCCTCCCGTATCGGAGGGAGGATTTTGCCCTTGCGCAGAACGTCCGCCGCATCTTGCGCGCTCAGGGGGCGTGCGAACAGAAAGCCCTGGATTTCGCCGCAGCCCCAGGCCTTCAGCAGATCGTATTGCACCCGATTTTCGACCCCCTCCGCGATGATGGCGATCTTCAATTCGCGCGCGAGGCCGATCGTCGCCCGAATGATGGCGGCGTCCCCCGGCGTGCTCTCCATATTGGTGACGAAGACCTGGGCGATCTTGATGCGGTCGCTCTGAAATCGCCGCAGGTAGGAGAGCGACGAAAAGCCGGTGCCAAAATCGTCGATGGCGATCGTCACACCCGTCTCGCGGAAACGCTGCAGCATGTCGCTTTGTTCGCGCATCGCCGCCATGAGCACGGACTCCGTCAGCTCGAGCTCCAACAACCGCGGCGGCAAGCCCGTCTGGGCGAGGGCGGAGTTTATATCGTCGTCCAGCGCGCCGACATTGCGAAACTGCAGGGCTGACAGGTTTACCGCCATCCGAACGGGCGGCACGCCGTCGTCGAGCCAGGCCTTGGCTTGCCGGCATGCCTCCCACAGCACCCAGTGACCGAGCTTTGAGATGACGCCGATCTGCTCGGCCAGCGGAATAAAGAGGTCGGGGCCTATGACGCCGCGTTGCGGGTGCCGCCACCGCACCAGCGCCTCCACGCCTGTTATCCGCCCAGTGTCGATTTCGACCTGAGGCTGATACATCAGGAAGAACTCGCCTTGATCCAGGGCCGTGCGCAACTCGGCGCCTAGCGTGACCCGCGACTTGACCTCAGTGTCCATCAGGTCGGTGAACAATCGGTAGCCGCCACGCCCTTCCCCCTTGGCGCGGTAAAGCGCTACCTCGGCGTTCGAAAGCAGCGTTTCGGCTTGCGCGGATTCGGGGCCATAGGCGGCGATCCCCATGCTGGCGCCGCTGTGGATGTCGCGCCCCAGGATCGAGTATGGAACGGCGAGCGCGGCGAGAAGTTTATCGGCCAGGATCGCCGCGTCGGCGGGATCGCGGATATAGGCCACGAGGATGGCGAATTCATCCCCGCCAAATCTGGCGAGCGTGTCGGTTTCGCGCGTATTCGCGCGCAACCGGTCCGCCACCGTTTTCAAAAGCTCGTCGCCAATTGGACGGCCGAGCGTGTCGTTGACGTCCTTGAAATGATCCAGATCCAGATAGATCACGGCAAAGCTCTTTTCACCGATCTTCGCCGCCGCAATCGCGTGGTTGAGCGCCTCCACGAAGTCGGCGCGGTTGGCCAGACCCGTCAGCACGTCGAAGCGCGCCATACGCAGCGCCAACGCCTCTGTGTGTTTGCGTTCTGTAATGTCGCGGAAAAACCAGGCGCGACCGAGGTAAGCGTACGATGGGCTGTAAAGGGTAACGGTATAGCGATCGATGGATCGCCCGTCGGTGGTCTCGAACTCGTCCTGGCTATCCTCGCCAGGGTGATCATAGAGATAGCGCACCCGGGCGACGAACTTCGCGCTGTCAGCGACCGACGACGCCACTTTCGCCAGCACGGCGGCGTCCGCGCCGGCCTTCAGGTCGGCGTCTGGTATCTTCCAGATCGTCGCGAACAGCTGGTTGAACGCAATGATCGTGTTGCTTTCGTCAACCACCACGATGCCGTCGCGAGACGCCTCCAACTGCGTGCGAAGCAGAAGGTTGGCAAACTGGAGTTTGTCTTCCGCATTCTTGCGCTCGGTGATGTCTCGGAAGAACCAGGCGCGCCCAAGGTAGACGTGCGACGGGCTGTAGAGCGTAACGGTATAGCGATCGATGGATCGCCCGTCCGTGGTCTCGAATTCGTCCTGGCTATCCTCGTCAGGGTGATCGTGGAGATAGCGCACCCGCGCGACAAACTTCTCGCTGTCCTTCACCAGCGACGCCGCCTTCGCCAGCAATTCGGCGTTCGCGCCGACCTTCAGATCCGCGTCCGGTATTTTCCAGATCGTCGCGAACAGCTGATTGAACGCAACAATCGCGTTGCTCTCGTCAACGATAAGTATTCCGTCGCGCGACGCCTCCATCTGAGTTCGAAGCAGTAGGTTGGCGAACTGGAGCTTTTCCTCAGCGTTCTTCCGGTCGGTGACATCGCGCAGGACACCGATGGCGCCGTGGCCAACATCGAGCCGGGTCGCAGCCAACGACAACTCGACCGCGATCTCGGTCCCATCCTTGCGCAGCGCCGTCAATTGCGTCGTCCTGCCGATGGCGTTTCCCTTTCCGGTCGACAGAAAAGCGTCCATGCCCGCGTCGGCCTTCGAGCGGAACCGACTTGGAACCAGAAACTGATGCACGTGTTTGCCGACCGCTTCCTCAACGGTATAGCCGAGGATCCGCTCCGCCGCGTGATTCCACAGGCCGATCCGCGCGGCGCCGTCCACCGTGATGATCGCGTCCTGGGCGGTTTCGGTCACCGCTCGGAAACGCGCCTCGCTCGTCTCTAGCGAACGCAGCGTTTCGCTGCGCCGGATCAACAGCCCGGCGATGTCGCCAAATGTTTTAAGAGTGTTGATTTCGCTTTCAGTCCAATCCCGCGCCATCTTGCAGGTGTCGGCGATCAGACCACCCCACAACACCTCGCCGACGAAGATCGGCACGATGAGGGTGGACTTGTTCCCAAGGCCGGCGAGCAGCGCCCGTACGGACCCGTCGCTGGTCGCCAACTGGGCGATCACCGGCTTGCCGTCTGACAGCATCTCGACCCAGGCGGGCGCGGTCGCCCGCCCCATCGTATCGATCCACGACGGGGCGCTGGTCACTGACATCTGAATGCCAGGGGCTTCCCAGCCAAGGTGGAGCGCCATCGGGGCCACATTTCCCGCCAGGTCCTGTACGACCAGGACTCGATCCACACGCATGGCCTCGCCGACGACCCGCAGGGCCTGCGGCATCGCCAGATCAAGCGACTGCCCCTTGAGCAGCATCCCGGTGCCGATCGTGACGGCATGCAGGAGCTCGTCGCCGTAGACGAGCGCGCGCGCCGCAATCTGGCGTTCACTGATATCTCGGGCGATGAACGACGCCCCGACGACGGAGCGTGCGCTGTCATAGGTCAGCGACACCGCAACCGACACCGGGACCCGCGTGCCGTCTTTTCGCAGGCGCTCGGTGTCGAATGGAGCGATCCGCTGGCCTTGCGCGAGCGCGGCGAGATTGCTGTCGATCTCTTTTCCACGGTCGCCGGGGACGATCACCCGTACGTTCTGTCCTATGGCCTCGTCGGCGCGATATCCGAACAGGCGCTCGGCGCCTCGGTTCCAGGTGAGGATCCTGCCCGCGACTGTCTCGGAAATGATTGCGTCGTCCGAGGCGTCCACGATCGCGGCGAGCGAAGCGCTCGTCGCCTCGCTGGCGCGCAGGTGGGCCACCAAACTTTCCTGACCGACCCGCAAACGAACGTTTTGGGCAATCGACCGGTTGATGCTGGCGCCTGTCGATGCAAGCACGAGCGCGAAGAGCGCAAGCATCGCGGCCATTTCAATCTCGATGAGACCGCCATGGATCACCAGCAGGACGATCGCCGGCAGAATCGTCGGTAGAATAAAGGCGAGCATCGCCCGCCTGTTGACGGCCAGACAGACGACGCCGCCCGCCATCGTGCCTCCAAGCACGAAGACAATGAAATCATAGTAGACCGGATCCGGCGTCATCAGGATGACCGAGGCGGAGAGCCCCCACAGACCGCCCGCCGCCAAGGCATGGAGCGTGAAGACCCGTGCCCAATTAGGCGAAGCCTTCACGACGCTGCTCGCAATCGCGTAGCGGCGCCGCAGCAAGGCCCGGCTCAAGCTCGTAACGGTGAACAATCCCAGCCAGAGCGCCACCAGAGTGGCTGGATAGAGCCGCCACACGACGAGGGCGACGAGGCCGGCATTGATCAGGTTGACCGGCACGTCCGCCGGGTTTTGCATCAGGAGACGAAGCTGCTCCGCCTCGACGGCGCCTTCGGACCCGGCGGGGGCGGCGGCGGAGCCGGAACGGGCAAGCGGCGCGCTCATTCGACGAGCGTCGTCGCGGCGGAGCCGATGCCGGTGGTGCCCGCGCCGGTGCAGTTGTTGCTGAATTTTGAGCCGCCCGAGAAGGAGAGATCATAGGCGATCAACTGCGTGCACGAGTCGGAATTGGTGGATGCGTTAGAAAAATTCACCGTCTGGTGGGGAAAATAGAGAGCCCCGGTCACCAGCATGCTTGCGCCGCCGGCTATGGCGTTGGAGCCGCTCGTGGGCGCCAGTCGATCCTGGAAAATAGCCAAGCCGCTCGTCGCGCCACTGGTGGGCGCCGCCAGATTGAGGGTGACGCCGTTGGCGATGTTCGCGGTCGCGTAGTTTCCGCCGCTGCCGGTCAGGACGATGGTCACGCCTGTCCCGGTTACGGTCGTGCCGCCCTGCAGGGAGAATGAGCCACCTTTGACGATGTAGACGCCAGGGGCCATCGTGACGGTGGCGCCGTTGCCGACGCTGAAGCCGCTGCAATATGTGCCGGGTGTGATGTTGTAGTGGGCGCCGCCATTGGCGTAGGAAGCCGGACCCGTACACGCGCCGGCCGCCGGGACCGCCACGCCCGCATAGGGGTCGGTCACTGCCGGCGCGGAGGTCAGTGTCTTGCCCGTGACATTCAGCTGGCCGCCGTTGTTCGTCACATAGTTGCCGACGATCGAGACGTTGGCCGCGTTCAACACGCCGCCGCTGGTGACCGCCAGCGCGGCCGAGCCGCTCGCGTTCACCGCCATGCCGCACGCGCTGGTGTCGACGGTCGCGCCATTGTTGATCGAAACCGTGGTCTTGCTGGAGCTTGGATCGAGGGCCTCCACACAATATTTGCCGCCGCTGGCGCCGGACACGGCCACGGCCCTGCCCGCGACGGAGGCGGAGCTGATGAAGAGCCTGGTGAAGAACAGGGTCTCGGGCACGGTCACGATCACCTCAGCCGCGCCCGCCGTCGCCGCGTTGGGACCGGACGCGGGAGGAAGGTTGACCACGACGCTCACGCCGCCGGCGCCATCGACGAGACCGTATTGCGCGGTGATGGCCTTGGCGGCGGCGATGGCGCCGGCCGCCGTGTCGCCGGCGGCGCGATCGACCGCGGCGCTGTAGGCGGCGGAATCGGCCGCGCCCTGGGCGAGGCGCTTGTCGCGGTACCAGAGTCCCACGTCGACCGCGAGCCCGGCGAAGCCCATCAAGACCGTCAGGCTAAGGGCGACGATCACCGCCGTGGCGCCGCGTCGGTCAACCGCGAGACGGCGAATGAAGTCTTTGGCGACGGACACCCTCACCACACTCCCGGGATCAGGCGAGCCGTGCGCCTGGCATAGGCGCCGTAGTCCGGAAACACGGTCCGCAGCAGCGATTCTTCGTAGATCATCCTGCGGATCTGCAATCCCAGGTGCACGACCAGGAACGGCAAGGCCGCATACCAGGCGCACTGCAGGAGGACGCCGACCACGGCGACCTCCTCGGCGGCGTATAGAGGGTGCCTGACAAGGCGATAGGGTCCGGAGACAACTAGCTTGCGCGCTTGCGGCGCGATGCTGAACGAACGGCCAAGTCGAAGGATCACATAGAGGATCGCCACGCTTCCACCGAGCGTGATCGTGGCCGACAACGCCGCGAGCATTGGATAGGCGCCCCCAGAAGGCAGGAACGGGATCAGCCAGACCGAATAGGTCCCCAACAACGCGACGGCCACGGGCGCCAGCCCCTGCCGGCGCGCGATCGACCGGCGGCGGATCAGCATCAGCCAGCCCATCGTCAGGAAAAACAGAATCGCGCACAATCGCGAAACGACGGGCGCCCAGTCGCCGAACGAAACGCTTCCGGCTGGAACCCCGCGCACCAGAACGATCAGCCCGCCGCCGTAGACGAAGGCCAGCAGAGCGAACCAGAGGCCGGCGGCGACCCGGCCGACGGGCGAGACGTCATGCGGCGCGCCGGTCACGGCGACGACCGATGTCGTCGGGCCGCCCCCGGTCATGGAAAACACGCCGTGGCGCCAAGGGCCGGCGTGTAGGGGAAAAGCCCCGAGACGATGAATCGGTAAGTATATGACGCGGTCACCTGGTGGCCGCAGGACGCCGTCGTCGCGGTGAACGCCGACGAAGGGATGCTGAGAAAGGAAATCTCGGCGGCGGCGTAGGCGGCCGTCTGGGCGGACGTGCCGCATGTGTCGGGAGTCACCGAGGCGCACCGCGCGGCTTCCTCGACGGCGAAATGCAGGGACGACTCGGTCCACATCATGCGGCCAAACTCGATGATCCCGAACAGCAGCAGAAAGAGCGGCGTGACGATCAGGCCGAACTCGACCGCCGCGGTCCCCAACCGCGCGCGCCGGCGTCTGTCGAGGCGAGCCCAGGGGTGTGACATCGACGCTCACTGAATCCGTATCGTCGCCCGCGACGACAACGTCGAGGGCATGGCGAAGGCCGTGAAGGCGACCACAGGCGTTACGGCCGCCTGCGCGTTGACGATCACATAGCTGCCGGGCGCGCCGCCGGAAGGACAGGTCGATCCAGCCGTCACCACCACCGCGCCGCTGGTGACGCAGGCCTGGACCAGCTGCGGCGCCGGCGACGCCGTCACGGTCAGCGACGTCGCGCCCACGACGGCCGCCTGTATGGCCCCGGCGTTGTAGCCGTTGCGCAAGGCGTAGAGCGCGCCCGCGTGCGCGGACGCCGAGACCTGCATGGACTGGTAGATCAGGGCTCCATAGTCGGACATGCCCAACACGAGGGTCACCAGAAACGGCAACAGCAGAGCGAACTCGACGGCGGCCGACCCGCACGACCCGGCTACGCCGTGGAACCCCGCGCCCCCGTGTCGCAGGGCCGCGGACAAAGTCGCACGCCGCGTAGGCGGGTGACACGCGAGGGCCATATCCCGCACTTGAACCTATCCAGATGATGCGGCCTGCCAGGATGGGAGGTCCGCTCGGCGCCGAATTGGGTTACAATTCGATTCAAACAGCAAGTCCTTCGTGAAGTAATGCGCGTAAGCGGCTGTCGCAATGGCCGGGACCTCTGAAAATAAATCTTAGAGCGTACGTATATATACCTACACCGGGCGCCAAGATTTCGATCTGAGCACGGTTTCGCTTGAATTTTCGGGGCCGCCTCTTAGTTTGAAGCCTGGGAGGTCGCAAAATGCGCACGCATAATTCATTGATGAGAGAAATTTTCAATCATTGCGAGAATTCACGGTGAGTAGATTGGCGGTCGGCGCCCTGCTAATCGAGATCCTGGTCGGCATTGCCTGTATCGCGGTCGGATTCGCCATCGAGCGCCGCTGGCCGGCGCGTCCGCCGTGTTTCAGAACGACACTCTTCAACATCGTTTATCTGGCGCCGGCGTCCCTGGTCCACGCCATCCTTCTTCCGGCGGCGGGGGGGCTGTCGATCTTGGCCGTCAACGCCATGGGCGGCGGCCTGATCGCACTGCCCGCGCGGGGCTGGCTGCTTCTTCCGGGGCTTGTGATCTATGCTCTGGCGATGGACTTCGGTGAATACATCTTTCACCGCGCCCAGCACGCGTCGCCCTTCCTGTGGTCGATGCATTCGCTTCATCATAGCGATGCGGAATTCAACGTTTCGACGACGAACCGCCATTTCTGGCTCGATGCCGTCCTGAAAACGGCCTCCATCTATCTCGCTGCTGGCGTAATATTCAGGGTAAGTCCAATTATTGTCGCAGTTTATAGTTTGATCACGCTTTACAACTATATATCCCACATGAATGTCAGGCTAGATTTTGGCCGCTGGTGGTGGGTGATCAATTCACCGCATTACCATCGCATTCATCATTCGCGGCTGCCCGAACATCAGGGGCGCAATTTCGCCGGCCTGTTTCCCATCTTCGATGTCATGTTCGGTAGCCATTACGTCCCGGGCCCGGCCGAAGTCCCGCCGACCGGCCTCACCTCCGGCGAGATCCCATCGGGCGTGCTGGAAGCCATGCTCTGGCCTCTCCACGGCCGGCTGAGGGTCCCGCGGGCGTAAGGCCAGGCTTTCCCCCGGCCGCGCCGTGCGCGTCTTGCCCGGCGCCCCCTTCGGCGCCAGGGTCCATCGATGGAGCGCCGCCCGGTCGTCGCGATCTATAATCTTGGCCAACCAGCCGCATGGGACAGGCAAAGGTCGATCGGACGTCGATTGGCGTGACCGTATTGACGGGCGTCCTCCTCCTCGCGGCCGTGGCGCCGCTGTTCATGGTCGAGATTCCCGCCATGCTCGACTACCCCAACCATCTGGCGGGGATGTATCTGCTGACCGATCCGCACAACCCCGCCTAGGAGGTTCACTGGGGCGTCTACCCCGACCTGGCCATGGAGATCATCGTTCCCGGGCTCGCGCGCCTTGTGAGCGTTGCAACGGCGTCCAAGATCTTTCTGGGCGGCAGTCAGGTCCTGATCGTGACCGGCGCCGTCTTTCTCGAATTGTCGGTGAAGGGGCGCCATCGTCTGGGCGGACTGGGCGCGTTGCTGGTGATGTTCAGCCTGCCCTTCGCCTGGGGACAGATGAACTTCATGTTCGGCATGGGTCTTGCCGTCTGGGGCGTAGGTCTCTGGATCCGCCTCCAAGACCGCCCAGGCTGGATCAGGTGGATCGTCCACGCCGCCGTTGTCGCGGGCCTGTTCATCGCCCACTTCTTCGACCTGGGCGTCTACGGGCTGGTCATCGGCGCTTATGAACTGTCGCGCATCGGGGGTTCACCGAACATCCTGACGCTTGCCAGGCTTGCGGCGTTCATGGCCTCGCCCGTTGTTCTGGCATTGGTGGTCATGGCCTTCGCGGGCGGCGGAATCGGCCACTTCGTCGGCGTCGAATGGGACGTCGGCCTCAAGTTGCTCTGGGCCTTCACCTTCATGAATGTCTACGACCTGCCGCTGTCGATACTGACCGGCGCCGCCCTGCTGATCCTGGTGGCGATTTTGGTCGCGACGCGCCGGCTGTCGCTGAGCCGCGCGGGACTGTGGATCGCCGGTGGCCTCGCCGCCGCCTACATCGCCTTGCCGCGGCAGATGTTCGATTCTCAATTTCTCGACGTCAGGCTGCTCACGGCGGCATCAATCATCCTTCCGGCGTTCATGAACACGTCGCTCTCCCGTGGGCCGTGGCGGGGCGGGGCGCTGGCGGCAATCATCGCCATCATCGCCACGAACCAAGTGTCGACCGCACGCGCCTGGTTTGATTATCAGAGCGATTACAAGGCGTTCGAGGCATCGTTCGCGCGGTTGACGCCTGGTTCGGCGGTCCTCATCGGCCTGCGCGACCAGGTCGGCACAGGCTACCAACCGCTCTACTACGCCGCGACCCTTGCCGCTCCGGGCGCCGGCGTGTTCGTCCCTGAACTCTACGCAAGGCCCGGCCTGCAGCCCCTGCGGCCTCGGGCCAGATATCGGGATCTGATGGTGACTGAGCAGCACAATTCCGTGCCGCCGAGCCTTGCGCTGCTGCGAGCGGCCGCGAAGCCGGGCGCCTCGCCCATGATTCCCGCTTACCTCGCGGGCTGGCCCGACCGATATCAATACCTTTACCTGATCGGCGCCGGTCGCGACCCGATGCCGACAACCCTGACCCAACTCTTCGGCGGCCGGCGCTTCAATCTGTATAGGATAGGCCGCTCATCCTCATCGTGATGACGACGTACACCGGGCGGGGGCTCGTCGGGGGGAGCCAATTCGACGCCGACAGCGGCGCTGGATCGGAGAACCGTACCGCGGCGGACAGATTCGCTGAACTCGGGTTCTTTTGCCGTCGCCTTCGCCTTCAGCCAAGCCCGCCATCGTTCGATCGGCGCCGCGATCTGAACCGACAGGAAAATCGCCCAAAGCACAAAGCAGACGGCCAGATGGCGGTACAGCAGGTGCGTGTGCACGATCGCGTGGTTCTGCATGACGACCCACCACGCGCAGGAGACGCCAATGCCGATCAGTCCAAGGGCGCACCATCGGGGCAACAAGTAGAGCGGCCGCAGGCCGCGCAGGCGGCGCCTGACATCGACGAAAAACAAAGCCACCCCCGCGACCGGCCACCAGAGCCCCAGCGTCAACCCGAGGAAGCGGAACGCGTGCACGGCGAAAAACGCAGGGGCCGGATGCAGAAAAGGGAGGCTGACCGGAAAGGGGGAACGGACGTAGAAATCGACCAACACCAGGCTGTTTGCGATGTAGTTGGCCAACCCGTGCGCTTGATCCGCGCCGGCGCGATAGAGTGCGGAATTGGACAGATCGGCCAGCGCGTGGCCCAACGAACCATAGTACGCCCAGACCTCCCCGAAATGCAGCAGGTGCGCAAGCGCAAAGCCTGCCCCGGCGAGGACGCAGCGACCAAGCCCGAGGCGCAGGCGAGCGCGGTCTACTGGGCAGATGCACGGTAGCGACAGTTCGACCGCCATGGGCGTCAGCACCACCAGAAAAGCATAGTCGAACGACATCCAGCCCTGAAGAAAGCCAAGCAAAAGAAACGGCGCAAGCAAGCGGTTGCGCCCGATCGCCACGCCAATCTCGACAAGCAGAAGCGCAAGCCCGTAACCTAGAAAATGCACGGACGAATTTGCGTCGTGAAACGGAGTGACGGAAAGGCATGCGAGCATGACCAGCCAGCCCACGGTGGCGCCGAACCGACGCCGTACACTGATGCCAAAGAATACGTCAGCGGCCCAACAGATCGCCAGCGGCAATAGGCGTAAGCGCGACACCGGTTCTGGGCCAAACACCGCTTCGGCGAGATAGAGCAGGTATTCCGGCCCTGGTGGATAGTGCGTGTAGACTCCGTTCGGGGTTACCGTGTGCGTGCGTTCATCGCCGACCGCGGTCGGAAAACCTTCGTCGGGATAGCGCGGACCGTACAGAACATTGCCAAGGCCGGCGTTGTGCCCCAGACCCTGGGCGCGAAACCCGTCCACTTCGCGCAGCGCGTTCGCCTCGGAAAACGCATCCACCGGGGAAAGCGCGTTGCCCCAGTCGCGCATCTGCCAACCCGCGATCAACGTTCCCGCGCTGCAAAGGAGAAGGAAGGCGAGCAGCCAAAGGCGGCGGCGCGGCCCCTCAGTCATAAGCGACCTCGACGGGATGCGCGGCGCGCTCGCCAGGGCCCGTCGCCCATCCACCCGCGACGCCGGCGGCAACCGCGCCGAGCGGCTGGGGCGGCCGGGTCAGCGCAAGCGGAATGCAGGTGCGCGCGCCGTCGCAGGGGGGAGCTTCGTGGACATGTATGCAGGGCGAACAGGACATCCTGGCAAAGTACAAGCGGTCCTCGGCGATCCTCGGGCGTAGCCGGGTCGCCGGATCGCTCGGGCCCCAGACGCTGTCGGCCGGCACGTCGAGCGCACGCGCCAGGTGCAGCAACAGAGAGTCGATTCCGAAAAACCGCTCAGCCCTTGCGAGTACGCCGGCCGATAGCGCGATGCTGAGCTGGCCGGCCAGGCTTTGTCCCCGGCCCAGATCAGCCGCGATGGCGTCGCACAGCGGGCGGTCCGCCGGGCCGCCCAGCAGCACGACCTCGGCCCCGTCGGGTACGGCGTCCGCGAGCAGGATTCGCCATTCGTCGGCACGCAATTGCCGCTCCTTGCCGAACTCCGAACAGCCAGGAGCGATGACGACATAGCGGGAGGGTAGGGTGAGGCTTGCCGGAACGGGGAAGGCGAGCACGCGGGCGCGGAAAGCGGCGTATACCGAAGTGACCGGCACGCGATCCACGCCGAACCAAGCGGCCAGCATGTCGTAGAAGGCGTATACGGGGCCTTGAGTATTGAAAAAGGTTATATGCGTATAGAAGCCGCGTCGCCAAAAGACGACTTTATCGACGAAGCTGATGCGGTTGCGCACGGTCGTCAGAACGCTGAAAACGGTCGTGAGGCGCGAGTGGACCTCGAGATCAATCAAATGATCGCAGCGCCACGCGACCTTCCACAGCGTGCGCACGCTGGAGATGACTAACCGAACCAGGCTGGTATCGTCTATGGTCCAGCATTCGTCGAACCATTCGAAGCCTTCCGCGAAACCCGTCATGGCCTGGGCGCCGACCAGGAAGAATTTTCCCGGCGGGAACTTGCCGCGAATGGCTTGCAGGGATGGCGTGGCGAGAAACAGGCTGCCGGCTCCGACGAGCTTGACCACGACGCATCCGCGTCGGCGAGCCGTGGAATGGTCGCGTCTCAACAGTCTGGCGAGGCCGCGCACGGGTAGGAACAGGAGGAGGAGGAGCAGGCCGCCGAGCCAAAAGTCGATTGCTTGCTTCGTACGGAACGTCATCCTTCGACGTTTTCCGCGGGGGGTGGCTCGGAGGGCCCGCCGGGCTGGACGTTCCAGACCACGACGGCATGACGATTGAAGGCCGCGTAACGATAGGCAAGCCCGCGCGCGGCGACAAACTCGGCCCACGCTCGAAACTGACTTTCCCGATATCCCCGGTAGCCGAGGTAGTCGTCCATGATGACGACAGTCCTTGACGTCAGCCTATCGACGATCAGCCGAAGCACATCGGCGGTGGCGTCATAGGTGTCGCAGTCAAGGTGCGGCAGAGACACCGGAGCCGGGTTCGCGGCCAAAAAGCCGGGCAGGGTGTCGCCGAACCATCCGGTCAGCAGCGATACGTTGGATCTCACCCGTGGCAATCGACCGGCAAGATCGAAGGCGCCGCGCGTGTGGCCGCCTCCCGTCCAGTCTTCCTGTAATCCGCGGAAGGAATCAAAACCGAACACCCGTGAATCTGTGCGGCGGGCCAGGTAATTGATAGAATAGCCCTTGAAGACGCCGAACTCCAGCCACAAGTCGTCATGCTGGGCATTGCGGAGGGCAAATTCCCATAGCGCCTCTCGTGAGCGCAGACCAAGCGCATCAGGCATGGCGGCGGCGATATAGTCGGCCGACTCTTGGACCGCACGTCGCTCGAGAACGTCCAAGACGCTATGTTCTAGTGATGCGAACCGAACGACCGCGCCAATCGGCCCCTCGATAGCCTGGCGGACAATACGGCCAATCCATCCGAGCGCGGCGGAGCCGTCAGCATGACCAGCACTTCGCATTGCTACCCATCGCCATTGAGCTGAGCGATCAGTCGCCAGTCTCCGCAGCCACGACATATCAGAAAAATGCATCCGCCAGCCTGTGAAACGGGTGTCGTATGCCGAAGACCCCGACGTTGCCTGTGGATGAGCACGGCGCCTCTCGAGGCCGGCTTCGATAGTCTCGCGCGGCTCCTGCGCAATCAAGGTCGCCGCACCCGGTAGAGCGCCGCCATCGCGTTGGCTCGTAGCAGCGTCAGCCGATCCGGCAGCACGCCGGCGGCGGTCCCGGCCGCCAGCGGGTCGAGCAGCAGCACATAGTCGAAATCGCGGCGCCAGTCGGCGAGGTAATCTGCTTCGTCCTCCGGCCTGACGTGGCTCGGGTCGGCGAGCAGGCCGATATCCGGCGGCTTGCCTTGCGGCACGGCGATGCGGTCGTACGGCGCCAGCACCCGCAACGGCTGCTTGGTTTGCATGGTGAACAGCATCGGCCAGAACGCCTTGCGCTCGATCGTCAGCAATGCGCCGAGATGACTGTCGAGCGGCGTGAAACCGGGTAGATAATGACCGGGTCGGCTGCTGGTCCAGTACGCTGGGTTTTTGCGGAAATCGACGCTGGCGACGATGACGCGGGCGCCGGGCTCGACCGGCGCGATGACCCTTCGCAGCGCCGCGACATCATCGCCGTAGGACCGCCACACGCTGGCGATGCCGGCGCTGCGCACCAGAAGCAGCGTCGCCAGCACGCCGAACAGCACCGTGCCGGCGCGTCGCGACAAGCCGCGCGGGGCGCAACCGGCAAACAGCAGCAGCGCCAGCATGATCGGAAAACGGGTGTCGAGGAACGCGGTGCTCATAGCCGTCGAAGGGGTGACGAGATAAGCGGCGAACAACGCGAGGGCGGCCAGCGGTACGCCGGTCGCGACGCGCACTCGGCGGCGGCTGAGCAACGCGTATAGCGTTGACACCAGCACGAGCGCGGTGAGGAGCGCGATCATCAGGCTGTAGTGGGCGACGCCGCCAAAGAACCAGATCAATTTGACTGTCCATGGCAACACCCTTATCGGGCCGTGGTCGTTGCTGAGCGGCGCCAGCAGATACAGCACGATTGTCGGCGCGAACACGCATGCCAGCATGGCGCCGCGCAGCGTGGCGCGGCGCGCCGCCACCGCGCGGTCGCGCCGGACGCGCCACAGCAACACCGCCTCGCGCGCGCCGATGATGACGCCCAGGAACATCACGCCAAAGATGTGACAGAAGAATAGCGCCGTGGCGCACAGGGCGCCGCCCAGCGTGGTCGCCAGCGGCCGGCGGTCGCCCCAAACGCACCAGCCGGCGCCGGCGAGCAGAGCGAGGCCGAGCGAAATCTGGAAGTTGAGGAAGCCGAGCAGAAAGGTGGCGTTGTAGGCTACGATAGCCGAGGCCACCGGCCACAGCGAGCGCCGGCCGAGCGCGGCCCGGCTGTAGGCGATGCAGCCGAACACCTGAGCCAGCAGCGCCACCGCGATCACCAGCCGCCCGACGACATACACCGGCAGCACGCGCAGCAGCGGCGGCGCCAGCACGTCGATGGCGAGGTTCGGCGCGATCGACCACCGCTGACCATAGATCTTCGACAGCGCCGGATCGTTCGGGAACGCCAGCACGAACAGCCGCGCGAGATGGTTCGGGTAGTCGAGAAGCGGCGGGACATCGACCAACAGCAACGGCAGGAGCAACAGAACCAAGACCGTCGCCAGCGTCACCCACCACAGGCGCGGTGACGGTTCGTCGGACATCGCCGCGACGGCGCCGGTCAGCGGGCGACGACGGAATACTGGCCGCCGAACGGCAGCCAGTGCAAAGAGGGCTCCAGCGGCCTCAGGGCGGCGAGCACGCGCGGGAAGAACAGATGGTAGCGCACGGCGACAGGCTCCCAGCCGGCGTCCCGGCAGCGTGCGACCAGGGTGCGGGCGCCGATCAGGCGCGCGTTGGCGTCGAAGGGGCAGGTATTCACCGCGTTAACGGTCAGCGGATTGAGCGGATTGTGCTCGAAGAGCGCCAGCCACCCGGCGGGCCGCACGACGCGGCGCAACTCGCGCAGCCACGCGACATGCTCCGCGTGCGGGATGTGATGGAACACGCAGGCGGAAAATGCCAGGTCGAACGCGTCGGCGGCGGCGGCGATGGCGGACGCCGCGATCAGCAGCGGGCGGCCGAGACCTGGAAAACGCGCCTGGCCGAGGTCTAGGCAGCGCTGCGAGACGTCCGCGCAGGTCAGTTCGCTGCCCGCGAAGTAGCGATGGAAATGCAGCGCCGAGTTGCCGACGCCGGCCCCGAAATCGACGATGCGGGCGATCGGGCAGGGGACCTGCTGGCGCAACACACGGATTTTGTATTCGGCGAAGTAATCCGGCGCTTCGCCGGTGATGGCGATGTTCGCGCGGTGCATGGCGTCATATTCGTCGGCGAATCGGTCGAACTCAGCCGCTTCCATCGTCGACTCCCTTGTTCCGTCCCGGCCCGGCTCGGCGCGGATAATATCTCCGTCCACATCGAGAGTGTTCGTCCGCTCGCGCACGCATTTCGCCTATTGTCCTTCCCGTCGGTCGATTTGCTCACCCTGGAATTGCAGATCCTTTTGCAGCGCTCAACCGAGCCGACGCTCCTTTAGGTTTTCGGCGTTTTCGCGACATTCTTCAGATAGCACGAAGACGAATGAGAATCTCGGCGTATTTTTACCGCGCAAACTCGGATTATTTGTGTAGGTATATATACGTAGAGCAGAATAAAATAACAACATGGGAACCAATACGCGAGTTTGTCATTTTCCACATGTCAAAGGTCGTTTTGGAAATTAAGGATAACCCAATGTTTGCCTATTTGATCAGTTACCTGGAGACCGTCACCGGCCTCGCGGCGTTCAGCCGTCTCAAAGGGTTCGCCCAGGATCGCTCCGGCGTCACGGCGATCGAATACGGCCTCATCGCGGGTTTGGTCGCGGTCGCCATCGTCGTCGCCATCACCCTGGTCGGCACAAACCTGAATCTGGTTTTTGGCAGTGTCAGCAGCAAGCTAGCCGCGGCGAGCTAGAGCAAGCGACGGTCGGGCGGCAGCGCTCGGCCATCGATGATTTGCCTAGCTAGTCTAAGCCTGGGACATCGGAGCGCGAGGTGATCGCCAATGCGTTGCCGCTCTGTCGCTGAGCGCTCTGGCGAACAACGGGGACAGTGTCGGGTCTCGCCATCTTGCTGGCGCGACTCGCCGCCCTGTCAGACTAGCCGACGACTTGGGAACAGACTGGAAGCGCACAAGCGTCAAGGAAAGCCATGTTCACCTACGTTCTTTCATACCTGGACACCGTCACCAACTTCGCGGCGTCCACCCGCCTCAAGGGGTTCATCGAAAATCGCGCCGGCGTCACAGCGATCGAGTATGGGCTGATCGCCGGCTTGATCGCGGTCGCGATCGTTGTTGCCGTCACCCTTGTAGGCACGAACCTGAAGCTGGTTCTCGGCGTCGTCAACACCAAGCTCGCGGCCTCGGCCTCCTAGCGAACGACCCGCGCCATGCCGGATTGCTCGGCGCACCCACCGTCCCGCATCTCCGTCCGTAAGCGCTTCTTGTCGCCTGTTGCGATGCTGGCCGGCCCGCCGCGCGGGCCCACATCGTCGCTTTGACGCCGCCACTGCGCCTCGCGGCTTCGCGAGCTCTCACCCCGGTCTCACGCTCCATCCAGAACTCAAGGTGGACCCTCACCTTTCCTTCCGACCACCGAACATGAGTCGCCGCCGGGCCTTATTGTGGGCGCGCCTCGGTAAATATACGTAGAGCCGATGCTTCTGACCAATCAACAAGGCCTCCAAGGAACACTTTTCCTTGAAACTACGTAGGTAAATATACCTAGTATGATTTTATGTACAAAAATAACTGGAACTATTAGCCGAATGCCCCTTTAATGAACGCAGGAGTTTTTCGGTTTGAGGGAGAGAGACATGTTTACCTATCTTATCGCTTACCTGAAGAGCTTGGCTGGACTCGGGGTATTCATGCGTCTCCTGGGCCTTGCCGACAATCGGACCGGGGTCACGGCGATTGAGTATGGACTGATCGCGGGCCTGATCGCGGTGGCGATCATTGCCGCCATTTCGCTCGTCGCCACCAACCTGAATCTCGTTTTTGGTACTATCAACACCAAGATGGCCGCCGCGGCCTCCTAGCGAACAAGCAGGGGTGGCGCGGCGTTGCGCGATCGCGCCGGAACACCTCACCGCCCCGTTTGTCCGTCGGCCGTGTCGCCATCGACTGACGATCACACCGCGCGCCGCCGTCGTGGCGGCCCAACGAATGGGCATCGCATTTTGATGATCACGCTGACCGGAGCCTTCGTCGCGGCCACTCTCGCCGTCACCGGCGGCGCCCTGGCATGGGCCGCCGTCAGCGACGTTCGTTTCTACCTCATTCCCAACCGCATCCCCGCGATCATCGTGGTCGCCTTCGCGGCGACGGCGGTCATGATGCCCTCGTCGTTCGTGATCGGGGGCGCCGTCACCGGCGCGGCCGCGCTGGTCGTGGGCGGGCTCCTGTTCGCGTTCGGCCTGATGGGCGGGGGGGACGCCAAGCTGATGGCCGCGGTCGCCCTCTGGGCCGGCCCGTCGCTCATCGCCCGTTTCGCCCTGGTCACGGCCCTGGCCGGCCTGGCGCTGGCGACCTTGCTGTTGTCGCCGTGGCGGCGCCTGATGCCGGCGCCCAGCGAGGCGGCGCTCGCCCTGGCTCGGGGCGGCGGCGAGGTCGCCCGCCAGCCGATGCCTTTCGGGGTCGCCATCGCGATCGGGGGTTTGAGCGTACTCGCCCAATATCTGAGGCTGATCCGATAGATCAATGCGCGGATATTCAACATAATGCGACGCCGTATCATCTTCATCGTCATCGCCCTGTTCTTCGCGGTCGGAACAATTTTCCTGGCGCGACAATTGCTGGGCGGCAGGTTCGGTAAAGGAGCTTCCGGTTCGGCCGCGCCCGCGCCCACGGCGAGCGTCCTGGTCGCCAGCGCGGAGTTGCCGGCCGGCAGCATCATCGCCGCCACCTCGCTGCGCTGGCAGGCCTGGCCGGCCGCCCTCACCACCGGCTATTTCGTCGATGGGCCGGCGAAGATCGCGGACTTCGCCGGCGCCGTCGTGCGGTCGCGCCTCGCGGCCGGCGAGCCGTTGACGGCCGGAGAGGTGGTTCATCCAGGCGAGCGAGGCTTCATGGCCGCGGTCCTCACGCCCGGCGACCGGGCCGTGACCATTCCGTTGACGGCCAGCACCGGCATCGCCGGGTTCCCGTTTCCCGGTGATCGCGTCGATCTGATTCTCACCATGGTTTCGCCCTCCAGCAGTGGCGCGGGTGTGGCGCGGCACGTGAGCGCAACGGTTCTCACCGATCTGCGCATCGTCGGCATGGATCAAAATCTTTCCGACGACAAGAAACCGCCAGGCAAGGTCAACGTCGTGTCGAGCACCGCCACGCTCGAAGTCACGCCCAAGCAAGCGGAAGTCGTGGCTGTCGCCTCGCAGCTGGGCGTGCTGTCGCTGAGCCTGCGCAGTCTCGGGAATTCAAAGGTCGCCGAGGTTCCGAGCGACGTCAGCCAGACCTGGGACAATGAGGTGATGCCGATATCCTTCGCCGCGCCGCCAACGATCGCCGCGAACCCTTCGGCCGGCGTCATGGGCGGCGCCTTTGGCGGTGTCGCGGCCTCTTTGGCGCCGCCAGGCGCAACGCCGAGCGCCGCGGCGCCCGCGAGTTCCGTCAACCAGCGCAAGATCATCGTCGTGCGCGGAAGCGACGTCAGCGAATTCTTGATTCAACCGCCGAGATCGCGGTGGGGAGGGCGGCCATGAAGCGCAGTATTCTTACCCCCGTGCTTGCTCTCGGCCTGGCGGGCGCAAGCCTTGGCCTGTCATCGACCGCCCGGGCCGAGGCGGAGGTGATCGACGCGCCGTCTTCGCAATTGAACCTCGAGGCCGGTCAGGGCCGTCTGATCCGCCTCGACCGGATTCCGGCGAGCATCTTCCTCGCCGACCCGACGATCGCCGACATCCAGGTCAAATCGCCGACCCTGGTCTATATCACCGGCAAGTCGGCGGGATTGACGACGCTGCTGGCCGTCGATGACCGCGACGCCCCCATCATCAACATGAACGTCGCCGTCCACTTTTCCGAGACGCAGCTGCGGCAGGACCTCAAGCGGCTCCTGCCCAACAGCCAGATCGAAGTCAGCTCCGTCAACAACACCCTCGTGCTGTCCGGCGTCGCCGGCTCGGCGGCGGACGCACTGACCGCCAGGACGATCGCCGCCCGCTACGTTCCCGACCCGAACCATCTGATCAACACCATGGCCGTGGACGCGCCCAGCCAGATCAATCTGCGCGTGCGCATGCTCGAGGTGTCACGCGACATCGTCAAGGCCTTGGGGTTCAATTGGGGCAGCACCGCCGCGCCGGGCCAGTTCAGTTTCGGCCTGGCGACCGGCAACTCTGTGCTTCCACCAATTTCCCCTACTCTGCACGCCAGCGGCGTGGACAATCTGCTCGCCAGCTTCCACTCAGGAAACGTCGACCTCAATGTTGTGATCGACGCCCTCGACAGCGAGGGTCTGATCACCGTCCTGGCCGAGCCCAACCTCACCGCGGAGTCCGGCACGGCCGCCAGTTTCCTCGCCGGCGGCGAATATCCCGTTCCGGTGCCTCAGTCGCTCGGCGTCACGACGATCGACTACAAGAACTACGGCGTCAGCCTGGGCTTCGTGGCGACCCTCACCGACGGCGGCCGGATCAACATGCGGGTCAAGCCGGAGGTGAGCCAGCTGTCGAACAATGGCGCCATCTCGGTCGGCGGCGTCTCGGTTCCGGCCCTCACCGTACGGCGGGCGGAGACGACGGTCGACCTGGCGAGCGGCCAGAGCTTCGCCATCGCCGGTCTCATGCAGAACAGCGTCACCCACGGCATCCAGAAGTTTCCCGGCCTCGGCAGCATTCCGGGACTGGGCATGTTCTTTCGCTCCGACAAGTTCGAGCGAAACGAGGACGAACTGGTCGTGATCGTCACGCCCTACATCGTGCATCCTTCGAAAACGCGCCTGTCCGGGCCCACGGATGGCTACATCGCCCCCACCGACGCGGCGCGCGTTCTGGAGGGAGCCGACTACACGCAGCAAAAGCCCTCGCCGAGCGCGGGCGTCGCCACGCCGGCGGCGGCCGTTCCGCATGCGGGAAAGGTCCAGCCATGATGTCGCACAGATACCGCCAACGCCGCGCGGCGGTCCAGCGCAGCGGCCCGTTGGCGCTGACCTTTTGCCTGGCCATATGGGCCGCCGGGTGCGAGTCCACGCCCAAGCCCGTCGAAAAAGCGCGCAACACGGAGGCGCCGAATGCCATCGTGGTGTCGGAGACGACGTCTTCCCACACCGTGCGATACAGGGCCGGCGTCGACGAACCCGACGCCGCGCAGATCACGGGACTGAATAATTTCCTGATCGGCGCCGATGTCGAGCGCGGCGACCGGATCCTCATCGAACGCGCCGCGTCGCCGGCCGACGACATGCGGGCGTCGATCCTCGCCGACGCCATGGCGCGAAAAGGCCTCCTGCCGGCGATGAGCGAGGCGGCGTCGGTTCCCCAGGGCGAGCTGCATATCGTGATCCACCGCTACGTCGCCACGGCGCCGGGGTGTCCAAACTGGACCAAGGCTCCGGGAAACGATTTCGACAACACCATGCACAGCGACTTCGGTTGCGCCACCGCATCCAACCTTGCGGCCATGGTGGCCGATCCGCACGATCTGCTGACCGGGCGGAGCATGGGCCCACCGTCGGGCGACCCCGCACTGGCGGCCATGCAGCGCTATCTGGCCGGCAAGCCCACGCAGCTCTCCAGTGAGAGCGCCAGCACGCCGGCGAGCGCCGCGGCCCCGGCGACGCCATGAGCATGGTCGTGACGATCGCCTGGCCGTCATGAGCCTGCCCCTCGCCCTGAAGCCCAAGGGCCTGTTCCTGGCGGCGATCAGCGATGCGACGACGCGCGAGATCGTCAAGAGCGTCGCGGCGCAACTGGGATGGGAGAGCGTGAATGTGCTGGACGGCGGCCCGGAGGCCGCGCTGGCTTCGATCCAGACAAACTCAGTGCCGTCGTTTCTGGTGCTGGATATCAGCGACGCGGCCGATCCGATCGCCGCCGTCGAGGCGATCGCCCAGGTTTGCGGCGCCGAGACCAAGGTCGTCGCCACCGGCGACAAGAACGATATCGGCCTCTATCGCCGGCTCCTCTCGCTCGGCGTTTCCGACTATCTCGTCAAGCCGGTGACCGACGCGGCCCTTACGGACGCGATCCGCAAGGCGACGCACACCGATCACCGCGAGCCGGGCGGCGCCAAGACGGCGCGGATCATCGCGCTGGTCGGCGCCCGGGGCGGAGTGGGGACGACCACGCTCGCGGTCTCGGTGGCCTGGTCGATAGCGCAGAAGCTGCAGGTCGTGCTGCTGGATCTCGACCTGCATTTCGGCAGCGCGTCGCTGAGCCTCGATCTGGCGTCCGGCCGGGGATTGCGCGAGATCCTGACCAGCCCCGGCCGCATCGACAGCCTGTTGATCGACTCGGCCATGACCAAGGTGAACGACCGTCTTCGTGTCATCGACTCCGAAGAACCTCTCGAGGACGTGCTCGACTTTGGCAATGAAGGGCTCGCCGGCCTGCTCGCCGAGCTTCGCGGGGCCACCGACTACATCGTCGTCGATACGCCTCGGTGCCTGAACGGTCCCAGCCGGCAAATCCTCGGCGTCGCGGACGTGGTCGCGATCGTCGCCGATCAATCGCTTGCCTCGATGCGCGACACGCAGCGTCTGCTGGCGCTGGTCAAGGGTATGCGCAACGACGCCCGGTGCGTGGTGATCGCCAACCGCGTCGGCGGTGTCGCGGGCGAGGTCGGCCGCGCCGATTTCGAAGCCGGAATCGGCGCCAAGATCGCCTACACCATTTCCTATGACATGAAGGCGGCGGTCACGTCCGCCGAGATGGCCAAGGCGTTCGTCGAGGTTGCTCACAACGCCAAGACGTTGTCGGATCTGAGATCCATGGCCCTGGGGCTCATGGGGCCCGAAGCCAAGCCGGCAGGGTCTCGTATTGAGCGGGTCAAGGCGCCGTGAGCGTATTCGGCAAGCGCGACGGGCAAAGTCTCCTGCATGACAGGGCCAGTTCCCTTGCGGAACTCGGCCCCGCCGCGACGCCGCGGCCACCGAACGCGCGGTCCGAGGCGCCGCGCGACCTCGGCGCCGCGGTGGAGACCATCGATTTCCAGCGAGCCAGGTCGCTGCTTCAGCCGCTGGTCGAGGCCCAGATCCCTGTCGCCATGGCCGCGGCCAAGCCCCGCGGCGAACTGGCGAAGGCGATAGAGGCCATTGTCACGGCGACCGCGGCGGAAAAGAACCTCAGGCTGAACCCTTCTGAGCGGCGGGACCTCGTCACCCTGTTTCTCCAGCAACGTCTCGAACTGGCCAGGGGTCAGGATCCGAGGGAGTCGAAGGCGCCCGAGGCGCCGGCGGGAACCAGCCTCGAAAAAGTCGTGCCGCTTCTCTACCCGCTGGTGATGCAGCGTATCGACAGCGAGGTCGCCTCGCGGCTCAGCCGCGCCGACCTCGCACGCCAGTTGACCGTGATCGTCGCGGACGCTCTTACCGAGCTCAAGATTCGCCTGAACTGGCGCGAGCAGCGCGACCTGGTTTCGCAATTGCTCAACGACATGCTTGGTCTCGGGCCCCTCGAACCCCTGCTCGCGGACGAGACCATCAACGATATTCTGGTCAACGGCGCCAAGCAGATCTACGTCGAGCGCCGCGGCAAGCTTCAGCTCACGGGGTCGACCTTTCGCGACAACGCCCATGTGATGAGCATAGCCACCCGCATCGTCAGCGCGATCGGCCGCCGCATCGATGAAACCACGCCCATGGTCGACGCGCGGCTGGCGGACGGCAGCCGCGTCAACATCATCATCCCGCCCCTGGCCATCGACGGGCCGACGATATCGATCCGGAAGTTCTCCAAGAAGACGCTCGATCTCGATGTGATGGCGCGCCAGAAAAATCTCTCGCCTGCCATGGCGACGGTCTTGAAGATCGCGGCGCGATGCCAGCTCAACATCCTGATTTCCGGCGGCACCGGGTCGGGAAAGACGACCCTGCTCAACGCCATGTCCAAGATGATCGACCACGGCGAGAGGATCGTGACCATCGAGGACGCCGCGGAGTTGCAACTCCAGCAACCCCATGTCGTACGCCTCGAGACCCGTCTGGCCAATCTCGAGGGCCGCGGCGAGATCAACATGGGCGATCTTCTCAAGAACGCCCTCAGGATGCGCCCCGACCGCATCATTCTGGGGGAGGTCCGCGGCGTCGAGGCCATGGACATGCTGCAGGCGATGAATACCGGTCATGACGGCTCTCTGGGCACCATTCACGCCAATCGCCCGCGCGACGCCTTTACGCGGCTGGAGAACATGATCGGCATGACCGGCGTGAACCTGCCCAGTCGCGCGGTGCGCACCCAGATCGCCGACGCTCTGCAGATGGTCGTTCAGATCGACCGGATGCGGGACGGCATTCGGCGGGTCACCAGCATCACGGAGGTGGTGGGCATGGAGGGAGAGGTGATCTCGACGCAAGAGCTTTTTACCTACATGTTCCAGGACGAAGACGTGGAGGGCCATCTGGTAGGCGAATTCGCGTGCTCGCAATTGCGACCCCATTTCATGCCCCGGGCGCAATATTTCGATCTGGACCGGGTGCTGCTGGAGGCGGTCGCCTGACAAGCCTCTTCGCCCTCGTGCTGATCGTCCTCATGGCGCTGTCGGCCTGTTACGCGACGCTGCTGCTGGTCCGTGGCGGCGGGAGCCGCCAGCTGGCGCGCCGGGCCAGGAAGATGCGCCCCGGCGCGCGCGGCAAGAGCCAACCGACGGCGGTCGAATCCATCGAACTGCGGCGGAACGTATATGGCGGCCTGGACCTTTTCGCGCGGCGCGTGCTTCCGCGATCGGTTGCGCTCAGCGAGCGCCTCGCGGAAACCGGAATGGATATAACGATCGGTCGCTATGGACTGATCTGCCTGATCATCGCCGTGGCGGTCGCTGGCCTCTTGTTCGTGCGTCGAGTACCGGTACTGGCCGCCGTTCCGCTGGGGACCGTGGCGGGATTGTGGCTACCGTACTTGGCGACCGGGTGGCTGGTGAAACGCCGTCGCAAGAATTTCACCAAGCTTTTTCCTGAAACGATCGGTCTGATGGTGCGCGGACTCAAGGCCGGGCTTTCCATCACCGACATGATGACGATCGTCGGGCGAGAGATCGCCGACCCGGTGGGCGAGGAGTTCCGCACGATGGGCGATCAGATCAGGCTCGGCCAGCGGGTCGAAGATGCGATGTGGGCGGTGGCGCGGCGACTGGAGCTCCCGGAGTTCAACTTCCTGGTCATCAGCCTGTCCGTTCAGCGCGAGACCGGAGGTAATCTCGCGGAAACCTTGGAAAATCTCCAGGGCCTGTTGTTGAAACGCCAAAACATGCGACTGAAGATCAAGGCGATGTCTTCGGAAGCCGTCGCGACGGCGAGCATTATCGGCATACTCCCGTTCGTCATCATGGTCATGCTTTATGTCGTCAGCCCGAACTACATCATGGTGCTGTTCACGACGCCGCTTGGGCTCAAGCTGGCCGGGGGCGCCGCCTTCAGCCTGTCCTTGGGCGTGTTCGTGATGGTGCGAATGATACGGTTTGACATATGATCCTCGCCGGCCTGTTCCCCCCGTGGCTGTCGGGCGCGACCGCTCTCGAAATCGCGGCCGTCGGCGCGGTCTTCCTCACCCTCGGCTCTCTCTACCAGGCCTTTTCGCCCCGGGAGGCGGTCAATGCGCGAGCGCGGGCGCAAGCCCAGCGCCGCAAGGAGGCTCGCGCCAAGGCGCTGGCGCCGCATCGGCCGAAACAGCGTCGCAGGCCGGTCAAGGCCGTGCGTGGACTGCTCGATCGGCTTAAGCTGACGCGCGGCGCCGACGACGCCAAAACCGCCGAGCTTCTGGCGCGAGCCGGCTGGAGATCGCGCGACGCCGCAACGATGTTTTCCGGCCTGCGCGTGGGAATGCCGATCGTCATAGGCGTTCTGGCCTATATGCTGGCCTCGATCGCCTTCCACCATATCCCTCTGCTCCTTCACGCTCTGATCGGCATGATCGGTATCGGCGTGGGCGCCTATGCGCCCGCGATCTTTGTCGGCCATGTCGCGCAACAGCGCCGCAAGAAAATTGAGCTGGGCTTGCCCGACGCCCTCGATCTGTTCGTGATCTGCTCCGAGGCTGGGCTGAGCCTGGACGCCACGATCGCGAGGGTGGCCAAGGAGATGGGCCCCGCCGTCCCCGAACTGGCCGACGAACTGGGCCTGACGACGATCGAACTGGGATTCTTGCCAAATCGCGGCGATGCGCTGGCCAATCTCAACAAGCGCGTGAATTCGCCTGCCGTGCGCAACCTCATCAACACCCTGGCCCAGACCGAGAAGTACGGCACGCCCTTGGCCCAGTCTCTGCGCGATCTGGCCACTCAGTTTAGAGAAGAACGAATGATGAAGGCCGAAACCAAGGGTGCGCGCCTGCCCGCAACCCTGACGATACCGATGATCGTATTCATCTTGCCGCCACTGTTCGTGGTGTTGATCGGCCCGGCGATCATTCAGGTTCTCGCTGTACTGCACAAATAGGGGGCGCACGGTACGATGACAGACCTATGACCGAGCCGTGACCATCACCTTTTCGCAGCCAGGATTGCTTGACAGCCTCGAAGCCCAGGACGCGGCGGCTCTCGATGTCCTTGCGTTCGGCGTGATCGGCATGACGCTCGACGGCGTCGTAACTCACTATAATGCCGCCGAAAGCCGACTTGCCGGATTGCTGCCTTCAAATGTCATCGGACGCCACTTCTTTTCGGCCGTCGCGCCCTGCACAAACAATTTCCTGGTCGCCCACCGCTTCGAAACCGAGCCGACGATCGACGACACCATCGACTATGTGTTCACCTTGCGTATGAAGCCGACCAGCGTTCGTCTGCGCCTGCTGAAGCAGGCCGGGCGGACGCACATGTTTCTCGCGGTAGAGCGCCGTTGACCCGCATGCCTGACAGCGGCGCGGGGGCGCTCGAGGAATTGCTGCAATTCCTTTACTTGACGCCGGTCGGAATTGTGAAATTCGCCGCCGATGGCGCGATCGGCCTCATCAACCCAATGGCCTCGCAGCTGCTGCTGCCGCTTGTTCCAAACGTCGCCCTCGACAACCTTTATAAATCTCTGGCCCCCCTTGTCCCCAACCTGAGAGGGCTGGTCGACCGGTTCACCGCCAAGGCCGGCGCCGTCCTGGAGGAACCGCGCCTCGAGACGCGGGTAGGGGGCGCGAGGCAGGTGCTGTCGCTGACCGTGACGCGTGTAAACGACACTGTTTACATGGCTATATTGGAAAATGTGACGAAGCTGGCCGAACAGCAACAAGAGATTTTCGCCGACCAGCAGAGATTTCGCGCAATATTCGACAACGTCCGCGACTACGCCATCTACACGGTTTCGCTGACCGGTGTCGTCGAAGAATGGAACCGTTCGCTGCAACGCGTGGGCGGTTGGGAAGCGGCCGACGTGCTGGGGCACAAGTTCGCCATGTTTTTTTCGGAGGCCGATAGAACCGCCTCGCGCCCGGCGGCCCTGCTCACGGCGGCGCGGAAGAGTGGGTCGATCGCGGCGGAAGGATGGCGGATGAAGCGCGACGGCTCGCGCTTTTGGGGGGACACCGTGATCACGTCGCTGCCCGACGAGATGGGCGCGGTGCGGGCCTTCGTCGTCGTGGTGCGAGACATGACATTGCGTAAGCGGATGGAAGACGAGTTGAGGCTGCTTTCGACGGTCGATCCGCTGACCGGCGCCTTCAACCGGCGTCACGGCCATGCTCGCCTGGCTGAAGCATTAGACCGCCGCGCGCGCTCGGGACGCCCCGTGGCCGTGATGATGCTGGACATCGATTTGTTCAAAAACATCAACGATACTTACGGCCATGAACGAGGCGACGCGGTCCTTTGCGCCCTGGTGCTCACCTGCAAGGCGACGCTGCGGACGGTAGACATGCTGGCGCGTTGGGGCGGCGAAGAATTCGTCGTCATGTTACCCGACACCGGCGAGAAGGAGGCCATGGTGGTCGCCGAGCGCATTCGCGCGGCGATGGCCGCGACGCCTGTTCCGGCGGACGGTCAGGGAGAAATCGCCTTCACAGTCAGCATCGGCGTCGCCGTACCCGTGACTCCAGACGTCGAGGATGTGCTGGCGCGAGCCGATCGCGCCCTCTATGCGGCGAAGACCGGCGGCCGCAACCGCGTCGTGCTCGCCGTCGCGGCTTGACCTCTCTCCGACACTCGCCTTCCTTAACGTTCCTCTTTGCGAGCGCGGCGACCTTAGCCGCATAAATCCCTTGCGCCGGACCCTGTGTCATAGTGGCGGGTGCGTCGGGTCCAGCGGGAACAGCGCATGCCAAACGGTCCTATCTTTCAGCACCTGTCGCCGGCTCAGACCGCCAAGGCGCTCGGCGTCACTGTCCGGGCCCTTCGCGTTTACGAGCAGAAGGGACTGGTGCGGCCGGTCCGTACCGAGGCCGGCTGGCGGGCCTACGGGCCCGATGCCCTGATCCGCCTGCACCAGGTGCTGGCGCTCAAACGCCTGGGGCTGAGTCTGGCGAACATCACCGTCCTGATGGGCGGCCGGCTCGCCAGTCTCGACGCCGTGCTCGAACTTCAGGAGCAGGTGCTGGCCCGCCGGCGCGACGAGAGCGAGCATGGTCTTTCGCTGGTTCGCGCCGCCCGCGCCCGCCTCGCCGGCGGCTGCGCGCTCTCCCTGGACGATCTGACCACTCTCACACGGGAAACCACCATGAACGACCAGGCGCCCGAATGGGCACGCAAAATGCAGCCGATCATCGACCACCATCTGAGCGAGGCCGAAAAGGCGGCCATGTTCAAGTCCGGCCAGACGTCCGATTTCGATCCTGCCGATTACGGCAGGCAATGGGAGGAGATCATCGCCGAAGCCAAGTCACTCGTGGGGACCGATCCCGGCGCACCCGAGGCGCTCGAAGTCGCCCGGCGTTGGCGCGCCCTGGTGATGGTGTCGACCGGGGGCGACATGGCGATCACCGCCAAGATGAGCGAGGCCTGGCGCGAGGCCCTGGCCGACCCGGACGTGGCGCCGGTCCTGCCGTTCAGCGCCGAGGTCTGGACCTTCGTGGGTCAGGCGATGTCGCGCTTGCCCGTGCAAAACTGACCCCTGGCGACGAATGGCGGGGAGCGTGTTAACCTCCCCGCCATGATCCCCAACCATGGCCCGATGATGGATTTCGGCCTCGGCGACACCGCCGACGCCATCCGCGACACCACCGCCCGCTTCGCCGCCGACAAGATCGCGCCGCTTGCGTCCGAAATCGACGCCAGTAACGCCTTTCCTCGGCAGCTGTGGCCGCAGATGGGCGAGCTCGGCCTGCACGGCATAACTGTCGAGGAAGAGTTCGGCGGTCTCGGCCTGGGCTACCTCGAACACGTCGTGGCCATGGAAGAGGTGTCACGCGCCTCGGCGTCGGTGGGCCTCAGCTACGGCGCCCATTCGAACCTGTGCGTCAACCAGATCCGGCGCTGGGGCTCGGATGAACAGAAACGCCGCTATCTGCCCAAGCTGATCAGCGGGGAGCACGTCGGCGCCCTGGCGATGAGCGAGGCCGGGTCGGGCTCGGACGTCATCTCCATGCGCCTGCGCGCCGACCGGCGTGGCGACCGCTATGTCCTCAACGGAACCAAGTTCTGGATCACCAACGGCCCGCACGCCGACGTCACGGTCGTCTACGCCAAGACCGATGTCGAAGGCGGCAGCCGCGGCGTCACCGCCTTCCTGATCGAGAAGGATTTCGCCGGTTTCTCCTGTTCCAGGAAGCTCGACAAGATCGGCATGCGCGGCTCCGACACCGGTGAACTGGTCTTCGAGGATTGCGAAGTCCCCGAGGAGAACGTCATGGGCCCGGAGAATGGCGGCGCGGGCGTGCTGATGAGCGGCCTGGACTATGAACGCACGGTGCTCGCCGCCGGACCGCTGGGCATCATGCAGGCCTGCATGGACGCGGTGCTGCCCTACGTTCGCGAGCGGCGGCAGTTCGGCCGCGCGATCGGCACTTTCCAACTGATGCAGGGCAAGATCGCCGACATGTATGTCGCGCTGAACTCCGCCCGGGCCTATGTCTACGCCGTCGCCCGGGCCTGTGACGCCGGCCACACCACGCGCTTCGACGCCGCCGGCGCGATCCTGCTGGCGTCCGAGAACGCCGTGCGCACCTCGCTCGAGGCGATCCAGGCGCTGGGCGGCGCGGGCTACCTCAGGGATTTCCCGGTCGAGCGCTATCTGCGCGACGCCAAGCTCTACGATATCGGCGCAGGCACCAACGAGATCCGCCGCTTCCTGATCGGCCGCGAGCTCGTCGGAGCTTGAGGGGACGCGGGGACGAAACGTCCCCGCCTGTGCTATGACCGCGAGATCCGCGCCGCGTAGCAGCCCCGCGTCGCATAGTGCGCCTGAATGTAGCCGACCTCGGGAATACCGAGCAGTCTTTCGATCGATGCTTCGATATCCACGCCTTTGACGAGTTCGGCCTCGACGATCATGTGCGCCGCATTGAACGCGCGCAATGAGATCACGCGTGGGCGCAGGACCTCTGGGATCTCGTTGACTCGGTCGTAGGCCTCGCCAGCGCCCTCGAGGACGAAGATCGCGTGGCTGGCGCGATAAGGCGTGTCGGCCGGCTGGTGCATGTGGTTGACCAGAATCACGCTCTCGCCCGGTTCGGCGTCGCGCAGCTCGATGCGGTCGGGAAAGCCCGGTTTCGTGTCGGCGACGTAGCGACGGGCGCCACGCTCGGCGAGTTGATGGTCGCTCAAACCGAACAGGGACCGGAAGGGCTCGGCGCAAAGCCCGTTGATGCGAAAATCCATGATGCGTCTCCAGTGATCTGGAGCAAAACTACAGCGGGGCTCATCCCCCGACGCGCGGTTTCCGGCTGTGGCGCCAAAGCAAAAGGCCGCCCCCTCATGGGGACGGCCCTTCCATCGTCGTGACCGCGGCGGTCTCGGGCTTGGCCCGATCAACCGCGACCTGATCCTTCGGGCGTCACGACGCCGTCAGGAGAGAACCTCGATCTTAAGGCTCCAGGTCGCTTGCGACCGCGGTTGGAGACAATGAGACACTGGACCACCTCCTTTCAGCTGTTGAGACAGGGAATCAGACGTAAGCGCATTTTCCGGCGAGTCGCAAACGGTTCCGCGCGTCTGCTCCCGCCATCTGACGTATGTGTCTCTTTTCAGCACCGTGACCCTCCCGCCGGAAAGAGCCCGTGCCGACCCTGGACACCAATCGCATACAAGCCAGACCTACGCTGAAGGTCGCGATGCCGATCCTGCTGGTTGGCGATGTGACCGCGAGCGCCGATTTCTTCCGGGAGAAGCTCGGCTTCGAGATCGATTTTCTCTACGGCGCGCCGCCCTTCTATGCGTCCGTGTCGCGCGACGGCGCCTGTCTGCACCTGCGCTTCGTGCATGAACCGGTGTTTCACCTGGCCGCCGCCAGGGAGGAATCCCTGATCTGCGCCTCCATCGAGACTGACGACGTGCAAGCTCTTTTCGAGGAGTTCAGGACCCGAGGCGCCTCGGTCGCCCAGACCCCGACCCGACAAGCCTGGGGCGGAACCGACCTCCACATCCGCGACCCCGACGGCAACGTCATCGCCTTCGTGGAGTATGCAAAATGGAAATAAATATCGCTTGAACATTTAAGGATTTTGCGAAACGTCATATCATGCGCTCTAGGCTAAGCGGGGCATGCTATGATCGACAGCTCGTCGGGCGGTAAGAGCGGGGAATTCGAAAAGGGAGGTCGAGGAGTTAGAGGAGGTCGAGGAGGAGAAGCCGCAAGCACGAGCGTAATCACGGGCGCCATCGTGGATGCGGGCCTTAAGGTTCATCGAACGCTTGGGCCGGGATTACTCGAGTCGGTATATGAGGAATGTCTTACCCACGAACTTCTCCGTAGGTCCGTGAAAGTTCAGCGCCAGGTCTGGCTCCCGATCGAGTACGAAGGAATTCGTCTGAAGACCGGCTATCGCCTCGATATGGTCGTCGAAGGCGACGTCATCGTTGAAATCAAGGCTGTCGACGTCTTCGCAAGAATTCATCGCGCGTAGCTTCTTTTTTACCTGCGAATCTCCGGCTTAAGCGTGGGATTGTTGATTAATTTTAATGTCGAACTCTTCAAAGATGGTGTAACGCGCGTTCTCGGCCAAATGCCGTGAACTCCTCTACCTCCTCTAACTCCTCGATCTCCCATTTTGAATTCCCCGGTCGGGCTGCCAGGGAGATTGTAGCTCGTCAGCCCTGAACGAACTCTCTCCGCCTTGACACACACGCCTGCCCATGCGCCCTACGCCCCCTTCGCGAAAACCACCTTTCAGGACCCCAAAGATGCACGCCTACCGCTCCCACACCTGCGGCGCCCTCCGGCTCGCGGACCAGGGCGCGAATGTCCGCCTGTCGGGTTGGATCCACCGCAAGCGCGACCACGGCGGCCTGCTGTTCGTCGATCTGCGCGACCACTATGGCCTTACCCAGCTCGTCGCTCATCCCGGCGCGCCTGGTTTCGAGACTCTCGAGCGCCTGCGGGCCGAGAGCGTCGTGCGCATCGACGGCGAAGTGGTTGCCCGGACCGGCGAGACGGTCAATCCGAACCTGCCGACCGGCGAAATCGAGGTGAGGGTGCGCGCCGTCGAGGTTCTCTCGGAAGCCGCCGAACTGCCCCTGCCGGTGTTCGGCGAGCCCGACTATCCCGAAGAGATCAGGCTGGCGCATCGCTACCTCGACTTGCGCCGCGAGACACTGCATCGCAACATCGTTCTGCGCTCGAAGGTCATCGACTCGATCCGTAGGCGGATGGTCGATCAGGGGTTCACGGAGTTTCAGACCCCGATCCTGACCGCCTCCAGTCCCGAGGGCGCGCGCGACTTCCTGGTGCCCTCGCGCATCCACCCTGGCAAGTTCTACGCCCTGCCGCAGGCCCCGCAGCAGTTCAAGCAACTGCTCATGGTCGCCGGCTTCGACCGCTATTTCCAGATCGCGCCGTGCTTCCGCGACGAGGACCTGCGCGCTGACCGCTCGCTGGAATTCTACCAGCTCGACGTCGAGATGAGCTTCGTGACCCAGGAAGACGTGTTCGCCGCCATCGAGCCGGTCATGCACGGCGTCTTCACCGAGTTCGCCGCCGGCAAGCCGGTCACGCCCTATCCGTTCCCCCGCATCCCGTTCAAGGAGTCGATCGCCAAGTACGGCACCGACAAGCCCGACCTGCGCAACCCGCTGGTGATGCAGGATGTCTCCGAGCACTTCCGCGGCGGCGGCTTCGGCCTCTTCGCCCGCATGCTCGAAAAGCCGGCCAACGCCATCTGGGCGATCCCGGCCCCAGGCGGCGGCTCTCGCGCCTTCTGCGATCGCATGAACAGTTGGGCGCAGAGCGAGGGCCAGCCGGGCCTCGGCTACATTTTCTGGCGGGACGGGGAGGGGGCCGAGGGCGCCGCCGCCGGTCCGATCGCCCGCAACCTGGGCGAAGAGCGCACCGAGGCGATCCGCGCGCAGCTCGGCCTCGATGTGGGCGACGCGGCCTTCTTCGTCGGCGGAGATCCCAAGACCTTCTACAAGTTCGCGGGTTCCGCGCGCACCAAGGTCGCCACCGAGTTGTCGCTCGTCGACGAGGGCCGCTTCGATTTCTGCTGGATCGTCGACTTCCCGATGTTCGAGATGAACGAAGAAACCAACCACGTCGACTTCTCGCACAACCCCTTCTCGATGCCGCAGGGTGAACTGGATGCGCTGAACACCCAGGACCCGCTCGATGTCCTGGCCTATCAGTACGACATCGTCTGCAACGGCTACGAGCTCTGTTCAGGCGCGGTGCGAAACCACCGCCCCGAGATCATGCTGCGCGCGTTCGAGATCGCCGGCTGGGAAGCCGCCGATGTCGAGCAGGAGTTCGCCGGCATGTTCAACGCCTTCCGCTTCGGCGCGCCGCCGCACGGCGGCCTCGCCCCCGGCATCGACCGCATCGTCATGCTGCTCGCCGGCCAAAGTGCGATCCGCGAGGTCATCGCCTTCCCGCTCAACCAGCAGGGCCAGGACCTGATGATGAACGCTCCGTCCGCCGTGCGGGAGAACCAGCTCAAGGAGCTGCATATCCGCATCGCCGCGCCGCTGAAGGCGTAGGGGTCAAGGTCCCCCTCAATTAGCGCGCGCGGCGGTCGACAAGCCGCCCAACTTTGTCAAATTGATCGGTCTGCGTTCCTTGTCGAGTGAGACGACGATATCCGCGCGGTTAGGCATTTCGGCGTCTATATGCCTTGAAATTCTTTCATAGTATTGGATGAACTCGGCGACTTGTTCATCGCTGAGGATCGAGGCGGGCGGATCATCGCGCGCGAGAGCGCGGGCGCGTAGCTTGTGTTCCTGTTCCAGCCGCCATCCAAGAACGACACTGAAATCCGGCGGTCGGAACATGATCTGCATGCCGATCCGCCCGAACAGCTTCTGATAAGGGCCCGCCAGTTGTTCGTTCACAAAGCGCCGCCAGACGCCATCGGCGTCGCGCGTTTCCTCCAGGGTGTTGATCGGCGTTTTCAAGTGATCAGCGGACTGGGGACGAGCGCCGACGCACCATCCCTCGAACACGATCACCTCCGCGGGACCGGCGGCCGCCTGCCATCGGGACGGCGGCGCCCGGTCATCCCGCGCCTTGTCGAAAGACGGCATTAGGGTAGCCGTACCGTGAGCGAGATCTCGCAGCAGGCGCTGGCCCATGGCCGTGTCGTGGGTTCCGGGTGGCCCCCGGGTCATCAAAAGCGGATGCGCCGAGCGGGCCAGCGCCGCGCGTTCCGCGCGTGTCAGGTAGAGGTTATCGAGCGACAGCAAAGCGCTTCGCACGCCGGCCGCATTCAGCAGATGCGCCAGGACCCGCGCGCCGGTCGTCTTGCCGGAGCCCTGTGGTCCGCATAGCCCGACCACCAGCGCGCCTGCGCTCTGGCCTCGCCTGGCGAGGATGGCGTCCGCCAGCGGACGATAGAGTCCGTCCACTTGCTGAACAATTTCGGTGGGCAAGCCTTCCCGAGCGACAAACCGCGCCAGCGACGCCGCATTGGCATTGCTCGTCTGCGGCAATCCTTGGGTTAATAAAGACGTCATCCCCGTCCTCGCCGCCCAGTTCGGGGCTTCAACGTCCGACGATGCCACGCCGGCGCGCAATCTGTAAGTCGAGACTGGTTGGCCGCCGCGAGATGCCTACATGGGTGGCTAGGCCGCGGGGTGTGCTCGATGCGGGACGTCGGGAAGCATCGAGGCGGCGACAGATGAAAGGCGGCGACGTTGATGGTTGGACCGACAAAAATCCTGTTGCAGACCACAATCCCGTCCATCGACGACGACTGGCATATCGGGCGCTTCGGCAAGTTGCGCGAACTGCTGGCCGCCGAGCCGGACTTCGAGGTGACCGCCCGCGATCGCGATCCGCCGGGCGCGCCCGACGCCGTGCTGTCGACTCTGGACCGGTCCGATTTCGACCAGTTATGGCTGTTTGCGGTGGACACCGGCGATGGTCTGACGCCCGAAGACTGCGCGGCCATCTCCCGCTTCCGAAAGCGAGGCGGCGCATTGATGGTGACCCGCGACCACATGGACCTGGGGTCCTCCGTCTGCACGCTTGGCGGAGTCGGCGACGCCCATTTCTTTCACTCGAAGAACCCCGATCCCGACCCGGCGCGCCATGTCATAGACGACCGCGAAACGCCCGCGATTCTCTGGCCCAACTACCACTCCGGAGCCAACGGCGATTTTCAGGAGATCAGCGCGGTGAGCCCGGTCCACCCGGTGCTGGCCGATCCGGATGCGGCCTGCGGCGCCATTCTCTACCTGCCGTCGCATCCGCACGAGGGCGCGGTCGGCAAGCCGGCCGCCGACCCGACGGCGCGGGTGATCGCCACGGGGATCAGCAAGACCACCGGCGCCCAGTTCAATATCGCCGTCGCCTTCGAGCCGTCGCCCGATGGCGGCCCGGCGATCGCCCAGTCCACCTTCCATCACTTCGCCGACTACAACTGGGACCCGGCCTTCGGCGCGCCGAGCTTCGTGTCGGAGCCGCCGGGCGCCGCCCTCGCGTCCTCGCCCGAAGCCCAACGCTCGATCCGCCTCTACGTCCGCAACCTCGCCCACTGGCTCGCCGGCGCTCCGGCCATTGCGGACTAGTGTCCCGTCGCAGTGATTATGGCTCTTTGAGGAACGCACGACGCGCGTCGGAGTCGAGCGATCCTCGGGGGTGGACAGGCCACGTGCGGGCAGGACTGGATCGACGTGGCGGCGGATGGGCTGGGCGCAAAGAACACGGATGAACACGGATGGCGCTTCGCGCCGCACGGATGGAGGGTGATGCGGCGAGCCTGGATCGGGACAGGAGGGTCTGACCGGTCGCGTGATCCC
>JBBRAV010000020.1:0-69739 GCA_038206535.1 Caulobacterales bacterium
GTGGCGGCCGACTGGCTGACCGCGGCCTGGGGCCAAAACGCCGGCAACCTGGTCGCTTCGCCCGCGGCGTCGGCGGTGGAAGCCGTCGCCGCCGGCTGGCTGCTGGACCTGCTCGTGCTGCCGCCGGCCGCCTCCGTGGGAATGGTCACCGGCGCGACCGTGGCCAACGTCGTCTGCCTGGCGGCGGCGCGCAGCGAGGTGCTGCGCCGCGAGGGCTGGGACGTCGAAGCCGACGGCCTGTTCGGCGCGCCGCCAGTGAGCGTGCTGATCGGGGCCGACGCCCACGCCACGGTCTACTCCGCCCTGAAATACCTGGGTCTGGGCGCGCGACGAGTGCGCATCATCGCTGCGGACGACGCCGGCCGGATCGACGCGGACGATTTCGCGCGAGCGCTTGGCGAGACGGCCGGCCCGGCTATCGCCATCGCCCAGGCCGGGCAGATCAATACCGGCGCCTGCGATCCCTTCGCGGACATCGCGCCGCTCGCGCGCGAACGGGGCGCGTGGCTGCATGTGGATGGCGCCTTCGGCCTCTGGGCCCAGGTCAGCCCCGCGTTGAGGTCCCTGACGGCGGGCGTCGAACAGGCGGATTCGTGGGCCACCGACGGGCACAAGTGGCTGCAGACGCCCTACGACTGCGGCTATGCGATCGTGCGCGACGCCGAGTCCCACCGACGGGCAATGGCGATTTCGGCGAGCTACCTGCCGCCTGCCGAGGTTGCCGAGCGGGATCCCTCGGCCTTCGTCATGGAGCTCTCGCGGCGCGCGCGCGGTTTCGCAACCTGGGCGATGATCCGTCAGTTCGGCCGCGCGGGCCTGGCCGCACGGGTGGAGCGGTGCTGCGCCATCGCAAGGAGCATGGCCGACGGGCTACGCGGCGAGCCGGGGCTAGCGGTGATCGGGCCGGTGGAACTCAACCAGTTCATGGTCCGCTTCGGCGCCGATGCGCCGGGGCCGGAGGGAGACCGGCTGACTTTGGCCGCGATCGCGCGGGTGCAGGAGGAGGGTGTCGCGTTCATGGGACCGGCTCAGTGGCGCGGAGCCTGGATCATGCGCGTTTCGGTGAGCTCGATGGAAACCACAAAGACGGATAGCGACGCAAGCGTCGCCTCGGTGCTGAGGGCGTGGAGGGCGGTTCGATGACGGGGGCCGAGGCGACCCTCCTACCTCTCATCGATCTGACAGCCCCGGAGTCCGATGTTGCGCGGGCGATCGCCACGGCTTGCGCGGGCTGGGGGTTCTTCCAGATCGTCGGGCACGGCGTGAACGCCGCCCTGACCGACGTGGTCATGGACCAGGCGCGCGCGTTCTTCGCGCTGCCCAAGGCGGACAAGCGCGCGCTGTCGCGGACCGCGCGCAATCCCTGGGGATACTACGATCGCGAACTGACCAAGAACCTGCGCGACAAGAAGGAAATCTTCGATATCCCACCCGAGGCCTCCGTCGCCGGCGCGGACGCCGTTTGGGCGGCCCGCACGCCTTGGCCGCCGGACTGCGAAGCGTTCCGCGCCGCCATGCTGGCCTATGTCGACGCCTGCGAAGCACTGTCGCAAAGACTTCTCGGGCTGGTCTGCCGTGGCCTGGGGATGGACCGGTCGGGATTGGACGCGGCCTTCGCTCCGGTCTCCACAAGTTTCCTGCGCCTCAACCACTATCCGGTCAGCGATCCGCTCGAGGATGTCGCCGAGGCGGCCGCGCCGGGCGCGGACCTGGGCATTCACCACCATACCGACGCCGGTGCGCTGACCGTGCTGCTGCAGGACGACGTCGACGGCCTGCAGGTCTGGCGCGACGGCGCCTGGCGCGCCGTGGCGCCGACGCCGGGCGCGCTGGTGGTCAACATTGGCGACATGATCCAGGTATGGTCCAACGACCTTTACCGCGCCCCGGTCCATCGCGTGCTGGCAATGAACGCCGTCGAACGCCTGAGCCTGCCGCTGTTCTTCAACCCCGCCTATGAGGCGGTGGTCGCGCCCCTGGACCGTTGCGTCGGACCTGGCCGGCCGCCGCGCTACCACCCGATCCGCTGGGGCGAATTTCGAAAGCGACGCGCCGACGGCGACTTCGCGGACCATGGGGTCGAAGTCCAGATTTCCGACTACGCGAGATAGATGCCGTAGACCGGATGGCTAGGCCATCCTGAAAAGCGTCTGCGCGGTCTTGCCCAGGATCAGCTGGGCGTTTTCCACCGACGTAGCGTCGAAGACGGCCTGGATGGCGCTGCGGGTATAGCCGAACGTGCTCTCCTGATGCGGGTAGTCCGACGACCACATGACCCGATCGGCCCCGATGCGGTGCAGCAGCTCGAGGCCGGAGGGGTCGGTCATGAACGTCGCATAGCAGTGGTTGAACCAGTACCAGCTGGGCGGATGCTCGAGCCGCGGGTTCATCGCGGTCGGAAATGAATTGTAGATCATGTCGGCGTCATGCAGCATGCTGGCGACCCAACAGATACCGCCCTCGGCGAACACCACCCTCAGAGCCGGGAAGCGGTCGAATACGCCGCCGAACGTCAATTGCGCCCAGATGTGGCGGAAGCCCTGCATCTGAGTGAGCACGAAGGTCCCGGCCGCGCCCGGGGCTGCGGAGGGGATGGCCTCGCCGATGTGGAAGCAAAGAGGAAGGCCGCTGGCGGCGATCGCGTCCCACAGGCGATCGAGCTTGGGGTCGTTGTAGAAGATGGGTTCTCCGTCGATATCCTTGCCGGGCTTGATGGGGACCATCAGGCAGCGCGCCCCCAGGTCGGCGCAGCGCTCGACCGACGCACTGGCCTGGGCCGGATCCCAGTAGTTGGGGATCATCACCGGAAACAGGCGGCCCTGACCGGCGTGGCAGGCTTGCGCAATGTGCTCGTTGTAGGCGCCGAACACTTCGGGCCGGTTCATCATCTCACCGAACATGAACAGGCCGAACAGGCGTTGGGGGAAGATGAGCTCTTTTTCCACACCTTCGATGTCGAGGTCCGCGAGCCGGGCGGCGACGTCCGTCAATCCGGGATTGCATTCCATCGCCAGGCACAGGTCGGCCGCGACCGGCGTGGGGGTCATCTGCCGACCCCCGACGCTGAGGTGATAGCCGCCGTCACGGAACTCCATGCGCGGAGCCTGGTCTTTGAGGTGCTCGGGAAAGCGATCGATCCAGCAGTCCGTCTCCAGCATGTGGCTATCGGCGGAGATGATGACCGTCCCCTCTGGCCAGTCGCGGGTCGCCGCCTGCGCCTTGCGGGCGGGCGAGAGCGGTATGCCGACCATTTCCGGTATTTCGAGGACGTAGCCGTCGCGCGGCATGAGCGTCGAGCCTCCCGGCGTCTCTTCGTTGACAATCCTTGAAACGCGTTTCACTTTCGTTCGCAACCAAAATCCGCGTCTTGACGCGCGGCGCCCATCTCCCAAAGGTGGGCGAAAACAAACCTCGGGAGGAATGATATGGCGGCCCTGTGCGAGGGGAGGGTGGCGATCGTCACCGGCGGCGGCCGCGGCATCGGTCGCGAATACTGCATGATGCTGGCCGCTCACGGTGCGAAGGTGGTGGTCAACGACCTCGGCGCGCAGGCCGACGGCGTCGGCGCGGATCTGGGACCGGCGGCGCAGGTGGTGGCCGACATCAGAGCGGCCGGCGGCGAGGCGGTGGCCAACGGGGCCGACGTCGCCCACTGGGACCAGGCCAAGGCGATGATCGACCAGGCGGTCTCGACGTACGGCAGGCTCGACGTGCTCATCAATAACGCCGGCATCCTGCGCGACCGCATGCTGGTCAACATGACCGAGGCCGAATGGGACGCGGTGATACGGGTCCATCTCAAGGGGACGTTCGCGCCCGCCCATCACGCCGCCGCCTATTGGCGCGACATAAACAAAACGACCGGCGAGAGCGTCGACGCGCGGATCATCAACACCTCATCCGTGTCGGGCATCTACGGCAATATCGGTCAGACGAACTACGGCGCGGCCAAGATGGGCATAGCCGCCTTCACCATCATCGCCTCGCGCGAATTGCGGCGATACGGGATCACCGTCAACGCAATCGCGCCGGGCGCCATCACGCGCCTTACGGAAAACCTTGGTCCCCCGGTGACCGAGGAACGGCGTGAGGCGATGAGCCCGCGCTGGATTGCGCCGATCGCGGTCTGGTTGGCCAGCCAGCAGTCGAGCGAGGTGAGTGGGCGGATGTTCGAAGCCAGCGGCGAGATGCTCGCGATTGCCGAGGGTTGGCATCGCGGCCCGACCGTCAGCGCTGTAGGCGACCCGAGCGTCCTGGGGCCGATCGTCGCCGATCTCGTGGCACGCGCCCGCAAGAACGCGGGCATGGACGGCAAGGAACTCGACTAAGTGTACGCGTCCGCAAATTCGGCGCGGGAGGTAACCTCATGGCCGACTTGAACTGGTGCTTCGCCGAGTTATGGGAAACCATCGGCGACACGATCCCCGATAAGATCGCCCTGATAAACGGCGGTATCCGCCGCACATGGCGGGGCTACGAAGATCGGGCCTCGCGGGTCGCCGCGGCTCTGGCGGAGGCGGGTCTGGACCATGATTCGAAAGTCGGGCTGTTCGGATACAATTCGAACGAATATCTCGAAGCTCAGTACGGGATTTTCAAGCTGCGCGGCGTCCCGGTCAACGTCAATTACCGCTACACAGAACATGAACTCGACTACCTGCTGGACAACGCCGACGCCGAGGCGATCTTTTTCGACGCGGCTCTCGGGGATCGCCTGTCGGGCCTTGCGCAGCGCCTGCCGCGTCTGAAACTCCTGATCGAGATCGACGACGGCTCGGGCGCGCATGTCGAAGGGTCTTTGCGCTTTGAGGATCTGATCGCCGCCCACGCGCCCCATCCGCGCGTGAATCACAGCGAAGACGACATCTACATGCTCTACACCGGCGGCACGACCGGCATGCCCAAGGGCGTGATGTATCGGCAGGGGGATTTTACGCGCGCCCTGGCGGGCGGCTTCGCGGCGCGGGGTCTGGAGCTGCCGGCGACAAAAGCGGAATTGTCGGGGATGGTGTCGGCGATCGCCGCCGAGGGACTGGCGCCGATCAGCATCGCCGCCTGCCCGCTGATGCACGGCACCGGTTTGTGGCTTGGGGTGTTCATCTCCCATGTGCTCGGCGGCACGGCGGTCACCTTCCGCAACCAGCATTTCGACCCGGACGCGCTTTGGCGGCTGGTCGAACGGGAGCGGGCCACGTCGATCGCGATCGTCGGCGATGCGTTTGCAAAGCCGATGCTGATGGCGCTACGCCGCGCGGCGGAGGCCGGCCGGCCGTATGACCTCAATTCCCTCGGACAGATAATCTCTTCCGGCGTGATGTTCTCGCGCGAAGTCAAGCTCGGACTTCTGGAGTTTGCCGACCTGACCATCGCCGACGCCATGGGTTCGACCGAGGGGTCGATGGGCTCGTCGATCGTCTCGCGAGCAGCGCCGCCGGGCGAAACCGCGCGCTTCGAGATCAATCCGACGACCAAGGTGTTCAACGATCGTGACAAAGAAGTCGCGCCCGGGTCCGATGAGGTCGGCATGATCGCCAACGGCGGTTTCACGCCGGTCGGCTACTATAAGGATCCTGAAAAAAGCGCGCACACCTTCCGCGCCATCGGCGGCCATCGATATTCGTTTCCCGGCGACTTCGCCAAGGTCGCCGCCGACGGATCGCTGATCCTGCTCGGGCGAGGCTCGGTGTGCATCAACACTGGCGGTGAGAAGGTTTTCCCCGAGGAGGTCGAGGAGGCCCTCAAGGCCCACGACGACGTCTACGACTGCCTGGTGGTCGGTGTGCCGGACGACCGCCTCGGCGAGCGCGTCACGGCGGTGGTGTCCGCCATGCCGGGTCGCCGTCTCGACCAGGACGCCCTGACTGCTTTCGCCCGCGGCCGATTGGCCGGCTACAAATTGCCGCGTGCGATCATTGAGGTTCGCGACGTGCGGCGCGCCGCCAACGGCAAAGCCGACTATCCCTGGGCCAGATCCGTGGCGGCTGACGCGGCGGGCGCGTAAAGTCTCATGGAGACCGGAGAATGGCCATGATCAAGTTTCTTCTCAGCTTTTTGACGTTGTTGGCGTCATTGGACATGGCGGGGACGCTGCAAGCACGGGAAGCTGGGCATTTCGGAGTGGTCACCAGAGGCCCTGGCTGGGTGTACACGCGGCTCGGCAATCCCAAGGACGTCGCGACCACGACGACCGGGGGCATCCTATTCGAGGGCGGCGGCAAGGATGTCGACAAAGCGTATGTATGGATGTGTCAGCACGCCAAAGGCGGCGACTTCCTGGTCATCCGCGCCCGGGGGACGGCGGACTACAATCCCTACATCATGAAACTCTGCCCGGGCATGAACTCGGTTTCGACCCTGAAGATCATCGACCGCGCCGCGGCGCGCCAGCCGTTCGTCGCAAAGGCGATCGCCAAGGCGGAAGCCCTATTCATCGCCGGCGGCGATCAGTCTCATTACGTTCGCTACTGGCAGAACACTTCGGTGAATGCGGCAATCAACGCTTTGGCGGCCAAGGGCGCGCCCATCGGCGGCACGAGCGCGGGCAATGCGATCCTGGCGCAATATGCCTTCTCGGCGCTCGTCGGCGGCGTCGCCTCGCCACAGGCCCTGGACAATCCCTTCCAGTACCGGATCGCCATCGACCAGGATTTCCTTTCGCTCAGCCAAATGACCGCGAGAACCATCACCGATGATCACTTCGTCGCGCGCGACCGGATGGGGCGTCTGGTAGCGTTTCTGGCCCGGATAGCGCAGGAACATGGAGCCGCCCGCCCGTTCGGCATTGCGGTGGACGAGCACACAGCCTTCCTTTTGGAGGCCGATGGGGCGGGCAGCGTCGTCGGCACCTCGACCGTCTATTTCATCAGCACGCCAGGGCGCCCGGAGATCTGCGCGCCGGGGCGACACCTGACCTATCGGAACCTTATGGTCCAGCGGGTCTCGCAGGGCGATAGCTTCGACGTGACGCAATGGAAGGCGAAGGGGGGCGCCACATATTATGTCTCGGCGTCCAAAGGAAAGCTGACCTCGACGCAATCGGGCGGTAAAATCTACTAAATTGTGCGGTTTGACTCTGTTGCGTGCGTCGCCCTCGCCCGAGACGCGCAAGACATTGCCGCCTATCCGAGGCCACGCCGCATCGCGCCTCGAGCGAGAGCCTGATCCGGCGTCCCCAGGAGCCCTCGTTCCGCGCGTGCCTCGGCGAGACACTCTGCCCCGTTTTCGTATGCGCCATCGATGACCGAGTGGGCGGCAATATTGTCGCCAAAAGCCATCTCGGCCCGCATTCCTGGCGCGGGGAGGGTGCATAAAACTTTAATAGTGAACCTAGCGTCCAATTTACTGCAGTAATAGCAAAAATACATATGTGGACGCAAAATATATAAATTATAGCGACAATATGTCTCATTCCACAAGGGCGCTGGTGGTGTCACCGATGAGCCGGGGAAATTGGTTTTAATGTTTTGATGTTGGAGTTGCTTTATGCACACTCTTCGAGCTATCGCCCTTGCTTGCTCGCTGGCTATTGTCATTTGCGCGCCCTCGGGCGCCCAGGTCATGGTGGGCGCACATGTCAATTACCCGAATGATCCGGACTGGCAGTCTCAATTCACAGGACTCGAGACGCAGTTAGGCCGACCGCTCGCGATCGACAGCGACTACGTGAATTGGGCGGAGTTTCCCGACACGCAACGTCTCAAATGGGATGTCCGAACCGGCCACATGGCGATGCAATCATGGCGTATCGAGTTTACCGAAGCAGACCCAAATACCTGCGCTACCGCCGCGGCGATCAACGCGGGCGCCTACGATACGCAACTTATGCGGCAGGCCCGGGCTGTCAAATCAGTGGGCGGCGTCGTTCTCGTGCGGTTCAACTATGAAATGACAGACAACGAGGAGAACACCTGTTTCACGGGTTTTCCGGTAAACGACAACCTCCCGCTGGCGGCGCAGGAGTTCATCACCGCCTGGCGGCACGTCGTTGGCCGGTTTCGGGCCGCCGGCGCGACAAATGTGCAGTGGGTGTGGTCGCCGGGCATAGGTGCTTACCAGCAAGGAATCGCCAGCATGTTCTATCCCGGCGCCGCCTATGTGGATTGGATTGGCATCGACATGTACAATAAATCCCTCATACCGGCCTCTTTTGCTGCGCAATCTGGATTGAATCAATTTTATGCCTGGGCTTCGGTGCTCGGAAAGCCTTTGATGATATCCGAAAACGCTGGATACAATGACCCTTCCCAGAGCCCGGACCCGCAAACCGCCTGGATTTCAACGGCGAGAACCTATATAAAAGCAAGTCCGGCCATCAAAGCTTATGTATATTGGGATACTTATGCCCAAGATCCCCCCCCGCCGCCGTACTCCGGTTCTGGTTACATATTGCAAGGGCCGGGGTTGCAGGCCTTCAAGGCGCTGGTCAACGATCCATACTTCGGAGGCTAGTGCCGCGACTTGGTCTTCGCCTTGTTTTAAACGCCGCGTACTTGGCGGAACGGAATATCGCGGTCGACTTCGGGCTCCTTGGGCAGGCCGAGCATCCGTTCTCCGATGATAGTGCGCTGGATTTGGTCGGTGCCACCGCCGATCGAAGTGAAATAGGCGTTCAAGGACAAGAAGTTGGCGTCCTCGGCGCGAGGATGGTTCGGCCCTTCGAGCAGGCTCTGCGCACCTAGCAGTTCAGTGCGAACGCGTGCCTCTTCGTGCAGGATGCGAGACATCGCAAGCTTTCCAAGCGACATGATCGGCGACGAGGCGCCCTGCGCCAGATCGGCTTTCCCGCGGGCCGTATTCAGGCGGTTGAGCATTTTGTAGGCGGTCACCTGGGCGATGTCCTGGCGCATCGCCGGATCGTTCAACCGGCCGGCCTCGCGGGCGAGCGCGATCAGATTGGTTTCGCCACTCGGGCCTGGCGAGCCACTGCGGGGGCCGCGCGCCCCTTCACCCATCACCGAGCGCTCATAAGCGAGCGCCGTGAGCAGCACGCCCCAGCCGCCGCCCAGCGGGCCCAGCAGGTTCTCGGCCGGCGCGATCGCGTCGGTCAGGAACACTTCGTTGAAATGCGCCTCGTCGGTGATCTGTCGCAGCGGACGCACTTCGACGCCTGGCTGCTTCATCGGCAGGAAGAAAAAACTGAGCCCCTTGTGTTTGGGCGCATCCCAATCGGTGCGCGCGATGAGCATTCCGTAGTCGGCGTCGGCGGCCATGGATGTCCACACCTTCTGACCGTTGATGACGAACTGGTCGCCATGGCGTTCGGCCCGCGTGCGCACGCCGGCGAGATCGGAACCGGCGCCCGGCTCGCTGTAGAGCAGGCACATGCCGACCTCGCCCTTGAGCAAAGCGGGCACGATCCGCGCCTTGAAGCTCTGCGTCCCATGGGCAAGCGCCGTGTTGGCCCACAAATTGGCGCGATCCTGGCCGCTGCCCGGCGCGCCGGCGGCGGCGAATTCGAGTTCGACAATACGTGCTTGCGCATCGGTGAGCGCGCGACCGTACCATTCGCGCGGCCAGCGCGGAACAGCCCACCGGGCCTCGACGACCTTCGTCAACCATGGCGTGGCGGCCCCCGCTGGGGGCCCCGCGGGGGAGCGGCCTTTCTGGTCAGATTCCCAGTTCGCCGCCAACCAGGTGCGGACCTCTTCACGCAGATCGTCATCGGCTTGGCTCATGGTCAGGCTCCAAGCTGGCGCAGATAGCGCTCGCGGTAGAATGCGGGAGCGCCGAAAAGTTGGGCGTCGGCGCGCGCGCGGCGCAGATAGAGATGGGCGGGGTGGGCCCAGGTGAAGGCGATGCCCCCGTGCATCTGGATGCTGGCCGCCGCCACGGCGCTGAAAGCGTCGGCGCAGGTGAACGCGGCCAGGCTGATCGCCACCCCGGCGTCGGATGCGCCGTCCGCCAGAGCCTGGGCTGCGTGCCGGGCCGCCGAAGTCGCCGATTCCGTTTCCAGCAGCAGATCGGCGGCCATGTGTTTAATCGCCTGGAAACTCCCGATCGGCCGGCCGAATTGCACACGCGCCTTGGCGTAGTCGACGGTCATGTCCAGTACCCGTCGGGCGCCGCCCGCCTGTTCGCCGGCCAACGCAACGCGCGTCATGTCCAGCGCGCGCTCGACGACGTCCCAGGCCGGCGCGCCCCCCGCCAGCACTCGCGCCCCCGTTCGCGAGAAAGTAATGCGCGCCAGCCTGAGTGTGCGGTCGAACGTGGGGAGGGGGGTCACCGACACTCCGTCCGCGGTGGGGTCGACCTCGAAGAGCGCGATCGTTCCGCGGGCGCGCGCCGCGACGAGCAAGGTGTCGGCGATCTGGCCGTGGGTAACGAATGACGCGACACCCGAAAGAGACCATGCGCCGGCGGTCTCGGCGGCGTCGACCGTGACGGTCTCGGGAGTCCAGCCGCCCGCGTCGCCCGTCAAGGCCGCTGTGGCGACCCGCTTGCCGTCGGCGATCGAAGGCAGCAGTCGCGTGGCGGCGTCCTCGTCGTGGAGCGCCTGAAGCAGGCCGGCCGCCAGGACCCCACTCGACAACAACGGGCCGCACAGCAAAGCGGCCCCCGTCTCCTCCATGACCCGCTCCAGCTCCACCGGCCCGGCTCCGCCACCGCCGAATATCTCGTCGATTGTCAGCCCGACAATCCCCATTTCGGCCAACCGCCGCCAGAGGTCGGAGTCGTACCCATCCGGGGTCTCCATCGTCCGGCGAACGTCCGCCTCCGTCCCGAAGTCTCCCAGCAGCCGTCGCAATCCGTCGGCCAGCGACGCGCGGTCTTCCTGCGTGAATGTCGCCATGCGCCCCTGTCGTCCCGTGCACATTCGTCTTTGAGCGCACTCACACGCGCGTCGGGCAATTGATGCCCCAACGCCGAGCCGACACCAATAGCATTCAGTTCGTCCGAAAGCTCTCACATGCGATCATTCGCCGCCACGGTTCTCGCCACCCTGACCCTCACTCAGCTGCTCGGCATGTCCGCCCAGGCGGCGAGCGGTCCCGACGCCGGGATGCGGCAGGTGATCGCGGTGGCGCCCCCTGGGGGCCCCGCGGCGGCGCAGGCGGGCGAGACCGGCCAGTCGCAACACGGCGCAGGCGAAGGCGCTCGGATGGACGCCGACTGCGACAGCCACCCGGCGCGGGCCGGCGAAGGCAGCGGCGGACAAGCCGACCCGCGCGCCGACCGGGCGCGCTGTCGCAAGCTCACCGACGGCGACATCGCCACCGCTCCGATCGCCGAGATCGCAAAAGCCAGCCGCCATCAGGTGACGATCGGCGGAAGGCCGATCGCCTATACGGCCACCGCCGGCACGCTGACCATCCGCGACGACGACGGCAAACCGACGGCCAGCATGTTCTACGTCGCCTATACGACAGGCGATGCGCGCCGGCCGGTGACGTTCCTCTACAACGGCGGCCCAGGTTCATCTTCGGTCTGGCTGCACATGGGATCGCTTGGACCAATGCGCGTGCGCACCGACAGCCCGGCGCCGACACACAATGCCCCCTTCGACCTGGAGCCCAACAGCGACAGCTTGCTCGACAAGTCCGATCTGGTTTTCATCGACGCCATCGGCGCGGGGTTTTCGCGTCCCCTCGGCGACACGAAGCTCAGCGCCTTCTGGGGCACGGACGCCGACATCGACGCTTTTGCGCGCGGCATCGAACGCTACCTGACCATCGACAAGCGATGGAACGCGCCCAAATTCATCTTCGGCGAGTCTTACGGCACCACCCGTTCGGCTGGTCTTTCCTATCGATTGCAGCAGGACGGCGTGCAGCTGAACGGCGTCGTTCTGCTCTCCTCGATCCTCAACTACGGCCGTCGTGATCCCGGCTTCGATCAGGAGATGATCAATTACCTGCCGAGCTACGCGGCGATCGCCGCCTACCACAACCGCCTGTCGACGCCGCCCGAGGATGTCGCCGGCTTCCTGCGCGAAGCGCGCGAATGGGCTAGGGGCCCCTATGCCCTGGCCCTGGCGAAGGGACAGGAGCTTTCAGCCGCCGAACGTGACCAGGTCGCGCAGAGGATGGCGTCCTACACGGGCCTATCGGCGGCCTTCATCCTGGAGAACAATTTGAGGGTTCCGCCGGGGCGGTTCCGCAAGGAGCTGCTACGCGACCGCCGCCTGACCCTCGGCCGCTATGACGCACGCTTCACCGGCCAGGACGTCGACGCCGCTGGGGACAGTCCGGAATACGATCCTTCCGATAGCGGCATCAGCGGCGCCTTCGTCGCCGCCTTCCACGACTATCTCGCCAACGATCTGGGCTTCGCCACCGACCTCATCTACCGGCCGACCTACTATGCTTCGGGGGTGCAGTGGGATTTCCGGCACAGGGCCCCCGGCTCCCGGGGCGACAACACCAATCCAGCCGACGTCGCCCTCGATCTATCGGCGGCCATGCGGGAAAATCCCCACCTGCTCCTCTATTCGCTCAATGGACTCTACGATCTGGCCACGCCGTTCTTCGGCACCGAGTACGACCTTGGCCACATGCAGCTCGAGCCGGCGGCGACCGCAAACGTGCGCTTTGCCTACTACCCCTCCGGACACATGGTCTATCTGAACCGTCAGGCCCTGGGCTCGATGAAGGCGGACCTCGCCAAATTCTACGATGAGGCCGCGCCGCACTGACGATGCGCCCGAGAAAGCGACGGAAGCGACCCGAGCCCACCCCGTGCGATGTCGGCTTGACGAAGCGCGCTCACGACGAGACGATCGGGTCGGAGGTTCTCATGCGGCTGTTTCTTGCGTTCGTGCTGGCGCTCCCCCTGTTTGTGGCGGGATGGCCGGCCATGGCCCAGTCCGTGGCCACCGATGACGCCGGACCGCGCTGGCTAAAGCAACCGTCGCCGGCGGACGTCGTCTCGGTCTACCCTAGAACCGCCGCGCGCCTTGGCCACTATGGGCGGGTCAAACTGAGCTGTGCGGTCCAGCCTGATGGTCGTCTTGCCCGTTGTGATATCGTTTCGGAGGATCCGCCCGACGAGGGCTTCGCCGACGCAGCTTTGAAGCTGACCAAGCTCTACAAGGTCGCCGCCCCGGACGGATCTCCGCTGCCTCGAACTACCGTCGAGATTCCAATAAGGTTTTCACTGGCGCCTTGAAGGCTGCGATTCTGGTCGTCGAAAGGGGATGAGGATGCTGCGACGATCTCTGCTGACGGGAGCGACCGCCTTGGCTCTGGCTCCCCTGCCAGACTTGGCCGCCGCAACCGCGCCGCGCCGCGTGCGGCCCGGAGATCGGGCCTGGCCGGACGCGACCGCCTGGGAATCGCTCGGCAATGCGGTCGGCGGTCGACTGGTCGAGCCGAAACCGCTGCTGGATGCCTGTTTAGCCGACCGTGCCAGCGACGCGTGCAGAGCCACGCTCAAGTCACTGTTGAACCCGTTCTTCCTCGGCGACCAGGTCAGCGGCACGCAGGTGTCGGGCTGGTACAATGCGTGGACGCCGGCCGTAAGCGCCAGGGCGGTGGCCGCGCGCAACACCGCCGACGTGCAGGCCGCCGTCAACTTTGCGCGAACGCACAATCTTCGCCTGGTCGTCAAGGGCGGAGGCCACAGCTATCAGGGAACGTCCAACGCACCGGATTCGCTGCTGGTGTGGACGCGGGCTATGCGCGATGTGACCGTGCATGAGGCCTTCGTCCCTTTCGGCGGCCATGTGGCAATTCCGGCGGTCAGCGTCGGCGCGGGCGCCGTCTGGCTGGACGTCTACGATGCGGTCACGACCAAGGCCGGGCGTTACGCCCAAGGCGGCGGCTGCACCACGGTCGGTGTCGCCGGTCATATCCAGAGCGGCGGGTTCGGCTCGTTCTCGAAGACCTTCGGCACCGCGGCGGGCAGTCTGCTCGAAGCCGAGGTCGTGACCGCCGATGGCGCGGCGCGCATTGTCAATCAGTTCCACGAGCCGGAGCTCTATTGGGCGATCAAGGGCGGCGGCGGCGGCGGCTTTGGCGTCGTTACCCGTCTGACACTAAGAACGCATCCCCTGCCGGAGATGTTCGGCGGCGTCAGCGGGCGCCTGTACGCCAGGACCCCACAGGCCTACCGCGCACTCGTCTCGCGATTCTTCGGCTTCTACGCCGATGCCCTCGCAAGACACCCTTGGGGCGAGCAGGTGGCGTTCCGGCCGGGAAACCGGATGAGCCTGTCATTGCTGACCCAGGGCCTGACCGAGGACGCCATGCGCGCGCTCTGGGCGCCGTTTGTCGCCTGGACGGCGGACCCTTCCAACGACATCGAGATCGAAAGGCCTATCGAACCGTGGTCGACGACGGCGCGGGACTTCTGGAACGTCGCCGGCATGCGCAGCAGCGGGGCGAAGGACATGCACTATGACGAGCGGCCGGCCGCACGTCCCAACCAGGGTTGGTGGTCGGGTGATCAGGATCAGGTGGGGACGTTCCTTCACGGATACGATTCGCTCTGGCTGCCAGAAAGTCTGCTTGCGAGCGGGCGCCGAGAGCTGCTTGTCGACGCCGTCGTCGAGGGGGCGCAAGCCGCGCCGGTCGCCTTCCATTTCAACAAAGGTCTGGCCGGGGCCCCCCCGGACGCACTCGCCCTAGCGCGGGACACCGCCACCAATCCGAAGGTTCTTGACGCGTTCGCCCTTGTGATCGTCGCCAACGGTGGGCTGCCGCTCTATCCTGGCGTTCCCTGGAAGGCCCCCGACCCGGCAATAGCTCGTAACGACGCCGCGGCGGTGAACCGCGCCATGGCACCCCTCTACCGGATTGCGCCCGACGGTGGTTCCTATGTGTCGGAGAGCAATTACTTCAATCCGCGCTGGAGCCAGGCCTTCTGGGGCAAGAGCTATCCCCGCCTGCTGCGCGCCAAGCGGCGCTATGATCCTTTTGGGCTCTTCTTCGCCCACCACGGCGTCGGTAGCGAGGCCTGGAGCGCCGACGGGTTCCAGCGCCTGGCATGACGTTTGGCGTTCCCGTTCGGTGGCCTCGCACGACGCGGCGTGGCACATACCGACGAAACGACGGAGGACACCATGAGCGACGCCATTACGCCCTTCACCCTGGCCGTTCCCCAGTCTGAGCTCGACGACCTCCACCGCCGCCTCGACAGCACCCGCTGGCCCGACCGCGAGACCGTCGGAGACTGGACGCAAGGCGCGCCGCTGGAGCGCGTCAGGGCGCTCTGCGATCATTGGCGCCAGCACTATGACTGGAGGCGGATCGAGGCGAGGTTGAACGCTCTGGGTCAGTTTGAAACTCGGATCGACGGACTTGACGTTCACTTCCTGCATGTCCGCTCGCCCTACGAGGACGCCATGCCGCTGATCATCACGCATGGCTGGCCGGGTTCGGTCATGGAGTTCATGAAGGTGATCGAACCGCTCACCGATCCGGTGGCGCACGGCGGCTCGGCCAAGGACGCCTTCCACGTGATCGCGCCATCCCTCCCTGGCTACGGCTTTTCCGGCAAGCCGACGCAGACTGGCTGGGGCGTGCCTCGCATAGCACAAGCGTGGATCACCCTGATGGAACGCCTCGCCTACAAGCGCTGGGTGGCTCAGGGCGGCGACTGGGGTGCGGCGGTGACTACCGCAATCGGCGTCATCCGGCCTCCGGCCTGCGCCGCCATCCACGTCAACATGCCGCTGGTGTATCCCGGCCCCGACGACATGTCCGACCTGACGCCCGCCGAACAGGCTTCGGTGGAGGCCATGACCTACTATCGGGAGAAGGACTCCGGCTATTCGAAACAGCAGTCCACGCGACCACAGTCGGTCGGCTACGGTCTCGTCGATTCGCCTGTCGGCCAGGCCGCCTGGATCTACGAGAAACTCTGGGCTTGGACCGACAACAAAGGCGTCCCCGAGGACGCCCTCAGCCTCGACGAGATGCTGGACAACATCATGCTCTACTGGCTCCCGGCAACTGGCGCCTCGTCGGCCCGGCTCTATTGGGAAAGCTTCGGCCAGTTTGGGTCGACAAGACTGGATATTCCGGTCGGGGTCAGCATCTACCCGAAGGAGATCTTCCGACCCTCCCGGCGCTGGGCCGATAAGGTGATGTCGAACATCATCCATTGGAACGAGCTCGATCGCGGCGGCCACTTCGCCGCCTGGGAGCAGCCGGATCTTTACGTTAGGGAAATCCGCGACTGCTTCCGGAATGTGCGCTGAAGCTGGCTCTCGCGTGAGCTGGCGAAGCTGGCATCCTCATATCGGCCAATTCGGCCGGTCCATGTGGAACATCGATTCTGGGGTCGTTTCGGAATAGTCCCCAAGCCTGCCGGCGCGCAGGATCGGCCGCGCGTTCGCCGTCTCATAGACGCCGCCGGCGATCAGAGCCGGATCGATGTGGACCGCGACCACTTCGCCCAGGATCAGCCAGGTCTCGACCTTGCTGCGATTGGCCAGTTCGAGCTGAATGATCTGGGTAAGGCGACACTCGAAGTTGACCGGGCTCTCCATCACCATCGGCGCACTGACTAGCCGGCCTGTCACCTTGGTCAGGCCCGCGACCTCGAATTCGTCGATCTCCGGCGGAGCGGGAGCGCAGGTCAGGTTCATCTCCCGCGCCAACGCGCGGGTCGCCAGATTCCAGCAGAACTCTCCGGTCGCCTGGACATTCGCCACCGTGTCCTTCCAACCGATCGATGAAAAGCCGACGATGGGAGGGGAATAGTTGAACGCGTTGAAATAGCTGTAAGGCGCCAGGTTGGCGGCGCCCTCGGCGCTGACCGACGAGATCCATCCGATCGGCCGCGGCCCGACGATGGCGTTCATCGGGTCGTGCTTCAATCCATGCCCCGTGCGGGGCTCGTAGATGTGGGCGTTCAGTCCAGCCATTGTTTCCCAGCGTCGGTCGTTGATCTCTTCGGTCGTGGCTTCAAGGCTCAATCACGCATCGACCGCCGCGTCGAGCGCGGCGTTGATCGAACGGTGCAGATGGATTAGCGCCGGCTCGTTGCGTCCATAGACCAATTCGTCGACCGCGCCGGCGGCGAGGCTGGCGTGGATCTTCGCCATCAGTGGAAAATCCTCGGTGGTGGTCACGTTCAGCAGCAAGTCCAGGTTTCGTTGCCAATAATGCCTCGCCTTGTCGGTTGCGGGAGCGTCGGGGGCGTACAGACTGGTTCGCACCAGGGTGCTATCGACCGCAAGGGGTGTCAGCCGCCAAAGCTCGATGTGATCTCGCTGATAAGTGATCAGGCCCGACGGCATGAAGATCAACTGGGCTGTGGTGTGGGGCAGAAACCGCCAGTCGGCTTCGTTCGGCTTTTCTATCTCGGCAAGCACGCTCTTCAGGAGACCGATCATGCGCGGGTGCGGGCCGAACGCGTCACAGATCGACACTTCCGATAGATAGCTGGCGGCGATCGAGTTCTTGTGCAGGGTTCGGATATGATAGCTCTCGCAAAATGTGTCGAGCACCAGCTTCCAGTTGAACGGCAGCACGGTGTCCCGCACCTCCACCAAGGCGAAGCTCTCCAGCCCATAGGGGGCGATTTCCAGTTCGGCTCCGTGCAGAGCCGCGTCCACGCTCAGCGCGTCGCCTTGCAACTGAGCCAGGACCAGCCCGTATTTCTCGGCGACCAGGATCGGCTTTAGGCCGCAGCGAGACAAGTCGGCGAAGGACTCTTCCGCATAGGGCCGCGCCGTCAATGAGCCGTCGAGCTCGTAGACCCAGCCGTGGTAGGGGCACGTCAGTCGCGGCCGCGCGCCGTCGCCGGCGGCCACCACGGGCGCCCCACGGTGGCGGCAAGCGTTCACGAAGCCCTTGAGACCGCCGTCGGCCTGCCGAACCACGGCGACCGGCACGCCCCCCAGTTCGGTGGTCAGGCTTTCGCCAGGCGCCGCGACTTCGCAACTCAGGCCGATCAGCTGAGGGTGGCGGCGGAACAGCACTGCGCGCTCGCGCTCGAAGCGCGCCGGATCGACATAGTACGACGCCGGGTTGCGCATAGAGCGCTCGGCGAGCGGCCAGGCCGTCGTGGGGTCCAGCCCTTTCAGCCGCTTCAGCAGTTCGATTTGACGTTCGTGCTTCATCGCAGCGCCTTGCGCGGGGTCGAGATCAAACGAATAGGCCGCCCGCGCCGGATGGCAACCCTTGCGGTCGCTTGGCGCCCCGGCCCCGTCGCGCCTAGTGTCGACGCCAGGCGCGAGTCGACGCCGGAGGGACCTGGATGGCAGTGCTGGACGGAAAGGTCGCCGTCATCACAGGCGCCGCGCGGGGGCAGGGCGAGGCTGAGGCGCGGCTGTTCGCCGCCGAAGGGGCGAGCGTCATCATCACTGACGTCATCGAGGATCGCGGCGCCGCCCTGGCGCTCGACATCGGCGCCAAGGCGCGTTTCATACATCAGGACGTATCGCGGGAAGGCGATTGGATGCGCGTCGTCGCCGATACGCTCGCGGCGTTCGGCCGGATCGACATACTGATCAACAACGCCGCGATATCCGGCGCGACCAAGCTCGAAGCCACGGAACCCGACGACTACGACCGGGTCTACCGCGTCAATCAGTTCGGAGTGTACCTCGGCATGCGCGCCGTGCTCGAACCGATGAAGGCGGCCGGGGGCGGCTGCATCATCAACATATCCTCGGTGGCGGGCACGAAAGGGACATCGACCCTGTTTCCCTACGCCGCCAGCAAATGGGCGGTGCGCGGCATGACCAAGGCCGCCGCACTTGAACTGGCGCGTTACAGGATCCGGGTCAATGCGATCGTGCCGGGGATCATCGAAACCGAAATGCTGCGCGAAACGCCACAGAAAATGGCCGATGTGCTCCTGCAGAGCACGCCATTGCGGCGCAGGGGTACGGTCGAGGAAATAGCCGGCGCGGCCCTCTATCTGGCGTCTCCCGCCGCCGCCTTCGTCACCGGCATCGATCTGACCGTGGACGGCGGCATGTCGCTTTGAAGCCCGGCGGGTCGGGTTACGGCTTGAGGCTTTCGCGCGCCGACTTATTTAGCGCCACGAGATCGCGCGCATCGAAGTGTGGTCGGCAATGAATGCGGGTACGGATCTTTCATGATCAACGATGCGGCGAGTCGCCCACGGGCCGGGGTGCGGGGCGTCTGGGATCAGCTGGCCGGTCCAGGAGCCGATCCGCTCGAGACCGGATTGATCCTGGGGGCGATGATCGCCGGGCCGGGATTGGCGATCGCCTGGGCCCGTGCGTCCGGCGCCGACTGGGCATGGTGGCAATGGCTCGTTGTCGGGCTGCTCGCATGCGAGATGGTGGGCAGTCTGGCGTGCAACGCCCTGGTCCCAGCAAAGCGCTGGCATCATCGCCCGACACAAGGCCCACGCGCACACTTCATTTTCTGCGCGCTCCATATCCATCCCGTGGTGCTGGCGCTTGCCGCGCCTGATGCGCTGAGCATCCGCGACGGGCTACTCGTCTACGGCCTGCTGCTAGCGGGGGCCGGGGTCACCATAGCCTCGCCCGTCCGTGTCAAGAGCGCCGTCGCCTTGCTCTACAGCGCCGCCGCCATCGCGGTCTGCGGGATCTGGATTCCGATAGCCAGTCCCATGGGGTGGGCGCCCGCCGTGCTCTACCTGAACCTTTTTGCCGGCTATCTGATTCCACCGCCCGAAGCAGGCGTCAAAGCCGAGGCTGCAGCCACATATCACCCGGGGCCGTGGTCGTGAGCAAAGCATCATCCCCCTCCCGGAAGAGCCAGGGAAGCAAATAAGCCGCGCGTCCTACTTCAACGCCAGCGGGTTGACCGGTGAGCCGAAGCCGTTGGTCACCGCCAGAGGCGGGGCGGCCAGCAGGAAGGTGTAGCGGCCGTCCTCGGCGCAATCGGCGGCCAGGGCGTCGAGGTTGAACATCTCGCCAAGCGGGCAGCCCATGTCGCGCAGGCACAGCATGTGGAACGCGAGGGGCACGGCCGACCCCAAGCCTTCGGGCGAAAGGATCTCCACGGCCATGTTGTCGGCGCACACCGCCGCCAGCGAATGGTCGTGCACCCATTCCGCACAGTGGTGACTGAGGCCGGGCTGCATGCCCATGAAGCCGCTGCGGTTCTGGTCATGCGTGAACACCTGGATATGGCCAGTGCGCACGAGGATGATGTCGCCCTTGCGCATCGTCACCCCGGTTGCGGCGCACGCCGCGCTGAGATCGTCCGGGCTGATCTCATAGTCGGTGGGCAGGCGCTCGACGCCCTTGTGGCGCGCCATGTCGATAAGCACCCCACGCGACATGATCCCAGGCGTCGCCAGATGCTCGATACCCATCCTCGCCGCGCCTTTTTCCGTCAGGGTCTCGCGGGCGATGCAGCCGTTGTAGAGCTGACCGTCGTAGTGAACGTGGCCAAGGGCGTCCCACTGTGTGGCCGCTTGCAGCGGCATGTGCACCACGTCGTCCGAATAGACGACATCCGGATAGGCCGGATTGAGGGCGGTGAACAGGTCGGTGACGTAGACCTTGGGGTTGAAGCGGCCGCCGTTTCCGGGTTGGGGGCCATTCTTGTCGAAGTTGAGCCCCAGGTTGAACAGCTTGCCCGACTGGACGGTCGCCACGGCGTCTTTCAACGTCTCCGGGCCGACGTGGTTGAGCGTGCCGCGCTGATCCTCCGCGCCCCACCGGCCCCAGTTGCGAACTTTCTCGGCAAGGTGGTCGAAATTCTGCGGCTTCATGCACGTGCTCCCGGACGGCGATGTTTCTTATAGCTGGCCGCCAAGCTATTGCCGGGCGGTCGAGGGTCAAGCGGAAAGACCGGCCGATGAGCGATCAGTCATGAGGGCCGCCGCTGATGACATTGCCCAGAATCTGGGCGGCCGCCTTGAAATCCGGAGGCGCGATGGGCGCCATGTACGGATTGGGCTGGAACGTTTGATAGGCCGGAGACGTGGTCGGCGCGCGCGGCGGCGCGAGAGTCGGCGTCATCCCGCGGATCAGGGCCTGGCGCTGCCAGATCATCTGCTGAGCCTGGAGCGCCATGACATCCGCGCGCTTGCTTACCATTGATCGCTCCGATGCCTGCGTCCTGGCCGCATCGGCGCTCTGCGGGCAGGCGGCGGGCATGCCAGGCCCTTCGCAAGGTATGATCGTGGGCGTCGGCGCCGTCTGGGCGAGCGTCGGGCAGGGCAGGGCGAGTAAGCCGCCTACGGCGAGCAGGTCGCGCAGGTGCGAGCGCATTGGAAGATCCGATCAAACAGCGGTCAGCGGCGGAGCTTAAGCCCTATCGCCGCGCCGGCCAACCCGGCGCGGAATAGGCCGCAAAGGCGGCGCCGACCGGCGCCTGCCGGACTCCTCGGCGTCCGCCATCGTAGGCGCCAGGTGATGACGGAAGGCGGCGGCCGCGGCGAAGAGGGCGAGGGCGCCGGCGAACACCAGGGCGGCGTGGAGGGTCCAGAACTTCGCCGCGCCGAGCGGTTCGAGCAGACCTCCCAGCCAGCCCGCCAGCGTGTTCCCGCCGAACAGGTTGAGGTAGTAGACGCCGATGATCATGCCCGTGATGGACTTGGGGGCGGCGCGCGAATAGAGCGCCAGCCCGATCGGAAAGATGTTGGCGTAACCAATGTCGTTGATGAAGTGAAACGCCAGACCCCAGGCCAGCCCGACCTTGTGGCCGGTCAGCGCTTCTTGCGCGGACGCGAGGGTGAGAGCCAGCGGCGCGAACGCGGCGATCAGGGCGCCGATGGCCAGCTTGGTGATTTCCGCGGGTTCGCGGCGTCGGATCGCCCACCACCGCCAGAACGCCACGGTCGCCACGATGGTTGCCGCGCTGATGATAGCATCCATCGACAGCAGCCAGGTCGCCGGCATCGACCGGCCAAGCACCACCAGGTTGTAGTTGGCGTTGCCCCAGACGATGTAGGCGCCGAAGATCTGCTGATTGCCCACCCCGGCCACCGCCAGCACCGGCAGCAGCAATACCAGGATGCCCACAGTCTTTAGCTCGTCCGCGGTAAGACGCGTCTTTTTCGCGGCCGAAGCGCCGGGGTCCGAGCGCGAGTGGCGCGGCGGGTCCGGCGGCAGCCAGCGGCGACCGCTCAGATAGACGACAAGGCCGATCAGCATGCCGACGCCGGCGGCGCCGAATCCCCAATGCCAGGCGACCTTCTGCCCCAGCGTGCCACAGATAAGGGGCGAGACGATCACCGCGACATTGATCCCAAGCAGGAAGATCTGGAACGCGTCGCCGCGTCGCGGGTCGTCGATGGCGTAGAGTTCGCCCACTTGTGTTGCGATGTTGCCCTTGAAGCAGCCGACGCCGATCAGCAGGCAGGAGAGGGCGGGCAGGAACAGGACCTCGAACGCCATCAGGAAATGGCCGAGCGCCATCAGCAGAGCGCCCAGCACCACCGTGCGGGTCCTCCCGAGCACGCGGTCGGCCAGGAATCCACCGGCGATCGGCGTCACATAGACGCCGCCCGAGTAGAGTCCGGTGACGAGCAGCGCCAGGGCCAACGGCGTCTTAGGCCCGAAGATCGCCTCGAGGCCGTCGCGAAACGCGCCAAAGCCGGCGATCGTTTCGATGTGGCCGGGCAGGAACAGCTGTTGGCTCATGTACAGGGCCAGCAGCGAGAGCATGCCGTAGTACGAGAACCGCTCCCACGCCTCGGCGAACACCAGATAGCCCAGGCCCCTTGGATGGCCGAAGAAGCGCCTGTCCTGCTCGCCGAGCGTCGTCGTCGTCATTCACCACCCATTGTCGCCTTGGCCGCTACAACCCTTATCTCACTTGTCGGTCTCGCTGGAAGGCGGAGCGGGGCCACGTTTGAACCGATCGCGGGCTTGGTCTAAGAAACGCGCGACTCTTTCCAGCGCGCGGAGCCGCATGAACGCCTTCCTGATCCAGTATCTGCCCATCGTGCTTTTCTTCGGGATCGCCGCCGTCATCGGCATCGTATTTCTGCTGGCGGCCGCTATTGTCGCGCCCAAAGCTCCGGACCCCGAGAAGCTGTCGTCCTACGAGTGCGGCTTCAACGCCTTCGATGACGCCCGCATGAAATTCGACGTGCGGTTCTACCTCGTCTCGATCCTGTTCATCATCTTCGATCTCGAGGTGGCGTTCCTGTTTCCCTGGGCGGTCGCTCTGATGAAGCTGCCGCATGCGACCGGTCAGTTCGCGTTCTGGAGCATGATGGGTTTCCTCGGCATCCTGACCGTCGGGTTCGTCTACGAATGGAAGAAGGGCGCGCTGGAGTGGGAGTGATCCCGGATTTGCCGCTGCCGTTGCCGCGGTAGGAGAGGGGACGGCGCAGCCGCCTCGTCTTCCACCGCGGTCGACTTCATTTGATGGTGACGCTAACCGGCGCGGAGGGTATGCCGTTGGCTACAACCACCAGCTTGCTGGCGCCGGCTTCCGCGGTCGCGGGAACATCGAAATTAGTGGTGATTTGCGCCGAGCCGGTCGCCACGCCCATGGAGCTGTGGCCGTGCGTGCGTGCATAGACGACATGGCCGCTGGAGGCGTTGGTGATGCGCACCAACGGGTAGTTCGTGTTCGTCTCGTATTCGTCGCCGAACGCGTTGGCTTGGCTCATGCCGTTGAATTGCGTGCCGGCGATCTTGTAGGTGGCGCCGCGGCTGATTTTTGTCGGCGTCGACGTGATCGTCGGCGCCCAGGCCGGATTGACGGCGCCGGCGGCTTGGTAGACCGCCCTGCCGCCCAGCAATATCTCTCCGCTCGGCAGCACCAGCAGCAGTCCGCCACCGTTGTGGCCGCTGTATGTCAGCGTGGAGCCGTTAAACTCATAGAGTCGCCCGCTTTCGGCCTCGACAAGCACATTTCCCGTCGGCAGCAGAGAGGCGAAACTGTCGCCGGAGTCCTCGCCGGCCGGAAAGTTTGGTCCCGCCGCCCAGGTCCCGACGCCCGCGCCAACCGGCGGCGGCGTGTAGATCGCGGTGTGGCCGACGCTCTCGCCTTTCGGTGTCCCACCGGTCGCGAAAACCGTGCCGTCGGGACGTAGGACGCCTGGCCCCACTTCGCCCGGTGGGTGATAGATCTGCCCGTTGCCGTAAGGAATCCCTCCTTCGGCCGGCGGACTGTTGAGATGGACAACCGTGCTGCCAGCGCTGGTCCATGTCTCCGCGACGGGATCATAGATTTCCGAATTCGGCGCATTCTTTACGTCATAGGTCAGGATCGTCCCGTTCGGCAGCAGCGTCCAACCCTCTTCGGCGTTGAAGTCCGACTTGCCGGTATTCTTCAGCTTTTTCCATGTCATGGCCGCCGGGTTGAACTCGGCGATACTCTTGTCGATCTTGTCCCCGATCAGGAAGTCGCCATTTGGCAGGACAGTGGAAGGCGAGTCGCCAATGTAACCCCAGCCTTTCGGCGCGGGCAGCGCCGTCCAGGTGTCGGCGATCGGGTCGTAGATCGCGCCGAGGTTGGTGAGCGCAAATCCCCCCTTGTTGTATTCGCCGCCGGAAATGAGCACGCGGCCGTCCGCCAGGACCGCGGAGGAAAAGGCGTCTGGCTGGTAGCCCGAGGGCAGGTTTGCGGCGCGGGTCCAGGTTCCGTTGACATAGCTGCCGGTATTGTCCGGCGTCAGCCTATACCAGCTCGAAAGGGTGACGCCCTGCGCCAGCACCGAACCATCAGTCAGCACGAAGGCGATGATGACCTGGGTCGGCGGGGCATGCTTCAGTGTGGTCACGGTCTGCGCGCCGGCCAACGATGTCGTGGCCAGCAGGACAGCCGCCATGGCGGTCAACTTCAACAAGGGATCCCCTCCAAACATTGTGGCGGTCTTGGCCGCCGGAAGCCAAAGCGCCTATACGCTCGACGGCCTTTCGGCAATCGGCGGCGCTGGACTCGTCCGCATGGCGCGCCGGTCGGGAGGGGGCACGGCGCAGGCGAACGCGGCGCTGCACTGCGATAGTCCCATTTGAACCCCACGCCCCGTTGGTCTAGAAACCCCGCGACTCCTCGAAACGCCCTGCGCGGTCCCTTCATGAACATCGACCCATCTCGTACAGCCCTCGTTCAGCCGGCCTTCTCTGCCGGCCGAGTGGCCGTGCCGGGTTATGATCCAAAGCTGCACGATCCCTACTTCGACGGCGTCACGGGACAGCTGGCGGATAAGGGCTTCGTCGTCACCGCCGTCGACGATCTGATCACCTGGGCGCGCACCGGCTCGCTGATGTTCATGAGTTTCGGCCTGGCCTGCTGCGCGGTCGAGATGATGCAGGCGGCCAATCCGCGCTACGACATCGAGCGCTTTGGCGTGGCGCCGCGCGGAAGCCCGCGGCAATCTGACCTGATGATCGTCGCGGGCACCTTGACCAACAAAATGGCCCCGGCCATGCGCAAGGTCTATGATCAGATGCCCGAGCCACGCTACGTGATCTCCATGGGCAGCTGCGCCAACGGCGGCGGCTACTATTACTTCAGCTATTCCGTAGTGCGCGGCTGCGACCGCATAGTGCCGGTCGACATATATGTGCCGGGCTGCCCGCCGACAGCCGAGGCGCTGGTGTATGGCATTCTGCAACTACAAAAGAAGATCCGCCGCACGGGGACCATCGAACGATGATCTGGCGGGTTTCTGATGACGAGCTCCACGCCCTGGGTGAGTTGATCGTCAGCAATTCCGCGGGCGCCGCGCATGGCTACAGCGTGGCGTACGGAGAGCTGACCGTGGCCACCGGCCCGTCCCACGTCATTAGTGTTCTCACCAACCTGCGTGACAATCCGGAATTTCAGTTCCAGCAGCTGATCGATCTTTGCGGCGCCGACTATCCCCAGCGAGAGCGCCGCTTCGATATCGTCTACCATCTGCTGTCGATGACGAAAAATCGCCGCGTGCGCATCAAGCTGGAGGTTGACGAAGATACGCCCGTTCCTTCCGCCTGCTCGGTCTATCCGGCGGCTGACTGGTTTGAGCGCGAGGCGTTCGATATGTACGGCGTATTCTTTGCCGGCCACCCGGATCTTCGCCGGCTGCTTACCGACTATGGCTTTCATGGCCACCCGATGCGCAAGGACTTCCCGATGACCGGTTACGTCGAGGTCCGCTACGACGACCAGCTCAAACGGGTGATCTACGAGCCCGTGAAATCCGTGGAATTCCGCAGCTGGGATTTCCTGTCGCCGTGGGAAGGAGCCGAATACGCCAAGCCGGGCCAGGGCTACGGCTACGAGCTGCCCGGCGACGAAAAGGCGGAGAAGAAGGCATGACCGGCCAGAACTCCCCTGCCGAGGCGACCGACTTCTTCCACGAAACCGCGCCGGGTCCCGAGATCCCGATCCGCAAGTTCAACATCAACTTCGGCCCACAACATCCTGCGGCGCATGGCGTTCTGCGGCTCGTGCTCGAGCTTGACGGAGAGCTCGTCGAGCGTGTCGACCCTCACATCGGTCTGCTGCACCGCGGAACCGAGAAGCTGATGGAGGCGCGGCCCTACACGCAGAACACGCCCTATTTCGATCGCCTCGACTATGTCGCGCCGATGAACCAAGAACATGCCTTCGTGCTGGCGATCGAGCGGCTCATGGGCCTTGAGGTCCCCAGGCGCGGGTCGATCATCCGCGTGCTCTATTGCGAGATCGGTCGCATCCTCAATCACCTTCTGAACATCACCACGCAGGCGATGGATGTCGGCGCTCTCACCCCGATCACCTGGGGGTTCGAGGAGCGCGAAAAGTTGATGGTGTTCTACGAACGCGCGTCCGGCGCGCGCATGCACGCCAACTACTTCCGGCCCGGCGGCGTGCGTCAGGACCTGCCCGAAGCCCTGATCGACGACATCGAAACCTGGTCGATGCAATTTCCACAGCGCGTCGATGAGCTCGAGACCCTGATCACCGGCAACCGCATTTTCAAGCAGCGCAACGTCAACATCGGAGTCGTGTCGCGCGAGGAAGCGTTCGCCTGGGGCTTCACCGGCGTGATGCTGCGCGGGTCCGGCGTGGCGTGGGACCTGCGCCGCAACCAACCCTATGAAATCTACGACGAACTGGAATTCGAGATTCCGTTGGGGATCAACGGAGACTGCTACGACCGATATCTTTGCCGGGTCGAGGAAATGCGACAATCGGTCAAGATCATGCACCAATGCATTGAGCTGTTGCGGAAAACACCGGGTCTGGTGCTATCCGACGATCACAAGGTGACGCCTCCCAGACGCGGAGAGATGAAGCGCTCGATGGAGGCGCTTATCCACCACTTCAAGCTCTACAGCGAAGGCTTCCACGTCCCGGAGGGTGAAGTCTACGCCGCCGTCGAGGCTCCCAAGGGCGAGTTCGGCGTCTACCTGGTCGCCGACGGCACCAACAAGCCGTACCGCTGCAAGATCCGCCCCGCTTGCTTCACCCACCTGTCGGCCATGGACTGGATGAACCGCGGGCACATGCTTGCCGACGTCAGCGCCATCCTGGGCTCGCTCGATATCGTGTTTGGAGAGATCGACCGATGAGCGTGCGGCGCCTCGCAAAGAAACAACCGGCGTCGTTCGCCTTCTCGCCGCAGTCCCTGGAGAAGGCGCACTGGTGGCTGGCGAAGTTCCCGGAAGGCCGCAAGCAGTCTGCTGTGATCCCGCTGCTCTGGCTGGTGCAGAAACAGGATGGCTGGGTCCCCGAGCCGGCCCTTCGTGTCGTCGCCGACCTGCTGGGCGTGCCGGTCATCCGCGTGCTGGAGAACGTCACCTTTTACACCATGTTCCAGCTGCAACCGGTTGGGACTACGGCTCATATCCAGTTGTGCGGAACGACGCCGTGCATGCTGCGAGGGGCGAATGAGCTCAAGAAGGTCCTCGAAGCGCGAGTCGGCCACAAGGACCACCGCTCGATCGACGGCCAGTTTTCTTGGGAGGAGGTGGAGTGCATGGGCGCGTGCGCCAACGCCCCGATGTGTGCGATCAACGATTACTACTATGAAGACCTCACACCTTCGGCCCTGGACGCGATCATCACCGCGTTCGCCGCCGGCGGGCGCCCCGAACCTGGCTCGGCGATCGCGCGCCAGGGAAGCGCGCCGGAGGGCGAGCCGCTGACGCTCACCGATCCGGCCTTGTACGACGGTTCACGGGCTAAAAAGCTGACACTGCCGAATTTGGTGGCGGCGTGAGTGTTGAAAGCCGCCTTCCTCCCTCCCCTTTATGGGGAGGGACAGGCCGCGCGGCGGCCAGGGTGGGGTGCTCTCTCCGCGAGGTGTTTTTTCCGGGTTTTGCATGCGCGAGCCCCACCCTGACGGCTTCGCCGTGTGTTCCTCTCCATAAAGGGGAGGGAAGAAAAGCGACGTGATCACGCCTCGACTTCTCCGCACCCTCGGCCTCCTGGCCTGTCTCGTCGGCGCCCTGACGATGATCGCCGCGCGGTTCGGTGGGCGGCTGCCGCCGGCGGGGATCTGGATCGGGCTTGGCGTGATTCTCCTCGGCTGGGCGCTGTTCGCGCTCTCATCCCTTCGCCGCCCGCGCGGCTCCAACGGTTAGGCGAGCATGGTCGGTATTCTGCAGGACAAGGATCGCATCTTCACCAACCTCTATGGCCTGCACGACTGGCGCCTGGAGGGGGCGAAGGCGCGCGGGGTCTGGAACGCCACGGCGGACATGATCGCCCAGGGGCCGGACTGGCTGTGCGACCAGGTCAAGGCTTCGGGCCTGCGCGGGCGCGGCGGCGCCGGCTTCGCCACCGGCCTGAAGTGGACCTTCATGCCCAAGCAGGAAAGCGAGCGGCCGCACTATCTGGTCGTCAACGCCGATGAATCGGAGCCGGGCACCTGCAAGGACCGCGAAATTCTTCGCTTCGACCCCCACCGCCTGATCGAGGGCTGTCTTGTCGCCTGCCGCGCCATGCGCGCCCACGACTGCTTCATCTATATCCGCGGCGAATACGTCCTGGAGCGCGAGCATCTGGAGATCGCGATCGCCGAGGCCAACGAGGCGAGGCTGATCGGCAAGGACAACATTCACGGCTGGGACTGCGACATCCGCGTCACGCACGGCGGCGGGGCCTATATATGCGGCGACGAAATGGCGCTGCTTGAGAGTCTGGAAGGCAAGAAGGGTCAGCCGCGCCTCAAGCCGCCGTTCCCGGCCGGCTCGGGCGTCTACGGCTGCCCGACCACCGTCAACAACGTCGAATCGATCGCCGTGGTCCCGGAAATCCTGCGCCGCGGCGCCGAATGGTTCGCCGGCTTCGGCCGCCCGAAGAACACCGGCACCAAGCTGATGAGCGCGTCTGGGCACGTCAACCGTCCCTGCGTCGTCGAGGAGGCGATGTCGATCCCGATACGGCAGCTGATCGACGAGCATTTCGGCGGCGTGCGCGGCGGCTGGGGCAACCTGAAGGCGGTGATCCCCGGCGGCTCGTCGGTGCGGCTCATTCCGGCTCACGAGGCCGAAGAGGCGTTGATGGATTTCGATGACCTGGCCGCCCGCAAGTCCGGTCTCGGCACGGCCGCGATGATCGTCATGGACAAGGACTGCGACATCGTCGCCGCCATCGCCCGCCTGTCCTACTTCTACAAGCACGAGAGTTGCGGCCAGTGCACGCCCTGCCGTGAGGGCACCGGGTGGATGTGGCGAATCATGGAGCGCATGGTCACCGGCGAGGCCGAGCCCAAGGAGATCGACATGTTGCTCGACGTCGCCAGTCAAGTGGAGGGCCACACGATCTGCGGCCTGGGCGATGCGGCCGCCTGGCCGATCCAAGGCCTCTTCCGGCACTTTCGCCCGGAAATCGAACAGCGGATCGCCGACTATCGCTCCCGCCGCGCCAACGTCCCCGGCGTGACCTTGATCGCCGCCGAGTAGGGGGCTATCGCCCGCGTCATGCCGACAGCCAAGGTCAACGGAACCGCGATCGAGTTCGAAAACGGCATGACCGTTCTCCAGGTCGCCGAACTCGCCGGGGAAGAAATTCCCCGGTTCTGCTATCATGAGCGCCTGTCGATCGCCGGCAACTGCCGCATGTGTCTGGTGGAAGTGAAACCCGGGCCGCCGAAGCCGCAGGCCTCCTGCGCGCTCCCCGCCGCCGACGGCCAGGAGATCATCACCAACTCGGCGATGGTCGAGAAGGCGCGCAAGGGGGTGATGGAGTTTCTGCTGATCAATCATCCGCTCGATTGCCCGATCTGCGACCAGGGCGGAGAGTGCGATCTGCAGGACCAGTCGATGGGCTATGGCCGCGACGGCAGCCGCTATGCCGAGAACAAGCGGGCCGTCGAAGAAAAATACATGGGTCCGCTGATCAAGACGGTGATGACCCGCTGTATCCAGTGCACGCGTTGCGTTCGGTTTATCACCGAGGTCGCCGGCGTGCCGGACATCGGCCTGATCTCGCGCGGCGAGGACGTCGAGATCACCACCTATCTCGACCAGGCGGTCGGCAGCGAGCTTTCAGCCAACGTCATCGATCTTTGCCCGGTAGGAGCGCTGACCTCGAAGCCCTACGCCTTCAACGCCAGACCGTGGGAACTGACCAAGACCCAAAGCGTGGACGTGATGGACGCGCTCGGCAGCGCGATCCGCATCGACGCGCGCGGCCCTGCGGTCCTTCGCGTCCTGCCGCGGGTCAACGACGACATCAACGAGGAATGGATCAGCGACAAGACACGCTATGCCTGTGACGGGCTTTCGCGTCAGCGCCTCGATCGCCCGATGATCCGCGTCGACGGCCGGCTGCGTCCGTGTTCGTGGACAGAAGCCTTCCAGGCCGTCGCCGCCAGGATCAAGGTCGCGCCGGCGGAACGGGTGGGCGTCATCGCCGGAGATCTGCAGGACGCCGAGTCGATGAAGGCCGCGCTCGACCTTTTCCGAGGCGTGGGCGTCCGCAACATCGATTGCCGGCCGGACGGGACCGCCCTTGGGGCGGGGCCGCGCGAAAGCTGGCTGTTCAACTCGACGATCGCCGGCCTCGAACGCGCCGACGCCATCCTGCTGGTCGGGACAAATCCGCGCCTCGAGGCCTCGGTGCTCAATGCGCGTATTCGCAAGTTGTGGCTGAATGGTAAGACAAAGGTCGGCCTGATCGGCGAGGCCGCCCATCTCACCTACGATTATGAACACCTCGGGAGCGGTCCCTTTGCCCTGGCCGCGCTGGTCAATGGCGAAGGCACGTTCGGCCAGATCCTCAATGGCGCGAGCCATCCGGCCATCATCATCGGTCAAGGCGCCCTGACGCGCCTTGACGGGGCGGCGGTTCTCAAGGCGGCGGGCGCGCTCGCGACCACCTTCGGCATGATCAAAGACGGGTGGAACGGCTGGAACGTGCTGCATACGGCCGCGGCGCGGGTGGGTGGTCTGGATCTCGGCTTTACGCCAAGGGACGGTGGGATGAACGCGTCGGCCATGCTGACGGCCGGCGCGCTCGACGTGCTGTTCTTGATGGGCGTCGACGAAGTCGAGTTCGCGAAGACCGACGCTTTCGTGGTCTATCTGGGAACCCATGGCGACAAGGGCGCGCATCGCGCGGATGTCGTTCTTCCAGGAGCCGCGTACACGGAGAAGGACGGCCTTTACGTCAACACCGAGGGGCGCGTGCAGCGCGGCGAACGCGCCGTGTTTCCCAAAGGCGAGTCGCGCGAGGACTGGGCCGTCATTCGCGCCTTGTCGGGATATCTCGGCGCGCCGTTGCCTTACGATACGCTCGACCAACTGCGGGAAAGGCTTTTTGGCGATCACCCGACCTTTGGGCAGATAGATTATGCGCCAGGGTCTAGTGCGACATATTTCGATTTCGACGCCGTCGGGGCGGAAGGGCCGCTGTCCGCCGCGCCGTTCCAGAATCCGATCAAGGACTTCTACCTCACCAATCCGATAGCGCGCGCCAGCGTGACCATGGCGCAGTGCGCCGGTCTGGCGGCCGGCGCGAAGATCGCGGCGGAGTAGGGGGATGGGCGCGATTGATTGGGGCTCGACCATCGGCTGGACCCTTCTGACTGTTGGTCAGATCCTGGCCGTTGTCGTCTGGATCCTGATATCCCTCGCTTTTCTGCTCCTGGCCGACCGCAAGATCTGGGCCGGCGTGATGATGCGCAAGGGTCCGAACGTCGTCGGCCCGTTCGGTCTGCTGCAATCCTTCGCCGACTTCCTCAAGTTCGTGCTGAAGGAAATCGTCATCCCCGCCGGCGCGGACAAGTTCGTGTTCATGCTCGCGCCGCTGGTGATGTTCATCCTGTCGTTCGGCGCCTGGGCGGTGGTGCCGCTGGCGCCTGGTTGGGTGGTCGCCAATATCAACGTCGGCGTCCTCTACCTGTTCGCCGTGTCGTCGATGGGCGTCTACGGCATCATCATGGGCGGTTGGGCGTCGAACTCGAAGTACCCGTTCCTCGGCAGCCTGCGGTCGACCGCCCAGATGGTCAGCTATGAAGTCTCCATCGGCTTCGTGATCATCACCGTCGTCCTGCTGACCGGCTCCCTAAACCTGCAGACCATCGTCGAGAAGCAGGCCGGCGGGTTCTGGAACTGGAACGTCCTGGGGGGAGGGGGCCTGAGGCAGCTTCCCGTCGCCCTGGTGATGATCCCGATGTCGGTGATCTTTTTCATCTCGGCGCTCGCCGAGACCAACCGCCCGCCATTTGACCTGCCCGAGGCTGAGTCCGAACTGGTCGCGGGTTATCAGGTCGAGTATTCTTCGACGCCCTACCTGCTGTTCATGATCGCCGAGTACGCCAACATCGTCCTGATGTGCGCGATGATCAGCATCCTCTTCTTCGGCGGCTGGCAGGCGCCCTTCCCGACGCCGTTCACAGCCTCATGGCCTGCGACCGCGGCCAGCTTCTTCGGATTCATGTGGTTGTTTTTGAAGATCCTCTTCTTCTTTTTCATCTTCGCGATGATCAAGGCGATCGTGCCACGCTACCGCTACGACCAATTGATGCGCCTGGGCTGGAAGGTGTTCCTCCCCGCGTCGCTGGTGGCCGTCGCGCTGGTGGCCGGCTGGCGCGTCTTCGGATCCGGCGCATGAGGTCGATCTTGACTCTCGGGGGCCTGGCCGTCGCCTTGAGCGCGTGCGCGTCCTATGGGGCGCCGGACGGCGACGCGAACTACGATTCCATCAAGGCGGCGACCGACCAATGCGAAGCCAAGGGCGGGCATCTGCAGCTTAAAGCCGAACACGACGGCAGGACGGTCTCCGACTACGACTGCAAGAATGGCGGTGCGCGTTAGATGTCGATGTTCCAGCGTTTGAACCAGGCCCTGAGGGGCGCCGCCCTGATGGACTTCGCCGGGGCCTTCGCCCTGGGGCTGAAGGTCATGGCCCGTCCCAAGGCGACCGTGCTCTATCCCAACGAGCGCAACCCTCAATCGCCGCGCTTCAGAGGCGAACATGCGCTGCGCCGCTATCCCAACGGCGAGGAGCGCTGCATCGCCTGCAAGCTGTGTGAAGCCATCTGTCCGGCCCAGGCCATAACGATCGAAGCCGAACCGCGAGACGACGGTTCGCGCCGGACCACGCGCTACGACATCGACATGGTCAAATGCATCTACTGCGGCCTTTGCCAGGAGGCATGTCCGGTGGACGCCATTGTGGAAGGCCCCAACATCGAATTCGCCGTCGAGACGCGCGAAGAACTTTACTACGACAAGGACCGTCTGCTCGCGAACGGCGACCGTTGGGAGCGCGAAATCGCGAAGAATCTGGAACTCGATGCGCCCTTCCGCTAACTACCACTCGCGCCTGAACGGGACCCTGATCGCGACGCGATTCCCCTTCCACCTGGCCCTGTAAGGACGGAGATCGAGACCCCTGATGGTCCTGCAGGCCATAGCCTTCTGGATGCTCGCCCTCACTACGGTGTTCGCCGCTTTGGCGGTGATCTCCGCGCGCAATCCCGTGCACTCGGTCCTGTTTCTCATCACCGCCTTCTTCTCGGCGGCCGGGCTGTTCGTACTGCTGGGCGCCGAGTTCCTGGCGATGATCCTGGTGGTCGTCTATGTGGGCGCGGTCGCGGTGCTGTTCCTGTTCGTGGTGATGATGCTCGACGTCGACTTTGTCGCCCTGCGGCAGGGGTTCGCGCGATATCTGCCGATCGGCGGGATCGTCGCGGCGGTCCTTACCGTGGAGATGGCTTTGGTGGCCGCCAGCGTGGTGAGCGGCGGGGCGACGGCTTTGTCGAATGGCCCGCAGTACCATCGAGGCGGCGGCGCGAGCGTGACCAACGCCGAGGCGATCGGCCGGGTGCTCTACACGGACTACATCTACCTGTTCCAGGCCGCCGGGTTCGTGCTGCTGGTGGCGATGATCGGAGCGATCGTGCTCACCCTCAAACACCGCGAAGGCGTCAAGCGTCAGGACGTCGGCGCCCAGGTGGGCCGCACGCCTGCCAAGGGCATGCGACTTGTCGACATCAAGTCCGGCACGGGAATCGACCCATGACCATCGGGCTTTTGCACTATCTGGCGGTGGCAGCGGTCCTGTTCACCATCGGCGTGCTCGGCATCTTTGTGAATCGCAAGAATGTCATCGTCATCCTGATGTCGATCGAGCTGATTCTGTTGGCGGTGAACATCAATCTCGTCTCGTTTTCGGTGTTTCTGCATGATGTGGTCGGCCAGATCTTCGCACTCTTCGTTCTGACGGTGGCCGCGGCCGAAGCGGCGGTGGGCCTGGCCATCCTCGTCACCTTCTTCCGCAACCGCGGCGATATCGCCGTGGACGACGCGTCCGTGATGCGGGGCTGAGCGGCCAGCATGACGCCTCAGCTTCTCGTCACCCTCCTGGTCTTCGCGCCCCTGCTTGGGGCGATCGTGGCGGGCCTGTTCGGCCGGCGGATCGGCGATGTCCCTTCGATGGTTGTGACCACCGGCCTGCTGTTCTTCGCCTGCGTCCTGGCGTGGCTGACATTCTCCCAGGTCATCTGGGGCGGCTGGCCACAGCATTTCACCGTGGAAATCGCTCCGTTCATTCAGGTCGGAAAATTCCAGTCCGACTGGTCGGTGCGCATCGACTCGTTGTCGGCGGTCATGCTGGTGGTGGTGACCAGCGTCTCGTCGCTCGTCCACCTCTACAGCTGGGGCTATATGGCGCACGACCCGGACAAGCCGCGGTTCTTCGCCTACCTCTCCCTTTTCACCTTCGCCATGCTGGCCCTGGTCACGGCGTCGGATTTCATGCAGCTGTTCTTCGGCTGGGAAGGCGTCGGTCTCGCCAGCTATCTGCTGATCGGATTCTGGTTCAAGAAGCCGACCGCCAGCGCCGCGGCGATCAAGGCGTTCGTCGTCAACCGGGTGGGCGACTTCGGCTTCGCGCTCGGGATCATGACGGTCTTCTGGGCCTTCGGCTCGATCCGCTTTGCCGAAATCTTCCCGATGGTGGCCAGCCACGCCCACGTGGCGTGGACCTTCGCCGGCCACAGCTGGCCCCTGGTCGACCTCGCCTGCGTCCTGCTGTTCATCGGCGCGATGGGCAAATCGGCCCAGTTCTTCCTGCACACCTGGCTGCCCGACGCGATGGAGGGTCCGACACCGGTCTCGGCCCTTATCCACGCCGCCACCATGGTCACGGCCGGCGTCTACATGGTCTGCCTGCTCTCGCCGATGTTCGAGTATGCGCCCGTCGCGCGCGATGTGGTCACGATCGTCGGGGCGACAACCGCCCTGTTCGCCGCGACGGTCGGTCTGGCGCAGAACGACATCAAGCGGGTGATCGCTTATTCGACTTGCTCGCAGCTCGGCTACATGTTCATCGCCGCGGGCGTGGGCGCCTATCAGGGCGCCATGTTCCATCTGTTCACCCACGCCTTCTTCAAGGCGCTGCTGTTCCTCGCGGCGGGTTCGGTGATCGAGGGCATGCACCACGAGCAGGACATGCGTAAGATGGGCGCGATCTGGAAGCTGATGCCGATCACCTACGCGGTCATGCTGATCGGCACCCTGGCGATCACCGGCGTCGGCATTCCCGGCCTCGATCTCGGCTTCGCCGGGTTCTATTCAAAGGACGCCATCATCAACGCCGCCTACGCAGTGTCGAAGCAAGGCGACGGCGCCGCCGCGTTCGGCTTCGTGATCAGCGTGATCGCGGCGGGGCTGACGTCTTTCTATTCCTGGCGCCTCATCTTCATGACTTTTCATGGCCATGCCAAATGGGGTCAGCCCGTCCACGGCGCCGGCGCGAGCGAGGACGCTCACGGCGAACCCGCCGTCGGCGCTCACTCGGACGGCGCCCACGCACATCAGAGGCCGCACGAAAGCCCTTGGGTCATGCTGGTTCCGTTGCTGTTGCTTTCGATCGGGGCGATCGCGGCCGGCAAGGCGTTCGTCGAGCTGTTCGTCGGTGAAGATCGCCACGATTTCTGGCGCGGCGCCATTCTCGCCTTGCCGACAAACCATGCGCTCTCGGCCCTGGCGCTGCCCGCCTGGGAGGTCTGGGCGCCCTTGACGGTCACCGCGTTCGGCTTCGTCGCAGCCTGGTATGCCTACATTCTCCACGAGGGCATGGGCGCGCGCATCGCCGCGAAGAAGGGGCTGCTGTGGAGCTTCCTCTACAACAAGTGGTACTTCGATGAGTTGTACGACCTGATATTCGTCCGCCCCGCCAAGGCCCTTGGCGACCTTTTCTGGAAGGGCGGCGACAAGGCGATCATCGACGGCCTCGGACCCGACGGCGTGTCAGCGGTGTCCTACAGGGTCGGCAAGCTGACCGGACGGGCGCAGACGGGCTACGTCTATCACTACGCCTTCGTCATGCTGCTCGGCATCGCCGGCCTGCTCGTCTACGCTCTGTGGGCCTTCTCCTGATGAACGGCATACTTTCCATAACCGTCCTCTCGCCGCTGCTCGGCGTTGCCGGGATAATTCTGCTGCGGGCTTTTTCCCGGCCGGACGACGCCCGCGTTGGCGAAGCGGTGCGCTGGATCGCCCTGGCCAGCACCCTTGCGACGCTGGCGCTGTCGGTGCTGATGGTGGCGCAGTTCGATCCGCGCCAGAGCGGGTTTCAGTTCATCGAGGATCTGAACTGGTTTTCGGGCATCCATTACCGGATGGGCGTCGACGGCATTTCGATTCTGTTCGTGCTGTTGACGGCGTTCCTTATGCCGCTGTGCATCGTCGCAAGCTGGAAGTCGATCACCAACCGGGTGGTCGAATACATGGTCGCCTTCCTGATGCTCGAAGGCATGGTGCTGGGCGTCTTCTGCGCGCTCGACCTGATCGTCTTCTACCTTTACTTCGAGTTTCAGCTGCTGCCGATGTTCCTGATCATCGGCATCTGGGGCGGCAAGAACCGCCTCTACGCAGCGTTCAAGTTCTTCCTCTACACGCTGCTCGGGTCGGTGTTGATGCTGGCCGCGATCCTCTCCATGGTGGTGATCGCCCACACCTCGAGCATACCCGCACTGCTGGCCTACAAGTTCTCTCCGGGCGTACAGACATGGCTGTGGCTGGCGTTCTTCGCCTCATTCGCCGTGAAGATGCCGATGTGGCCTTTCCACACCTGGCTTCCCGACGCCCACGTCGAAGCGCCTACCGCCGGATCGGTGATCCTGGCCGGGATCCTGCTGAAGATGGGCGGCTATGGCTTCATGCGGTTTTCGCTGCCGATGTTCCCGGTCGCCAGCCTGCAGTTCATGCCTCTGGTGTTCGCATTGTCGGTCATCGCCATCATCTACACCTCGCTCGTCGCGTTCCGGCAGACCGACATCAAGAAGCTGATCGCCTATTCGTCGGTGGCGCACATGGGTTTCGTCACGCTCGGCATCTTCTCGGGAAACCTTCAAGGAGAGCAGGGGGCTCTGTTCCAGATGCTGAGCCACGGGGTGATCTCAGGCGCGCTCTTCCTGTGCGTCGGGGTGATCTACGATCGCATGCATACCCGCGAGATCGCCTTCTATGGTGGCCTGGCGAGCCGGATGCCGTTCTACGCGGCGGTATTCATGCTGTTCACCATGGGCAACGTCGGACTGCCAGGCACCAGCGGTTTCATCGGCGAAATCCTCAGCCTCACCGGTACTTACGGGACCTCCACCTGGCCCGCCATACTCGCCGCGACCGGGGTGATCCTGTCGGCGGTCTATGCCCTGAACGTCTATCGAAACGTCACCTTCGGAGAGTTGACCAACCCGGCGCTGGCCGCGATCACCGACCTGAACCGGCGTGAACTGGCTTTGTTCGTCCCGCTGATCATCGCGACCCTGTGGTTGGGCCTGCAGCCCAGCGTCGTGTTCAACATCACCGACGCGTCGGTGACGCATCTTGTCGGCGCCTATCACGCCGCCACCGGACGGTGAGGGCGCCATGACTTCGCAATCCATCGTCTCGCTGGCGCTTCCGGAGCTTATTCTCGGCGGCTCGGCCCTCGTGCTGCTGGTCTGGGGCGCGTTCCGCGGCCGGGCCGACCTGGCCTTCCTAGTCGCGGCCGTCGCGGCCCTGCTCGCAGCCGCCGTCGCCACCGCGGTCGGCCCGCTCGGAAGGACGTTCTCCGGCGGCTTGATCGTCGATGCGGGCGCGGTGTTCGCCAAGGTCGTGATCTACGTGACCAGCGCGATCGCCATTCCCCTTGGTCATCGCTGGTTCGGCCGGCGCGGGGCCGCCAAGTTCGAATATCCGGTGCTGGTGGTCCTCGCGGCGCTTGGCATGGGGATGATGGCGTCGGCGGGCGATCTGATTTCGCTCTACGTCTCGATCGAACTGCAATCGTTGGCGCTCTACATCCTGGCGGCCTTTCTGCGCGATGACGCCAAGGCTTCCGAGGCGGCGCTGAAGTATTTCGTGCTCGGCGCCCTCTCGTCCGGATTGCTGCTGTATGGCGCTTCGCTGGTCTACGGCTTCGCCGGATCGACCCACTTCGACGTGATCGCCTCGGCCCTCCATGGCCATCACAACATCGGCGTGATGGCGGGCCTGGTCTTCCTGATGTGCGGCTTCGCCTTCAAGGTGTCCGCCGCGCCATTCCACATGTGGACGCCGGACGTCTACGAAGGCGCCGCGACGCCGGTCGTCGGCTTTTTCGCGGGCGCGCCCAAGCTGGCGGCCATGGTGCTGCTGGCTCGCCTGCTCAGCCAGGGCTTTGGCGAATCGGTCGGGCAGTGGCAGCAGATTCTGGTGGGTCTGGCGCTGTTCTCGGTGGCCGTCGGCGCCTTCGGCGGGCTGGTTCAGAGCAATGTGAAGCGCCTTTGGGCCTATTCTTCGATCGCCACCATCGGCTACGCGATCGTCGGTCTGGCGGCCGGCGGGGTGGTCGGCGTGCAGTCGATGCTGGTGTACATGGTGCTATACATCGTCGACGTGACCGGGTTCTTTGCCTGCCTGTCCGGTTTGACCCGTCATGGTCGCCCGCTCGAGACCCTGGATGATTTCGCCGGACTGATGCAGGAACGTCCGGCGACCACCATGTGCATGACGCTGTTTGCCCTGTCGGCGCTCGGCCTGCCGCCGCTGGGCGAATTCTGGGGCAAGTTCTACGTGTTTCGCGCCGCCTGGGGCGCCGGGACCGGCATCGGGATCGTGGCCGTTTTCGCCTTGGTCGGCAGCGTCGTGGCGGCCTTCTATTACCTCAAGCTGGTCAAGATGATGTGGCTCGATCCGTCGGCTGGTCCGACCGATACGCCGGCGATCGAGTCGCGGGCGGTCGCCTATGTGATGGCCTTGATCGCCTTTCCGGTGGTCCTCGCCATCCTGGCGGCGCTCGATCCGTGGACCCGCGCCGCCGCGACGGCGCTGACGATCCATTAGGACCGTGGACAAGGCCCCGATAGTCGCGTTCGACGAGATCGACTCCACGAACGCCGAAGCCAGGCGGCGAGGCGACGCGGCAGAGCGGGGCCCGATGTGGATCACCGCCCTGCGCCAAAGCGCCGGCCGGGGGCGTCGGGGTCGCCATTGGGAGACGGGGCAAGGGAATCTCGCCGCGACATATTTCTTCACCACCGATCAGTCGGCGGGCGAGATCGCGCAGCACTCGTTCATCGCCGCCTTGGCCGTGGCCGACCTGGCCAGTCGATATGCGCCGGCCTCCTCCGTCAGTGTGAAATGGCCCAACGACGTGCTCATCGCCGGGCGCAAGACGGCGGGCATCCTGATCGAATCCAGCGGACGCACCGGCGGCGGGTTTTGGGTGGCCATCGGCATTGGGGTCAATCTGGCCCACCCTCCGTCCGATGCGATGTTTCCGGCGACGGCCTTCAGCGAGCACATGACCGCGCCCCCGCCCTCGCCGATGGAGGCTCTGGAGACACTCTCCGACTCGTTCGAACGCTGGCGTTTGTTTTGGCGTCGCGCCGGTTTTCCGGCGATCGCCGAGGCATGGACCAAGCGGGCGCACGGCCTGGGCAAAACCTGCACGGCGCGCCTGCCCAACGAGACCGTCGAGGGTATCGCCGAAGGGATCGACAGCGACGGGGCGCTCCGCCTGCGCGTCGCGGCCGGCCAGGTTCGCCGGATCACGGCGGGCGATGTGTTCTTCGGGAGCGCGTGATGCTGCTGGCCATCGAACAGGGCAATACCAACACGCTCTTCGCCATCCACAGCGACGGCGACTGGATCGCCCAATGGCGGGCGGCCACGGACGCCTCGCGCACCGCCGATGAATATGCGGTCTGGCTGTCACAGCTCCTGACCATGGCGGGCCTGTCGATGGAAAGCCTGGAGCGCTGCATCATCTCCAGCGTCGTTCCGCAGTCGATCTTCAACCTGCGAAACCTCTCGCGTCGCTATCTCAACGTCGAACCGATGATCGTCGGGGAAAATGTCGAACTTGGCATCGCAATCCGCATTCAGAAGCCGTCCGAGGCCGGCGCCGACCGGCTGGTCAATGCGATCGGCGCGCATATCACCTATGCCGGCGCGCTGCTGGTCGTCGATTCCGGGACGGCCACGACGTTCGATATCGTCGCCGCCGACGGCGCGTTCGAGGGCGGCGCGATCGCGCCCGGTATCAATCTGTCGATGCAGGCGCTTCACTCGGCCGCAGCGCGCCTGCCGCGAGTAGGTATCCAGCGTCCTGCCCACGTGATCGGCAAGGACACCGTCGAGGCGATGCAGTCAGGCGTTTTCTGGGGATATGTCTCCCTGATCGAAGGGCTGATCTCGCGGATGAAAGCCGAATACGCCGATCCCTTGACCGTGATCGGCACCGGCGGGGTGGCGTCTCTGTTCGAAGGCGCGACGACCGCGATCGATCATTTCGACCATGACCTGACCATTCTTGGAATGCTGGAAATCGTGCGCCGCAACCCCCATTTCGGAGACAGATGAAAAAAGTCGCCAACGACGAACTCGTGTTCCTGCCGCTAGGCGGGTCGAACGAAATCGGAATGAATTTCAATCTGTACGGATACGGGCCGCCGCATGCGCGCAAATGGATCGTCGTCGATCTGGGCGTCACCTTCGGTGACCAGACGACGCCTGGCGTCGAGATCATCCTGCCCGACCCGACGTTCATCGAAGAACATGCCGCCGATATCCTGGGCATCGTCCTGACCCACGCGCACGAGGATCACATCGGCGCGGTCGCGTGGCTTTGGCCGCGGCTGAAAGCACCCCTCTACGCGACGCCCTTCACGGCCTTTCTGTTGCGTGAGAAACTGCGGGAGAAGGGACTGCTGGGCGAGGTCTCGATTACCGAAGTGCCTCTCAGCGGCAAGATTACGCTGGGCCCGTTCGATCTGACCCTGATCACCCTGACGCACTCGATCCCCGAGCCCAATGGCGTGGCGATCCGCACCCCGCTTGGGACGATCCTGCACACCGGCGACTGGAAGATCGATCCAGATCCGCTTACCGGCGCCGAGACAGATGCGGGGGCCATCCGCGCGCTCGGCGACGAGGGCGTGCTGGCCATGGTTTGCGACTCCACCAACGTTTTCGTGGACGGGGAAGCCGGTTCCGAGGCCGACGTACGCGAGACGCTTCATCGGCTGATCGGCGAGCTGAAGGGCAGGGTGGCGACAGCCTGCTTCGCGTCGAACGTCGCGCGCATGGACAGCATCATTCGGGCGGCGGAGAGCGCGGGACGCCGTGTCTGCCTGGTCGGGCGGTCGATGATCCGCATGTCCCAGGCCGCCCGCTCGGTAGGGCTGCTGGCCGACATCGCCCCGTTCGTGCCCGATACGGAAGCGCGCCATTTTCCACCCGAGAAGATCCTCTATCTGTGCACAGGCAGTCAGGGCGAAGCGCGCGCGGCGCTGTCGCGCATCGCCGAGGGGAACCATCCCTACGTGAGCCTGGGCGCGGGAGACGCATGCGTGTTCTCATCCCGCATCATTCCCGGCAACGAGATCCCGATTCGCAATCTGCAGAACAAGCTCGCGGACCGCGGTGTGCGTCTCTACACCGAGCGCGATCACCCAGGCATTCACGTTTCCGGCCATCCGTGCCGCGACGAACTCAAGCAGATGTATCAGTGGGCGCGCCCGACAATCGCCGTGCCGACCCATGGCGAACGCCGCCACCTGCTCGAACACGCCGCTCTCGCCAGGGATCTGCAGGTCCTGCACGCGATCGCGCCGCGCAACGGCGAAATGGTGCGTCTGGCGCCCGGCGCGCCCGGGATCATCGACGAGGTCCCCAGCGGCCGGCTCTATGTGGACGCGGGTGTCGTGACCGCGGAAAACGGCGAGGCTCTGCGTGAGCGGCGCCATGCGGCGTTCAACGGCGTGCTGACCGTCAGCGTCGTCCTCGACGGCCGCAACAAGATCGTCTCCGGCCCGGCGGTCCGCGCCCTGGGCCTGCCCGGGGATGCCGACTATCCGCTCGCCGAGGCCATGGACGATCTGGCGGAGGAAGCCCGTGGCGGGCTCCAGCGCCTCTCGGCCGACGACCGCGACGACGATCACGCCGTCGAGGCCGCACTTTCGCGGACGGTCAAGAAAGCAGCGTTTCGCATCTGGAAACGACGTCCAGTCGTGGAGACGACGGTTCTGCGGGTCTAAGGGTCGCTTTTCGGGTTTCACCAACAGTGGTAGGTCAGCGTCATGATCGGAAAACTGAACCACGTCGGCGTCGCGACCCCCTCGATCGAAGAGTCCTGGAAGCTCTATCGTGACATCCTTGGCGTCACGGACATCACTGAAAAGCGTCCCTTGCCTGAACAAGGCGTGTGGGTGTCGTTCGTCAACCTGCCCAACGCCCAGATCGAGCTCATCGAGCCTTACGGCGACAACTCGCCGATTCACGGCTTCCTGGTCAAGAATCCCAAGGGCGGCCAGCACCACGTGTGCTTCGAAGTTGCCGATATCATCGCCGCGCGCGACGAAATGCGCGCCAAAGGCGCCACCGTGCTCGGAACAGGTGAGCCGCGAATCGGGGCCCACGGTGTGCCGGTAATCTTTGTTCATCCCAAAGATATGGGCGGCGTGCTCGTCGAACTGATGGCCATACCGGGGTCTGGTCACTGACATGAGCCTGGCCACCTGCATCGCGGTCTATCTGACCATCTGGTGGACCGCGCTGCTCGCGATCTTGCCGCTGGGCACGCGCAGTCACGCCGAAATGGGCGTGCCGGTGCCGGGAGGCGGCGATCCATCGTCCCCGATCGAACCCAAGCTCAAACGCAAATTCATCACCACCACATGGGTGTCGGCGATTCTTTTCACGATCCTTTGGCTGACGATCCATTTTCACTGGATTTCGCTGCCGACTTTTCCGGGCCCTCACACGCTATAGGCGACTGCCGCGTTGCCAAGCGGGCGCCGGCGAGGCTATCTCACCGACTTGCTCCGCCAGGGATGGATGACCGATGCGCCTGTCGCGCTATTTTCTGCCTGTTCTAAAACAGACCCCCGCCGAGGCGCAGATCGCCTCGCACCGCCTGATGTTGCGAGCCGGCATGCTGCGCCAGGAAGCCGCCGGAATCTATGCGTGGCTGCCGCTCGGTCATCGCGTCCTAAAAAGGGTCGAGCAGATCGTGCGCGAGGAAATGGATCGCGCGGGCGCGATCGAGCTGCTGATGCCGACGCTGCAGTTGGCGGACTTGTGGCGTGAAAGCGGGCGCTACGACGACTACGGGGCCGAGATGCTGCGCATCACCGATCGGCACGAACGAGAAATGCTGTACGGTCCGACCAACGAAGAGATGATCACGGAAATCTTTCGCGCTTACGTCCATTCCTACAAGGACTTGCCAAAAAATCTTTATCACATTCAATGGAAGTTCCGAGACGAACAGCGCCCGCGTTTCGGAGTCATGCGGGGCCGCGAATTCCTGATGAAAGACGCCTATTCGTTCGATCTGAGCGAGACGGCCGGGCGCGCTTCCTACAATCAGATGTTCGTCGCCTACCTGCGGTGCTTTGCGCGCATGGGTCTGAAAGCCATTCCGATGAAGGCCGAGAGCGGGCCGATCGGCGGCGAACTCAGCCACGAATTCATCGTGCTCGCCCAGACCGGCGAGTCGGCGGTGTTTCTCGACCGGCGCATGCTCGACCTGAAGGCGCCGGGCGAGGACATCGACTACGGCGCCGATCTGACGCCGGTTCTCGACGATTGGACGCGGCTTTATGCGGCCACCGAGGATGTTCACGACGCTGGGCGCTATGAGCGTGAGACCCCGGAGGAACATCGATTGACCGCGCGCGGCATCGAAGTGGGTCAAACCTTTTTCTTCGGCGACAAATACTCCAAGCCGATGAAGGCCAATGTCCAGGGGCCCGACGGCGCCGAGTCGGCGGTGCAGATGGGAAGTTATGGCGTGGGCGTGTCGCGTCTCGTCGGGGCGATCATCGAGGCCAGTCACGACGAGGCCGGCATAATCTGGCCCGACGCGGTGGCCCCGTTCGGGGTGGGCATCGTGAACCTGCGCCCGGGCGATGCTGAGGTGGACGAAGCTTGCGCGCGCGCCTACGCGGCTCTGGGCTCGGCGGGCAAAGAGCCTTTGCTCGACGATACCAGCGAGCGCCCGGGCGGCAAGTTCGCCACGATGGACCTGATCGGCCTGCCCTGGCAGCTGATCATCGGGCCCCGCGGGCTCGCCGATGGCGTCGTCGAGATCAAGCGCCGCGCAACAGGCGAGCGCCAGACTCTGCCCCTCGCCGCCGCGGTGAGAGCGATCTGCGAGTGAAGCCTTCTGCGTTTTTCCTCACTCCTCATAAAGGGGCGCCAGGAAAGTGAAACCCGCGGGTCCGTTCAGCGCCTGGGAGCGTTCGATCGCGTTGCGGTACCTACTGACCAAGCGCCGGCACGGTGGCGTGGCGCTCATCTCGATCATTTCGTTCACCGCCATCGCCCTGGCGGTCGGCGCCCTCATCATCACGATGTCGATCATGAACGGGTTTCGGACGGAGTTGACCTCCAAGATTCTTGGATTCAACGGGCACGCGTTCGTGGTCGGGGGCGCCATGGCCCCTGAAGACCGGGCGAGGATGGTCACGCGGTTACGCGCCGTCCAGGGCGTGACCCAGGCTATTCCCATCATCGAATCCCAGGCCCTCGCGCAGGGGCCTAGCGCTGCGGCCGGAGCTGTCGTGCGCGGTGTTTCTCCAGATGACCTGCGGGCCACCCGGATTATTGTGGATGGCGTGAAGTCTGGCTCCCTGGCAGGATTTGGGACAGGCGACGACGGCGGCGACGGTATCGTGGTTGGAGACAAGCTGGCCGAGAGTCTCGGCGTCGGGGTCGGCGACACGCTGACCCTCATCTCGCCGAACGGCAATGCGACCGCATTCGGGGAGTCCCCGACCAGCAAGGCTTATAGGGTGATCGCTCTCTTCTCGGTGGGCATGAGCGAGTACGATCAATCGTTCATCTACATGCCGCTGGCCCAGTCTCAGCTATTCTTTGGGCGCGACGCGGCCGTGGATTTCATCGAGGTCAAACTCGACGATCCCGACAAGGCGCCCGATCTGAAGCCGTGGTTGACGCGGGTGGCGGGTCCTGGGGCCATAGTGTCCGACTGGACGGAAAAGAACCGCGCCTATTTCGGGGCCCTGCAGGTGGAGCGCAATGTCATGCGCTTCATCTTCCTGTTCATCGTCGCGCTCGCCGCGATGAACATTGTTTCGGGACTGATCATGCTGGTGAAGAACAAGGGGCGCGACATCGCCATCTTACGCACCATAGGGGCGGGCAGGGGTTCGATCCTGCGCATCTTCTTCATGGCCGGCGCCACCATCGGCTTGCTGGGCACCCTGGCGGGCTTGGTGTTCGGCATCCTTTTCTGTCTCAACATCGAAGCGATCCAGGCGTTCGTCGAATGGCTGACGGGCGCCCAGGTTTTCAACGCCGACGTCTATTTCCTCGCCCATGTGCCGGCCAAGATCGACTGGGGCGAGGTGGCGATGGTGCTCGTGTGGGCGTTCGGAGCCTCCTGCCTGTTCACGCTGCTGCCGGCGGCGCGCGCCTCCCGGCTCGATCCGGTCGAGGCCCTGCGATATGAATGAACCGGCGCTGCGGATTTCGGGTCTGACGCGAACCTACGTGACCGGCGAAAAACCCGTACCCGTCCTGACAGGAGTGGATCTGTCGATTCACGCCGGCGAGATCGTGGGTCTGGTCGGCCCATCCGGGTCAGGTAAATCGTCGCTTTTGCACGCGGCCGGTCTGCTCGAACATCCGACGGCTGGGTCGATCACCATCGACGGCCGCGATTGCGGGGCGTTGACGGACCGAGAGCGGACCGCAATTCGCCTTGGGAGTATTGGTTTCGTTTATCAGTTCCATCACTTGCTGCCGGAACTCAGCGCGCTCGACAATGTCGCGCTTCCCGCGATGATCGCCGGTAGCGCGCGCCGTACCGCCCGCCTGCGGGCCGAAGGCCTTCTCGATCACCTGGGCCTTGCCGACCGCCTTTACCACCAGCCGGCAGAACTATCGGGCGGCGAGCAGCAGCGTGTCGCGGTGGCCCGAGCGCTGGTGAACGCGCCTCGGCTCTTGTTGGCCGACGAGCCGACCGGCAACCTCGATCCCGCCACATCGGAGGCCGTGTTCCAGAACATTCAGGATCTTGTCCGCTCAACAGGCGTCGCAGCCCTGATCGCAACCCACAATCTCGCCATGACCCGCCACATGGATCGCGTTCTTGCGTTGAAGGACGGTCGCGTCGTTCAGATGGGCTGAGGGCGCATCGCGGGCCCTTGGCGCCGGATCCGGCCTGAACCCATGTTGACGCCGGGAACAAACCGTGAAAGAACAAAACGGGTACGAGGGTTTGGAGGCTTTCCCCATGTTTCGGTTCGCGCGTGAGTCGCTGGCGCTTGCTTCGGTCGCCGGCTTCGTTTGGATGGTATGTCAGGCTGCGCAGTTCGCAGGCTGAGTCGATCTGATGTTCTGGCCACGGGGATTTCTTCATGACGAGCGACGCGGAGGGTTTCGTCCATCTGCGGGTGCGGTCGGCGTATTCCCTGCTGGAAGGCGCCATCAAGGCTGACATCATCGGCAAGCTTTCCGCGGCCGCCGGCATGCCGGCGGTGGCGCTGGCCGACAGGACCAATCTCTTTGGCGCTCTGGAATTTTCTGTCACCACCAAGGAGTCCGGGGTGCAGCCGATCGTCGGATGCGCGCTACCGGTGACGGGCATCGGGGAGGGGCCTCCGGAGCGATGGGCCCGCGTGCCGACGATCGTGCTGCTGGCCCAGGACGAAGCTGGATATCAGAACCTCAGCCAGCTCTCGTCAGACGCCTTCCTGGAAGTTGAGGCGAACGATGCGCCGCACGTCACCTGGACAAATGTGACCGCCCATTCCGAGGGTCTTATTCTCCTCTCGGGCGGTCCCGACGGACCGGTCGATCCGCTATTCGTTGCGGGCCGTCCAGGGGAGGGCGTCGCGGCGCTCCAGGAGATGCGGCGCGTTTTCGGCGACCGTTTCTATGTCGAGCTGCAGCGCCATGGCCTTGCCAGCCAAGCCGCCGCCGAGCCAGGGCTGGTGGCATGGGCCTACGAACACGAAGCGCCTCTGGTGGCGACGAACGACGTCTATTTCGCCAAGACACAGTCCTGGCAGGCGCACGACGCATTGCTCTGCATCTCGGACGGCGCATTCGTCGATCAGGAGGATCGGCGACGGGTGACCGCCGAGCACTACTTCAAAGGCGCGTCGGCCATGCGCCAGCTGTTCGAGGATCTGCCGGAGGCGTGCGACAACACTCTGGAGATCGCGCGGCGTTGCGCGTTCATGGTCAGGAAACGCGCGCCGATCCTGCCCAGATTTCCCACGATCGGAGGACGTTCCGAGGACGAGGAACTGGCGGAACAGGCCCGCGCCGGGCTGCGCGCGCGTCTGGATGCGGCGCCGCCGCCCGATGGCGAAGCGCCGTACTGGGCCCGCCTCGAGCGCGAAATCGGCGTCATCCAGAGCATGGGATTTTCCGGCTATTTCCTGATCGTGTCTGACTTCATGAAGTGGGCTGTCGCCCACGATATCCCCGTGGGGCCCGGGCGGGGGTCGGGCGCGGGTTCGGCGGTAGCCTGGTCGTTGCTGATCACGGGCATCGACCCTCTGCGATTTGGCTTGTTGTTCGAGCGTTTCCTCAATCCCGAGCGCGTGTCGATGCCCGACTTCGACATCGACTTCTGCCAGGATCGCCGCGAGGAGGTGATCGGCTACGTACAGGAGAAGTACGGCGTCGATCGAGTCGCCCAGATCATCACCTTCGGCAGTCTGCAGGCGCGCGCCGTCCTGCGCGATGTCGGCCGGGTGATGCAGCTTCCCTTAGGTCAGGTCGATCGCCTGGCCAAGATGATCCCGAACAATCCGGCTAATCCGGTGAGCCTGGCCCAGGCCATAGCCATGGAACCGAGGCTGCAGGCCGCGCGCGCCGACGATCCGGCCGTCGCCCAGGTATTGGAAACCGCACTGCAGCTGGAGGGACTGTACCGAAACGCTTCGACCCACGCCGCCGGCGTGGTGATCGCCGACCGGCCGCTCACCCAGCTGGCGCCGCTGTATCGCGATCCAAGATCCTCGCTGCCCGCCACGCAGTTCAACATGAAATGGGTTGAGAGCGCCGGGCTGGTGAAGTTCGACTTCCTTGGCCTCAAGACCCTGACGGTCATCCAGCGTGCGGTGAAGCATCTCGAGCGACGTGGCGCGGGCGTCAGCCTCGCCGCATTGCCGCTCGACGATGCCGCATCCTACGACCTACTCGCGTCGGGTCAGACCGTCGGGGTGTTCCAGATGGAAGGCCAGGGCATGCGCGACACGCTCCGCAAGCTGCGTCCTTCCTCGCTGGAGGAGATCACCGCGCTCATATCCCTCTATCGGCCAGGGCCGATGGATTCGATCGACGAATACGTCGACTGCAAGATGGGCCGTCGGCCGATGTCCATTCTTCCCGGCCTGGAAGCGGCCCTGACAGAGACCTACGGCGTCATCGTGTATCAGGAACAGGTTATGCAGATTGCGCAGATTCTGGCCGGGTACTCTCTTGGCGAGGCGGACCTGCTTCGCCGCGCCATGGGCAAGAAGAAGAAGGAGGAGATGGACCAGCAGCGCGCACGTTTCCTCGCGGGGGCCGGAGAGCGCGGTCTCCCTGTCGGCGACGCCGAGGCGATGTTCGAGCGGATGGCTAAATTCGCGGGCTACGGCTTCAACAAATGCCACGCGGCGCCCTATGGGCTGATCGCCTATCAGACCGCCTGGCTCAAGGCGAATGCGCCGGTGGAGTTCGCCGCCGCCTCGATGAGCCTCGACATCTCCAATACCGACAAGCTGGCCGTTTTCTACCAGGACGCCAAGCGCATGGGCGTCGCGGTGGCCCCGCCGGACATCAATCTGTCCGAAGCCGATTTTGTCGTGCGTGACGGCAAGGTGTTCTACGCGCTTGGCGCGGTGCGCAATGTCGGCCAGCAGGCGATGACCCACGTCGTGGATGTGCGCGAGGCCGGGGGCAGGTTCGCAGATCTTTTCGATTTCCTCGAACGTATTGACCCGCGGCAAGTGAACAAGCGGGCGTTCGAGAGCTTGGCCAGGGCCGGCGCCTTCGACAGCCTTCACCCCAATCGGGCTCAGATCGTGGCTGCGGCTGACCCATTGATCGCCTACGCTCAGAGCGTGGCGGCCGACCGGGCCTCGGCGCAGGAGAGCCTGTTCGGCGGTCAGGTCGAGGCCGCGCGGCCCCGGCTACCACGTGTGGATCTGTGGAATCCCATCCAACAACTGGACGAGGAACTTTCCGCCGTGGGGTTCTATCTGAGCGGCCACCCACTCGACGATATGGTCAGCGTTCTGCGACGGCAGCGCGTCACGCTTTATGTCGACGCCCTCACCGCGGCTGTAGGAGGGGCCGAAGCCTTTCGCATGGCCGGCATGGTGCGCCGGCGCCAGGAGCGAAGCCCTGCGAACGCCAGCAGCGGCAAGTTCGCGTTCGTCACGCTTTCGGACCCGACCGGCGAGTACGAAGTTCTCTTTCCCCCCGAAACGTTGCGCCGCTGCCGCGATTGGCTCGAGCCCGGGCAAGCCGTGGTCATCAAGGTGCGAGCGAAGGCCAGTGATGGAGAGGTGCGGTTCTTTGGCGACGACGCTCTGACACTCGACAAAGCGGTCGGCCGGGCCGATAGCGGTCTGAGGATCCACATTTCCCCGGCCGTGGCCGAGCTGGAGGCGCTGAAAAAGCGTCTCTCGCCGGCGGCGTCGGGTGGCGGACAAGTAACGTTCGTTGCGGCCTTTGCGGGCGGTCGAGAGATCGAACTACGACTTCCTGGGCGTTACGCGCTCGACGCGGCCGCCAGGGGCGCGTTGAAAATCGCTCCGGGTGTGGCGCTGCTGGAAGACGTTTAGGCGACGAATAGCTCTTTCCGGCTTGGGAGTTCGCCTCCATAGCCGCTCGCCGCTTGCATCCGGCGTCTTCGGCTGTATCGTCCGCGCCCTCGGTTCGGGCGCGGCGCCCTGGGAATTCTGAAAGCACGGCATTGCCCGATCCGTTGGTGATTTCTGTCGACGCCATGGGAGGCGATCATGGCCCGACAGTCGTCGCGCCCGGCGTGCTGCAAGCGGCCAAGCTCTTCGCGCCTGGGTCGGTCCGCTTCCTGCTGCACGGCGACGCCGCGGCGTTGAACACGGCGATCGGCTCGTCGCACGCGATCACCGCGCTGTGCGAAATCCGTGATACGCCAACCACCATCGCGATGGCCGCCAAGCCCGCGCATGCGATGCGGCGAGGTAGAGGCACATCGATGTGGAACGCCGTGGAATCTGTAAAGACCGGAGAGGCGCGCGCCGCTGTCTCGGCCGGTAACACCGGGGCGCTGATGGCGATCTCGAGGCTGCTGCTGCGCATGACGGGCGATCTCGACCGACCGGCGCTGGTGGCCAACTGGCCGACGATGCGCGGTGTTTCGGCCGTCTTGGATGTTGGAGCCAATGTGATTTGCGACGCGGAGCGGCTGAGAGATTTCGCCGTCATGGGCGCGGCCTATCATCGCGCCGTCCATGGCTCGGTCCGCCCCACGGTCGGCCTGCTCAATGTAGGAACCGAGACCGAAAAGGGACATGACGACGTGCGGGGCGCCAATCGCCTGCTTCGGGAGGGGATCTTTGATTTCGATTATCGCGGATTTGTCGAAGGCGACGATATCGCCAAGGGCACAGTCGATGTGGTCGTGACCGATGGATTCACCGGCAATGTCGCGCTGAAGACGGCGGAGGGTCTCGCACGATTTTTCCGCGACGAATTGCGCAACACCTTCGCCTCCAGCCTGAGCGCAAAATTCGGCGCGCTGATCGCCACGGGGGCGCTTGGGCGCATGAGGCGGCGTCTCGATCCCAGCGGGATCAACGGCGGCCCATTTCTGGGGCTCAACGGCATTGTGGTAAAGAGTCATGGCGGCGCCGACGCGCGCGGATTCGCCACCGCCCTGCGCCTGGCGGGCGATCTGGCGCAAAGCGATTTCTCCGCGGAGATCGAACGAAATCTCAATCGTCTGGCCGTCGCCGGCCATGGCGCAAACAGAGAGGGGGCGGTTTGAGCTCTGTCCAGCGAAGCGTGATCACCGGCGTTGGCGGCTACCTGCCGGCTGAGGTCGTCACCAACGACGACCTTGCCAAGGTCGTCGACACCAGCGACGAGTGGATCTACGCGCGCACCGGTATTAAGTCGAGGCGCCGCGCGGCGCCTGGTGAGACAACCTCTGATCTCGCGACCGAGGCGGCCAGGAACGCCTTGCGCGCCGCCGGTCGCACGGCGGCGGACATCGACCTGATCATCGTCGCGACGACCACGCCTGATCTGACCTTCCCCGCCACGGCGACCATGGTGCAGCGAAAATTGAGCGCGCCGATCGGTATCGCCTTCGACATCCAGGCGGTTTGTTCGGGCTTTATCTACGCCTTGTCCATCGCCGATGGCCTGGTGAAGGGAGGCCAGGCGCGGTGCGCGCTGGTGATCGGCGCCGAGACTATGACGCGACTCATGGACTGGGAGGATCGGACGACCTGTGTTCTGTTCGGCGACGGGGCAGGCGCCGTGGTGCTCGAGCCTGGCCTGGGGGTTGGAACGACCTCCGATCGTGGCATCCTGGGGTTTTGTCTGAGGGCGGATGGGACCAAGCAGGATTTGCTTTATGTCGACGGCGGCCCCTCCACGACCGGAACGGTCGGCAAGTTGCGGATGCAGGGCCATCAGGTGTTTCGCCACGCGGTCGTCAACATTGCCGAGGCGGTGATCAAGGCTGCCGAGATCGCCGGCGTCGAACTTTCCGAAGTGGACTGGTTCATTCCGCATCAGGCCAATCAGCGAATTCTCGACGGCGTCGCCAGGAGGCTGGGCATCGACGACACCCGTGTGATCTCGACGGTGAGGCATCACGCCAACACTTCCGCGGCGTCGGCGCCTCTGGCGTTGATGCAAGGCGTCCAGGACGGGAGAATCAAACCCGGCCAGCTCTTGCTGTTGGAAGCGATGGGCGGTGGCTTGACCTGGGGCGCGGTGGTCGTCCGCCTCTAGCGCGCCCTCGCGCGACCGCACTGGTTTCGCAAGCCGTTGACTTGACACGCTTATCAGAGCCGTGCACGTTCAATAGGCCGCAAACGGAGGCGAGCCCATGAACGATCGAACCTTGACCCGGGCCCATCTGACCGAGGCCCTCCACGACGAGGTTGGGCTTACGCGTCAGGATTGCGCGGACTTGGTCGAGCGTACTCTGGACATTGTCACCGAAGCCATGGAGCGCGGCGAGACGGTCAAACTCTCGGGCTTCGGCGTTTTCGAGGTGCGCTCGAAACGCGAACGCATGGGACGAAATCCCAAGACCGGGGCGCCGGCGACGATTGAGCCGCGACGCGTGATCGGCTTTCGCGCGTCGCAGGTGATCAAGGCGCGGATCGACAGCGCTTTAGCCAAGTAGGCGGGGGGGCCATGGCCAAGGGACCCGAGGCCTTCCGAACCATCTCGGAAGCTTCGGAGGAGGTCGGAGTCGCCCAACATGTGTTGCGCTTTTGGGAAACCCGATTTTCGTTCATCAAGCCGATGAAACGCGCGGGGGGGCGCCGTTTTTATCGGCCGCGCGACATCACCGCCATCAAAGCGCTGAAGCGTCTGCTGCATGATGAAGGCATGTCGATCGCGGAGGTCCAGTCGCTCTATCGCGGCAGGAGGCGGCCGCCCGCGCCCGTCGGCGACGGGACAAGCCCGCCGGCCATGCCCGATCTCGCGCGACCGGCCCCTGCGCTGGAAGCGGCGTTGGCGGGCCTTGAACGCGCCAAGGCCCGGCTCGACACGCTGCTCGCATGCTGTTGACCCGTCTCCACTTTGCGATTGCCGCTGACCGGACCGCTGCCTATAAGGGCGGCTCTTCCTGCATCGGAGCGTGGCGCAGCCTGGTAGCGCACTTGACTGGGGGTCAAGGGGTCGCAGGTTCAAATCCTGTCGCTCCGACCAATCCGCCCCGTTTACGGGCGTGAGCAAGGAAAGATGACTGACCGCCTGCAATCAGTTGGCGTACTGTTTCGAGAAACGTCTGCCCGCGGATTGCGGGCGGCGCCAGAGCGTTCGCGTGCGACGGCGGTCTGGCTTTTCGCGGTGGCGGCCCTGGTTCTGGCCATGGTCGTGGTGGGCGGCGCGACGCGTCTGACCGGGTCGGGTCTGTCGATCACCGAATGGAAGCCCGTGGCGGGGGCTTTGCCGCCCTTTTCGGCCCGGGCCTGGGACCACGCGTTCGCGCTCTACCGCGCGATTCCGCAGTACCAGCTCGTCAATCACGGGATGAGCCTCGAACAGTTCAAATCGATTTTCTGGTGGGAGTGGGGGCACAGACTGCTCGGTCGCGTTCTCGGCCTCGCCTTCGCCGCGCCGTTCGTCGTGCTGATGCTCATGCGCCGCGTGCCTCGCAGGCTGGTCGGGCGCTGCGTGGCCCTTTTCCTGCTGGGCGCCTTTCAGGGCCTCGTGGGTTGGTGGATGGTGCAGAGCGGTCTCGAGCGGCGCATCTCGGTCGCTCCCGAGCGGCTGGCGACGCATCTGTGCCTGGCGTTGCTGCTGTTTTCCGCTCTGATCTGGACGGGGCTGGAGGCGTGGGCCGGCCCGAAGGCGGGCAAGGGCCGACGCGACGGTTGGACGCGCGTCAGTCTCGTCTTTCTCATCGGAGTCTTCTGCCAGTGCCTGTTGGGCGCCTTGGTCGCGGGCAACCAGGCGGGACTGATAGACAATGACTGGCCGATGATGGCTGGGTCCGTCATCCCCACCGACTACTGGCGCGGCGGCCTGTGGGCGACCCTCGCGCATGGCGCGTCCGCCGTTCAGTTCAATCACCGCATCGTGGCCTACGCCATCGCCGCCCTCGCCGTCGCCATCGGCGCCTCGGCGGTCCTTTCGCGGCGAGCGGCCGCCGGGATCCGCAGGCTGGGACTGGCGGTCGGCGTCGTCGCGCTGGTCCAGGTGCTGTTGGGCGTCAGCGTCCTGCTGTCGCTCGTCAGCCTGCCCCTGGCCCTGATGCACCAGGTCACGGCGGCCGTTCTCCTGGCGACCGCGGTGGCGTTCGCCTGGCGAACCCGAAGGGGCGGTATCGGAATACCGCATCGATAAACACGCGTTGTTTTAACGGGTTGTCGCCGTTTCGGGGCGCGTTCTGCTTGACACTGGCATGCCTGGCCTGTACCTGCGCCCGCTCAATGCGGCGTGGGGCTTTCAAGCCTCCGCCCTGATGGATTGCGAAGATGCTCACCAAGACAACAGACTATCTGAAAGCCGGCCACATCGAGAAGAAGTGGGTTGTGATCGACGCGCAGAACGCGATCGTCGGCCGCTTGGCGACCTTTGTGGCCATGCGGCTGCGCGGAAAGCACCGCGCCGACTATACGCCGCATGCCGATTGCGGCGACCACGTCGTGATCATCAACGCCGACAAGGTCAAGTTCACGGGCCGCAAGCTCGACCAGAAGACCTACTACTGGCACACCGGCCATCCCGGCGGGATCAAGGAACGGACGGCCGGCAAGATCCTCGGCGGTCGCTTCCCCGAGCGGGTGCTCGAGAAGGCCGTCGAGCGCATGCTGCCCAAGGAAAGCCCCTTGGCGCGCAAGCAGATGACCCACCTGAAGATCTACAAGACGTCCGACCATCCTCACGAGGCGCAAAACCCCGAGATGATCGATTTCGTCTCCATGAACCCCAAGAATCGCCGGACGGCCTGACATGACCAACACACACGGACTCGAGGCGCTGCGAAGCCTTTCTTCCAACGCGGACGCCAGCGACACGCCCCTGGAGCCGCAGATCGACAAGCAGGGCCGCGCCTACGCGACCGGCAAGCGCAAGAACGCCGTCGCCCGGGTGTGGATCAAGCCGGGCAAGGGCCAGATCACCATCAACGACCGCGACCAGAGCGTGTATTTCGCACGGCCGGTTCTGCGCATGATGATCGCCCAGCCGCTGCAGATCGCCGATCGGCTTGGCCAGTTCGACGTGGTCGCCACGGTCGAAGGCTCCGGTCTGTCGGGTCAGGCCGGCGCCGTGCGCCACGGCATCTCAAAGGCGTTGACCTATTACGAACCAGGCTTGCGCGGTGTTCTCAAGCCGCACGGCTTCCTCACCCGCGACAGCCGTGTCGTCGAACGCAAGAAGTATGGCAAGGCCAAGGCCCGCCGCAGCTTCCAGTTCTCGAAGCGCTGACGCATCCACGTCAAACGGGTTCGCGATGGGGCGCTTCGGTTCGGCCGAAGCGCCCTTTTTTATGCTTGGAGGCGACCATGGTCGCGAGAATATTCATCGATGGCGAGGCCGGCACCACCGGCCTGCAGATCAGGCAACGCCTCGAAGCGCGCCGCGACCTTCAACTTGTCGCTATTGACCGTGCGCTGCGCAAGGATCCCGCGGCGCGGCGCGATCATCTCAACGCCGCCGATGTGGTCATTCTTTGCCTGCCTGACGAGGCGGCCCGAGAAGCCGTCGGCCTGATCGAAAATCCGCGCACCAGGGTCATCGACGCCTCGACGGCGCACAGGACCGCGGATGGCTGGACCTATGGATTTCCCGAGATGGCGCCCAGTCAGAGGCGTGCGATCGAGGCGGCGCAGCGCGTTTCGAATCCCGGGTGCTGGCCGACCGGCTTCATCGCGCTCGTCAAACCGCTGGTGGATCGGGGTCTGATCCCGGCCGATTGGCCGATGACGCTGGGAGGAGTGTCCGGATACTCCGGAGGTGGCAAGGCGATGGTCGCCGAGTTCGAAAATGACGCCGTGGCAGGCGACGCGCCGGCCCCTTTTCGGCTTTATGCGCTTGCGATGGGGCACAAGCACCTGCCGGAAATGAGGCGGCATGCGGGACTTGCGCACAATCCGGTCTTCTCCCCGGCGGTGGGACGTTATTACAAGGGAATGATCGTCGAGGCGCCTCTGGCGCTGTTTGCGCTCCCACGGGCCCCCCGACTGCACGATATTCGCGCCGCCTTGGCGGACGCCTACCAGGACGAGCCATTCGTCGAGGTGGCTTCCGCCGAGGCGTCCGAAGCGATGACGGTGGTTGCTCCCGAAACGCTCAACGGCACGAACCTGATGCGGCTGCACGTGTTCGGCTCGGACTCGCTTGGCCAGGCGCGGCTGGTGGCCGTATTGGATAATCTCGGCAAAGGAGCGTCCGGCGCCGCCGTGCAGAATCTGAACCTGATGCTGGGCCTGCCTGAAGGTGCGGGGCTGTGATCACGAACCTGTGATCTGTCCGGCGTCACCGATCGGCATGGCGCAACGTAATAGCGAGCATGACAAGCACACCTTCTCACGCGACACGGCGATCAGTCCTGGCGGCCGCCACCCTCCTCGCATCGACGGGCTCGGCCATGGCCGCGCAAGACGTTTACACCTCTTCGCCATGGCGCGCATTGAGCGTCGCCGACTGGCGCAAGCGCCTGCCTTCAGCGTCTTTCGAGGTGTTGCGGCGCGAAGGCACCGAAACGCCGTTCACCAGTCCGTTGAACAATGAGCACCGCAGGGGCGTGTTCGCCTGCCTCGGATGTGGCCTCCCGCTGTTCAAGTCGCAATGGAAGTTCGATTCCGGAACCGGTTGGCCGAGCTTCTTCACCAGCATCGCCGGGTCGCTCGCGAAAAAATCCGACCACGCCCTCTTCATGGAACGCACGGAATATCATTGCGCCCGCTGCCTGGGCCACCAGGGCCACGTCTTCGACGACGGCCCCAAGCCAACCGGCCTGCGCTATTGCAACAACGGCGTCGCATTGAAATTTCTGCCCGTCTAGGGCGCTTCGACCCGCCTTACGAGCGCACCTTCACGAAGCTTCCCGGCGCGTTCTCGATCGCGGGCAGGGGACCGCTCGCCGGATCGCGCGCGGGGACCTGCTTGCCGGACTTCGCCTTCAGCCATGTGGCCCAATGCGGCCACCAGGAGCCCGGATGCTCCACGGCGCCCGCCACCCATTCCTCGAGGGTCGCGGGCAGCGTATCGTTGGTCCAATGCTGGTACTTGTTGGCGGCGGGGGCGTTGATAACGCCGGCGATATGTCCCGACCCCGCCATAGTGAACTGAACGGGGCCGCCAAAAAGCCGTGCGCCCTTGTACACCGAACGCGCCGGCGCGATGTGATCCTCCTTAGAGGACTGGACGTAGATCGGCGTCTTTACCTTCGAAAGATCCAGGGGCTGGCCGGCCAACTCCAGGACGCCTTTCGCCAGGGCGTTGTCCCGATAGAAATTTCTCAAATAGAACAGGTGCAGCGTCTTGGGCATGCGGGTCTGGTCGGAGTTCCAGAACAGCAGGTCGAACGGCTTGGGCTCCTTGCCCATCAGATAGTTGCTGACGAAGAAGGACCAGATCAGGTCGTTGGCGCGCAAGGCGTTGAACGTGTCGGCCATGGTCTGCCCGGCCAGCACCCCCCCGCCCGCGTCCATGCGCGCCTCGAGCTCCTCCAGCCAGCCGTCGTTGGCGAATATCAGCAGGTCTCCAGCTTCTGAGAAGTCCTGCTGGGCCGCGAAGAAGGTCGCGGAAGACACGCGCTTGTCGCCTCGCGCGGCCATGTGCGCGAGCGCGCACGAAAGCAGTGTGCCGCCGATACAGTACCCGACCGTGTTGACTGTCTTGGCCCCGGTCTGATGCTGGACCGCGTCGATGGCGGCGTAGATTCCTTCGTTGAGGTAGTCCTCAATGGTCTTCGAGGCCAGGTCGACGTCGGGGTTTACCCACGAGGTCACGAACACGGTCAGTCCCTGCGCCGTCAGCCAGCGGATCATGGAATTCTCGGGCCTCAGATCCATGATGTAGAACTTGTTGATCCAGGGCGGGAAGATCAGCAGCGGTGTCTCGCAAACCGTTTCCGTCGACGGCGCAAACTGCAGCAATTGGATGATGTCGTTTTGGAACACGACCTTTCCAGGCGCCGTGGCAACGTTCTCGCCGACCTTGAACTGCTCGAAGTCCGTCTGACTTATGGCCAGTTGGCCGCCGCCGCGCTCGATGTCGGCGGCGAAGTTCTCGATCCCGCGCGCGATGCTCTCGCCGTGGCTCGTCATGGCTTCGCGCAACGCCGCGGGGTTGGTCAGCAGGAAGTTCGACGGGGAGAAGGCGTCGGTAAGCATCCGGGTGAAGAATTCCACGCGCCGCTTGGCCAGCGGATCGACGCCGTCTACGCCGCTGATCAAGGTGTTCAGCCAATCGGAGGTGATCAGATACGACTGCTTGATCGCATCGAAGAGAGGATTTTCCGACCACTCCGGATCGGCAAATCGCTTGTCTCCCTTGGCGGGAGTCGCCACCGGCGCGTGCGAATCACCGGCGGCGCGCATCGCCGTCGAGCGCCACAATTCCATGTAGCGGCCAAAGAGCGACGCTTGCGCGCGCAGCAGCTGGTCGGGCTGGCCGGCCAGCCGGCCCATGACCTCGCCAAGCGCTGGGCCGACGTGAAATGGATCGGAACTCAGGGCCGAAGGGCGATCCGCCTGTCGCAGGGCCGCCTCCGCGATGACTCCCTGTGCGGCCACCGCGGCGCGCGCAAGATTGATCGAAAGCTTCTCGAGGCCGGCGCGCTGCTCGTCCGAAAGGAAGTTGAGCGAGGTCACCGCCGGGGCGTCCGCCTTGCCCGCCGACGACGCCGCTTCCTTGACATTTTGCTGCCGCGCGCGCGCGCGCTGGGGCGCCGCCTGACTGGCCACCGGCGCGACGGGTTGCGTCTCAGCCTGGCTCGCCGGTTTACGCCGCTGTGGTCGCTTGGTCGCCGTCCCATCGGCCTTCGTCATCGTGTTCTCCAGGAGCCGCGCGGCCCGGCCTTCCGCTGAGGCCCGCCTTGGCCTATGACCTTAACCCCAATGAAACGCCTCGCACCCACTTTTTCAATGACTCTCGCCTCGACGGCGATGGTCGGCTTGGTGATCCTCGGCACGCCCCGCGCCATGGCGGCCGCGGCGCCAGGCGCCTCATCACCGTTGCCCGAGGATATCGCAGGTAAGTCACTCGGCGTCGGCCGATTCCCGACGTTCTGCCAGATCCCCACCCGCCCGGGCGACGTCAGGACGGGCAAGGCCTTCAGGCAGGCCGTCGTGGCGATCCGCCTGGCCGGGATGCGCCTGGCCGCCCAGTCGGCGCCGGCAACCTTCTCGCTCGACGATACCGACGGCTTCGCCGGCGCCGCGCGCGCTCAGGCCGCCCCCCCGCCGCCGATGGCATCGACCGACCCTCAACAGACCGAGGCCTTCATCAACCAGGCTCGCGAGCAGGCCCGCCCGCCCGGCCCCCGCTGAACGACAAAAAACCCGATGAATCCGGAATTTCACCGCATCAAGCGGTTACCGCCCTACGTTTTTGAAGAGGTCAATCGGCTCAAGGCGCGGTTGCGCGGAGAGGGCGTCGACATCATCGATTTCGGCATGGGCAATCCGGATATGCCCACGCCTAGACACATCGTCGATAAGCTGGTCGAGACCGTTCAGGACCCGAAGTCTGGACGCTATTCGATGTCGAAAGGCATCGTGGGCCTGCGCCGCGCGATGGCGGGGTACTATGCTCGCCGGTTCGGCGTGTCGCTCAATCCCGATACCGAAGTGATCGCGACCCTCGGCTCCAAGGAGGGATTCGCCAATCTCGCCCAGGCGTTGACCGCGCCGGGCGATGTCATCATCTGCCCCAATCCCGCCTATCCGATCCATGCCTACGGCTTCATTATGGCCGGCGGGGTCATCCGCCACGTGCCGGCCCTGTCTCCGGAAGACTATCTGTCCGGGGTGAGCCGCGCGGTGCGGCATTCCGCGCCCCCGGCCAGCGTGCTGATCGTAAGCTATCCCTCGAACCCCACCGCGCAGTGGGTCGGCCTGGATTTCTACAAGGATGTCGTGGCTCTGGCCAAGAAACATGACATGCTGGTGTTGTCCGACGTCGCCTATTCGGAAATCTACTTCGATGACAATCCGCCTCCATCGATCCTGCAGGTCGACGGCGCCCGCGATATCGCCGTCGAGGTGAACTCGCTTTCCAAGACCTACGCGATGGCCGGCTGGCGCGTGGGCATGGTGGTGGGCAACGCCCGGATCTGTGCGGCCCTGGCCCGCGTGAAATCCTATCTCGACTACGGGGCCTTCACGCCCATTCAAGTGGCTGCGGCCGCCGCGCTCAACGGGCCGCAGGACTGTGTCGACGAGATCCGCGCGACCTACAAGTCGCGGCGAGACGTGCTCGTCGAGGCGATGAAGAGGGCCGGTTGGGACATACCCTCGCCGCCCGCCTCAATGTTCGCCTGGGCGCCGATCCCGCCGGCGTTTCAGGACTCCGGCTCGATGCTTTTCTCGAAGCTTTTGATCGAGGAGGCGGGTGTGGCCGTCTCTCCGGGCGTCGCTTTCGGCGAGTCCGGCGAGGGGTTCGTGAGGATCGGCCTGGTCGAGAACGAGCACCGCATTCGCCAGGCAGCGCGCAATGTGAAGCGGTTTCTGGAACAGTCCGGCCAGATCTTAAGTCGCGTGCATGACCTGGCGCCGGCGGGCTGAGGAAATTGCATTCATGACCCGCAGGGAATGGCGCATCGGCGTGGCCGGCCTGGGCACCGTTGGGGCGGGCCTTGTCGGGCTCCTCGCTGAGCGGCCGAACTTCGCGCCAGCGGGTGGGGCTGTCACCGTCACGGGCGTTTGCGCCCGGACCCGTCGGCCGGCGCTATCGGATCTGGCGTGGTTCGACGACGCCGTCGACCTGGCGCTATCGCCCTCGAACGACATTTTCGTCGAATTGATCGGCGGCGCCGAGGGGCCGGCCCGTCGGGCGGTGGAGGCCGCGCTCTCGATCGGCAAGCCGGTGGTCACCGCCAACAAGGCGTTGATCGCCTGTCACGGCGCCAGGCTCGCGGCGCTGGCCGAGGCGAATGACGCGCCCCTGTTGTTCGAGGCGGCGGTCATGGGCGGAACGCCTGTCGTCAAGATGCTGCGCGAGGCCATGGTTGGCGACCAGATCGACGTCGTCGCCGGAATCCTGAACGGCACCTGCAACTATATTCTCAGCGAAATGGAGGCGACGGGCGCCGCCTTCGATCAGGTGCTGGCCGAGGCTCAAAGGCTTGGCTACGCCGAAGCCGATCCCACGATGGACGTGGGAGGGTTTGACGCCGGCCACAAGATCACCATCCTGGCCGCGCTGGCGTTTGGCTGCGCGCCGACGTTTGCTTCAGCCGAGATCGAGGGTCTCCAGGCGATCGAACCTCTCGACATCCGCCTTGCCAAGGACTTGGGATATCGCATCAAGCTGATTGCCTCGGCGGCGCGGTCGGATGCGGGCGTGTCGGTGCGCGTGCATCCCGCGCTGACGCCGTTGGACCACCCCCTGGCCCGGGTCGATGGCGTGCTGAACGCGCTGTTCATCGAGGGAGAGCGCATCGGCCGGATCATTGTCCAGGGACCAGGCGCCGGGGCGGGGCCGACCGCGGCGGCGGTCGCCGCCGACGTCGCCGACGTCATGACCGGCGCGCGGCGTCCTGTGTTCCAGGCGCCCGCGCCGGCCCTGCGATCCTATCCGCCTGTCGATGGCACGCAGTCGCTGAGCCGCGCCTTCATCCGATTGCTGGTGCGCGATCAGCCGGGCGTGATCGCCTCGATCACCGAAACGCTCGCCGACGCCGGGGTGTCGATCGACAGCTTTCTGCAGAAGCCGATCGCGGATGTCCAAGGCGTGCCGATCGTCTTGACCACCCATCTGGCGCGCGAATCTGTGTTAAGCGAAGCGTTCCGTCGGATGGCCGCCTTGCCCAGTCTTCTGGAGGCGCCGCGCCTGATCCGGATCGCGCGTATTTGAGACGACCGCTATGAACGGACGAGATTTTTTGGAGAGCCGATAATGACGTGGGGAAGCTTGGATCGCACGCTCGTAATGGAGGCGGTGCATGTCGCGGAGGAGGCCGCGATCGCGGCCTGGGCGCTGGCTGGACGCGGCGACGAAAAGGCGGCCGATCAGGCGGCCGTCGACGCGATGCGGACCGCATTGAACGCGCTGGCGATCGACGGAGAGATCGTGATCGGGGAGGGCGAGCGGGACGAGGCGCCCATGCTCTATATCGGGGAAAAGGTGGGACGAGGCGATGGGCCGCGCATCGACATCGCCCTCGACCCTCTGGAAGGCACGACCTTGACGGCCAAAGCCATGGCCAACGCTCTGGCCGTGATGGCCTGGGCGCCCGCCGGGACCATGCTGCACGCGCCTGACACCTACATGGACAAGATCGCCTGCGGACCCGGTTACCCGGCCGGCGTGATCGACCTGGATCGCAGCCCCGCGGACAACGTGCGGGCCCTGGCCAAGGCCAAGGGCGTGGCGCCCTCCGACGTCACAGTCTGCGTGCTCGACAGGGTCCGTCACGGCGACATCATAGCGGGGCTGCGGGAGGTTGGCGCGCGGATCTATCTGATCACCGACGGCGACGTGGCCGGGGTGATGAACACCGCGGACAAGAGCACCGGCGTGGACCTTTATATCGGGCAGGGGGGCGCGCCCGAGGGCGTTCTGGCCTGCGCCGCCCTCAAGTGCGTCGGCGGACAGTTTCAGGGGCGTCTGGTGTTCAGAAACCCCGACGAGCGCGCGCGGGCCAAGAGCCAGGGCATCGAGGATTTCGACAAGAAGTATGATCTCCACGAAATGGTGCGGGCCGACGCGATTTTTGTCGCCACCGGGGTCACGACCGGAGCCCTGCTGGATGGCGTCAAGGTCGCCGATGGGTTCGTCCACACCCACACCCTGGTAATGGACTCGTCCACCTCGACCACGCGCGAAGTGCGCATGAAGCGACGCCTTTGAACCCAGGCGACCGAGCCTCGGAGGACTTCCTGGGCGTCACGCGTTCTTTTTCGGGGCGCCGCTGGCGCGAGCGTTACGCCGACCCGGCAGTGACGCGCTCGGTGCAAGCGCGGTTCGCCCTAACCGAGCCGCTCGCCAGGGCCCTGGTGGCCAGGGGCGCCGCGGAAGATGGCGTCGAGACTTTTCTGCGACCGACTCTGCGCCAATTGTTTCCCGATCCGTCGTCCTTCGCCGACATGGATGTGGCGGCCGTCACGCTCGTCGACGCGCTGGAAGCCGACCGGACCATCGTGGTCTTCGCCGACTATGACGTCGACGGGGCGTCGAGCGCCGCGCAACTCGTGCGCTGGTTCAGACACATGGGCAAGGAACTGCAGATCTACGTCCCCGATCGCATCGCCGAAGGCTACGGGCCCAGTCCCGCCGCCTTCGCCCGCCTCGAGGCGGGCGGCGCGGAGGTCGTGATCACGGTCGACTGCGGTGCGGCGGCGCATGACGCGCTGGCGGCCGCGGACGGCCTGGGTCTGACGGTCGTTGTGGTCGATCATCACCTGATGCGCGGCAGGCCTGCTGGACCGATCGCCCTGGTCAACCCCAACAGAGCCGACTGCGGCTCCGGACAGGGGGTGTTGGCCGCGGCCGGAGTGACCTTCGTCCTGCTGGCCGCACTCAACCGCGAGGCCCGCGCGCGGGGTCTGTTCACGTCAAGGACGGAACCGGACCTGCGCCAGTGGCTCGATCTGGTCGCGCTGGGGGCGATATGCGACGTCACCCAGCTGGTGGGCTTCAATCGCGCTCTGGTTACGCAGGGTTTGAAAGTGATGTCCGCGTGGCCAAATCCGGGCATGCGGGCGCTGATGGCCGTTGCCGGCGCCGCGCTCGATGACCCGGGGGTTTTCGAGGCGGGTTTCATCCTGGGCCCGCGAATCAACGCCGGGGGTCGGGTCGGCCGCGCCGACCTCGGCGCGCGTCTGCTCTCCACCGATGATCCCGAAGAGGCCGCCGAGCTGGCCGGGCGGCTGGACGCGCTCAACGCGCAGAGAAAAGAGGTCGAGCGCGGCATGATCGACGCTGCGGCCATGGCGATCGACAGGGACGCCAACCTCGATCCCGCCGCGCCGGCGATCGTCGTCGCCCGGGAGGATTGGCACCCCGGCGTGATCGGCATCGTCGCCAGCCGGCTGCGCGAGCTGTACCGCAAGCCTGTCGTCGTCATCGGTTTGGATCGCGCGGCGGATGTCGGACGGGGCTCAGGTCGCTCGCAACCGGGCGTGAACCTCGGCCGCGCGGTCCAGGCCGCCTACGACGAGGGGTTGCTTCTCAGCGGCGGCGGGCACGCCATGGCGGCGGGCCTCACGCTCAGACCCTCGGCGACCCCGGAGTTCCGAGAGTTCCTTTGCGCCTATCTGGCCGAGGAGGTCGTCGGCGCCGCGGCGGCCGATGTCGTCGAGGTCGACGCGCTGATCGCGCCCGGCCAGGGCGCGCGCGCCACTCTGCAAGCGTTCCAGGTGCTCGCCCCACACGGGCCGGGCAACCCCGAGCCATGTTTCGCGCTGGCCAACGTCAGGCCGGAACACGTCATGCCTCTGCGCGGCGGCCACATCCGCTGCTCCCTGGTGGATGGCGCGGGCGCGAAGCTCGGAGCGGTGGCCTGGCGGGCCGCGGACAGCGCTATGGGACGGCGCCTGATGGCGGGTGGGGGCTCCATTCATGTCGTCGGCAAGCTGAAGACCAGCGCCTGGAACGGACGCGAAAAGACCGAGATCGAAATTGAGGATATCGCTGATCCTCGCCAAATCTGACGTCTGAGAAGCGCCCAAACATGTCGCGCGCTTGCGTGGCGTGGGGCGGGCGGATATATCCGGCGGCTCTCGCGTCCCCCGGGCCCTTCGTCTATCGGTTAGGACATCAGATTTTCAATCTGGGAAGAGGGGTTCGACTCCCCTAGGGCCTGCCACAACTCGCCAATCGATTGTGCGCCGTGATTATTGACGGCGTCGGTATTATTGATGACAGTGGCGGCATAAGCAGTCTCGGCCAAATTTGGGTCGAGCACCGGGCTGAGGGGCCGATGCCTAATTTTGATTTGGAGGAGTATGATTCGCCCGAAGAGCGCGTGCGGATCAGCGGGCGCGTCAAATGGTTCGACGCCGGCAAGGGCTATGGTTTCATCGTGCCCGATGACTCGCGTCAGACAGGTCTCAAGGATGTCCTCATCCACGTGACCTCGCTGCGCAGCGCCGGGCGCGAAGTCGCGGGTGAGGGGGCGGCGATCGTCTGCGACGTCGTCAAGCGCCCGAAGGGCTGGCAGGTATCGGAAATTCACCAGCTCGATGAAGGCGCCGCCCCGGCGCCGCGGGAGGACCGGCCGCGTCGGGCGCAAGGCGTCGAGGGCGGCGAATTTGCGCGCCGGGACCGCGGCGATGGACGCCGCCCGCCCATGGGCGGGCAAAGAACGGACTCTCCCCGCGACCGCGGCCCGCGGTTCGCGTCGCCCGGCCCCTCGCGGTCGGCAAATCCTTCGTCCGGCCCATTCGAGCGCGCCAAGGTCAAATGGTTCAACCGGGCGAAGGGCTACGGTTTCGTGGTGCGGGAAGCCTCTCCAGGTGATATCTTCGTGCACATCGAAACCCTGCGTCGCAGCGGCCTCGAGGATCTGCAGCCGGGGGAAGACGTGAACGTGCGGTTCGCGGAAGGGCCGAAGGGTCTCGTCGTGGCCGAGATCGAAGTGGGCTAGTTGTAAGGCCCGCGAGAGCATCGCCGGAGCATGAATTTGACGATTTCAGTTCGCGCGGTTCGCGGAGCCGTAACCATGGCGCTGGCCCTGGCCTGCTTTGCTTCCGCCGCCGGCGCCTCGGCCCAGGCGCTTCGCGTGGAACCTCTCGATGTCGTCACCGCGCGGGGCGCTTATCATTTCAACGTCGAGATCGCCGATACGCCCCAGACGCGCGAACAGGGGCTGATGTATCGCAAATCGCTGGCGCGCGATCGCGGCATGCTGTTCGATTTCAAGACCGCTCAGCCTGTCGCCTTCTGGATGAAGAACACGCTCATTCCGCTCGACATGCTGTTCGTCGGCGCCGACGGGCGCATCGTCTCCATTGCGCGCGATGCGGCGCCGATGTCGCAAACGCCGATTCCGTCGGGCGGCGACGCCTTGGTGGTCGTCGAGCTGGCGGGTGGCCGCGCCGCCGAAATCGGCGCGGAGCCCGGCGATGTGGTTCGCGAGCGGCGTATCCATCGTTGACGCAAGGCGACGCCGTTCCAGAACCACCGGCCGGATTCCGCGCGTCGGGCGGTCGAGGTCCGTTCACCACCCACAATGGTCCGTATTTTCATCGCGACTGCGACATGGGCGTGGAACAGGCCTTTTTTGCATTGTCGCGCCATTGCAACAGCTTTGGGATCGTTCACGGCGGCATGATCGCCGCCTTCCTGGACGGGCTGCTCGCCGGCGCGGCCGCCCGCACGGCCGGCGGCAGGCTCGTCACCATGCAGCTGTCGGTGAATTTTCTCGACATGGGCCGGGCCGGAGACTGGGTGCTTGGCGACGCGCGCGCGACAAAGGTGGCGCGCGACATCGCCTTCGTCGAGGGACGCGCCCGGGTGGATGAGCGCGACATCGCCCGCGCCAGCGGCGTGTTCAAGTTGATGCGTCCGCGCGGCGCGTAAGCGAGCCGCGTTGCGAGTCGGCGCCGCACGTGGCAAGAGCTTGCTGGACGTTCGATGCCTCGCGGGGCGTGGCGCAGCCTGGTAGCGCATCTGCTTTGGGAGCAGAGGGTCGCAGGTTCGAATCCTGCCGCCCCGACCATCGAACAACTGTGAGCACAAGGATCGGCGATGATCGCGCGCATCTTCCGGCAGGCCAAGAGCGCCATGCAGTCCGGCAAGGCGAACACCCACGCCTGGGAACTGGAGTTCGCGCCGGCCTCAGCCCGGGCGCCCGACCCCCTGATGGGCTGGACGACCTCGACCGACACCAATGGCCAGGTGAAGCTCCTGTTCAACGATCTGGACGAAGCCGTCGCCTACGCCCGCCGTCACGGCATACCTTTCGAGGTGCTGCCCGACCGCGTTCCCCGGAAGATCATCAAGGCCTATGCCGACAACTTCGCGTTCAACCGCAAGATCCCCTGGACCCACTGAACCTCGCCCCGACCCCGTAGCTCAACCGGATAGAGCATCCGCCTTCTAAGCGGACGGTTGCAGGTTCGAGTCCTGCCGGGGTCGCCAATCCAACCATGCCGGCTCGCAAAAGACCGACGTTCCCGGCGTTCTGGCAGGGACCGGAAGCGTCGGTTATTTGTTTCGCTTTCAGGCGAGCTGGGCGTGCGGCGCGGACAGGGACATGTGCATGTGGGACGCACTCTCTCTGAACGGCTGGGAGATCGCCGCCGCGGGGGCGCCGAACCCGGCCATGGCCTGGACCAGGCCAAGGTGCGCGCCGCTGCTCATCGGAGATGCCGGCCCATTGCCGATGATGGTCTGACCATAGAACCCGGAGCCGGAGCCCGTGCTCGTGACGGTCAGGACCTCTCTCAAGGTCAGGGTGCTTCCGCTCAGCGGTCCTGTCGCGAGAGACCCGACGTCGACCGCATTGTCAGTGAAATACGCCTGCGCCATAGCCCCGCTTGAAAAGGTCTTGTGAATGACGTCCACGCCATCGGCGTAGAGGTCGAACGTCACTTGGGTGACATCGGCGCCGACGCGCGCGCCGTTGTACAGCCCGACGATCAGATCGTGCGGCGCGCCCAGCATGTCCAGGTTGACGGTTTCGTCTGTCTCGAGGGTGGTCGTCTGCGAGCCCTTCGCCGCTGTGGAGTGCGCGCCGCCCAACTCGCCGATGGCGAAGATGGTGCGCGAGGCTCCAAACGCGTTCGCGATCGACGTGTTGGCGGTCAGGACGGCGGACGTGCTGGCGGAACTTGGGGCTCCGGTCTCAAAGGCGACGGCCTGGCGGGCGCTGCTGAAGGTATGGGCGTCGGTACCGATACTGGCCACGGCGACCGCCAGGCTGTTGCCCGCGACCTTTCCCGAGGCGGATGCCGAGTCAGATTCGACGAGGTGCGGCCCGAAATGACTTGTGTCGGCGGACGCCAGGTAGACTCCGCTCGCACCGACGACGTTGATTTGCGCCGTCGCGACTCCCGCGAGCACGCTCCCCGCGCCCCCTTGGGCGGACGCCGTGGCTTGGACGTTTCCACTCCCGATCGCCGTTGTCTTGGCGTGGGCGAAGCCGCCCGCGCCGCCGCCGTCTCCGCCCGTCGCGACCGAAGTGGCCGCGAGCGAAGCGCCGGTCAGATTGAGAGTGGAAGAGGCCCCGCCGCCGTATCCGCTGTGGGCGCCGTCCGAACCAACGCCACCGTCGCCGCCGATCGCCGTGGACGATCCGGTCACGAGTGCGCTCTGTGTCGCGCTTCGATTGTCATTGAAGGTGAGATGGGAGGTCCCCAGGCCTCCTTTCCCTGCCCGCCCACCGGAACTGGCGCCGCCGGCGCCGGCGCTCGCGGTTTGACCCAGAACGAGCCGGGCTTGGTTCGTCTCTCCTGAAACGGCGTTGGTCATGGAGCTCGAGGCGCCGATGGCCCCGTTCGCGCCGGCAAGCCCCGCGCCGCCGGCCCCGCCGGTCTGAAACGCCGTCGCCGAACTGATCCCGGTATTGCCGCCGTTCGCCGTCGCGGTGGCCATGCCGGCGCCGCCCGCGCCGCCGTGGTGTCCCACGCCGATCGCCGCCCCGCCTGCGCCGCCGACGGCGCTCGACGTCGCCATCGCCGCCCCACCGGCGTTGGTGTTGGTCGCGCTGGCGCTCGCCGCGCCGCCGTCGCCGCCTCTGTTTCCGGCGCCGGCGGGCGCGCCGGGCCCGCCCATGCCCGAATTGCCCCCCGCGCCGCCCGTGGCTGTCGAAGCCGCGGTGGTATGTTGCACGGAATTCTCGTTGGTGGTCAAAGTCGCCGTCGCCGCGCCGCCCGACGCGCCCGCGCCGCCCGCGCCGCCCGCGCCGCCCGCGCGGGCTCCGTCGCCGCCATCGCCGCCCGCGCCACCGACGGCCGCGGAGGAAGCGCTCGTGGGTGTCCTCGACTGCGACGTGATGGAGACGGTGGACGTCGCCGCGCCGCCCGAGGCGCCGCCGCCGCCGGCTCCACCCGCTCCGCCGGAGCCTCCTGTTCCGCCCGTACCGCCATCGCCTCCGACCCCGCCGGTGGCCGTTCCAATCGCGCTCACGGGTGAGGCGGACACCCCACTGCTGCTCACGGTGACGGTCGCCGCGCCGCCGGAAAGCCCTTTTCCGCCCGCGCCGCCCGCGCCGCCGGC
>JBBRAV010000021.1:0-67966 GCA_038206535.1 Caulobacterales bacterium
ACCATGGCTATGGCCAGAATCCGGCGCACCTGTTCGCCATCCGCGCACCGACTGCTAAGCCCCCGCAACTCCGCCGCGGTGTAGTCCATCCGCGTAACTTCCAAGGGCGCGCCCATCCGACCTCTCCACCATCCGAATCACCCCATGGAATCGAACCTGCGGCGTCTTGGGACGACCTGTGAGTCAGCCTCATCGAGGGCTGGTATAAGCATGGCCAGCCATGGCTTCGCACGGAATCGCCGCCGTCAGACCTCAAACCGATACACCGCGCCGTCCCGCCGCACATGGCCTGCCGTCGGCGTCGCGAAGTGGGTGCCGATCACCAGGGTCGGGGTGGAGGCCAGGTCGCCGAACATGCGTTCGCGCGTGCGGGTCGATTCGGCGGGGTCGAAATCGGCGGCGGACGCCCATTCGGGATGGGCGAGCTGGCAGGGGTGATGGAGAAAATCACCGGTGATCAGCGCCTGCGCGCCCTGCGAGTCGATGCGCACGCTGACGTGACCCGGCGTGTGGCCGAGCGTCGGGACCAGGCTTACTTCGTCGCAGACCGAATGGTCGGTCTCGACGAGGTCGACGAGGCCCGCGTCCCACACCGGCTTGACGGAGTCGGCGAAGATCATCGGATCGCCGGCGGCCACGTCAGCCTCGTCGCGCCAGTATTCGAATTCCCGCCGTCCCAGCAGGTAGCGGGCGTTGGGGAACGTCGGCCGCCACTGCCCGTCCACGAGCATGGTGTTCCAGCCGACGTGGTCGACGTGGAGGTGCGTGCACAGCACCGTGTCGATGGTCTCGCGCCCGAACCCGGCGGCCTCCAGATCTTCAAGGAAGCGGGTCTGCAAATGGCTCCACGCCTCGATCTCCCGCTGCTTGTCGTTGCCGATACAGGTGTCGACGATGATCCGGCGCGTCGGCGTCTCGACCACCAGGGCGTGCACGCTCAATTTGAGTCGGCCCTCGTCGTCGGCGAAGTGCGGGGTCAGCCAGGTGATCTCGCGGGCCGCCTCTCGCGTGGCCTGGGGAAGGATGAACTTGCTGCCGCCCACGGCCTCGAGTTCGACGATCCGCGTCACCGTGACCGCGCCGATGGTCCAGGTCAGGGGCATGAGCATTTCCGTCTTTTCGCTTGCGCGTCACCTTACAGCGCCAACAGTGGTCTGCAACGCCTCGAGCTGCGTCTTTCTAACGGGCCGGCGCGCGCCAGCCTCCACCGAGGGCGGCGATGAGATCGACGGCCGCCGTGAGACGCGACGCCTCGACCTGAAGTTCGTTCGTCCGATCCGCGAGCGCCGTCGCCTGAGCGACCACGACGGTCGTGTAGTCGACCTGGCCGGCGTCATATTGGTTGCGCGCGATCGTCTCGGCGGCGTTTGCGGCGTCGCGCGCCTGCATGCTGAAGGTCTGCTCGCCCGCGAGCACCCTTTGCGCCGCCAGATTGTCCTCCACCTGCCCGAAGGCGGTAAGGACCGTCTGACGATAGTTGGCGACCTGCGCGTCATAATAGGCGCGCGCGGCCGCGACGGCGCCATGCCGCGCGCCGCCGTCGAACAGGGCTTCGGCTGCTGATCCCGCCGCCGACCAAACGGCGTTGGATGCGCTCAAGAGAGGTCCCAGCTCGGCGCTGGAGAACCCGATCGATCCGGTCAGGGTGACGTTCGGATAGTAGGCGGCGACCTGCACGCCGATAAGGGCGCTGGCCGCGGCGGCCGTTCGTTCCGCGGCGGCGATGTCGGGCCGGCGCTGCAGCAACGTGGAGGGAACGCCTGGCGGGATCTGCGGGATCGCCAGCGTCCAGGGGGCGGGCGGCAAGGATAGGTCGGCGGGGGGAACCCCGACCAGTATGGCGATGGCGTGTTCCAGCCGTGGTCTCTGCTGCTGCAGGTCGGCGTCCGACGCCTGCGTACTTCGCAACTGCGCCAGAGCGGTCAGGACATCACTCTTGGCCACCACGCCCACCGCGTACTTGTTCTGAGAGATCGCAAGTGTGCGGTCGTAGGCGGCGACCGTCGCGTCGAGGATCCGCTTTTCCTCGTCGAGCTGTCGCAGTTGCACGTAGTCGAGCGCCAACTCGGTCTGGGCGGCGAGCCGGACGTTGGCGAGGTTGTCGGCGTTGACCTCGGCGGTGGCCTTGGCGCTCTCGATCTCGCGGCGAACGCGTCCGAACAGGTCCGGCGCCCAGGTGGCGCCGAGGCCAAGGGTGTAGGACTGGGCGGTCGGCTGACCGATCACGCCGCTCGCGCCGGCGCCCGGATTGAGCGAGACGGTCGGATAAAGCGCCGCGCGCTGTTGCGCGACCAGCGCCCGAGCCTGCTCGTAGGCCGCGGCGGCGGCGGCGACGCTCTGGTTGGAGATGGCCACCCGGTTTTCCAGATCGTTCAACGTCGGATCGCCGAACGCCGTCCACCAGTCGAGCCGCTCGGCTGCGTCGGAGGGATTGGCGGGGGACCAACCGGCGATCTCCTTGTAGGTCGCCGGGGTCGGTGCGGCCGGCCGATGATAGTTCGGCCCGACCACGCAGGCGCTCAGTGAGAGCAAGGCCAGCAGCGGCTGCGCCACGCGGCGTCCTGGTAGACGTATCAATGGACGGGCTCCCAGGACATCTCAGACGACGGTCGCCGGCGCCGAAAACGATCGAGATAGAGGTAGACGACCGGCGTCGTCAGCAAGGTGATGACCTGACTGACCAGCAGGCCGCCGATGATCGTGACTCCGAGCGGCCGCCGCAGTTCCGCGCCTTCGCCCCAGCCGATGGCGAGCGGCAGGGCGCCGAGGATCGCCGCGAAGGTGGTCATCATGATCGGGCGGAACCGGATCAGCGCCGCCTGCCGGATGGCGGCGCGGGGCGACAGGCCCTGGTCCCGCTCCGCCGCCAGGGCGAAGTCGATCATCAGTATGGCGTTCTTCTTGACGATGCCGATCAGAAGGATGACCCCGATCAGCGCGATGATCGAGAACTCGATGCGAAAGATGATCAAGGCGATCACGGCGCCAATCCCGGCCGACGGCAGGGTCGAGAGCACGGTGAGGGGATGGATGTAGCTTTCGTACAGTATGCCCAGGACCATGTAGATCGCCACGAGCGCCGCCACGATAAGCACCGGCTCGCTGGAAAGGGAGTCCTGGAATACTTTCGCCGTACCCTGGAAGCTGCCGTGGACGCTCGCCGGCAAGCCGATCTGCGCCTGGGCCTGCGCGATCGCATTGGTCGCCTGGCCCAATGATTTGCCAGGCGGCAGGTTGAAGGAGATCGTCGCCGCCGGCTGGGTGTCCTGGTGGTTGACGGACGTCGGCGTGGCGGCGTCCGCCCAGGTCGCGATCGAGGCCAGCGGTACGATCGTCTCGGGCGTCGAACTGATCGCCACACCCTGAGAGGCCCCGCGCGCCGGTGGCGCGATCGGCCCGCTCACGGGCGTCGCGCCGACGGCCAGCGAGGTTCCGGTGGTCTCGCTCACCTGTCCAGGCACGCCGGCCACGGCCGGCGCCGTCCCCAGCGGCGCGGCGCCCAACACCCGGGAGCCGGACGAAGAGGCCGCCGCCGTGGTCGACGAGAGGCCGGAGCGAGGCGTTGCCGACGTCGCTCTCGCCGCTTGGCTGTTGCTCACATAGACATATTGCAGCGCGGTCGGATCGAGCGTGAACCTGGGATCGACCTCCATCACCACATGGTACTGGTTGACGTCCTTGTAGATCGTCGACACTTGGCGCTGGCCGAAGGCGTCGTAGAGCACATTGTCGATCGCGCGGTTGGTCAGGCCAAGCGCCTGGGCCTTGTCGTAGTCGATGTTGACGTACGACTTGAGGCCCCTGTCCTCCTGGTCGGTGTTGACGTCGACGAGCCCCGGCTGCGTCTTCATTGCGTCGGCCAGCTTGGCGGACCAGAGGCGCAGGTCGGTGAGGTTCGGGGCCTGCAGCGTATATTGATAGGTCGCGTTGCTCTGACGACCGCCGACTCGCAGGTCCTGCGCGGGATTGAGAAAGAGGCTTGCCCCGGTGACATGCGACAGCCGAGGCCGCAGGCCCGCGATCACCGCCTCGGCGCTCTTGTGACGCTCGGCCTTGGGCGCCAGCGAGGCGAACATGAATCCGCCCGCGGAGCGGCCGCCGGCGAACGCGACGACGGTCCGCACGGCCGGGTCCTTGTCGAGGATGCCGACGAAGCGCCGCAGCCTTTGGGCGGAAATGGCGAAGGAACTCGACTGATCCGACTGGAGGCCGCCGACGACCAACCCGGTGTCCTGCTGAGGAAAGAAGCCTTTGGGAACGACCACGTAGAGGTAGATGTTCAGCACGATCGTGACCGCGAGCACGACCAGCATGACCGGGCCGGCTTCGAGAGACCAGTCGAGGGCCTTTTCGTAGAGCCGGCTCATGCCGCCGAAGACCCGTTCCGAAAAGCGCTCCAGGCGCCCCGGTCGGCGGTCCGTCTCGGGCTTTGGACGGTCGACCAGGAAGGCGCACATCATCGGAGTCGTGGACAGGGAGATCACGAGCGACACGAGGATCGCGGCCGATAGGGTGATCGCGAATTCCCGGAACAGCCGGCCGACCAGGCCACCCATCAACAGGATGGGGATGAACACGGCCACCAGCGATATGCTGATCGAAAGGACGGTGAAGCCCACCTCGCGCGCGCCGAGGAGGGCCGCCTCGACCCGGCTCATGCCGGCCTCGACGTGCCGCGTGATGTTCTCCAGCACGACGACGGCGTCGTCGACCACAAACCCCGTGGCCACGGTCAGGGCCATCAGCGACAGGTTGTCGAGGGAGAAATGCAGCAGGAACATGATCGCCACCGCGCCCAGCAACGATACCGCCACCGCGACGGAAGGGATCAGCACGGCGCGACCATTGCGCAGGAAGAACGCCGTCACGGCGACGACCAACAGCACCGCGATCACCACCGTTCGCTCCACGTCGGCCAGCGAGGCGCGGATGGTGACGGTCCGGTCCACGGCCACCTGAAGATCGATGTCCGCCGGGAGCGCGCTCTTGAGCGTCGGTATCAGGGCTTTGACCCGATCGACCGTACCGATGATGTTGGCGCCGGGCTGGCGGGTCAGCACCAGCACCACGGCGGGCTTGCCGTTCACAAGGCCGAGATTGTGTATGTCCTCGACGGAGTCGGTGACCGTCGCGACGTCGCTCAGCCGGACCGTCGCCCCGCTCCGCACGGCGATCAGCAGGGGCGCGTAGTCGGACGCCTTGGCGCCGGAATCGTTGGCGTAGACCTGGAATCGCTGAGCGCCGTCGTCGAGGACGCCCTTGGGCTGGTTGGCGTTCGCCGAGGCCAGGGCGGCGCGGACGTCCTCGAGACCGATGCCATAACGGCCCAGCGCCAGCGGATTGACGTCGACGCGAACCGCCGGAAGCGAAGAGCCGCCGACGTTCACGTCGCCCACGCCCTTGACCTGCAGCAGCTGTTGCTGGAGCACGGTGGAGGCGATGTCGTATATTTGACCCGGCGTGCGCGTCTTCGACGTCAGGGCCAGGATCATGATCGGCGCGTCGGCCGGATTGAATTTCCGATAGGTCGGGTTGCTTCGCAAGGTGACGGGCAGGTCGGCGCGCGCGGCGTTGATGGCGGCCTGGACATCGCGAGCCGCGCCGTCGATGTTGCGGTCCAGACCAAACTGCAGGGTGATCTGGGTTTGCCCGACCCGGCTATGCGAGGTCATCTCGCTGACGTTGGCGATCAGGCCCAGGTGCTTTTCCAAAGGACTGGCGACGCTGGTCGCCATCGTGTCGGGGCTGGCTCCGGGAAGGCTCGCCTGCACCGATATGGTCGGGAAATCCACTTGCGGCAGGGGCGAGACCGGCAGCCTGAAAAAGGCCGCCGCGCCCGCCATGGCGATCCCCAGCGTCAGCAGGACGGTGGCGATCGGGCGCCGGATGAAGGGGGCGGAGAAGTTCATGCCGGCGCCGTCCGCCGACCGACGCGACGCGCGAGGCCGTCGAACTGCAGGTAGATCACCGGCGTGGTGAACAGCGTCAGGGCCTGGCTGACGATCAGGCCGCCGACGATGCTGATCCCCAGAGGGTGGCGCAGCTCGGATCCGACGCCCCAGCCGAGCATCAGCGGCAGGGCCGCGAACAAGGCCGCCAGGGTCGTCATGATAATGGGCCTAAAGCGCAGCAACGCCGCCTGATGAATGGCTTCGCGCGGGCTCTTGCCTTGCTCGCGTTCGGCCTCGAGGGCGAAGTCGATCATCATGATCGCATTCTTCTTCACGATGCCGATCAGCAGCACGATGCCGATGATGCCGATCACCCCCAGATCCTGTCCGGCGATCAGCAGGGCGAACAGCGCGCCGGCGCCGGCCGACGGCAGGGTGGACAGAATGGTGATCGGATGGATGTAGCTTTCATAGAGGACGCCCAGGACGATGTAGACCGTGACGATCGCCGCCAGTATCAGCCAAAGCTCGTTGCTGAGCGATGATTGAAAGGCGTTCGCGGCTCCGAGGAAGGTGGTGGTGATCGACGGAGGGACGCCGATCTCTTTTTCGGCCGCCTTGATGCTGTTCACCGCCGCGCCCAGCGCGACGCCTGGCGCGGTGTCGAACGCCAGGTTGGAGGCGGGGAACTGCCCGACATGGTTGACCTGCAGCGGAGCCAGGCGCTGCTCCACGGTGGCCAGCGTCGAGAGTTGTGTCGGAGCGCCGCCGGATGTGCCCAGATAGAGAGAACTCAGCGCCTGCGGCGTCCGCAATGTCTGCGGATCGGCTTCCATGATCACCCGTTCCTGGCTCGATTGGGTGAAGATCGTCGACACGATGCGCTGGCCGAGCGCGTAATAGAGGGTGTCGTCGACCGTCGCGGCCGTCACGCCAAGCCGCGCCGCCGTGTCGCGGTCGATGTTCACATAGGCGGACAGCCCCTCGTTCTGCAGGTCCGAGCTGACGTTGGCCAGCTTCGGGTTATCGCGCAGCCGGGCGACGAGCTTGTCCGACCAGGTCTGGATCGTCGCGGTGTCGGAACCCTGGAGCGCAAACTGGTACTGGGTCTTGCCCGACGAGGAGTCTATCGTCAGATCCTGGACAGGCTGCAGATAGAGGGTCGCCCCGGCCACGTCGTGCGCCCGCGCCTTCAGATGCTCGATGGTCGCCGAAAGCGACGAATGACGATGGCCGAACGGCTTGAGGTTGATCAGCATGCGCCCGCTGTTGAGCGTTGTGTTTGTTCCATCGACGCCGATGAACCCGGTGAGACTCTCGACGTCCGGGTCGGCCAGCAGTTGCCGGGCGACCTCGGTCTGCAGTTTCGACATGCCGTCGTACGACACCGACTGGCCCGCCTCCACCACCCCCTGCAGCACGCCGGTATCCTGCGTTGGAAACAGGCCCTTTGGGATGATGATATAGAGTAGGACGGTGACGGCCAGGGTCGCGATCGCCACCACCAGCGTCGCCGCCTGCCGCTCCAGAACCCAGCTCAGAGAATGATCGTACCAGCCGATCACCCGGTCGATCCTCTCCTTGGTCCAGCGGCCGAAGCGGCTGTCTTCCATCTTGTCGTGGGTCTTCAGCCAGCGCGCCGCCAGCGTCGGGACCAAGGTGAGGGAAACGACAGCCGAAATCACGATGGTCACCGTGAGCGTGATGGCGAACTCGCGAAACAGCCGCCCGACGACGTCGCCCATGAACAGCAGCGGGATCAGCACGGCGATCAGCGACACGGTCAGGGAGATGATCGTGAAGCCGATCTGTTCCGCCCCTTTGAGCGCGGCCTGCATCGGCGTCTCGCCCGCCTCGATGTAGCGGGAGATGTTCTCGATCATCACGATGGCGTCGTCGACGACGAAGCCCGTGGCGATGGTCAGCGCCATCAGCGTCAAATTGTTCAGCGAGAAGTTCAGCAGGTACATCACCCCGAACGTGCCGACGAGGGACAAGGGTACGGCGACCGAGGCGATGAACGTCGCCGGCACGCTGCGCAGGAAGAGGAAGATGACGGCGACGACGAGCGCGACGCTGAGCGCCAGTTCGAATTCCACGTCATGCACCGACGCCCGGATGCCGGTGGTGCGGTCGGTGACCACCGTGACGTTGACGCCGGCCGGCAATCCCGCCGTCAGCTGCGGCAACGCCTTCTTGATCCTGTCGACAGTGGCGATGACGTTCGCGCCAGGCTGGCGCTGAATGTTCAGCAGTATGCCCGGCGTCGTGTCATAGATCGCGCCCAGCCGGCTGTTCTCCGCCCCCTGGACGATCTTCGCCACGTCGCCCAGGCGGATCGGCGCGCCGTTGCGGTAGGCGATGATCTGCGCCGCGTAGTCCGCGGGCGTCAGAAGCTGATCGTTGGCGTCGATGGCGTAGGCCCGCGTCGGCCCGTCGAAGTTGCCCTTGGCCCCGTTCGCGTTCGCCGAGCCGATCGCCGTGCCGACATCGGCGAGGGTCAGGCCGTATGAAGCCAGCTGGCGGGAATTCACCTGAATTCGCACGGCCGGCCTTTGACCGCCACTCATCGACACCAGCCCCACGCCGCCGAGCTGTGAGATCTTCTGGGCCAGTTGCTGATCGGCGAGCGCTTCGACGTCGGTCAGCGGCATGGTCTTGGACGTCAGGGCCACGGTCATCACCGGCGCGTCGGCCGGGTTTACCTTGGCGTAGATCGGCGGCGCGGGCAGGGCGGTGGGCAGCAGGGCGTTCGCCGCGTTGATCGCAGCCTGCACCTCCTGCTCGGCGACATCGAGGCCAAGGTCGAGATTGAACTGCAGGGTGATCACCGACGCGCCGCCGGAACTGACCGATGACATCCGGTTGAGGTCGGACATCTCGCCCAACTGCACTTCCAGGGGCGCGGTCACCGTGGTCGCCATCACCTCGGGGCTCGCTCCAGGGTAGAAGGTCTGCACCTGGATGGTGGGGTAGTCGACTTCCGGAAGCGCCGAGAGCGACAGGAAGCGGAAGCCGACAAGACCGGCGAGCAGGATCGCCGCCATGAACAGTGAGGTCGCCACCGGCCGCACGATGAAGGGGCGGGAGGGACTCATGCGGCCCGCGGCCTCTTTAGGCCTGTCATTCGCCGGCCGGCGCTCCGCCGCCATGCGAACGGCGCTTGCCTCCGCGCCCGCCGCCGGCAGGTCGCTGTCCGGGCAGCACGACCTTGGCTCCGTCCCGCAACCTGTCGCCACCTTCGGTGATCACCGTTTCGCCGGCCTGCAGGCCAGACACCACGGAGACCGTCTCCGCTGTCGCCGGGCCGATTTTGACCGGGCGGTTCTTGACCGTCTGTCCAGGCTGCAGCACCCAGGCGAAATCGCCCTGCGGGCCGTGGTGAACGGCCGTCGTGGGCACGACCACCTGATTTTGCAAGGTATCCACCAGCAAGGTGACATTGACGAACTGGCTTGGAAAAAGCGCGCCATCGGTGTTGGCGAATTGCGCCTTGGCCTTCACCGTGCCGGTCGTGGTGTCGATGACGTTGTCGAGCGTCTGCAGCTCGCCATGGGCCAGCACCGCCCCCGCATCCCGGTTCAGCACCGTGACGGGCAGTCCATGCCCGCCGGCGCGGGAATTGCGCACGATCGGGGGGATGTCGTCTTCGGGTAGCGAGAACACCACGGATATGGGGCTGATTTGAGTGACCACCGCGATCGGGGTCGTCGAATTGGCCGTTATCTGATTGCCGGCGTCGACCTGCCGGAGACCCACGCGCCCCGACACCGGCGACGTAATGCGGGCGAACGAGAGGTTCAGACGCGCGTTGGCCAGCGCCGCCTGATCCGCCTTGACCGTGGCTTCGTCCTGGCTGACCAGGGCCGCCTGAGTGTCGACGGTCTGTCCGGCGACGGAATCCTGTTTCTTGAGCGTCATATAGCGCGTCAGATCTAGCCTGGCGTTAACCAGCAACGCCTGGTCATGCAGCAGCTGCGCTTGCGCCTGGTCGACCGCCACCTGGAAAGGCCTGGGGTCGATCTGCACCAGGAGCTGGCCGGCCTTGACCATCTGACCTTCGCGGAACGCGACCTTGTCAAGCATGCCGCTCACCCGGGCGGTGACGTTCACGGTCGCCAGCGGCGTGACCGTGCCGAGCGCGGTGAATTCGATGGGGATCGAGCCGAGGGCCGCCTTGCTCGTCGCCACGGTGACCGACGGACGACCGCCCGGTCCGCCTCCCGGCCCGCGCCTGCCGCCGGCCGCACCCGCGCCTGATCCTCCGGTCTGACGCGCGCAGAGCGTCAGAGTCAAAGCGACGCCTATCGCCACGACCACGACCACCGCGATCGCGCGGGCGTTCCTCCAGCGCGGCCGGCGTTTGGTCGGGCCCGACGGGGAAGGACCAGGTTGTTCGGTCGTGGCGGTCATCCTTGCTCCAGGCTCACGATTTCGGGAGTGCTAATTCCACATTCGCCCGCGCCTGGAATTTCCGGGCTGACACGTGGCGATCAATATAACGCGGCTGAACAAAAATCCGCCAACAATCATGCAATCTGTGATAAACGCCCAGGCGGGGGATGATGAAATGAGACCACTTGCCAGGCGCCGGCCGTCCAGCATCGGGATTGCCGAGGAAGCGGACAGCGCCCATGAGCGGCTGGGTGTCGGGCACTCCGATTATTTCATGGCGATGGACCTCCGCCGCGCCCGGCGGCGGGTGCGAAAGCGGCTCTTCGACGCGCTGGTCATTTTTGTCCTGGCGCCTGTCATCGTCACCGTGCTTGGCGCCATCGCCGTCGCCCTTGCCGCATCCACGGGAAAGCCGATCCTGTTTGCGCAGGATCGGCTGGGCCTGGACGGTCGCGTATTTCGTATGCGCAAATTCCGCACCATGGTGACGGACCTGCCGGGCGGGGATGTGACCTTGGTGGGAGACGCGCGCGTGACGCGTCTAGGGCGTGTTCTGCGACAGTCGCATCTCGATGAGTTGCCGCAGGTCTGGAATGTTCTCAAGGGTGAGATGAGTCTCGTCGGCCCCCGGCCCGAACAGCCTTCGGTGGCCGGCCGCTATACGCAGAGATCGCCCGAATTCGCGCTCCGCCTCCGGGTGCTGCCCGGGATCACCGGTTGGGCGCAGGTCTGTTGCAGCTACGCCGGCGACCACCGGGAAACGATGGTCAAGCTCGCCCACGATCTCTACTACATCGAACACCAGACGCTGGCGCTGGATGTCAGTATCCTGGCCAGGACGATAGTGGTCATGGCGCGGCGCGGCGGCCGATAGGTCCCTCAGAGCCTCCCCATCGCGAAGATGGGCTCGAAGCAGCCCAGGATGAGGCGCTTGGCGTCGAACGGCGGCTCTCCGGACCCATCCAGCACCTGGTCGTCGTGCATTTTCGCTTCAGCGGCCTCGAAGCTCGCCTTGTCCGGCCAGACCTGCCAGGTGAACACGATCTTCTCGCCCTTTTTCGCCGCGACCGCACGTCGGAAGTCGGTCTGCTTGCCATCGGGAATGTAGTCCTCCCAGCACTCGACGATCTCCAGGCAGCCGTAATCCTTGAAGATGCGCGCCCCGTTCTTAGCCCACGAGCGATAGGCTTCCATCCGATCCTCGGGCACGGGGATCACGAGACCGGCTACGTACATGGTCAAGGCTCCCCAAGGCGCACCGGCGCGCGGCTGACGCCAAAGTGTGCGCCCACCCAATAGCTGGTGTTATCAAAAATCCGTGATGAGCTTGGGCGCCCCCACCCGCCAATCGCTAAAAGAGAACGCGGGGATTCATGATCCGTTCAGGATCCAGCGCCGCCCGAATCGCCCGCAGCGCGGCCACCTCCTCGGGCTGTTTGTAGCCGATCGCCTCAGCCGTCTTCATCGTACCAAGGCCGTGTTCGGCGCTGATCGAGCCGCCGAGTGAGACGACGAGATCGTGAACGAGGCGTGCGCCGGCGTCGCGCGCGGCGGCGTGGGCGGCTTGATCGCCGCGCGGCGGAGGCAGGACGTCGAAGTGGATGTTGCCGTCGCCGACATGGCCAAAAGCGTCGACGCGTACGCCGGGAAAGCGTTCGGCCAGACGTTGTGTCGCCGTGTCGATGAAGTCGGCGATCCGCGAGACGGGGACCGACACGTCATGTTTCCAGGCGGCGCCCTCGGGCTTCTGAGCGGCCGACTGCCCCTCGCGCAGGGCCCAGAAGGCGCGAGCCTGCCTTTCGTTCTGCGCGAGCGCGGCGTCGCTGATCAGGCCTGAGTCCAGAGCCCGGCCGAGCATTCGTTCAAGCGCCGCCTCGGCTTCGCCGGGCGCGCCCGCGACGATCTCGATCAGCACGCTCCAGGCCGATCGACCGGTGAGTGGATCGCGGACGCCGGGCAGATGGCGGCAGGCGAGGTCGACCCCCAGGCGGGAAATCAGCTCGAAGGCTTCCACCGCGCCGCCGGTCTCGTCCCTGGCGCGGCGCAGCAAGGCCACGGCGTCCGCGGGGGTGGCGACACCGACGAAAGCCACGGCGCGTGAGGCGGGGATCGGGAAGAGCTTTAGGGAAGCGGCGGTGACGACGCCGAGCGTCCCTTCGGCGCCGATCAGCAATTGCTTGAGGTCGTAGCCGGTGTTGTCCTTTCGCAGGCGCTTTAGGCCGTTCCAGATCGCGCCGTCGGGCAACACCGCCTCCAGCCCCAGAACAAGGGCGCGCATCGTTCCATAGCGCAGGACGGCGGTGCCGCCAGCGTTGGTGGAGACCAGGCCGCCGATCGTCGCGGACCCTTCGGAGGCCAGGCTGAGCGGAAAGCGGCGCCCGGCGGCCAGGGCGGCGTCGTGCACGGCGGCAAGGGTGGCGCCGGCCTCGACCTCTATGACATCGTCGAAGACGTCGATGTCGCGCACGCGGGTCAGGCGTTCTGTGGAAAGCAGGATTTCCCCGTTTGGAATCTGGCCGCCGACGAGGCCGGTGTTTCCGCCCTGCGGCGTGATCGCGGTTCCGGTCTCGGCGCACAGTGCGACGACGGCGGCCACCTGGGCTGTGGAATTCGGCAGAGCGAGCAAGGGCGTCGAACCGCTCCAACGATCCCGCCACTCCACCAGCTTGGGCGCTAGCCGCTCCGCATCCTGACTCCAGCCGCCTTCGCCCAAAACCTGCTTGAGCCGCTCGATCACGTCCAGAGAAACAGACTTCATGGCAGGAATCGCGCTCGAATGGTGAGAAGAAAGATTCAACCACGAAGGACACAAAGGACACAAAGGACACTAAGGGACTTTTGTGTCCGCGCCGTAGGCGCATTCACTCATTGGAGGTTGCCATAGTGACGGCTACGCCGTCTATCCTACTTTGCGTTCTTTGTGTCCTTCGTGGTTAAACCTTCCTTACACGTGATCTAGGACAGGTTTCGGCCGGTACGGGGTTTCCAGGGCTTTCACGTCTTCGTCGGTGAGTTGGAGTGAAAGCGCGGCAACCGCGTCGGCGAGATGGTGGGATTTGGACGTCCCGATGATCGGCGCCGTGACCGCGGGGTTGCGAAGGACCCAGGCGAGCGCGACCTGCATGTTGGGAACGCCGCGCGCCTTGGCGATCGTTTCGAGCGCGTCGACGACGGCGTGGTCGGGTTCTCGATAGTAGAGGCGCGGGGCGAACTCGTCGGTACGGGCGCGTTCGGTATTGCCCTCGCCCGGCTTGGCCCGGCCGCCGGCCAGGAAGCCGCGGGCGAGCGGCGACCAGGGAATCACGCCAATGCCCTGGTCGCGGCACAACGGCAGCATCTCCCGCTCCTCCTCGCGGTAGACCAGATTGTATTGCGGCTGCATCGACACGAACGGCGTCCAGTTGTTGGCGCGGGAGACGCTCAGCATCTTCATGAACTGCCAGGCGTACATCGATGAGGCCCCGATATAGCGGGCCTTGCCCGCACGAACGACGTCATTGAGCGCCTCCAGCGTCTCTTCGATCGGCGTGTCGGGATCGAAGCGGTGGATCTGGTACAGGTCGATGTAGTCGACGCCCAGGCGGTGGAGGCTACGGTCCACCGCGTCGAAGATGTGTTTGCGCGAAAGGCCGCGATTGTTCGGATCGCCGCCCATCGGACTGAACACCTTGGTCGCGATCACCACCTCATGGCGTTTTGCGTATTCCTTCAGCGCCTTGCCGGTGACCCTCTCGCTCTCACCCAGAGAATAGACGTCGGCCGTGTCGAAGAAGTTGATGCCCGCTTCGATCGCCGCCTTGAAGAATGGCAAACTGCCCTCTTCGTCCAGAACCCAGGGTCGCCATTTCGGACTGCCGTAGGTCATTCAACCCAGGCAGAGGCGCGAGACTTTCAGTCCGCTCTGGCCCAATCGAACGTGATCCATGCGCGGTATCCTCGGTTGGATTTCTATTTCGCCAGACGGCCGTCGGTGATCGCCGCCGGCTCGAACTGAAAGAGTACCTCAGGGTCGGGCGCGTCGATACCCGCCCGAATATCGGCGGGGGCCAGGCTGTGCAGCAGATGCCGGATGACGTTGAGCCGCGCCTGTTTCTTATGATCGGCCCGCACGCACACCCACGGCGCGATCGGCGTATGGGTGCGCAGCAGCATCTGGTCGCGCGCCTTGGAGTATTCTTTCCACTTCTTCTGGGCGACGGCGTCGAGATCACTGATCTTCAGGTGTTTCAGCGGATCCTCGCGGCGGGCGTCGAGACGGGCGGCCTGTTCCTTTTTCGAGATGTCGAGCCATACCTTGACCAGAAGCATGCCGGCCTCCTCCAGCATGCGCTCGAAGGCCGGCGCGTCGCGAAGGAAGTCCTCGTGTTCGCGATCGCTGCAAAATCCCATAACAGGTTCGACGCCCGCTCGATTGTACCAGGAGCGGTTGAACAGGACGAGATCGCCGCAGGCGGGCAGGTGTTTGGTGTAACGCTGGAAGTACCACTGCGTCGCCTCGCGGTCAGACGGCTTTGGCAGGGACACGGTTCGCGTGTTTCGCGGCGCAAGATGCTCGGTGATGCGTGCGATCGTGCCGTCCTTGCCGGCCCCATCGCGACCCTCGAAGATGACCAGAGCCTTGGCGCCGGTCTTGATCGCCCAGGTCTGGTAGCGCACCAGACCGATCTGCAGTTCGCGCAAGGCGCGGTCGTAGTCATTCGTTTTGGCCATTCGCCAGCTTAACGCATTGGGAGTCGTCTTTGATCCGACTTTTTGTCAGCGGGGTCCTCGCCCATGGCGCAGCCATCGAGACGACCGCGGAGCAGTCGCACTTCCTCGCCAATGTCATGCGCCTCAAACGCGGCGACCGCCTGGCGGTGTTCAATGGCCGCGACGGTGAGTGGGAAGCCGGCGTCGAGGCCGTTGGCAAGCGCCAGACGCGGCTGCTCGCCGGCGTCAGGCTGCGCGATCAGGCAATAGGCCCTGACCTCGATCTGATCGTGGCTCTGGTCAAGCGCTCGAGGCTGGAGGCGATCGTCGAGAAGTCGACGGAATTGGGCGTGCGCCGACTTCGGCCGGTGATCACCGAGCGCACCAACGCCGATCACACCAACGTCGCCCGGCTAAGGTCGATCGCGATCGAGGCCGCCGAACAGTGCGGCCGACTGGAAATCCCGGAGATCCACGACCCCGTGAAGCTCAACACTGTGCTGGATGGCTGGGATGACGGCCGACGAATGATGTTCTGCGACGAGGCCGGAGAGGCGGCGCCGGCCGCGCAGGCGCTGGCGTCGTTGGAAAATGGCCCGTGGGCAATCCTGATCGGACCCGAGGGCGGGTTCTCGCCTTCGGAGCGCGCGCGGGTGCGGGGGCTGGGATCGGCAACGCCAGTCTCCCTGGGACCGCGAATCCTGCGAGCGGACACCGCGGCGATCGCGGCGCTGGCTCTGTGGCAGTCCGCGCTCGGTGATTGGCCAAGCGCGTGAGCGTCAAAGGACTTGAGGTTCGCGCGGCGCGGCCCCAAGTGTCGGGAATCGGGAATGGAGCGGGTGCGGGCGATGGCCGAGACGGTGTGCGACGACCGCCCCTTGACGTTCGATGATCTGAGAGGCTGGTTCGCCGCCGGCGGAAAGCCGACCGCCGATTTCCGGGTCGGCGCCGAACACGAGAAGTTCGTGTTCCGGACCGGCAGTCACGCTCCGGTTCCCTACGACGGCGATCGGGGCATCCGCGCGCTGCTCGAGGGCCTGATGCGGTTTGGCTGGGTTGGAACCTACGAACCCGGCCCGTCGGGGGGCGAGACCCTTATCGGCCTTTCGCGCGGCAAGGCCAACGTCAGCCTTGAGCCGGGCGGTCAATTCGAGCTGTCGGGCGCGCCGCTGGCCGACATGCACCAGATTTGCGAGGAGACCGGGCAGCACCTCGAAGAGGTGAAGGTCGTCGCCGCCGAGCTGGGTCTGGGGTTCCTTGGCCTCGGATTCACGCCCCTGTGGCGGCGCGACGAGGTGCCGATCATGCCCAAGGGCCGCTACAAGATCATGCGCCGGTATATGCCCCTGGTCGGCGGTCAGGGCCTGGACATGATGTTCCGCACTTGCACGGTGCAGGCCAATCTCGATTTCGCCGACGAGGCGGACATGGTGGCCAAGTTCCGCGTCAGCCTGGCGCTCCAGCCCATCGTCACGGCGATCTTCGCCAATTCACCGTTTACCGAAGGCAAGCCGAACGGGTTTCTGTCGGCCAGGGCCAACGTGTGGACCGACACCGATCCCGATCGCACCGGCATGCTGAATTTCGTGTTCGAGGACGGCTTCGGCTTCGAGACCTACGCCCGCTACGCCCTCGATGTGCCGATGTATTTCGTCAAGCGCGACGGGCGCTATATCGATGTGGCGGGCCGCTCGTTCCGTGACTTCATGGCGGGACAGCTGGAAGAGGTTCCCGGTGAGCGCGCGACCATCAAGGATTGGGTCGACCACACCAGCACGATCTTTCCCGAGGTGCGGCTGAAGCAATACCTGGAGATGCGCGGGGCCGACGCCGGACCCTGGACGCGGCTGTGCGGGCTCCCGGCGCTGTGGGCCGGCGTCCTCTATGATCCGGCGGCGCAGGTGGCCGCCTGGGACCTGTGCAAGGACTGGACAACCGAACAGCGCGCGGCGTTGCGGGGCGACGCGGCGAGACTGGGCCTGAAGGCGAGCGTCGCCGGCCGCTCGGTGCGCGATGTCGCCAAGGACCTTCTGGCGATCGCCCACCAAGGCCTCAAGCGGCGCAACCGCCTCTCGGCCGGCATGGTCGATGAGACGAACTATCTGGCCGAGCTGGAAGACATCGCCGACAGCGGTCTGACCGCGGCGGACAGGCTTCTGGAACTGTACCACGGCCCCTGGGGTGGCGACGTGTCCCCCGTGTTCGAGGCGTTCGCCTACTAGGGTCAGCGCTTACGGCTCAACAGGAACAGCGACGCTTCCGCCCGCCAGGTCTCGAGCGGGCTGGTGGGATTTGCGGGGCGCGCGGGGCGGCCGGCGGCCAGGGCCGCGCAGGCGTCTATGGAGAGATGCAGCTCTTCGCATAGTTGCGTGAAGTCCCGCAGGGTGCACAGATGGATGTTTGGGGTCGACCACCACGGCTCGGGCAGGGCGCCGGTGACCGGCATGCGACCGTGGATGAGCAGGTCGAGCCTCACGCGCCAGTGGCCGAAATTAGGCAGGGTCACGATCGCCTGGCCGCCGATACGCAGCAGTTCGCCCAGGACGTGACGGGGCTTCAGCACCGCCTGCAGGGTCTGCGACAGGATCACGTAGTCGAAGGCGTCCGGCAGGAAATCGTCAAGATCGCGGTCCGCGTCGCCCTGCACCACGGCCAAGCCTCGCGCCAGACAAGCCGACACGCCTTCGGGGCTGATCTCGATGCCGCGGCCGTCGACGCCATTTTCGCGGGCCAGCAATTCCAGCAGCGCGCCTTCGCCGCAGCCCACGTCGAGCACGCGTGAGCCAGGCCGCACCAACCGGGCGATCTCCCTGAAATCCTCACGCACGGTGGTCACGCGAGCCCTCCGGCCGAGGCGGCGGAGTCCATGAAGCCGGCCAGGGCGGCGCGCAGGACCGGTTCGTCGAGAAGGAAGGCGTCGTGGCCCTTGTCGGTCTCGATCTCGAGGAAGCTGACGCGGGCGCCGGCGGCGTTCAACGCCCGCACGATCTCACGGCTCTCGGGCGTGGGATACAGCCAGTCGGAGGTGAAGGAGAAGACACAGAAGCGCACGTCGCGCGCGCGACGGAAGGCGTCGGCCAGCACGCCGCCATGGGCGGCGGCGAGATCGAAATAGTCCATCGCGCGGGTGATGTAGAGGTAGGAGTTGGCGTCGAAGCGATCGACAAAGGTCGCGCCCTGGTGGCGCAGATAGCTCTCTACCTGGAAGTCGGCGTCGAACCCCCAGGACAGGCCGTCGCGCTGCAGTTCTCGGCCGAACTTTCGCTGCAGCGCCGCTTCCGAGAGATAGGTGATGTGGGCGGCCATCCGCGCCACCGCGAGGCCCTTTTCCGGCCGCACGCCGTGGGCGGCGTAGTCGCCGCCCCGCCAGTCCGGATCGGCCATCACCGCCTGGCGGCCCACCTCGTGAAAGGCGATGTTCTGGGCCGAGTGGCGTGGGGCGGCGGCGATGCAGACCGCGGCGAACAGTCGCTCGGGATAGTCGGCGGCCCATTGCAGCACCTGCATTCCGCCCATTGAGCCGCCCACGACCGCGAACAGGCGCTCGATCCCCAGGGCCTCGACCAGCATGGCCTGGCCGCGCACCATGTCGGCGATGGTGATGACGGGAAAAGCAAGGCCGAAAGGCGCGCCGGTCGGTTGGAGCGATGACGGGCCGGTGCTGCCCATGCAGCCGCCGACGACATTGGAACAGATGATGAAGTGCCGGGCCGGATCGATCGGCCGCCTGGGGCCTACAAGCGTCCCCCACCAGCCGGGCTTTCCGGTGACCGGGTTCAGTCCGGCGACGAACTGATCGAGGGTCAGCGCGTGACAGATCAGGATCGCGTTGGAGCGCGTCTCGTCGAGGACGCCATAGGTGCGATAGGCGATCTCCAGTGTCTCTATCGAGGCGCCCGAATCGAGCGCCAGCGAGACGCCGGCCGGAAACGTCATCACGCCGCCGCCCTCGGCGATCTCCTCTGGCTTGTCTGTCGTCATGCGCGCCTAGGATCGGCAAACATCGCGGCTGTCAACGCTCACGGTTCCGGCGCGGCGCGCGAGCGTCTAAGAGGAAGCGAGAGGGACGTCTGGCATGCATCGACTCATTCTGTTCCGACACGCCAAGACCGCGGCCCGCGCGCCCGGCGGTGAGGATATCGACCGCGCCCTGGTGGAACGCGGCCGGGCGGACGCCGAGCGCATGGGGCGGGTCCTGGCGCAGGCCGGCATGGCGCCCGATCTGGTGCTTTTGTCGCCGGCCGTCCGGGCGCGTGAGACCTGGACGCTGGCCAGCCCGGCCTTCCCGCTGTCTCGCGTGGAGATTCGCGATGAGCTCTATGACGCGACGCCCGAAGAGGTCGCCCATGAGCTGACCAAGGGCGTGGCGTCGGCTGAAACCGTGATGGTGGTCGGTCACAATCCCAGCCTGCACGAATTGGCGATCAGCCTGCTCGAGGACAGCGCCGCCGACCCCGCCGATATCGAGCGGGTGGCCGCTGGATTTCCCACCGCGACGGCCGTGACGTTCCGCCTGGACGGTGCCGGTCGCGGGCGGCTGGAGGCGCTTTTCCACGTCCGGGATCAAGGTGCGGGGGAGGGCCGGCAGGGCGAACCCGAGGTGCGGCGACTGACATCGATCTTCAAGATCCTGCCGCGAGCGGCCTGGGAACAGGCGCTGTCGTCGGGGTGTGTCGAGGGATCGGCGGCAGACAGGGAGGACGGCTTCATGCACTTCTCCACCGCCGAACAACTGGCCGAGACGGCCCGACGCCATTTCACCGGACAAGGGGATCTGGTGGTTCTGACAGTCCACGCCGAAGCGTTTGGCTCGGCGCTTCGCTGGGAGCCCTCGCGGGACGGCGCCTTGTTCCCGCATCTCTACGCGCCGCTCGACGTGGCGCGGGTCGTAGAGGTTCAGGCCATGGACGTCCCTCGCCCATGACGCTGGCGCATTCGCTGGCCACCCGAGCCCTGAGACTTCTGGAGCCCGAAGAAGCCCATCGCCTGACGCTGAAGGCGCTCAAGGCGGGGTTGGGGCCGCACCCGCGCCAAACGAACGCCCCCTTTCTGGAGGTACGACTGGGATCCCTGCGTCTGCCCAACCCGATCGGCCTGGCCGCGGGCTTCGACAAGAACGCCGAGGTTCCCGGTGCGATGCTGGCCGCCGGGTTCGGGTTTGTCGAATGCGGCACCGCGACCCCCTTGCCGCAGGCGGGCAATCCCCCCCCCCGGCTCTTCCGGCTGGAAAGGGATCGCGCGGTCATCAACCGCCTCGGCTTCAACAATGAAGGCGTAGACGCCATGGCGTCTCGCCTGGCGGCGGCGCGGCCCGCCGGCGTCGTCGGCGCCAATATCGGGGCCAACAAAGAGTCGGCCGATCGGATCGGAGACTACATCACAGGACTGACCCGGCTCTGGCGGCTCGCCGACTACTTCACGCTCAATATCTCGTCACCGAACACGCCGGGTCTGCGGGACCTGCAGTTGAGCGGCGCTCTGGATGAACTGCTCGGGCGTGTCGCCGAAGCGCGGTGGGACCTGGCCTATGACGGGGACAGGCCGATATTTCTCAAGGTTGCCCCCGATCTGGCCGAAGCGGACGTCGAGACCATCGTCGAAGCCGCCAAGAGATATGGCCTCGAAGGGCTTATCGTCGGAAACACAACCCTGGCGCGTCCCGATCTGAAGAGTTCGCGCCGCGGCGAAAGCGGGGGACTATCGGGCGCCCCGTTGATGGGTCCGTCGACCCGCCTGTTGCGTCTGTTCCGACAGGCGTCGGCCGGTCGCCTGGTCCTGATCGGCGTGGGCGGCGTCGCGTCCGGAGCGGACGCCTATGCGAAGATCCGCGCAGGCGCCGACGCGGTGCAGTTGTACACGGCCCTGATCTACCAGGGCCCGGGTCTGGTCACCCGCATTTGCCGCGATCTGACGGCAAGGTTGAAGGCCGATGGCTTCTCCAGCATCGACGGCGCCGTCGGCGCCCGGTGAAGGGTTCGATTGCCGACATGCCAAGCCTGCATTAACGGAGCGTCATGGCGGACGACGCCCCCTCGCACGTTCCACCGGACAGGCCGCGGGCTCTCGTCGCCAGTAAGACCGCCGCGCGCCCGTTCGTCGCCACCCTGTGGCCCGGTGGTCTGTCGTCACGCCTGCTGATCATCACGGTGCTGATCGTCGTTCTCGCCAACCTGCTGATCCTGCCGCCGACTCTGGCGGCGTTCGAGGAGCAGTGGTTCTTGGACCGACTGCGCGCCGCGGAACTGGCCTCGCTGGTCGAAGAGACAGCGCCCAACGGCGTGGTCACCGCCAAGGTCTCCGACACCCTTCTGGCCAGCGCGGGGGTGGTGTCGGTGGCGCTGCAGGTCGGCAACGAGCGTCGCCTCATCCTGCAGGCCCCCCGCCTGAAGCGCACGCCCTATCTGGTGGACCTGCGGCGTGACAGCGGCCTGTCCTGGGTCGCCCCCTTGCGCACCCTGTTCACCGGGGGGGACCGCATGGTGCGTGTCATGGCCAAGCCGCGCTTCCGTCCCGCCGAATTCGTCGAGATCGTCGCGCCGGACGGGGGTCTGAAGAAGGAGTTGTTGACACAACTGGGGCGTCTGCTGGCGATCGCGGCCTTCACCTCGCTGATGGCCGGCGCGGTGGTCTACCTGTCGCTGACCCTGTTCCTGGTACGCCCGATGCAGCGCATCACCCGCTCCATGGAACGATTCCGGGCCGACCCGGAGGATCCGATGTCGCACATCCCGCCGTCGGGCCGACGCGACGAGATCGGTCGGGCCGAGGCCGAACTGGAACGCATGCAAGCCGACTTGCGCGCCGCGCTGACCTCCCGCTCCCGGCTCGCCGCGCTGGGCGAGGCGGTCGCCAAGATCAACCACGACCTGCGCAACATGCTGACGAGCGCGCAGATCGCCTCCGGCCGAATGGCCGCGTCCGGCGATCCGAGAGTGGCGCAAGCCCTTCCGCGCCTCGAACGCGCGCTCGACCGCGCCGTCGCCCTGGCCTCCCACGTCCTGACCTTCGGCAACAGCGACGAGCCGGCGCCGGATAAGCGCCCGCTCCCGTTGCGCGCGGCGCTGGACGCCGCGGCGGAGGACGCGGGCCTGTCCGCCGACGGAGTGGCGCTCACCTGCCACATCGGCGCGCGCGAGACCGTGGACGCCGACCCAGACCAGATGCATCGCATTCTGGTCAATCTGCTGCGCAACGCGCGCGAGGCGATCGACGGCGTCGATGATCGAGGCGGCCGGGGCCGGGTCGTCGCCCGGCTGCGCCGCGAGGGTTCCAACGACATCCTGCGCCTCGCCGACGACGGCCCGGGTTTGCCCGAGCGCGCGCGCGCCCACCTGTTCGAACCCTTCGCCGGATCCGCCCGCCGCGGCGGCACTGGCCTGGGACTCGCCATCGCCCGCGAGCTCGCCCAAGGGCACGGGGGTGATCTCGCCCTGATCGATACCGGTCCGGCGGGAACGGTGTTCGACTTGAGCCTGCCGGCCGCGGACGCCTGACCGTTGTGGCCGCGGCCGGTCTTCAGGTCTTGACGAAACGCAGCGTCATGCGGTCGCTTTCGCCGATCGCGACATATTTCGCCGGATCGTAGCCGGCCGGGGTCGGCTGGTCCTTGGCATGGTTGCGCAGCGTGGGGGGCAGGGTCCACACCCCGAATGGATGGTCCTTGGCGTCCTTGGGGTTGGCGTTGATCTCGGACGACGCGGCCAGCTTGAAGCCGGCCTTCTCGACGGAGGCGGTCAGGAAGGCCGTCGAGACATAGCCGTCACGGGCTTCGGCGACCATGGGCCGCGGATCGGCGCGGTGCTCCTCGACGGCGAGGATGCCGCCAGGCTTCAACGCGGCGTGAAAATCGGCGAGCGCCTTGTCGAGGAAACCGGGGGTCCAGAGCCAGTCATGGATGTTGCGGGCGGTGAGCAGGAGATCGACCGACGCCGGCGGGGCGAGCGGCCCCGATGCCGAGCCGAATGCGGTGGTCTCGATCTCTCCCCAGACGGCCGGGTCGGCGTAGCGCGCCTTGAACGCGGCCGCATCACCGTCCATCGCGGCGATGTAGCGGCCGTGCGTGGCCTTCAGATAGGGTGCGAGGATTTCGGTCCAATAGCCGCCGGAGGGATCGATCTCCAGGACGGTCATGCCCGGCGCAAGGCCCCAGAAGGCCAGGCTCTGCGCGGGATGGCGGTAGCGGTCGCGGGCGCGGTTCTTGGCGCCGCGCTGGGCGCCGTTGGTTACATCGTCCAAGACGCTGTTGGTTCCGGCGGCCGCCTGGTTCGACAAGAGTATGCCAAGGGACGCGGCGAGAGCGAACTGGCGACGGTTCATGGTGGGTTTCCCGCTTTGCGTGACTGAACGCTGCGCTTTTGAGCGGGTTGGCGCAACCCTCTCGTGACAATGGCCTCAGGCCGCCTTCGCCATCTCGGCCACCCTCTCCCACGTCGTCGCCCGCAGGCTGGGCCGCGCGGTCATGCGCTCGATCCACGCAGTAAGGTTGGCGTGCGGTCCGGCGAGGGGCGCCCACTCGGGCAAGTCGACGAAGAAGTCCAATTGCGGCCCGACCAGCATGTCCGCGAGCGAAACAGCCTCGCCGGCGAAATAGGCCTTATCTCCAAGCAGCCTGGCCAGCTCGTCGAACACCTTGTGGGCCATCGGCATGGCGGCGGCTATGATCGCCTCGTCCGGGGTCAGGCCCATCACCCTGGGGCCGACGACACGTTGAAAACCGATGACCCCGGCGACCTTCTGAAACAGATACCAGTCGTTGACGTTCATGACCTGATCCATCCTTGCGGCCGCCTTCGGCTCCGATGGCGTCAGCGGCGGCTGCGGCAGGATCCGGTCGAGATAGCGAAGGATCGCCTGGGTCTCATAGAGCAAGAATCCATCGTGCTCGAGCACCGGCACCTTGCCGAACGGATGGCGCGAGACATGCGGCTCGCTCTGGAAGGTTCCGGGCGCGACGGGGGACAGGGCGTAGGTTGCGCCCTTCTCTTCCAGGGTCGCCAGGACGGCTCGGCCGAATGGGCTGCCGGGTATGCTGTAGACGATGAATTCGGACATCGGGCGCGGGCCTCTGCGATCGTCGGCGAATACCCACATTTCGCCACAGCCGACCGGTTTGGTCAACGGTCAGTAGCCGGCCGCGACGCCCTCGCGCCTAGGATCGGCGCCGCCCTCGAGATGGCCGTTGCGCATGATGACGCCGTGCAGGCCGGAGGCTTCGGCGCCGTAGCCGCCGCGCAGCGTCACGCCTTGCCGAGCGAGCGCGTCGACGATGCCCGGCGCGAACTTGCCCGGCTCGGAGAGGTAGGCGTCGCCGATCGCGATGAGGTTGGGCAGGTTGATCGCGTCCTGCATGGAGAGCTTCCAGTCGAGCACGCCGACCAGGGCCTTGAGGACATAGGACGGGATCGCCAGACCGCCGGGAGAGCCCACCGCGGCGACGAAACGCCCGTCTCGATCGAGGACCAGGGTCGGGGCCATGGACGAGCGAGGGCGCTTGCCGGCCGCGACGGCGTTGGCGGACGGTATCCCGTCCTTGTCGCGCGGCGAGAAAGAAAAGTCGGTCAGTTGATTGTTGAGCAGGAAGCCGTCGACCATGCGGCCGTCGCCGAACAGGCTCTCGACCGTGGTCGTCATCACCGCCACGTCGCCCCAACGATCGACGATGGCGAACGAGGATGTGCCGCCGGGTTCCTTGGTGGCGTCGGGTCCGAAGACAGGGGCGCCGGCGGGATGGCCAGGCGTCGGCGCGGGACCGGCCTTGTCGCCGATCAGTTTGGCGCGCCCGGCGAGATAGGCGGGATCGAGCAACCCCTTGAGCGGGACCTGCACGAACGCGGGGTCGCCGACATAGCGCAGGTCGTCGGCGTACATCAGCCGCTCGGCCTGGGCCAGTTCGAACCAGGCGCGCGGATCGGCCGGTCCGCGCGTGGCGATGTCGGTGTTTTCCAGTATGCCCAGTCCCACCAGCGCGGCGGGGCCGCCCGACGGGGCGTTCGGTTCGCAAACCAGATACGCCCGATAGGGCCGGCAGAGCGCCGGCGCCGCGCGTGGGCGGTAGGCGGCGAGGTCGGCCAGGCTCATGGTTCCAGGCATGGGATCCTGGCGGACCTTGGCCACGATGTCGGCGGCAATCGGGCCGCTCAACAGGGCCGCGGGGCCCTGGGCGGCGATCTTGCGCAGGGAGACCGCATAAGCGGGATTCTTGATCGTGTCGCCGGCTTGGACGAACCCGCCGCCGGGCCGCGAGAAATAGGCGATGACGTCGGGAGCCTTGGTCTGGGGCGCGCCGCCGGCCAGAAGCTTTGCCATGCGAGGACCCACCGTGAAGCCGCTCTCGGCCAGCTTCGCGGTGTCTTCGAACAGGGACGACCATGCGAGCCTGCCGTGCTCGTGCTGGGCGAGCGAAAGCATGGCGATCGCCCCCGGCACGCCCGCCGACCGGCCCGAAAGCACGGCTTCGGCGAACGACATAGGGGTTCCGTCGGCCTTGAGGAACATGTCCGGCGAGGCGCCCGCCGGCGCGGTCTCGCGGCCGTCGTAGGCGATCGCCTTCTTCGCGTGCGCGTCGTAGTAGACGAGGAAGGCGCCGCCGCCGAGGCCGGAGCTCTGCGGCTCGACGAGACCCAGCGCCGCCTGCGCCGCGACCGCGGCGTCTGCCGCCGAGCCGCCCGCGCGCAGCACCTTGAGGCCCGCCTCGACCGCGGCGGGATTGGCCGCCGCGACCATGACCTTGTCGGACCGAACGGCCGCGACGGGCGCGGCGCAGACCGGCGGCGCGACGGCAAGCAGGGCGGCCAGACCGAGGCCGAAGACTGAACGCATGAACGATGATCCTTCGGTCGTGATCGGGCCTCGCACCCTAGGTGCATGCCCCGCCATGGACAACCGCCGTCGCGGCGTGGCAGGCCTTGCGCCATGATCCCTGGTCCCGGCGCCCGCAATCTGATCACCGACGTTCCGGGCCTCGAGGTCGGACAGGCGAGCGACGACGGCGCGCGAACAGGCGTGACGGTGATCCTGCCTGACGAGCGCGCCGTGGCGGCCGTCGACGTGCGCGGCGGGGCGCCGGGCACGCGCGAGACCGACTTGCTCGCGGCCGACACCCTGGTCGAGGCGGTCGACGCGATCGTCCTGGCCGGCGGCTCCGTCTACGGGCTCGGCGCCGCCGACGGCGTCACGGCCTGGCTGGGTGCGCGGGGACGGGGATACGGCCTGGTCGTGCGGCCGGGCGTGCCCAAGGCGCCGGTCGTGCCCGCGGCCATCCTCTATGACCTGGCCAACGGCGGCGACAAGGCGTGGGGACTGGAACCGCCATACCGCGCTTTGGGTCTCGCCGCGATCGCGGCCGCCGGCGTGGATTTCCACCTCGGAACCGCCGGCGCGGGCGCGGGCGCGATGGCGGGCGCTCTGAAGGGCGGGCTTGGATCGGCCTCGGTGGTCACCCACGACGGCTACGCCGTGGGCGCCATCGTCGCGGTCAACAGTTTCGGGTCGGTCGTGGCGCCGGGCGGGCGGGCGTTCTGGGCCGCGCCCTATGAACTGGACGGCGAGTTCGGCGGCGTCCCGCTGGGCGCATCGCGCGCCGGTCCCGACGACTGGGGCCTTGCCAAGGCCGATCCGCGGCGCGGCGCCAACACCACCATAGCCTGCGTCGCCACCGACGCGTCGCTGAGCCCGGCCCAGGCCCGACGACTCGCCCTGATGGCGCAGGACGGCCTCGCCCGCGCGATCCGCCCGGTGCACGCGCCGTTCGACGGCGACGTCGTCTTCGCCCTGTCGACCGGACGCCGCGCCCTGGCCGGGCCGAGCGACTTCACCCTGACGCGCCTGGGCGCCCTGGCCGCCGACTGCCTCGCCCGAGCCGTGGCGCGAGGGGTGTATGAGGCGACCAAGTGGCCGGGGACGGACGTCCGGTGTTGGCGGGACCTTGAGGCCGCGGGCTAGACGACGACAAATCGTCTGGCCGGCGTCGGATAGTGAAAGGCGCCTTCTCTCTTAGGGTAGGTGACAGTCGCCGCGTCGCCGCAATAGCCCGCCCACCAGGAGAAGGACGAGTTGGCGAGGATCAGGGCGCGGGCCTTGAGCAGAACGGCCATATCGGCGAGGGGATCGGCGCCGGGTGTATCGTCCGAGATCACGACGATGTCGCTTGTGCCGCCGTGATGCTCCTGGATCAGATCGGTGGCGCGCGCCACATACTCCGGCGAAGGTCCGCGTCGTCGGGATGGGATGGCCTCCTCACGGTAGCTGCGGTGGTGGATGACGATGTCGTGGGCCTTCGCGCCATCTGACATCGAGTCGAGAAACCGTCGGGTCCGTACACGGATGGTATCGGCAACGGCGATGTAGGCCTCGTCCTGCCAATAGCCGTCGAAGTGCCGGCCGTGGCGCGCCAAATCCCCCAGGCGAGCCGGTGAGCGGCCTTCCATGACCTGACCGCGAAAGGGCAGCCAGCGCAGAGCTCCCCTCAGGGAAGGTCGCGACATCACCTGCAGACCAAGATCGAAGGCGAGGTCGGCGGTGACGAAGGCGCGGCGGTAGCGGTCACGCCTGAACCCGCTCACATCGACCGCCACCGGCTCGCCGCCGAGATGTTTGACCGAATGGGCGAAGGCGAGGCCGAACAGCTGGTTGCCGAGACCGCCGCGCAGTCGCACCATCCTCATCGACGCAGGATGCCGCGATAGAAGACGCCGGTCCCCAGCCTGGTGGTCAGGACCAGCGCGCGCGCGGTGTGGACAATCGCGGCCGACGGCGTTCCGCGGCGGAGGCGGAAGAGCGCATGTTCCGATGCCAGGTTCCTGAGGCCCGACCGGCGCGCATGGAAATCGGGCCCGACGTGCGCCTCGACGAGGACATCGGGAAGGTTGGCGAAGCGGGCCCCGCGCGCGAGCATGGCCAACCACAGGCCGTAGTCTTCCTTACACGGAATAGCCGGGTAGCCGCCGACGGCTCTCACGGCGTCGACGCGCATGAAGGCGGTCATGTGGTTGATCGGATTTCGCCAGCGGGCGCGGCCGGCGATCGCTTCGTGGGTGAGCGGCGCCGGTTTCACGCGCCGGCGACCCGTCGGCGCGACCTCGGCTATGGCGCCGCCAAGCACATCGACATCGGCATGGGCGCCCAGGAAGTCGGCCTGCCGCTCGAACCGGTCCGGCAGATTCACGTCGTCGGCGTCGGCGCGGCACACCCAGGGCGTGTCGACTCCCGCCAGGGCGTTGTTGAGGTTGTGATGCAGGCCCTTGGGGCCAGGGTTCAGGGCGACCGCCGCGCCCGATCGTTCGACCGCCTGGCCAAGAGCGGCGGGCAGGGCCCCGTCCTGGCACACGAGGATGGCCGAAGGCTGCAGGCTGCTGGCCTCTATGGAAGCAAACGCCCTCGAGAAGCCGGCCGGGTCATCGGCGGCGCACACCGGCAACAGGCAGGTAAACCTCATCGGATCCACGCGCGCAGGCCAAGGACGGCGCGGTGGAACGACAGCTCCGCGCCCTCGGCGAGGCGGACGATCTCTGCCCGCGCCAGCTGTCGGGGATCGATCGACGCGCTGATCTGCGCGGCGTGATGGCCGAGGGAGCCCACACACACACCATCGAGCATCGCCGCGCGACCCGCGCCGAGGACGCGGCGGTAAAAATCGACGTCGACGAGTTGCACCAGAGCTGGGTCGAACAGCGGACCTCGTCGGAACACGAAGGCCGCGGTGGGGCCGATCCAGTTCAGCGTCGGCAATAGCCACGCAGGGCCGCCCGCAGCCCGGCCGATGCGGGAGGCCAGGGCGAAACGCGAGCGCCGGTTCACCCCGGTCACCTTGGCAAGGCCGACGGCGGCCGCGATCGCCCGATCCTCGAGGCGGTCGACGGCGCGCCGGAAGTAGGTCGGGTCGATCACGAACTCGTCGTGATGAACCAGGACGCACACGCCGGCCCGCGCCTTTGAGAGGCCATGATTCCAATTGTCGACGGGATTGCCAGAGCGGGCGCCGTCGATATAGCGCGCGCCGGGGATGGCCAGGCCCGCGACGCGCTCCGCGACGGCGGGACCCCTGGAATCATCCGTGACGACGATTTCGGTCGCGACGCCTCGCTGCGCCGCGATCGACATCAGGCACCGTTCGAGCAGCCCAGGCTGCTCGAACGCCGGAATGACGCAGGTGATCTCAGGTTGTCGCGCGATCAACCGCCTTGGCCAGCCGTTCCAGCCCCCCCGCCACATCCTCCCCGAGTTCGACGCGCAACACACGCCGCCCGCGCTCGGCCAGGACGTCGAAATCGCCCTGCGCCTGCGCCGTCACCACCACCTCGAAGTTCAGCCCCCGTCCAGGGATGTGCAGATCGGGCCCCTGCGTGGCGGTGATCTCGAGGAACACGCCGCTGTTGGGACCGCCCTTGTAGGCCTGGCCGGTGGAATGCAGGAAGCGCGGGCCGAACCCCAGGACGGTGGCGACCTTCAGCCGGTCGCGCAGCGTCAGGCGCATCGCCTGCAGGCTCGCCGTGTGGGCGTCGTTGCGATCTATGTAGGCGAGCAGGCCGACATAGTCGCCCGCGGCCACGCGGGCGAAGTGCGCCGCCAGCCACGCCTCGATCGTCGGCGCCGTGGCGGCCGCGCCGAGGGCGGCGGCGTTGACCGCGTCGGTGTACAGGATCAGGCCGTCGCCCGCGACCAGCGGCGGCGGCGTCTCCAGTTTACCGGACGCCTCATAGGCGTCGGTGAGCGCGCGGGTCTTGATCTTGCTGGCTTCGACGTCGGGCTGGTCGAACGGATCGATGCCGATCACCGCGCCGGCGACGGCCGTGGCGATCTCCCAGCGCAGGAACTCCTGGAACAGATGCGCCGGGTCGGCGAGGGTGATGCGCACGACCGGATGACCGGCGGCCTCGAGCGCATCGACCGCCGCGTCGGTGGCCGACGCAGGGTCGTCCGCCAGGCGCAGATAGGCGAACAGCCGGTCCGCGCCGTAGACATCGGGCGGACCGAGCGGCTCGCCGGCCAGAGGGATGACGCCCAGCCCCTGTTTTCCGGTGCTCTCGGCGATCAGCTGTTCCAGCCAGGCGCCGATTCCCGAAATTGCGTCGGAGGCCACCAGGGTCAGTTTGTCCCGTCCCGCCCGCGCCGCCGCGCCGATCGTCGCGCCGAGGACGAAGCCGGGGTTGGCGGACGCCGGCGCGCTGGCCCCGCAGGCGCGAAGCATGCTCTCCACGGTCCTGAAGATCTCCGCGGCGTCCAGGCCGATCACGGCCGCGGGGACCATGCCGAAGTTGGAGAGCACCGAATAGCGCCCGCCGATGGCCGGATCGCCGAGGAAGATGTGCCGGAACCGGTCGCGCCGGGCCAGGATCTCCAGCTTCGAGCCGGGGTCGGTGATGGCGATGAAGCGGCTGCCCGCATTGCCGGGCCCAAGCGCCCTTTCCGCCTGCTGGAAGAAGTAGCGGTGCAGGATATCGGGCTCCAGCGTCGAACCGGACTTGCTGGCGACGATGTAGAGGGTCTTGGCCGGGTCGGTCAGCGCCTCGACGCGCGCGATCTGCGCGGGGTCGGTCGAGTCGAGCGCCAGCAGCCGCGGAAAGCCCGGCCTGGCGCCGAAGGTCTCCGCCAGCACTTCGGGGCCGAGGCTCGATCCGCCCATGCCCAGCAGCAGGGCGTGGGTGAATCCGCCCGACTCGACCTCAGCGCTCAGCGCCGCGAGCGCCTCGACGTCGACGGCGCCGGCCGCGGCGGCGTCAAGCCAGCCGAGCCACCTGGCCGCGTCGCCGCCGGTCCACAGCGTCGGGTCGCGGTTCCACAGGCGGCGGGTCCAGCCCTCGCGCGCCGCGCGCTCCAGATCGTCCTTCACGGTCTTGTCGAGATCGGCCGGCAGGCTGATGGACTGTCCGTTCAGGGCCGCGCCCAGCATCTTGGTGCGCTTGCCGGCGACCGCGCCCAGCAGCTTGTCGAAGGCTTCGGCGAACGTCTTCACGCCATCCTGCACAAGCGTCGTGGTGACGCCGTTGAGGTCCAGGCCCAGCCGCTCGGTTTCGGCCAGGACCCGGCGCGCCTCGTCGACGCCTTGCGTGATCGTCACACGCGCCTGGCCGTGGTCGCGGAAAGCGTCGATGGTCGCCAGCGGCGCGGTGTCGACGGTGTCGGTTCCGATCAGGCTTTCGACATAGAGCACATCGGAATAGGCGGGATCCTTGGTTCCGGTCGACGCCCACAGCAGGCGCTGCGGCGCCGCGCCGGCGTCGGCCAGGGCCTTCCAGCGCGGCGTGGCGATCATTTCCAGGTAGCGTTGATAGGCAAGCTTCGCGTTGGCGATGGCCACCTTCCCGCGCAGATCCTTCAGGCCCGCCTCGGTCGCGCCGGCGGCCAGCCGCCGGTCGATCTCCTTGTCGATCAGGCCGTCGATCCGGCTGACGAAGAAGCTGGCCACGCCATGGACCTGGGAGATGTCTCCGCCGGCCTTGCGCAGATCCTCCAGGCCCGCGATGTGCGCCTCGGCCACGGCCAGATAGGCGTCGACGCCGAACAGCAGGGTCACGTTGACGTTGACGCCCTCGCCGATCAGCGTGCGGATGGCCGGCACGCAGGGCGTGGTGCCCGGCACCTTGATCATCAGGTTCGGGCGATCGACAGCCCGCCACAGACGCCGGGCCTCCGACACCGTGGCGTCCGCGTCCATGGCCAGATAGGGCGACACCTCCAGGCTGACGAAGCCGTCCCGGCCCCCCAGCGAATCGTACACCGGGCGGAAGGCGTCCGCCGCGTGCTGGATATCGACGATCGCCAGGGCTTCGAAGAGATCGATGATTTCGTGGTCGCCCTTGCGCAGCAGCGCCGACAGCCGCGCGTCATAGACGTCGCCTTCGCTGACCGCCTTCTCGAAGATCGCGGGGTTCGAGGTGAGACCGGTGACGCCGTCGTCGGCGATCAGGCGCTTCAGGTCGCCGTCCTCGAAGATCTTGGGATGCAGATAATCCAGCCACACCGCCTGGCCGGCGTCGCCGAGGGCGCGCAGAGGGTTTGTCATGCGAGGATCGTCTCCAGAGGGATTGCGCCACCGCGTGGCCGCCTTCCAGGAACGGTCTTATCCAGGCGCGGTTGCGTTTTCATGACTCCACGGCCGGTCAATGAGCCTCGTCCCAGTTGGCGGCGGCGCGCGCCTCGACCAGCAAGGGAACAGAGAAGTTCACGGCGGGCAAGGCCGCGTGCTGCATCACCTTTCGCGCGACATCGCACACCGCCCGCGCTTCATCCGCCGGCGCCTCGAAGACCAGCTCGTCGTGCACCTGCAGAAGCATTCGGGCGGTCAGCCCGGCGTCGGCTAGGGCGCCCGGCATGCGGATCATGGCGCGGCGCATGACGTCGGCGGCGGCGCCCTGTATGGGCGCATTGATCGCGGCGCGCTCGGCGAACTGGCGCTCTGCGGCCGATTTGGAGCGGATCATCGGGATGTTGATCCTGCGCCCGAACAGGGTGGTGACGAAGCCCTGCTCGCGCACCAGCGCGCGCGTCCTGTCCATGTAGGCGCGGATGCCCGGAAAGCGCTCGAAGTAGGTCTTGATGTAGGCGCCGGCCTCGTCCTGCGGGATGCCCAGCTGGTTGGAGAGGCCGAACGCGGAAATGCCGTAGATGATGCCGAAGTTGATCGCCTTGGCGCGCCGCCGGGTTTCCGAAGGCATGCCCTCGACCGGCACGCCGAACATCTCCGAGGCGGTCATCGCATGGATGTCGAGGCCGTCGAGGAAGGCGCGTTTCAGCTGTGGGATGTCGCCGATGTGGGCCAGCAGGCGCAGCTCGATCTGGCTGTAGTCGGCGCTGATCAAAAGGTTGCCGGGTTCCGCAATGAAGGCCTTGCGGATCTTGCGGCCCTCTTCGGTGCGGATCGGGATGTTCTGCAGGTTGGGATCCGACGACGACAGTCGCCCCGTGGTGGTCGAGGCCAGGGCGTAGGAGGTGTGCACCCGCCCTGTCCGAGGGCTGATCGCCGCGACCAGGGCCTCGGTGTAGGTGCCCTTGAGCTTGGAGAGCTGGCGCCAGTCCAGGAGGACGCGCGGCAGGGCGTGGCCCTTGGCGGCAAGGTCGTCCAGCACCGAGGCGTCGGTGCTCCACACGCCGGTGGCGGTCTTCTTGCCGCCATCGTGCCCCATCTCGCTGAACAGCACGTCGCCGATCTGCTTGGGACTGCCGAGGTTGAACGGCCGGCCGGCCAGGGCGTGCGCCTGAGCCTCCATCTCGGCCATGCGCACGGAAAAGTCGTTGGAAAGTTGGCGCAGCCACTCCGGATCGACGCGGATGCCGTGGCATTCCATCCGCGCCAGCACCGGCGGCATCGGCCGCTCCAGGGTCTCGTAAACGGTCAGCAGCTTTTCGCGCGTCAGCCGTGGCCGTAGCAGCTCGTAGAGCCGAAGGGTGACGTCGGAGTCCTCGGCGGCGTAGCAGGTGGCCGGGTCCAGCGGGATATGCTTGAAGCTCTTCTGCGCCTTGCCGCTCCCCGCCACCTGCTTGAAGCTGATCGGCTGGTGGCTCAGCCACAGCGCCGACAGCTCGTCCATGCCGTGGTTGTGCAGGCCGGCCTCCAGCACATAGGAGATCAGCATGGTGTCCTCGATCGGCGCCACGGTGATCCCGTACCGCGACAGGACCGCGAGGTCGTATTTCGCGTTCTGCGCGACCTTGAGGATCGCGGGATCCTCAAGCATCGGCTTGAGGCGGGCGATCACGTCGTCGATCGGGATCTGGTCCAGCGCCGCGGCCGCCTCCAGCGCCAGACCCTCGGCCTCGCAATGGCCGACGGGGATATAGCAGGCCTCGCCCGGGGGTATCGCCAGGGACACGCCGCACAGGCCGGCGTTGGCCGACGACAGGGCGTCGGTCTCGGTGTCGAAGGCGATCACGCCCACCTCGTGGGCCCGCGCGATCCAGGCGTCGAGCGTGGCGAGGTCGCGCACGCAGACATAGGCGCTGGTGTCGATCGGCCTGGCCGCCACGGCCGGTTGCGGCGGAGGGGGCGCCGGCCTGATGCCCGCGCCGTCCCCGACCCGCCGCGCCAGGGTGCGGAACTCCATGGTCTCGAGGAAGGCGGCCAGCGTCGCGGGGTCCGGCGGCTCGACGGTCAGGGTCTCGATGGGCGACGGCAGGGGCGTGTCGCAATCGAGCCGCACCAGCTCGCGCGACAGGCGGATCTGGTCGGCGAAGGCGATCAGGGTCTCGCGGCGCTTCTGCTGCTTGACCTCGCCGGCGCGCGCCAGCAGCGTATCGAGATCGCCGTACTCGTTGATCAGCGCCGAGGCGGTCTTGACCCCGATGCCGGGCGCGCCCGGCACATTGTCGACGGAATCGCCGCACAGGGCCTGGACGTCGACCACCTTGTCCGGCGTGACGCCGAACTTGTCGAACACTTCGCTATAGCCGATGCGCAGGTTCTTCATGGTGTCGAGCATCGACACCCGCTCGCCGACCAGCTGCATCAGGTCCTTGTCGGACGAGACGATCACCACCTCGCCGCCGGCGTCGCGCACATGACAGCAATAGGCGGCGATCAGGTCGTCGGCCTCGTATCCGGCCAGCTCCAGGCACGGCACGCCGAACGCCCGGGTCGCTTCGCGCACCAGCGGAAACTGCGGGATCAGGTCCTCCGGCGGCGGGGGGCGATGGGCCTTGTAGGCCGGGTAGAGATTGGTGCGGAAGGTCTTCTCGGAATGGTCGAAGATCACCGCCAGATGGGTCGGCGCGTCCGGCGCGGCCTTCATGTCGACCAGCAGCTTCCACAACATGTTGCAGAACCCCTGCACCGCCCCGACCGGCAGCCCGTCGGACTTGCGGCTGAGCGGCGGCAGGGCGTGGTAGGCGCGGAAGATGAACCCCGAGCCGTCGACCAGATACAGGCGCACGGCCGGGCCATCCTGGGTCATGGCGCGGTCGGTGTCGGGCAGGGTCTCGGCGTCGGTCATGGGGTCAAGATAGGCGGTGAGGAGCGCGAGGTCATCCCATGGCGGGGGATGGATTCGGCGTGGGTGCGGGATGGGGCGGGACGGGGCTGGTTGCGCATGGCGGTTGGGGCGTTTTGACCGTTGATCACCGTTAATAACGGTGGGGAGCGGGGTGGGGATGGGGTGCGGAGGGGGGTGGCGAGGGGTTGGCGGTGCGGGGGCGGCCCGGGGGCGTGTCGTGGGCGGTTGGGTGGCGGGTGAAGGGCGGTCGGTTGGCGGTTGGAGGGCGGTCCGATGGCGGTTCATGGGCGGTCGATCCGGGGTATCGAGAACAATTAGGGCTTTGATATTATTGGTATTCCCTTCCGCGTATGGCGCGTCCAGCGATGCGCGGAGCGAATTTGACGGCGCAAACCTGACGGCGGAGTCTTCGCAAGCAGCCACGGGGATCCCCGGCTTCGGCGCCCGAAGATCAGGCCGCTCCCGCCCCTGAGTCATGGCAGGTATGTTGCATTTTGTCAAGTGACGGCCCGCCGCCAGATGGCGGTCTCGTGAGCGGTCCGGAAACCTGCCGCGCCCGCCGTGGACCGGCATACATCTCGCGTGCAACACTCATGCTGTGTCGAGCGCGTTTTGACTGGGCGCCATGGGGGCGCCTAAACGGTCGTCAGACATCGTCCCGTGCACACGCCCGGTGCTGGTGAACAGCCGATTTCGGCGCTCCTGATCATGTGGGCGCCCCCAAAAAGTGGACGCGCACCATCGGCGGGTTACTGGACTGGTGAAACTGGTGAGATGATACTATCTTATCCAAGTTCACCTTTGGAGGTTCGCCATGGCGCACGAAGCCACGATCGAAGCGGTCCCGTCGACAACCCTGAAGGAACAGTTGACCCTCGGCATTCTCGAGGCGCTCGGTCTGGACCAGGCGCCCGCGACGCCGCAATCGCGCGGCGCCAGGGCGCGAACAAAGGCTTCCGGAGACGCCAGGCGCGAGACTGACGCCATGCTCGCGGTCGATGGCAAGGCGGTCGCCGTGCAAGGAAAGCCGATGACCGGCGCGGCGATCATCGAAGCGCTCGGCGTGGCGATCGATCGCTGCTTCAGCGGATCAGACCGGGTGTTCCTCCTGACCTCGGGTGGAGCAAACTCGGATCTCATCAGCAAGGTGATGGCCCAGGTCCCACACGCCGTCGCCGCGCGGCAGGAGGCTTTGACGCAGGCGCGCCTCGACGCCCTGGTCGACGTCTATCTCCCTTGCGATCCACTGGGCCGCCCCTCCCCTGAAATCGAGCGCGACAACGCCGAAGCCCAGGCGCGCTTCATCGAGATGGTCCCCTGTCACTCGGCGGAGGAACTCGCTCGGCTCGCCGGCCATGCGGCGAGCAACAAAAGCGCCACGGCCAATCGGTGGAAGGGCCAGCAAGCCATGTTCGGCGTTCGCCGACTGGGTCGAGACCGCTACCCCGCGTTCCAGTTTCAAGATGGCCGGCCTCGCAAAGTCATTGGCAAGGTTCTGAAAGCCTTGCCTGAAGGCATGAGTCCTTGGCAGGTTGCATTCTGGTTCTCGAGCCCAAACGGCTGGCTCGACGGCGACAAGCCGATGGAGCGGCTTGCTCATGAGGATGCGATCGTCGCGGCCGCGACCCACGAAGGCGACGACTTCGTGGGATGACGCCCGCGCCGCCAAATCCCTTTCCCGCCTTCAACACCACGATGCTCGCGGCGGGCCTGGAACTCTGCCGGTTCCATGACCCGGCCTTCGACGGCGCCGCCTACAACCCCTGCAAAGGTGGCCCGACCCGGTTTGCGCCCCTGACACTGTCCTCCGGCGCCTGTCTGCCAACCCTGTACGCGGCGGCGACACGGGAGGCGGCAGCGTGGGAGTCGCTGTTCCACGACGTACCCCACGCCGTCGGCGCAAAGTCGGTGCGGCTGAGCAAGGTAACGAGCCGGGTCCTCAGCATTCTCGAACTCGAGCAAGACCTGATGATCGCGCCGCTGCATGCGCCCGATCTGCATCGCATCGGCCTCGCCAAGAATGACCTGATCGAGACTGCGCCGACGACCTACGCCGAAACCGCCCGGTGGGCAGAAGCCATCCATCGCGCCGACCCGACCGTTTCCGGTCTGAGGTGGACATCCCGCCGCTGCGATCCCGACCAGGCCTTCCTCTTCTTCGAGGATCGCGCACCATCGGCGGTATGGCGTGTCATCGAACGAATCGATGTCAGCGCCGCGCCAGACCTGATCGAGGAAATCCGCGCGATCGGCCGACGCGCTGAAATCACGCTCACGATCTGAACGTCCGGCGTTCAGTGACTGCCGTTCAAAAGGAAAAAGGGTCAGAGTGAATTTTGACTGGCCAGTGGACGCCAATAAGCGTCAGGTGTCGAAATTCAGTCTGACCCTCTCGGCAGACCAGGACCGCCGTCGAAGTCGTCGGTCAGCGCAGAGCAGCGGGACTTGTGGGGATAGGTTTCATGTCCCCGAGTCTCGCCGGACGCGCCCATCGCGCGTCATAGAGGCGCGCTTTGTCGCGGGGCAACGTAACGCGCCTCAATGCGGGGTGACTGTGACTCAAAGCGGAACTTGGGAAGGCTCGCTTCCAAGCAAAGAACTCCGGCCCCGGGGATCTAAATGACCCGCCGCACGACAGCTTCGAAAGCTAGCCCGCCCGACCAAGGCTTCAATCGTCGCTGAGACGGCTGAAAATTGGATCGGCCTTGGGCTGCGGCAACAACGGCTTGCGTCGGCCAGAGAACATCCCAAGGTCGACTGACGTCCCCGGCTCGGTGCGGTGCAGGAAGACCTGGCAGACGCTCATGCCCGGATAGATCGCCAACGGCACCTCGCCCATATTGGCGAGCTCCAGCGTCAAGCAGCCGGAGAAATGTGGGTGGATGCCCGCGGCCGTTTCGATGACCAGGCCATGGCGGCCCAGTGACGACTTGCCCGTCACATAGCCCGATAGCCCCGCCGGAAGCTGGAGCCACTCCAAAGTGGCGCCGAGGACGAACCGGCCCGGGTGCAGGACGAACTTCTTCCCGAAGGGCACGAAGTGCTGCTTGGTGCGCGATACCTCCGTCGACAAGTCAGACTCCTCGCCGGGGGGCACCGCCAAGGGGTAGGCCTGGGCGCGCGTCTGCTTGAACGATCGGAACCAGCGGCCGAGTCTCAGATCGATCGAGGTGGCCGCCCTTTGACGCAGCATGGCGTCGCCAGGGCGGGGCACAACGCACAGGCGGCCGGAGTGGCCCGGCTCGAGGTTCAGGGCGTCAGCGATCTGGTCGGCGCTAAGCATCGGCAGCGAGCCTGGCGCGGAACTCCGCGACCTCGATGGATTTCAGCATCAACTCGCCAAGCATGTCGTATTCCGCCTGGTCCGCTTCTTCCGACAGGCCGCTGCGGGCGCGAAGATAACGCCACCCTGCCGTGACGATCTCCGGGAAGCTGGCGCCGTCGTCATAGGGCACCCGGCTGGCGAAGGCGGCCATGATTTGCTCGACCACAGCGGACTGCGGCGGTTCGACCTTGCGGTTGCGGAGGATCTCGAAGGTCCGGCGCATCAAGTCTGGGAACACGTCGGCCACCGCTAGGTCCGCGAAGGTCAAGGCGTCCGGATCGACACCCTTGCGGGCTGTGGATTGGCGCCAGCGGCCGAAGAGTTCCGGCTCCACCTCGATCTTCAGGGCCCTGGCCCCGGCAAGCAGATAGCCGATGCGATCGAAACTGCAGGGGTACAGGGGGCTGCGGCTCCCGCCGCCGGGCGCCATGAAATATTCGTAGGCGTAGGTGTAGGACGCTCCGAACACATATAGCCCGAACAGGTCGCAGAAGATCTCTTCAAGCTGCTTCATCGCCGTCCCCAGGACGACGTTCTGCAGATCGGGCAGGCCCTCGCCGGTCCGCGCCAGGACACGAGCCTTGGCGTCGGGATTGCCGTCGATGGCGCGCGCAACGGCGCGGTTGACATCGTTCTGCAGGGCGGCTTTGAGATCCTGCATCCGCCATGCCGAGTGGCCGATCTCGTGGCCGGCCAGGGGAAACAGCAGCACGTTCCCGGACTCGGTCGCCGGTGCTCCGACCAGAACAAAGTCGGGCAAGAGGTCGAGCGTCATCGGATAGGTAAAGGGAACGTAGTTCCATTCCGACGACATGATCAGCCGCGCATGGGGCGAGATCACCTGGGCCACTAGCCGCTTCAGCGGATACTGGATCTCGAAGGCGTTGCGCACATTGGTCGAGCGCAGAATAAAGCCGAGCACCTCGGTGTATTTGGAGACTGTGTAGCTGATCTCCGCGCAGATCTCGTCGACAACCTGATCGCTGAGCGTCGGCGGGAGCGCGCTCAGCATGTCGGTCAGATAGTAGTCAAGCTCAGTTCGGATGACGCCGAGGGCGTCGAGGCCGTCGCGGTGCGGGAAGTCGGACGCTTCGAGTTCGGCGATCTGATCGACGAACGCACGAACCCTACGCCGTGCCGAGGCTAGGCGCAGCTCCGTGGCCGTAAATGCGTCCTTCGTGGATGACAAGAGTGTCCTCCGCTGTCAAATCCTCGATCAGTTCCTGGTGGAGAGCCACGCAGAAGCGGACCAACGCCTCGGTGTCGGCCCGGCTACCGTCAGCGGCGCGGGCTAGGTCGTCGCTGACCCGACGAATGAGTGCCTGAATATGTTCAACGTCGGAAGCCCTGACCGATTCTTGATCATAATACAGTCTTTGGAGCGGTTGGTAAAAGCCGGGATCGATAAAGCGAAACGGTCCACTGCCTTCATCGGCCGAAGTTGTCTGCAGCAAAGCCTGGGACAGGGCCTGCAGTGGCTCGCCACGCGCCTCCGCGCCTGACCGGGCGCGATCAAGCTCGACAGCGGCGCGCAGCGCCAGCTGGGTCAGCCGAAATCTCGTCGTGGATGGGACCCTTCCGGTCATAGGCGGCTACCTCCTCCCTCAGCCGGAACCAAGTCCGACCTCGACCCTACGTGGACGGACAGGCACTGCAAAAGGAATTCTATCCGAACGTTAGTCTTGGACTCAAGTTGAGTCAATATGGTTAGCAAGAACACGCGGTAGGGAATCCAGCTTAACAAGCGCGACTTAGCGTGGGCGAACATGCATTTCGGACCCAAAATGGCTGAGTCCGATATATCGAATCCGCACGTTTCAATGATCTGGCTCCAACAAAGATGCCGTGTAGGGCTTGGAGCGCCGTCCCCTGGGTTCGTTGGCAAGGTCTCTATAACCTGAGAATCCTACCGTGCGAGGACGTGCCGCTCCAGCCAGCGCTCTTCCAATTCCGCACGGAAGAGAATCGCTGCGGCGCGCGTGGGTTTCAGGCCGGCCTCGGCGGCGCGGCCCGCGAAGGCCAGCTTGGTGGCTTCGGTGGGTGTGTGGGCGACGATCTTGACCCGGTCCGACAAGGGCTCGGTCCGGTCGAACCTGAGCGTCAGCTGGGCGAGGCGCTTGGCGCGGAGTTCGCGGGCGATCAAAAGGTTGGCCAACGCCGTGACATCCAGGCCGTGATCGAGAGCGTAGGCCTCGAAAGCTTGGCGCTCGACCGGCGTCACATAGCCGAGAACCTGGGCCATCAAGCTGGCCGCGCGGGCAAGATCAGGCGGTGGACGTTCGTCTCGGCGGCGCGCAACAGGATGAACACTTGGTGGGCCGTCTTGAACGCCTCAGCGATGAAGGCGCGACGCTCCCCCTTGTCATCCGTGAGTTTGACCTTCCGGGCGCCGGTCATGCGGTTGTGGAGCGGCACCATGTGCCCAAGCGACTCGTCAGGAGTGATGGCCGTTGGCCAGCGGAGCCGACTGAACTGGCGCTCGAAGCTTGGCGACGAAATCACCCGTCTGACGCTGCAGCTGAACCCGGACGGCTCGCCGAGTACGATCGGATTGAGGATGATCAGGACGCACGTCCGGTCGGAATGGGATACATAGCGCCGGAGGCTGGCGTAGGCCGAGGCGCCGTACCGTTTTGCGAGCCTTAGGGGCACGTTGATACCGAAGGCGCTCTGTGCCGCCTCGGCGGTGAAGCTGTCGAGCTGAAAGAGCATCTCCGAGGCGAACACATTAGCCTGACGCTCGAAGACCTGCTTCGTTTCCAGATCCAGGGTTTTGCGGCAGTCCTCGAAGATGCCAAAAATCGACTGCCAGGGCAGGACGGCGTGACCGCCCTCGTGCAGCTTCAGGAAGGGTAGCTTTTCCTTCGCCGTGTCCGGATCGATGAAGGCGACCCGAGCCCTTGGGTCGAACACGCCCCACACTTTACTGAGGGCGCTCAGCAGGGAGCGGCCGGCCTCTGCGGCCTTGCGTCGCAATTGGGCAAGGTAGCCCTCGTCCAGGGCGATCGGCACGACCTGGATCTTGGCGGCAGCCATGATCTCATCGACGGGCGTGGGGAACCTGCCGACGGCCCCCGCAGCCCGAAGGAGTCGATCCGCCTCGGCGCGGATCGCTGAGGCCTCATCTTCCGAAATACTGCAGTCGTCGGCGAGCATCATTTTTTCGATTTCTGGCTTCGCAGATAGCCGAGGTAGTTGAGCAGCTGGTCTTCCTCCTCCTGGGTGAGTTCACCCAGCACCGAGGTGGCGGCCCGGTTGGCCGGCGCTTCGGATTCGCTGACGAAGCCCGCACGCTCCATGAGCAGGGCGTAGTCGACGCCGTAGGCGGCAGCGAGTCGGTGAAGCATGATGGCGGATGGGCGGGCGATTTCGCCGTTTTCCAACTGGCTAAGATAGCCGTTCGAGATTTTCCCGTCCGTGAGTCGTTCCACTTCTCGCAGCGAGAAGCCGCGAGAATTTCTCACTTCTTTTAGGTACTTCCCTATTTTCGGAGGGAGGTCGTCCTTCGGTCGAGGGGGAGTCATGGGTGGCCTGCAGCGCAATCTTCTGGGTGGCGTAACGTAGGCGACGTGCTAATTTCGTCAAGCGCCGCTAAATCGCCGCTTGACAAAATTAGCATCGCTTCTCATATCAAGCGAAGACGAGCCGCAGTGGTCTCGTCGATGTCCAGCATCGAGGTCATCATGGACACGTCTTCCTCCCCGATCCGCCACGGTCATGCCGATGGCGGGCCCGTCAACGACGCCTGCATCGAAACAGTCGAAGTCATCGAGATCGTCGAAATCGTCGAGATCGAGATCTACGGCCGCGACAACCGGCCCCCGCCGCCAGCCAAGAGCTACAAGGTCAAGATCGACCATGCGCACTACGTCTTCCACCAACGCCGGGTCACCGGGCGCGAACTGCTGGTCAAGGCCGGCAAGACGCCGCCGGAGCACTACGAAATCGAAAAACGCGTGCACGGCGGGAAGTACATCCCTGTCGCGCTCGATGAGCATGTCGACCTGGGCGAGCCCGGCATCGAGGTGTTTGAGACCTTCCCCCTCGACGAAACCGAGGGCTGACGGGCATGCGCCGAGATTTCGATCTTGGCCCTGAGGACGCCCGGACGCTTGACGCGCTCGGGCTGACTTGGGAAGCCATGAGTTCGGGCCCGTCGCGCTGGATCCTCATCCACGACTACCCGACCCCGCCTGGCTACAACCACGCCAAAGCACAGGCCGCCATCCGCCTCGACACCTATCCGCCGGGGATCATCGACATGGTCTACTTTCACCCGCCTCTCGCGCGGGCGGACGGCAAGGCCATCAACAACCTGAGCTCGCTGCCCATCGACAGCAAGGACTTCCAGCAATGGAGCCGCCACTACGGGTGGCGTCCCGGCGTCGACACTCTCGCCAGCCACATCCGCCGCGTCCGCGGCTGGCTCAGCCACGAATTCCGCAAGCGCTGAAGGAGATAAACCCATGAACATTTTCCGACTGAATGCTGGTCAACATGCCCAGCTGCGGCGTCACTTGTTCGACGAAACCGGTCTCGAAGCCGTGGCCATCGGCCTACTCGGCCAGACCGCCCCCGGCGATCGGCGCGCCCACCTGGCGCATTCGATCGCCGTAATTCCCTATGCCGAGTGCATCCGGGCCGAGTCCACGGTGACTTGGCCGACTCGCAGTCTGCGGGCGCTGTTGCCCCAAGCTCGGGCCGGCGGGATGAAGGTCTACAAGATCCACTCCCATCCGAATGGCTATCGCGGCTTCTCCGCGCTAGACGATGCGTCCGATCGCGAGCTGTTCGCCGCCGTGTCGCTGAAACTGCCGGGGCCGCACCTCAGCGCGGTGATGCTCCCAGACGGGGAGGTTCTCGCCCGTTTGGTGGCCGACGACGGCTCGTTCCATCCGGTGGAGCGGGTGGCCGTAGTCGGCGACGACCTGGCCTTCTGGCCCGACCCGTCGATGGTGCGCTGCGACTTCGACCAGCGCCACCGTCAGGTCTTCGGTGACCGCACGACCAACCTTCTGCGAGCCTTGACCGTCGCGATGGTCGGCGTGTCCGGCACCGGTAGCCCGACCGTGGAAATGCTCGCGCGTCTGGGCGTCGGCCGGATCCTGCTGATCGAGCCCGACGTGGTCGAGGGCCGCAACCTGAACCGCATCTGGGGGTCCACCCGCGCCGACGCCGACCGGGGTGAGAACAAGGGGCTGATGATGCGGGCCCATGTCGAGCGGATCGGTCTCGGCACCGAGGTCTTCACCTTCGAGGGCCGGGTCGACACCGCCGAGGCGATCGAGCTGATCAGCACCGCCGATGTGCTGTTCGGCTGCGTCGACAGCCTCGAAGGGCGCGACACGCTCAGCCGCGTGGCCACCTACTACACCTTGCCCTATTTCGACACCGGGGTGCGCCTCGACGCCGATGGTCAGGGCGGCGTATCCAGTGTCTCGGTCGGCGTCCACTATCTTCAGCCAGGCGGCTCCAGCCTGAAGACCCGCGGCGTCTATTCCGACCAGGGTCTGCGGGCGGAGTACCTCAAAAGAACGGACCCCGCCTTCTATGAGGACCAGGTGCGTCGGGGTTATATCCGTGGCGTAAGAGTCGACAGCCCCGCGGTCATCAGCGTCAACACCTTGGCGTCCGCGACAGCGGTCAATGAGCTGTTAGCCCGCCTGCACCCCTTCCGGACTGCAGACAACCGTGAGTTCGCCGCGCAGAAGCTGCTGATCACTCATGGGCGGATCTTGCATCGCGATGACGGCGCCCCCGACCTTGAACTGGCGCCCCATGTCGGCCGAGGTGACTGCGTGCCCCTCCTGGGCTGCGGGCGGATCGAGGCCGCGGCATGAGGGTCGCGCATCAAATCAAAATGATTATCCGCAACGCGTTGCGGATCATGTCGGCAGAATGGGCGAAGGTGTCGCGCCCGCCCATCCGCATCGAGCTTGTCGCGGACCGGCCGCAACGTCCGCGTAGAAACCGACTCTATGTCACCCAGCAAGCTGGCCAGCCTGCTTTCGGCGCCATGGCCTGTCCTTGTGGATGCGGAGAAACCTTGAACTTGCGTTTCTTCGGAGAGCGTCGTCCGCGTTGGTCGGTCCAATGGGACCGGCATCGTCGACCCACGGTCAGGCCCTCGGTCTGGCGGCAATCTGGCTGCCGAAGCCACTTTCACCTCACCAACGGCCGGGTCGATTGGTGCAAATGAAATGGGTTTTGGGGGGACAGGAGCAATATTCACCGATAGCATCAGTCGCCGGCTCGCGCGGCCAATCGAGGCGAACGTACTCGGCGCGACACCCAAGAAATCATACTCGCCTAGCAAAGCGACGCTGCGATCGTCGGCCGCGGGTGGTCGCATCACCGTCCCGCCATCACGTCCGTGAAGATGTTGTCGCAAAAGTTCGCGCGCCGCTTCGTCTTCAGTCTTCGGCGAGCGCTGCGCCCGGGCGTTGCGGCGACGCGCCGCCGCGTTGTCCAGAAGATGCGCAGGTCGCCCCGATCAATCGACGGCGACACCGAGGGCGTCGCGGCGATCCTTGGCCGAAAGGCGGAGGAAGGCGTCAGCCATAGGCAGATCTCCGCCGTCATGGTCTTCTGGAAGATCGTCGAGCGGGCGCGCCGCGGGCCTTCCAACGCTTCGAGCATGCCGCGCCGAACGATCTTTGGCAGATGGATTTCAAGGGCCACGTCGCCATGGGCCAGGGGCGTTGTCACCCGCTGACCGTGCTGGACGATCACTCCCGCTACGCCTTGGAGATCGGCGCACTCATCCACGGCGTCACGCTGGCGGCGTAACGACCGGAAAGGGGGGACATGTACCACTTCCATACCCCACGTGGGCGATGAACAAAACACCAGGGCGGAATCCGTCGACAGGATATCAAATCTAAAATCCCATTTCCTGTTCGAACCTGCAATTGATATCCTTTCACCGTTATTCGAGCGTCATGAATTTCGGTGACGGCTTATCAATTGCTTATAGCACCAGCCACCTTGCCGGCCGTTGGCCAGCTGGGAAGGCTATGAAGATGGCTCTTATTTCAACGCAACCCGCGAGCCGGCGCGCGCGTCAAGCGCTGGGCACGCGGACCCCGGCGGCGGTTGCTCTGAGGAATGCGCCGAACGCGAGTGTTGCGCCGTGCATGGCCAGGGCGGAGAGGATGAGGTCGGTTTCGGCGCTCGCGTCGCCCAGATCGCTCATCAGCAGCACGCCGGCATGCCGCTTCAAGGAAAAATGGACCAGGGCGCCGATATCATGGTCCTTGGTGATAAACACCCGGCCGGCGGCGGCAGCTTCCGCCAACAAAGCCTCGTCGCCCGGATCAACCGCCCGCTCGCCGGAATAAACGACGTCGAACCCCGCCTCGCGCATGAAGATCTTGGTGACAGTATATAAATTGCACAATTTTCGCCGAGAACTATTCGGCAATTGATATCCTGTCACCAAAATACTTGTCACCAAAATACACGGGCGTCGGCGGAGAGGTCGTGGGTTCGCCGTTAGGCGATAGGTGCGCTGAACCAGGATGGGGCACGGCTGGTCGAGCGATCGGGAGGCTGGCCATGCCACCACCGCTTGCACCGGGAAAAGCGCGGCTACTTGGGGGTATGAGGGCGAAGCGCCGCATCTTCCAACGCGGCGTTCGCAGCCGCCAACAAGGCGGGCAGGCGTTCCTCCACCGTCATCCACACCCGGCTCTCGGCGACGTGTTGGTAGACGTGCCTGAAGACGTTGCCGGAATCCTCGATCTGACGCCACTCGATGTCAGGAAATCACTCCTGCTGGGCGCCGCGCAGACGACGCGCCGCTTCGGAGATTATCTCCAGACATCGGGTCACGGCATAGAAGGTGCGGCGGTCAGTTGCGAACGCCTGAGGGGCCATGCCCGCAATGAAGCTCTGAGCCAGCAACGCATTGTCCTGGATTGCCAGCCACGCCAGCCGTTCAGCCCGCGTCTGCTCACCGTCAGAAGGCATAGACCGCGTCTCGTTCGGCGGTTTGCCGGACGGGTTCGATGAGCATCGCGTGATCGGCGACATCGACCGCAACCGGAAACAGTTGCGCGATATACTGGGTGATCCCGACATAGTCATAGATATCGACGTGCGCGGCCGGGTCGATATCGACCATTATGTCCAGGTCGCTGTCCGCCCTGGCCTCGTTGCGCGCCGCCGAGCCGAACAGCGCCGCGCGCTGAACGCCCTGCCTGCGCAGGGGCGTTTCATGCGCGCGCAGAATTTCGATGACGGCCTCTCTGGTCATTGGAGAATTATAGCCTAAAAGCCGCTCGATGGCGAGAAAGCCGTGGCGCGCGGGCCATGCGCCGCCGCGATATCCAGACTATGATCGGATGATTGGATCAGTCGGGCCCCTTCCTCGGGCTGGCTTTGAGGGGACAGGAGTAATATTCACCTTAGCGTCAGCCGCCGGCTCGCAACATCAGTCGCGCCGAACGCACCGAGACGGGCGGCGCGAGATCCAGGAAACCGCACCCGCCTTGCATAGCAACGCCGCGATCGTCGGCCGTCGGTTGTCGCATCACCGACCGGACGCCGCCCATCACGGCCGCAGAGATCTAATTGCAAAGTTCGCGCATCACTTCGTCTTCGGTCTTTGGCGAGCGCTGCGCTTCGATATCGCGGCCAAGCGCCGCCGCGTTTTCCAGACTATTATCGGATGATTGAATCAGGCCGGCCGCTTCAATCTCATGGAAAATATCACGGGTCGAAAGCGCCTTGACGCGGTCGGGGATGGTACCCACGAAGCGGCGACGGACAATGTCGTCGACCCCTCTATGTGCCCGCGCGATTGGCTCGCTCGGCGATATCGGCGCACCGCGTCATGAGCGCCTCGAAGGGTTCGGCATCTTCCAGCAGCAACCCGTCCTCGACCATGCGGGCATAGTCTTCCTCCAGGGTTTTCAGGGCGTCGCCAGCAGGTACAAGCCGCAGGCCGCCGCTGACCGCAACCGCGTAGTCGATAGGACTGCGATCGCCGGCCCTCTCGGCGAAGAACATGCCCTTATGACGCGCCACGGCCTGGGCGAGATCGCGATCAGCGAAGGCCGCGGTGGCAAGCCCAGCCTCGTCCAGCCGGACCACATCATGCCAATGGCGGGCGAAGCGGTCGCCGCGAAGCCGTTCCTGCAGGCAGAAGACGTGGATCGCAGTCGCCTTCTCCCAGAACGTCCGCTCGGCGTGCATCACGCGGGGGCGGGCGGTTGGAAACTCTACCTCCGGAACCGAGTCAGCGGCGTCGCAGGCGACATCGCGCACACTCGCCGGCTCGCCCGTCGAGCGAGCCCCAAACTCGAGCATGACGACCGGCGCGACATAGCCCGAGCCGCTGGTCGTCGCCTCGTAGTCGATGAACAGCTTCTCGCCTTCGACACTGATCGCCGCCGCCAGCCCTTCGGCGGTCATTGCGCTTGCGATGACGGGTTGCGCGGTCCGGGCAACCCATTCCGGCAGACGCCGGCGGACTTCGCTCGACCACCGTTTCTCCTCGCCGCGCGTCTTCGGCAGCGCTTCGCCGTCAGGGCCCACAAGGTCGGGCGCGATCTGTCGGACGTCGTAGGTGAGGTCGACGTCCTCTGAGAATCTCCGGATAACCCTATAGGCTTTCGACAGCGACGTGCCGCCCTTGAATACCAGGTGCTCGCCGAGCGACGATCCGCAGAGGGCGGCGAGCGCCCAGACCACCCACACGTCCTTCTCCAGAAGATGCGCGGGTCGCCCCGATCGATCGGCCGCGACACCGAGGGCGTCGCGGCGATCCTTGGCCGAAAGGCGCAGGAAGGCGTCAGCCATAGGCAGACTTGCCAACGCTCCGGGCGAGCCAGGTCGGAAGCCGCGGCGCGACGGCCACCAACTCGCCGAATGCGCCCGCCGGCATTTTTCGTTTCAGCATCTCGAGCGCTTCCTCTGCTTTCTCGGGGCCGAGCCAAGCCAGCGCCCGGACCGCTTCGCCCGCCGGCCGGTTGGGCAAGGTCAGTTGCCAGCGCGGCGCATGTCGCAGCTCGATGACCTGCTTGCCGAGGCTCATCGTCCGACTGCGCCCCGAGGTCAGATAGACAGACCGGACAGGGACCTGCGTCGTCAGGCCGAGGGCATTTGCAGCGGCCGCTCCGTTCGAGACGATGACCTCTCCCCGCTGGCTGGCCAGCGCCTCGACCGCTTGCTCGACGGAAGGCGCCCGCGTGCCGAACCGGCTCGCGATGGGGCGGAAATAGACGCCGCGCCCCGCGCGGATCAGCTGGCCCCGCTGCGTCAGACGCGACAAAGCCTGATCCACCGCCGCGCGATTGCCGAGGTGGAGCAAGCTCTTGGCCGCCAAGGGCGCGCCTTCGGGCAGCCCTTGCGCATGCTCGAGAATCCGTTGGGTCAGGCGTTGCATAACCAAGCTCATGTCAGAAAAATAGATGGATTTCTGACACTTTTCAAGGTGAAGCCGCGGTCGCGGGTGCGCTTGGCCTCCCACTCAGCGGATGCCGTGGTGTGATTGCCACCGGGGACAACGCCGGCCTCGCCGCCTTTCACGCCGCTCAAGCGTTGATTTCCGAGCGCACTGGAAAGATCGCCAAGACCCATGAGGGCGTGCACAGCCAGTTCAATCTGCTGACCAAGGGCGATCCGCGGGTCGATACCGAAGTGCGCCGGTTTTTGTCGCGCGCTTATGATCTCAAAGCCATCGCCGACTATGAAGCCGGCCCAGGCTCGATCATACCGGTCGAACGGATGGAGGCGGCGATCGTCACGGCGAGGCGATTTGTCGACTGTGTAGCCATCCTTCTGCCGTGACATACGGTCGATACGCGAGGCCGAATGTGGCTGATTGCCCGTCTCACCGATGGGCTGCTGTCCAGGATTAAAGACGTCCGCGGAAGTCGTACATGTCCCCAGTTTGGGACAGCCGCGGAGGGCCCCCGAACTACAGCAGGCCCAGAATGAAGCATTGGGCGACCGCCTGGGCCCGCGTGGCCGCCCCGAGTTTGCGCTTTGCGTTCTGCACGTGGCTGATGATCGTCGTGTGTGACACGCCGAGCATGACCGAAATGTCCCAGTCGGATTTGCCCTCGGCGACGAAGGCCAGGCAGTCGCGCTCGCGGGGGGTCAACCTGGGCGTGTCGAGCTCGAGCCGCTTCGAACAATCGCGCATGCGGTTGTGCAGGACGAGCGACGCCATCTCGATCGCGCCCTGATCGCCGGGCGAAATATCGCGCAGGCGCTCGAAGGCCAGGCTGACGACGGCGACATAGCCCGCGGGACCATGGCACGGCGTCGCAATGCCATCCTCGAACCCGTTGTCGATGAGCGCGTGCGCCAGGGCCTTTTCCCGACGATCGACAAGCCGAATGTCCGACCATCGGAAGGGGCTGGCGCGCCTGCGCACTTCACGCGGCAGATAGTTGACGTTCTGGAACTGGTTTTCCGCATAGAACCCCTCCCAACCGGCCGGTGAAATTCGCGAAAATATGTGCTCTTCCTCGGCCATCTCGGACGTCGGCTGGCGGTAGGCGCGCGCGTAGATAGCGCGGACTCCGAAAGGCCGGAGCGCCTCGAAGAAGGCCCGCCCGACGCCCGCCGCGGAAGCCTGCCTGATCGGCGCCTCGATCAGGTCGATGGCCGCGGCGGAGATCGACGGCATGACACAAATTCCTCCAGCCGGTCCGGCGACAGGGACATTAACACAACCATGACGGAAATTCTTCTTCGGCGTCATTGCCCAGGGCGAGGCTTAAAGACCTTGCGATACGGGCGTTTAAAAAGCGCCGGAAAGCGGGATGCCTCCTCAAAACTGAGGATATCCGCCGGCGCTCGGCCGTACGACAATTAGACAGCGGCTGTGTCCGCCAAATCGCAAAGTACTTATGAGGAATTTCATGAATCGTCTGACCCTTGTCCCCCTCGCGCTCGCCGGCGTCTGCGCCTGCGCCATTTCCCCGGCCGCGGCGCAGGTCGCGGGCGTCTACTCAGGAACCACCGCGGACGGAAACGGCGTCAGCTTCACCGTCGCCACCGATTCGGGCACCGGCCTCCTGGCGGTTACCGGCGCGACCGTCTTTTTCAGTGACATGTGCCGCGACGGCTCCACGCTGAGTTCAGGATGGGGATATGGCCTTAATCAGGATATCGTCGCCAGGAAGGTGTCGAACACCACCGCCGGCAACTACTTCACCATTACCTTCAATCTGAACTTTGCCGCCAACGGCCAGTCCGCCACCGGCAGGGTCGCCTCGTTCAGCCCGTCGCTCAATCCGGTCGGTCCGCATCCGACGTCGGCCCTCTACTGTAAATCCCCCATGCAATCCTTGAGCGTCACCCTGCAGCCGCCGACGGCTTCGCGGTTCCAGCCGCCCGCGACGGGCGCGGTCTGGCTTGGCAAGAGCAACTAGGGTCGAGATCGACGGCCCTCCAGGTTTGCGCTCGCCATGCAGACCGGAGGGCCGCCTCCGTCGGTAACAGCGGGCTCTGCATAATTGACGCAGGCCTACCTCCTTGGGATAGGAGGTCGGAATCTGCGCCACTCACGGGCCGCGAGCATGATCAGATGAGGCCCATCGAGCCGCCGCCCGGCCGGCAGGTCTTTGCCCAGGCGTTCGAGCCGGCTGCCGGCGACATCGACGAGAACGGGCATGTGAACAACGTGGTCTACGTCCGCTGGGTCCAGGAGATCGCCACGGCGCACTGGCGCAGTCGCGCGGCGCCAGAGGCGCGGGAACGCTGGACCTGGGTGGTGCTGCGGCACGAAATCGACTACCGGCGACCGCTCCTGCCGGGCGAGAAGGCGAGCGCGCGAACCTGGGTCGGAAAATGCTCGGGGCCGCGATTCACCCGCTATGTCCGGATCGATGGTCCCGATGGCGCGGTCTGCGCCCAGGCCGCCTCCGAATGGTGCCTCATCGACATCGAAACGCGACGACCGGCGCGTGTTCCCGATGATCTGGTGCAGACCTTTTCCTGAGGTGGGGAGCGGGCGGGCGCGACGGTTTTTCGCCCTGGCCCAGGCGGTGTCGGACCGGGCGCCGCCGCGAAGCGAGATAGCCCTTCCAAGCCACCGCAGGCGAGATGGAGCATCGGCGCGGCGCATGTCGCGAGCGCCGAAAACCAGGCCGGCTCGCGTCGGCGCGCGCAACCCCGCTAACCACCCTCGCCTGCATCTTCCGGGTCCGCGCTTCAACACGATGTGATGTGGACCGGGGCGGCGCATCTGATAGGGGAACACGCCGAACGTGTAGCGGCTCTCCGGGACGAGGGCGACAAAGAGCGTAGGAGAGCGTGAAAATGGCGGTGGTCAGCTGGAAATCCGGCGTAAGCGGTGATTGGGCGACGGCGGCCAATTGGAGCAACGGGACGGTGCCCGGCTCGGGCGACGACGTGACGATCGGGGCGTCGGGGACCTATACCGTCACTATCAACGGACCGCAGGCGGCGCGCTCGCTGAGCCTCAAGGCGGCCGGCGCGACAGTGGTCGACAGCAGCACGCTTTCGATGAACGGGGCGCTGACGCTGACGGCCGGGACCTTCCAGCTCAACAGCGGCGGCGTGATCAGCGGCGCGACACTGAGCGCCACAGGCGGCGTCTTCCTGTGGAATGGCGGCACGCTGAACGGCGACACCTATCGCGGGACCATCGACATGTCGGCGGCCAATTCCGTCCTGCGGATCGGCGCCGCCGGCCTGATCGCCACCGGTTCCGGCGGCTCTGGAAACGGCACGATCGACCTTACCGGGAACGGCGACCAGCTGGTGGTGACCAACAACCAGACCTTGGACAAGGCGACGATCAACATCGGCGGCGCCAGCGGGTATGCGACGATCTACGACTACGACACGACCTCGACCAACCATACGACGACGTTCGGCGCGGGACTGACCATCAACCAGACGGGTGTGGACGCGCAGCTGGCCGACTACGTCGGCTATGCCGGCGACGGGTTCGTCAACGCCGGCAAGATCGTCGCCGGCGTCAACGGCGGACAGTTCCTGATAAGTTCGCAGAGCTTCGCCAACGCGGGGACCATCGCGGTCTCCAATGGCGATACGATGACGATCAACAGCGCGAACTGGTCGAACAGCGGTGCGATGACGGTCACCGGCGCCACCCTGCGGCTTAACGGCGCCTTCACCTCCGCGAGCCTGGCCAAGATCACGAGTAACAGCAGCACGGTGATCATCGGGGGAACGGTGACCAACAGCGGCCCGGCGCTGGCCGTGGGAACCGGTGCGAAGCTGGCGCAGCTCACGCTCGCCTCGTCCGGTTCGATCAACGGCGGGACGATCAAGGACGCCGGGGCCGGCTTCGTGTGGAACAGCGGCACGCTGAGCGGCGTGACCTACGACGGGACCCTGGACATGTCGGCGGCCGGCTCCGTTCTGAAGATCGGGGCGGGGGGCCTGACCGCCAAGAACGCGGCCGGCACGGGCCCCGGCACGATCAGCCTCACCGGCAGCGGCAGCCAGTTGATCGTCCTCAACAATCAGACGCTCGACAATGCGACGATCAATATCGGCGCGGCCAGCGGCAACGCGACGATCTACGACTACGACACGACGTCGACCGCCCATACGACGACGTTCGGCGCGGGCCTGACCATCAACCAGACGGGCGTGAACGTGCTGCTCGCCGACTATGTCGGCTACACGGGCGACGGGTTCATCAACCAGGGCAAGATCGTCGCCGGGGTCAACGGCGGGCAGTTCGCGATCAATTCGACGACCTTCGCCAACGCCGGGACGATCTCGGTCTCCAATGGCGATACGATGACGATCAACAGTGCGAACTGGGCGAACGGCGGCGCGATGACGGTCACGGGCGCCACCCTGCGGCTGAACGGCGCCTTCACCTCCGCGAGCCTGGCCAAGATCACCAACAGGACCAGCACGGTGATCGTCGGGGGAACGGTGACCAACAGCGGCCCGGCGCTGGCCGTGGGAACCGGCACGAAGCTGGCGCAGCTGACGCTGACAGGGACGATCAACGGCGGAACGATCAAGGACGCCGGGGCCGGCTTCGTGTGGAACAGCGGCACGCTGAGCGGCGTGACCTACAACGGGACCCTGGACATGTCGGCGGCCGGCGCCGTTCTGAAGATCGGGGCCGGGGGCCTGATCGCCAAGAACGCGGCCGGCACGGGCCCCGGCACGATCAGCCTCACCGGCGGCGGCAGCCAGCTGATCGTCCTCAACAATCAGACGCTCGACAATGCGACGATCAATATCGGCGCGGCCAGCGGCAACGCGACGATCTACGACTACGACACGACCTCCACTAATCATACGACGACGTTCGGCGCGGGCCTGACCATCAACCAGACGGGCGTGAATGTGCTGCTCGCCGACTATGTCGGCTACACGGGCGACGGGTTCATCAACCGGGGCAAGATCGTCGCCGGGGTCAACGGCGGGCAGTTCGCGATCAATTCGACGACCTTCGCCAACGCCGGGACGATCTCGGTCTCCAATGGCGATACGATGACGATCAACAGCGCGAACTGGGCGAACGGCGGCGCGATGACGGTCAACGGCGCCACCCTGCGGCTGAACGGCGCCTTCACCTCCGCGAGCCTGGCCAGGATCACCAACCACAGCGGCACGGTGATCGTCGCGGGAACGGTGACCAACAGCGGCCCGGCGCTGGCCGTGGGAACCGGCGCGAAGCTGGCGCAGCTGACGCTCGCCTCCTCCGGTTCGATCAACGGCGGGACGATCAAGGACGCCGGGGCCGGCTTCGTGTGGAACAGCGGCACGCTGAGTGGGGTGACCTACGACGGGACCCTGGACATGTCGGCGGCCGGCTCCGTTCTGAAGATCGGGGCGGGGGGCCTGACCGCCAAGAACGCGGCCGGCACGGGCCCCGGCACGATCAGCCTCACCGGCGGCGGCAGCCAGCTGGTCACGGTCAACAACCAGACGCTCGACAACGCGACGATCAATATCGGCGCGGCCAGCGGCAATGCGACGATTTATGACTACGACACGACCTCGACCAACCATACGACGACGTTCGGCGTGGGCCTGACCATCAACCAGACCGGCGCCAACGCCGTGCTGGCCGACTATGTCGGCTATGCCGGCGACGGGTTCGTCAACCGGGGCAAGATCGTCGCCGCCATCGTCGGCGGTCGCTTCACCATCCAGTGCAACACCTTCAACAACCTGGGCTCGATCGCCGTCGGCGCCGGCGAACTCCTGTCGCTCACGCCCACCAACCTCACCAACTTCGCCTCCGGGACGCTGACCGGCGGCACGTTCGAGGCGGACGGCGGCTCGACGTTCGAGCTGACCAACAACACGCTGGTGACCACGCTGGCCGCCACGGTGATTCTGAACGGCGCGGGCTCGACGCTGCAAAGTCTAAACACGACGGGCAACGTGCAGGCGACCATCGACTCGACCCTCAAGACGATCGCCAGGGCCGGGACCCTGGAGGTCATCGGCGGTCGTGACTGGACCTCGAGCAATGTGATCAACAACTTGGGCAACGTCATCTTGGGTGGTGGTAAGTTCGCGGTGGCGAGCCTGACCAACAACGGCACGGTGTCCGGCTATGGCGTCGTGGCCACGAAGGTCACCAACAATGGCGTGGTGACGGCGGGCGCCGGGCAGACTCTGAGCTTCGTCGGCGGCAGCCTGACCAATCTCGTCGGCACGACGCTGACGGGCGGCCAGTTCACGGTCGCCGCCGGCGGTACGATGCGACTGGCGAACAATCTCAGCATCGTCACCGACAACGCCCTGATCACCCTGAATGGCGCCAGCTCGGCGCTGGAGAGCTACAACACCACCTCCAAGACCCAGGTCACCATCGACTCGACACTGACCGCGATCACCGCCACCGGGGCGCTGGAACTGCTCGGCCACCGGAACTGGTCGTCGACCAAGGCGATGACGAGCGCCGGCCAGCTGATCCTGGGCGGCGGCAGCTTCGCACCGACAAGCCTGATCAGCACGGGCACGGTGTCCGGTTTTGGGACCCTGGCCACGGCGTTCACCAACAATGGCGCGCTGTCGGTGACGGCGAGCAATACGCTCAGCCTAGTCGGCGGCTCGCTGAAGAATCTCGGCGCCGGCGTCCTGACCGGCGGAACCTTTACGGTCGCGAACGGCGCGACCCTGCGCCTGGCGAACAATACCTCGATCGCGAAGCTGGCCGCCGCCGTCACCTTGGACGACGGGTCGGTGATCGAGGGCCTCAAGACCGCAGGCTCGATTCAGGTCACCCTCGAGTCGAGCCTGACCACCATCGAGGCCCAGGGCAATCTGGCCCTTGTCGGCGGGCGCGACTATTCCAGCACCAATGTGATCAGCAATTCCGGGACCCTGCGACTGGGCGGCGGGACCTTCTCGACCGGGAAGCTGAGCGATCTCGCGGGCTCGACCCTCACGGGGTTCGGGACGGTGGCGTCGGTGTTCTCGAGCGCCGGCGTGGTCAGGGCGACGGGCGGGACGCTGACGTTCACCGGCGCGGGCGACACCTTCGCAGGGACGCTCAGTGGCGCCGGAACCATCGCCATGAGCGGGGGTTCGAATTCGCTGAGCGCCATCACGCTGACCGCCGCGAGCCTGGACGCCAGCCACACGACGATCACGGCCCATGGGACCATCACCAACACCACGGCCATCGACCTGACGGTCTCGACCTTTACCGTCACGACGGCGGGCGCCACGCTCTCGGGGGGCGGCGACGTGGTGCTGAGCAACGCCGCCGCCAACAAGATCACCGGAGCGACGCTGGCCTCCACCCTGACCAATGCGGACAACACGATCTCCGGAGCCGGGTCGCTCGGGGCGGGCAGGATGAAGCTCGTCAACCAGGCCGCAGGCCAGATCGTCGGCAAAGGAACGGTGGCCCTGAAGATCGACACAGGATCGAACACCATCACCAACGCGGGACTGATCGAGGCCGATGGAAGCGGCGGCGTGGCGATCGCCGGCGCGGTGACCAATACGGGAACACTGGAAGCACGGTTGGGGACGCTCAGCGTCGCGGGCCCGGTCAGCGGGGCCGGGGTGGTGGTGATCGCCGGGGGTACCGCGAGCTTCGCTTCGACCTTTAACGAGGCCGTGAGCTTCACGACGTCGGGGACCCTGACCCTGGCCCGATCGGCCTCGTATGCCGGCAAGATCAGCGGCTTTTCTCTGACGGGCGCGACGTCCCTGGACCTGCGCGACATTGGTTTCGTCAGCGCGGACGAGGCGACGTACAGCGGCACGGCGAGCGGCGGCGTGCTCACCGTCACCGACGGGACGCACACGGCGAAGATCAACCTGGTCGGCGACTATACCCATTCCACGTTCGAGGCGTCGAGCGACGGGAGCGGCGGCGTGATCGTCGTCGATCCGATGCCGCAGTCGCACGCGAGCCCGGCCACGACACCCGCGGCGTTCGTGGCGGCCATGGCGGCGATGGGTTCAGGCCATGCGGCGATGACACCCTCGTTCGAGCGTGTGCGCGAGGCCCCCGCGATGCTGAGCGTGCCACGTCCGAACCTCGCCTGAGATTGATGTTCCGAACAAAATGCATTGCCACGGTTGTTGGGGCCACGATTGTCGGAGCGGACGGTAGCTTCCATTCGCACCCACTCGCGGGAGGAGACAGGCGATGATCGATCACGTCACCTTCGGCATTGCCGATTTCGCGCGGTCGACGCGTTTCTACGACGCTGCGTTCGCGCCTCTCGGGGTGAAGCGGCTGTTCGACGCGCCGCCTGAGCACGCCGGCGGCGTCAGGGTGACCGGCTATGGCGACACCCGGCCCTGGTTCTGGATTGTCGAGGACGACGTGACGCGTGGAAAGCTGCACATCGCGGTGCAGGCCGACACACGCGCCGTTGTGGACGCCTTCCACGCCGCGGCGATGGCGGCTGGCGGCCGGGACAACGGCGCGCCGGGACCCCGCCCGCATTACCATCCCGACTACTACGGGGCCTTCGTGCTCGACCCGGACGGCAACAACATCGAGGCGGTGTGCCACTTGGCGGCGTGAGGGGTCGTTACCTTTTTTCCAGGCCAGCTAGACGCGTGGGCAGTCAGATTGCCTTTCCAAGCCGCCGGGGGCGGCGCTAATCATGGCATTCCACTTCGCGACAAGGAGCCGATCGCATGGATCTCGCATTCAGTCCGCAGGATCTGGCGTTTCGCGACGAGGTGCGGGCCTTCATCGGCGAGGCTTTCGACGACGACATGCGCGCGCGCGCGGCCCTCTCGAAGGTTGGTGATGTCGGGCGCCAGGCGCAGGTGCGCTGGTTCAAATGTCTCGCGGACAGGGGCTGGCTGGCCCCGGACTGGCCGGTGCAGTACGGCGGGACGGGCTGGAGCGACGCCCGGAAATACATCTTCAACATGGAGATGGCTCTGGCCGGCACGCCGACCACCTCGAACATGGGACTGCGCATGTGCGCGCCGGTGATCATGGAATTCGGGTCCGCCGCGCAAAAGGCCGAGCATCTGCCGAAGATCCTGTCGGCCGACGTCTGGTGGTGCCAGGGCTATTCGGAGCCCGGCTCCGGCTCCGATCTCGCGTCCCTGTCACTGAAGGCCGAGCGCGACGGCGAGGACTATGTGCTCAACGGCTCGAAGATCTGGACCACCTACGCCCAGTATGCGGACTGGATGTTCTGCCTGGTGCGCACCTCGATCGAGGACAGGCCGCAGCGGGGTATCTCGTTCCTGCTGCTGGACATGAAGACGCCCGGCATCGTCATCCGCCCGCTGCCGACACTCGACGGGCCGGTCGACGGCGAGCAGGAGGTCAACCAGGTGTTCTTCGAGGACGTGCGGGTTCCGATCGCCAACCGCGTCGGCGAGGAGGGGCAGGGCTGGACCTACGCCAAATACCTGCTGCAGTTCGAGCGGGGCGGAGCCTATGCGCCCGGCCTGACCCACCAGCTGCACGCGGTCAAGCGGATCGCGACGCTCGAACGCTCCGACAGCGGAGGGGCGATGATCGCCGACCCCGACTTCCGCCGTCGCCTCGCCGACATGGAGATCAAGGTCGAGGTGTTGAACGCCACCGAGCTGAAGGTGTTCGCCGGCCGAACGACCGGCGAGGCGATGGGTCCGGTCTCCTCCATGCTCAAGCTCGAAGGCAGCCAGGCGCAGCAGGCGATCACCGAGCTGGCCCTGGAGGCGGCCGGCGTCTACGCCCAGCCGTTCATCCAGGACACCTGGGCGGGATTGCGCTACGGGACCAACCTGCCCTTGCCGGTCCCCGAATACGCCGCGCCGGTCGCGCCGACCTATTTCAACAAGCGCAAGACCTCGATCTACGCCGGCTCGAACGAGATCCAGCACAACGTCATGGCCAAGATGATCCTCGGCGTCTGAGGCCAGCGCACCCGTGCCGGACTCGCAGCGCCCGACCTCGAGATGATCCGCTGGGTGCAACTGGGCGCGGCGGGCGTGCCAGGCGGCGAGGGCGAACTGCGGCTCATGCAGCGCGGCGCTGAGTTTTCGATCTTCGCGGGATCGGCCGAATTGATGAGCAGCCGCCTAAGCGGATCCGAAGAGGCGCTCGCGTCAATGACCTGCGCGAAACTGGCGTCGAGAGCGCGGCCCCACGTCCTGATCGGCGGACTGGGCATGGGGTTCACCCTGCGCACCGCTCTGGCGGCGCTCGGACCGGACGCCGCGATCACCCTGGCCGAGCTCGTTCCCGAGGTGGTCGCCTGGGCGCGCGGCCCGCTGGCGGCGATCCACGGCGATAGCCTTTCGGACCCGCGTCTGACGATCTTCGAAGGCGACGTCCGCGCCCTGATCGAGGGCGTGCAGGCGCGCTATGACGCCATCCTGCTGGACGTCGACAACGGTCCCGCGGGCCTGATGCGGGCCGCGAACGACGACCTGTACGACCCCTACGGTCTTCTCGAGGCGCAAAAGGCGCTGCGTCCTGGCGGCGTTCTCGCGATATGGTCGGCGGCGCCGGACGATGTCTTCGCGCAGAGGCTGCGCCGCTTGCACTACGCCGTGGAGGAGCATCGCGTGCGCGCCAACGGCCGCCGCACCGGCCCGCGGCACGTCATCTGGCTGGCGACCAAGGCAAGCGACGCGGCCGCGCGTGGCGCGTGCTAGCGAAGAACCCGTGATCGCAGGCTCCCGCAGCCCTCAATGGCCCGACTATTGGCTTGCCATCGGCGAGGAAACCCGACTGTAATGGGGCGCGGCGACGGACAGATATAGTTCGCGAGGAGACACCATGGACGCCCTGGTCGACGAAGCCCTCCGGCACGCTGACGAAGCGGAAACCCAGCACTTCGACGTGCTGATCGTCGGGGCGGGAATCTCGGGCATAGGCAGCGCCTATCACCTGAAGACCCAGTGCCCGGACCGCAGCTATGTCGTCCTGGAGGCCCAGGACTCGTTCGGCGGCACCTGGCTCAGCCACCGGTTCCCGGGCATCCGCTCGGACAGCGACCTCTATACCTTCGGCTATCGCTTCAAGCCCTGGGTCGGGCCGCCGATCACCGTGGCGCCGGAGATCCGAAAATATATGGGCGACGTGATCGAAGAGAACGAACTCGCCCAGCATATCCGCTATGGCCACAAGGTCCGGTCGGCGGTCTGGTCGAGCGAGGAGGCCCTGTGGACGATCACCGCCGAGGCCGGCCCCGAGAGCCGCACCGTGCGGTTCACGGCCAATTTCCTGTGGATGTGCCAGGGCTATTATCGTCACGAGGAGGGCTACACGCCCGAGTGGCCGGGCATGGACAGCTTCGAGGGCGTGATCGCCCACCCCGAACGCTGGCCGCGGGATCTGGACTACAAGGACAAGCGCGTCGTCATCATCGGCTCGGGCGCGACCGCGGCCACCATGGCGCCGGTGATGGGCGAGACGGCGGCGAGCGTCACCGTGCTGCAGCGCTCGCCGACCTATTACATCCCCCAGCCGAACACGAACGAGTTCCATGAACTGCTCAAGCCGCTGGGGCTGGACGACATGGTCGTGCACGACATCGTCCGGCGCAAGGTGATCACCGATTTCGACAACCTGACCCGCCGGTGCGTCGAGGAGCCCGAGGCGGTGATTCCGGAGCTGCTGGCCGGCGTCGAGGCCTATGTCGGCCCCGAACAGCTCGCCAAGCACTTTACGCCCACCTATCGTCCATGGCGCCAGCGGATCGCCGTCCTGCCCGACGGCGACATGATGGAATCGATCCGCGACGGCAAGGTCGCCATGGTCACCGACCACATCGACCGCTTCGTTCCCGAGGGCATCCTTCTGAAATCGGGCGAAGTGCTCGAAGCCGACATCATCGCCACCGCCACCGGCTTCAACCTCAATGTGCTGGGCGACATCGATTTCGTCATCGACGGCAAGCCGCTGGCCTTCCACGAGACGGTCACCTATCGCGGCATGATGTTCACCGGCGTGCCCAACATGGCCTGGGTGTTCGGTTACCTGCGCAATGCCTGGACCCTGCGGACCGAGCTGATCGCCGACTTCGTCTGCCGTCTGCTCAACCACATGAGCGAGACCGGCGCGGGGCGCGTCGAGGTCGGCTTGCGGCGCGAGGAACACAACATGCCGCTGGGTCCCTGGATCGACCCCGAGAGCTTCAACGCCAGCTACATCATGCGCGGCCTGTCCCTGTTGCCCCAGAGCGGCAACACGCCCGAATGGCGTCACACCCAGGACTACTGGCGCGAAAAGGACGACTTCCCCGCCATCGATCTCGACGACGAGGTGTTCCGCTATTCGTGAGATTTTAGCCGATTGGCGCCTTCTCCCCTTGCGGGAGACTGTGGCCGAAGGCCGGATGAGGGGGTTTCCGAGGTTATAATTGTAAACTCAATCCCTTAAGCTTTCGCATCGGCGCGGCCCCTCATCCGTCTGCTTCGCAGACACCTTCTCCCGCAAGGGGAGAAGGGGAGGCGTGGCGCGGTTTAATACCAGGTCTCTAAAACACCCACCCTTCCTACTACCGTCTTGGCCGGGCGTAAGTCCCGGCCATCCATCGTTCTGCAACGGACGGTTTCGGGTTGGTCGCGCCCCGCACGGCCACACCCCGGTCGGTCGCGCAATCGCTCTACATCATTGCAACCGCCTCGCCGCGCGTGGCGCGGCTGCCCTTGACCGAGCCTCGTGGCGGAAAGGATGGCCAGGACTTACGCCCGTCCAAGACGGTAGGGGAAGGGTGTCGAACGAGAGTCAAACTCTTGAAGGGCTGGTATAACGGCGGGGGCTCGGCTCATGAGGCGGTCATGGTCTCGAAGGCGGCGCGCCCGGCCGGGGTCAGCAGGGCGCCGCCGATAAAGTCGCGGATGACCTGGGCGCAGGCGGCCGGGTCCATCACTTCGCCCCACGCCGTCTGCAGGACGAAGCCCTGAAAAACCGCGATCAGGGTCCTGGCCACGGCCTCCGCATCCACCCCCGGGCGTATCTGGCCGGTTGCGCGGCCCCGCTCGATCAGCCGCACAATGGCCTGGCGCACGATCGTCACGCTCTCGGCGATGCTGGCGTGAATACGCGGGTTTCGCAGGGCTTCGCCCCAACCCTGGACGCCGACGCGGCGCATCGCCACGCGGCTCGGGTCCGTCAGGCCCTGGCCGTGCAGTTCGATCAGCAGCAGCAGGCCGCGCACCGGATCCTGCTCGCGCTGGGCGAGGGCGTTGAGAAAGACCTCGGCCTGATAGCGGTCGTCGGCCAGGGCGACGACGATGTCGTCCTTGGTGGCGAAGTAGAGATACAGCGTGCCCTGGCTAACCCCCGATTCGCGCACGATGTCCGCGGTCGTGGTGGCGTGAAATCCGTCGCGCGAAAAGCACCGGATCGCCGCCTCGAGGATCTGGCTGCGGCGCGCGTCCCTTTGGGCTTGAGAGATCTTCGGCATCACGGATAATTAAAACCGACTGGTCAGTCACCATGAATGCTGGTCGGGCGCACGTCAAGCCTGGCGCGGACGTGACAGCCAGGGAGGGCTCCTCGCACGACAGCGAGTCATCACATTCGGTTGATGGCTGTTCGCCTCGCGGAAACAAAATTGATCGTTACGCTCAAGGTGCTAAGCTTGCGCGCCAAACGGCAACTCGGATCCCCCCCACCGATTGCCGGCCCCGGCGTGTCAGTGACACGCCGGGGCGCCCCCAACGTGCGAATTGCCGCGCACCAGGTCACACCTTGTGACCGAGATCGCGCCCGCCGCCCCTTCTGGACCACTTGCGGGCCGCGCATTTCCATCGCCAGGCCACGGCCGGATTTCGTCTTGTTCCCAAGCGCCTGCTGGCGTCTATCTGGCCCGCTTCAGGTCGAGATGAGATGGTCATGAAAACCGGACACTATCAGTATGTCCCCATCGAATGGGTGATCTGGGGCCATCCGGCCGCGACAGCGGTGGAACGCGAAGCGGCGCGCCTGAAGGCTGCGCGCGTGATGATCGTAGCTTCGAACACCCTGTCGCGAGAGACCGGCGCGATCGCGGCCATCGCGGCGGCGTTGGGCGACCGCTACGTCGGCCTGTTCGACAGGTGCGGCGCGCATTCTCCCCTGGAGAGTATACTCGAATGCGCCGAGGCCGCGCGCGCGTTCACCCCCGACCTGATCGTCACCGTCGGCGGCGGCTCGCCGATCGACACCGTCAAGGTCGTGCTGTTGTGCCTGACCCACGACATCCGCACGCGCGAGGCCCTGCTCGACATCGCCGGAACATCCACCGCCACGCCGGCGTCCCTGCGCCAGGTGGTCGTGCCGACCACGCTCTCGGCGGGGGAATACTCCAACGCCGCCGGCGGAACCGATGTGCGGCGTCACACCAAGGACATGTACTGGGGGCCCGACCTCTGCGCGCGCTCGGTGATCCTCGATCCGGAGATCTGCCGTCACACGCCGGCGTGGCTATGGCTGTCCACCGCGATCCGATCGGTCGACCACGCCGTGGAGAGCTATTGTTCGACCGCGCCGAACGTGCTCGTCGACGCGGGCGCCCTGCACGCCTTGAGCCTGTTCGCGACCTCCCTGCGCCGCACCGCCGCCGATCCGGACGACCTCGATGCGCGCCAGCAATCGCAGATGGCGGTCTGGTTGGCCGCCTCCAGCCTCGGCCGCGTCCCGATGGGCGCCAGCCACGGCATCGGCTATGTGCTGGGCGCGCTGGGCGGCGTGCCGCACGGCTACACCTCCTGTGTGATGCTGCCCGCGGTCATGCGCTGGAACGAGTCGGTCACAGGTGAACGCCAGCGCGCCATCGCCGCCGCGCTTGGACGCCCCGACGACAGCGCCGCCCATGCGGTGGCCGACCTGATCCGCGATCTTGGATTGCCGCGCGCCCTGGGCGACGTCGGCATCCGGGAAGACCAGCTGGCGCTGATCGCCGAGAAGGCCCTGCTCAACCCTGCCGTCCGCGGCAACCCGCGACCGATCCGGCAGGCAGGCGACGTCTTGGAGATCCTGCGACTGGCGCTGTGAGCGCCGGCCGGCGATCATCCAGGCTCGCTGGAGCCCTCCTCGATTTCTCCGGGCCTGTCGACCACAACGAGGCCCTGCGCCATGCGCACCTCCGGCACGACGTCGCGGGTGAACGGCGCCCACCACGTCGCGGCTCCTCCCGGCGGTTCGATCTCCAACAGATCGCCCGCCCCGAAATTGTGGACGGACTTCACCCTCCCCAGGGCCTCGCCCGCCGGCGAGAGGGCGGCGAGGCCGATCAGGTCGGCGAGATAGAACTCGTCCTCCTCGGGCGGCGGCAATCGCCCGCGCGGGATGTACAGCCGCACGCCGCGCATTGCCTGTGCGTCCTCGCGCGTCGCGATCTCCGCGGCCCGTCCGACGAGCGCGCCTTTCTCGGCGCGCCCGGAGAGCAGGGTGAGGATCGGCTTGCCCGATGCGTCGAGCAACGGGCTGTAGTCGAGCAGGGCCGCGGGATCCTGCGTAAACGCCGTCACCCGCACTTCGCCCCGCACGCCGAACGCCCCGGCGATCTGCGCGACGAGGACGAGGCGTGCGTTATTCATGCCTTCCTCCCTCCCCTTCATGGGGAGGGACAGGACGCGAAGCGTCCAGGGTGGGGAAGTGTGCAGGCTCAACAACTGTGCGGGGCTTCGTCGAGACTTCCCCACCCTGACGGCTTCGCCGTCTGTCCCTCCCCATAAAGGGGAGGGAGGGGCACTCACGCTTCGACAGGGGGCGCATCTTCGGCCGGCGCTTCCTCGGCCGGGGCGGCTTCCGCTACCGGCGCGGCTTCCTCGACCGGAGCGGGTTCCTCGGCCGTCACCTCTTCGACGGCCGGTTCCTCCGGCGGCGAATTGGCCAGGGCTTCGGCGAGAGCCGCCGCGCGTTCGGCGCGTTCGGCGGCGCGTTCCTTGGCCTTGGCGTGCGGCGCGCCTTTGTTCGGATTGGAGCCCGGCTCCCACTTGGCCAGGTTCTGGGCGGCCAGGAACCGCGCGACGCGGTCGGTCGGCTGCGCGCCCTTGGCGAGCCATTCGCTGATGCGCTCGCCCTTCAGGGTAATGCGTTGCGGATCGTCCTTCTTCAGCAGCGGATTATAGGCGCCGACCTTTTCGATGAAGCGGCCGTCGCGCGGCGAATGGCTGTCGGCGACCACGATCGAATAGTAGGGGCGCTTCTTGGCGCCGCCGCGGGCGAGGCGGATCTTGAGCATTGGGAGGTACGTTCCTTTTAGGGTTTCTTGAAAGGGTTGAATCCAGGCGGCAGGCCGCCGAGCCCGGGCAGGGCGCCCGGCATTTGTTGCGGTGGAGGAGAGCCGGGCGGCGGAGCGGCGGCGCCCAGTGATTTGAGACGATCCAGGCCGCCGGGTCCGCCCATCATCGCGCCCAGGCGCGCGAAGCCCCTGCCGCCGCCCTTGGCCATCGATTTGAACGCATCCTGCATCTGGCGATGTTGCTTGAGCAGCCGGTTGACTTCGGCGACGTCGACGCCGGCGCCGGCGGCGATTCGCCGTTTGCGCGAGGCCTGCAGTATGTCCGGCTTCTTGCGCTCCTGGCGGGTCATCGAGCCGATGATCGCCCGCTGACGGCGGAACATGCTGTCGTTCATGCCCGACTCGGCGATCTGCTTCTTCATCTTCTGGACGCCGGGCAGCATGCCGACCAGGCCTTCCATGCCGCCCATCCGCTCCATCTGCATGAGCTGGTCGGCCATGTCGTCGAGGTCGAAGCGTCCCTTGGCCAATTTCTCGGCCATGGTCCTGGCCTTGGCCTCGTCCAGTTCGGCGGCGGCCCGCTCCACCAGGGCGACGACGTCGCCGCGCCCCAGGATCCGTCCGGCGACCCGCTGGGCGTCGAACACGTCGAGGGCGTCGATCTTCTCGCCCGTACCGAGGAACTTGATCGGCAGGCCTGTGACGGCCCGCATGGAAAGCGCCGCCCCGCCGCGCGCGTCGCCGTCGGTACGGGTCAGCACCAGGCCGGTCAGGGGCAGGCGTTCGTGAAAGGCCTTGGCGGTGCGCACGGCGTCCTGACCGGTGAGGCTGTCGGCCACCAGCAGGGTTTCGGTCGGGCTGGCGATGCGCGCGATTTCCGCCGCCTCGCTCATCATCGCCTCGTCGAGCGTCGTGCGTCCTGCGGTGTCGAGGATCAGGACATCGAAGCCGCCGAGCCTGGCCGCGGAGATCGCCCGCCGCGCGATGTCCGCCGGCGCCTGGCCGGGCAGGATCGGCAAGGTGTCGACGCCGGCTTCCTTGCCGAGGATCGCCAGCTGTTCCATGGCCGCGGGACGGCGCACGTCGAGGGAGGCCATCAGCACCCGCTTGCGCTCGGTCCGGGAAAGCCGCAGGGCGATCTTCGCCGCCAAGGTGGTCTTGCCCGAACCCTGCAGGCCGGCGAGCATAACTACGGTCGGCGGGTTGAGCGCCAGCCGCAACGGCTGCGCCTGTGTCCCGCCCAGCATGTCCACCAGGCCGTCGTGAACGATCTTGATCACCTGATCGGCCGGCTTGACCGAGCGGATCACCGCTTCGCCGAGCGCCTCCTGCCGGGCCTTTTCGATGAACTCGCGCACCACCGGCAAGGCGACGTCCGCCTCGAGCAGGGCGACGCGCACTTCGCGCATCGCCGCGTCGATGTCCTTCTCGGTGAGTACGCCGCGCCCGGAGAGCCGGTCGAATACGCCGGAAAGCCGATCGCTCAGTCCTTCAAACATTCACGTCCCTCGCCCAGGATGAGCAGAAAACCCTATACGCAACGACCAATGCCCCCGTGCGCGATCACGCGGACGGGGGTCCCCGCCGCCCTCGTCCCTTATGGTCAGGGGGTCGTGGCGGTGGAGGCGCGAGACTTAATGCTGCGCCGGAAGGCGGCTCTTATGCGCCCGATGGACAGCCGCGGTCAAGGATGGGCAGGTGAGCCGATGGAGCGACGATGTCTGCAGTTCGCCATGATCCTGGCCGCCTGCGTGCCGATCTGGGGCGGCCTGACCGGCGTCGTGGGAGGCGCGCGGGCTTTCGGCGCCTGGCCTGGGGCAGCCTCCGACAGTCACATGCGTTACCTCTCGGGCCTCCTGCTGGCGATCGGTCTGGTCTATCTGGCGTGCGTTCCGGCCGTCGAGCGGCGCTCGAGCGTCGTTCGAACGCTGACGGCCCTCGTCCTGGCAGGAGGGCTCTCGCGCCTCGCGGGCGTCTTCCTTGCCGGCGATCCGGGCTCCATGCGCTGGACGCTGGCGATGGAGCTGGGCGTCGCGCCGGCTATTTGCCTGTGGCAGGCGCGGGTCGCCGCGCGGGCTCGCGGCGGCGCATGGACGCCTCATCGGCGCATCGCTAAAGGGGGCGCATGGGAATAGGCGTTTTTGATTCTGGCATCGGCGGCTTGAGCGTGCATCACGCCCTTGTCCGGCGCCTTCCCGCCGCCGATTTCCTCTATCTCGCCGATCAGGCCAACACCCCGTACGGCGGCCGCGCCGGCGAAGAGATCGTCGAGCTTACGCGCTCGGGATGCGAGCGATTGTTCGACGAGGGCGCGAACCTGATCGTGCTGGCCTGCAACACCGCCGCCGCCGTCGCCCTGCGGCGCCTGCAACAGACCTGGCTGCCCGGCTACCGCGCCCGGCTCGGCCGGCCGGTCAACATCCTGGGCATCATCGTGCCGACGATCGAAGCGGCCACCGGCCTGCCGTGGGAGCATGAGGCCGAACGGCGCGGCGACAAGCTCGAGCGCCTCGACGTTCTGGGCATCTTTTCGACGCCGGCTACCGCCGCCAGCCGCGTCTATGAGATCGAGATCGACAAGCGCAGCCAGGACGTGGCGGTCTTCTCGGAGCCCTGCCCCTCGCTGGCCCGCGACATCGAGGCCGACGCGTCGGACGACGACCTTCGCGCCACCGTGGCCGCGCATGTCGCCGGCCTCGGCCGCCGCGTCGGGCGTCCGCCCGACCGCGCGATACTGGGCTGCACGCACTACGAGATCATCGCCGGACTTTTTCGCGAGGCGCTCCCTGCCGGCACGCCCCTCATCCACCAGCCCGACGCCACGGCCGCCGCCATAGGAACCTACCTTGCCCGCCATCCGGAATTCGATCCCGGGTCGAACGGCCTGCGCCGGTTCCTGACCACCGGCCAGGCCGGTCCGCAGAACGGGCTCGTCGAACGGTTCTGGGGCTCACGCCTCCGCTTCGATCCCGCCTAACCTTCCTCCCTCCCCCTTATTGGGAGGGACCGACGGCGATGTGCGGTCCGGTTAGAATGGTGACAGTTTAGACCGGAAAGGTCGGTAACGGTTCTCTGACGGAGTTGGAGGACGGTTGCATGCCTTGGCGAGAGAGCTGTGTGATGGACGAGCGGACAGGTTTCATTGGCGATCATCTG
>JBBRAV010000022.1:0-67002 GCA_038206535.1 Caulobacterales bacterium
TGGTCCGTGCGCGACGCCCTGGGTCTTCTGGGCCGCCATCAGGCTGGCGCCGACCTCGAACGGGTGCAGCAGCACCAGGTAGATGTCGCGGGAAAAGGCAAAGCAGAACAGGAAGCTGACCACCAGCGCCGCGGCGCAGACGATCAGGCGCCGCCGCAGCTCGATCAGATGTTCGAGGAGCGGCGCGCGGGAGGCCTCGATCTCGCTCTCGTCTTGCGTGGCGCTCAAGGTGTCGCCTTGGCGGCGGCTGCGGCGGCTGCTGGCTCCGCCGGTTCGTCGGCGCCGCTAACGTCCGCAACGGGCGGATCGGCCGGCGTGACGCGGGCCGGATACTGGTAGTCGGCCAACGGCAGCATCTGCGCCTCCCCTCCCCGCATGCCGGCGCCGATGTCGTCGAAGACCTTGTGCACGCCCGCGTCGGCGCCCAGCCCAACCGCGCCAAGACCGACGCCGGACGTGGCGCCGGACCTCAGGGCGTCGACCTCCTTGCGTAGTTCATCGAGTTCCGACTGGCGGGCCATCTCATCGAAGCTGGCGCGGAATTCGGCGGCCATGCCGCGCATCTTGGCCATGAACTGGCCGACCTTGCGCATCAGGATGGGCAGGTCCTTGGGTCCCACCACGATCAGGGCGATCACGCCCACGATCAGGAAATCGACGATCCTGCCTTCCGGAAACATGCCCGCGCAACCCGCCCTTTCGCCGCGTCAGCGGACGATCGGGTCTTTTTCGGCTTCCGCCCGCGGCAGGGGCTGCGGCGGCGAGGCCGGGGGCGGCGGGCTCGGCTCATCGTTCTTCAGGCCGTCGCGGAAGGCGCGGATGCCCTTGGCCGCATCGCCCATCAGTCCCGACAGCTTGCCGCCGCCGCCGAAAATGATCAGGACCAGCACCACCAGAATGATGATGTGCCAAGGTGAAAGACTACCCATCGCAACAATCTCCTGTCGCGCCGTCGCCGACGCTTGGCCAAAGAATATAGGGTCTCGCGGGCGATTGCACCACGCGTCTGTATTTGTCAGCGCCCGGGCGGCCGACGGAGCCATAGGCGGCGGCGCGCGTTCAGCTCACCGGCGCGCCCGAGCGCCACTGAACACCGCATTGGAGCTCTCGTGAAACTTCCGCTCGTCGTCATCGCCTCTCTGGCCGGTCTTTCCATGACCGCTTGCTCGCAACATACCCAGAACGAATCGGCGTCTGCCGCCGACCACGCCGGCGAGGCCGCGGCGTCCGCGGCGAGCGACACCGAAGCCAACGCGCGATCGGCGGCCGCGAAGACCTCCGCGGCCGCCGATCATGCGGCCGACAAGACCGGCGACGCGGCAGCAGTGGTGGGCCGCAAGGCCGACGCCGCGGCCGATGCGGCGGCGAACCAGCACTAGCGACGCCGGCGCGCTTCGACACCGCGCCGAGCCTCCGGCTGCAAAACCCGGGCGCAAGGCGCGGTGATCCGGCGGGAACGGCATGGGTCGCAGCAGCCGCGCCCTCAATGCGAGCAGGGACGCCGCCTGCGCCGCCGTGGCGCCCGACGGGGCTAACGTGGAAGATGACGCCGACCGACGCCAGATCCACACGGCGGGCTTTCTTCTGTATTCCCGGACCACGGCTGGCCACCTGCAGAAAAGAGTGCTTCGACCGACGTATCAGGCTAAACTCTCGTCATCTACTCGAGAGGGGGAAGGGGCATGGTCGACGAGACGCACGGCGGCAATTTCTGGACCACGCTGCCCGGAATCTTGAGCGGAGTCGCGGCGCTTTTGACCGCCGTGATCGGTGGCTATGCGCTTCTTCGCGGCGGCGCGCCATACGACGACAACACCCGCAACCATGTTTCCGGAGTGTCGGCGGAAACACCGGCGCCGGCCAAACCAACGAGCGACCAGCCGTCGGCGGGAACGGCGGCCGCGCCTCCGGTGGCGGAGGAGAGCGACGCGATCGCCGGCCGCCTCCAGGACGCCGCGACGGCGGCGAGTCTCGGAAAAGCGCTGGCCGCGGAGACCGACGCGCCGGGCGGCGCACGATCGCAGGACTTCGAAAACGGCTCGCTATACTGGCATGCCCGCACCGGGGCGTTCATCGTGCGCGGCCTGATCCTTGGCAAGTACCGTGACGTCGGCGCGACCGGGTTCGGCTATCCGACCACGGATGAATTGACCACCCCTGACGGGGTCGGAAAATTCAACCACTTCCTGTTCGTGTATCCCAACGGGTTTCCAGAGGAACGGTCGATCTACTGGCGGCCCAATCTCGGCGCCCACACGGTCCAGGGTCTCATTCGGGCGAAATGGAAGGAGACCGGCTGGGAGTTGGGGCCGCTGGGTTATCCGGTCAGCGACGAATACCAGGCCGGCGCGGCGCGGCGACAGGATTTCGAGCACGGCCGCATCGACTGGTCGCTCAGCAGCGGGGCGCAAGTCACCTTGGCCTGAAGGGCAATGCGCACGAGCCGCGGCGCGCGGGCGATCGGCGGCCCCCCTGGTCCCGTCGACGATACGCGCCCGCTTCGCGGCCTGCTCGATTCACACGCCCGATCGCTGCTCCTGACCCATCTCCCGCCGCGCAGGACGCTCTCTCGAATGTAGTGAAGGGGGCGGTCGAGCGATGTCACCGGGGAAACGGGCCACGGATCCGCGGCGCCGGCCCGCGGGACAGGCGGACCTGTGCGACATCACGCGCGCCAGAGTCTACTTCAACACCACATCGACGTGGACGTCCGAATTCGTCGTCTTGCCGCCACCCGTGGGCGTGTAGGTGACGATGCCGGTCAGCACGGCCTTGCCCGGGTTGCTGTTCAGCGCCGTGTAGCCTGAGCATAGATACCATACGCCGTTCGGACCGACCGGGAGCCCGCCCGGCGCGACGATGGTCCCGTTCTGAATGATGTTGGCCTTGCGCGAGAGGGTCCAGCTCACGCCCGCGGCGCCGTTGGCCTTGGCGCTGCCGAGCGAGACACAAAAGTTGTAGGTCTGGCCGCCGGTGAGCACCATTTGCGCCACGCCGTTCGCCCAGTTTTCGATGGCCGATCCCGGCACCTTGTTGAAGCCCGGCACCTTGCCGTTCGGATCGGGCACGGCGGCCGTCACGCTTGTCGCGTAGACCTGGGCGCTGGCGGCCGATGCAAGCATCAGGACCGCGGCTGAGGTTAGAATCAAAGCTCGCAAGACGTCTCTCCAAATAATTTCGTCGGGGGTCACCTTGGCACACTGCCGCCGGCTTGTCCGCACCTCTCTCGTCTCTACCGGCCCTGGGGCGGCGGCTCGCCGGGCGGCGGGGCGGCCAGCGCGGCGCGCAGCGAGTCGGGTCCGACGCTGGTGGGGCCGCTGAACGGATGGTCGATCTCCACCGCGACATAGAGGGCCATGAAGATCAGGGCGGCGAGCAGGGCGTTCATGACGACCTGAGCGCGCAGGCTGTGCACGCCGAAGAAGAATGTGAAGGCCAGTGTGACAAAGGCGCCGCCGTAGAGGACGGTCCAGAGGACCGAGGGCACGGACCCGGCGGCCAGCAGCAGACGTGTTCGCCTGGCCTGGGTCAGGCTGTCCAGGCGCGTGAGCAGTTCGCTCATCACCGCGGTGTCGCGCGGCGTCGCCGGCGCATCGCTCAGGACCGCGTCATAGAGGCTGTCCAGCGCGCGGCTGACCGGCGCGCTGATCTGACCACGCGCCATCGCGGGCCAGTCGTCGACGACGGCCCTTTGCGTGTAGTAGGACAGCGCCTGGCGCACGCTGGGCCTCACGGCCGGGTCGAGGCCCTGCGACAGCCGGCCGATGGTGACCACGTCGGACGCCTCCTGGTCGACCGCGCTTTCAGCGTCGCGGAACTTTTCCCATACCACGATGACGGCGAAGCCCAGCAGCACAGCATAGATTACGCCGACGACGGCGAACTTGAACCCCGCCACCTCGTTGTTCATCTTCAGCCGGTCGAGCCCGAACACCCGCCGCGTCAACAGGGCGCAGCACACCGAGAGGATCGTTGGGACAACCACCACCAGCGCGAACGACAGCCACAAGGGCAAGGACCCGATCGAGATGGACATGCGACGCGCTCCTGGCGAAGGTTAATCGGCGGCAGAGATCAAACTGCGCGGCGTTGCCCAGGCTCAGGAATCGATCCCGGATCGGATTGAAAAGGGCGGGCAGCGGTAGGCCGTGGGCGATCGAGGTGTCATCTCCGCCGGTCAAGCCGTTTCGGTCTTGCACGTAAACGCAAATGCGGCAACCTGTGGCCTCGGATCGGCACGCCCAGTCCAAAGACGCAAACGCTACGCGAGGAGTCGGGCATGGCCGGAGTCTCGCGTTCGTGCATCGCGATCGCCGCCGTGGTCTGCTGCACGGCCCTGCAGGCCGGCGCGGCGGCCCGTGACACGGTCGACGTCACCACCTATCACTACGACAACCTGCGCACCGGCTGGAACCTGTCCGAAACGGTGCTCAACGCCGCAAATGTGGCGTCCTCCAGCTTTGGCCTGCAGCAGCAGGTGGCGCTGGACGACCAGTGCGACGCGCCACCTTTGTTCCTGTCCGCTCAGACCATCGCCGGCGGCACCTACGACGTCGTCTATGTCGCCACCAAGGACAACATCCTCCATGCGATCGACGCGTCCAGCGGCCGGATCCTGCTCAGCCGGAACTATGGGGAGCCGGTTCCGATTTCCGCCCTGCCGGGGCAACGCAACAAAAATTCGAACAACATCGGCATCAACTCGACGCCGGTGATCGATAAGTCGACCGATACGCTCTACGCCGTCACCTATACCTATGCAAACTGGGCGCCGACGTTCCGGCTGCACGCGATCGACGTCACGACGCTTCAGGACAAGACGCCATCGGTCGACATCGCCGCGACCGGCATCCTGAAGAACGGCAAGCCGCTCGGCTTCAGAACCGGCAGTCAGCGCCAGCGGCCGGCGCTGATCGAGACCGGCGGCGCCATCTACGCCGGCTTCGGCAGCTTCTGCGACTTCGACGCCGGCCAGTCACGCGGCTGGGCGCCGGGCTGGAACGCCGGCACGCTGGCGCCGTTGCCGGTCAGCGAGCTGATGAACCAGAAGCCGCATTCCCCCGACAACTTCCTGCTGAGTTCAGTCTGGATGTCGGGATGTGGCGTCTCCAGCGACGACCAGGGCAGCCTGTACTTCATCACCGGAAACTCCGACTACGACGGCAAGAGCTACGACAGCACCTATGATCTCGACGAAAGCGTCGTGAAGCTGTCAACCGATCTTTCGACCGTACAGAGATTCTTCACGCCCAAAGGCGGCCCGGACGGCTGGTCCAATTTCGACCGCGACGACACCGATTTCGGTTCCGGCGGCGCCTTGCTGTTGCCCGATCCTGGGCCTGATCCGTGGGACCGGGTTTACCGTCGCGATCTTCTCGGAGGACACCCGCGACACGGCCATGGCCAACATCGCCCTGGAGCTGGGCTTCGCGTCGATGTGCGGCAAGCCGCTGGTTATCGTCAAATCATAGGCCGCGCCGCCGCCTTCCGACCTCACCCGCACGGACTGGATCGAATATGACGCCGAAGACAAACCTCGTTTCCGGAAGAAGCTCAACCAGGCGGTTGACGAACTTGATGACCTAGCCGCCTTCACCGAGTCGCTGTTGGATGTCGCCATGGACGCACCGACCATGGACTGCGCCGTCGCCTTTGAGCGCGCCAGCAAGGCGTTCCTTTTGACAAGCGAACCGAGATTCCTGGACAGCGCGGAAAAGATTGCTGGTGGGCTGGCCTCGGCGGCTCGGGACGACGACATTGCCGACCTGGAATGCGCGCGCACCGAGGTCGCCATGTTGTCCTTCAGGGACGTCGGGCCGTGCGCGCCGCGGCCTGAGGAATAGCGTGCGTGTCCCCAGTTTCGGTCCCCAGTTTCGAAGGCGAAGGAAGCAGACACATGAGAGCCGCCGTCATCGCGCGCTATGGATCACCCGATGTCGTCACCGTTCGCGACGTGGCCAAACCGGCGCCGGCGGACGACGAGATCCTGGTCCGGGTTCACGCGGCGTCGGTCAGCCGCACCGACTGCGGCGAACTGCGGGCCGATCCCATTTTCATGCGCCTGTTCACCGGCCTGCGCCGACCGCGGCGCACGATCTTCGGTGTGGATTTTGCCGGCGAGGTCGAGGCCGTGGGAGTCACGATCGCTGCGTTCAAGCCGGGCGACCGGGTGTTCGGTCTATGCCCTTCCAGAAGCAACGGAGCCCAGGCGGACTATGTCTGCGTTCCCGCGAGGGGGATCGCGACCATGCCGGCGGGCGCGCGATTTGACGAGGCCGTGGTCTGCGAAGGCGCGTTCTATGCCAATGGGGTGCTGAAGAAGATCGACCTCGAGCGCGGCGACGAAATTCTGATCTATGGCGCGTCCGGCGCCATCGGCACGGCCATGGTGCAACTGGCGAAGGCAGCGGGCGCGACGGTTACCGCAGTCGTCGCGACGCGGCATCTGGAGCTGGTGGCGACGCTGGGCGCGGACCGCGTGATCGACTATACTGTGGTTGATTTCACGCGAATTGGCGAGACCTTCGATTTCGTCGTCGACGCCGTCGGAAAGACTTCATTCTTTCGGTGCCGGGCGTTGCTGAAGCCTGGCGGGATATTTGCCGCGACGGATCTGGGGCCAGGCGGCCAGAACGTGCTGCTCGCGATCTGGTCGTCGATCACACGCAATAACCGGGTCCTGATCGCGGTCCCCGACCGGATCGACGGGTTTGCCGCCTTCCTGAAGGACCGCATGGACGCTGGACAGTTTCGCGCCGTCGTGGACCGGCGCTTCCCGCTCGAGCGGATCGCGGACGCCTATCGGTATGTCGAGACGGGCCAGAAGGCCGGCATCGTCGTCATCGATGTCGCGGCGGCGGAGGAAGGTGACCGCGGCGGCGGCGAGGACGACTGGGCGGTGGAGGGGCGCCCAGCGCGGCGCGCAGCGAGTCGGGCCCGACGCTGGTGGGTCCGCTGAACGGGTGATCGCGCCATGATGATCAGGGCGCCGAGAGCAGGGCGTTCATGACGACCCCGGGCGCGCAGGCTGTGCACGCCGAAGAAGAAGGTGAAGGCCGGGGTGACGAAGGCGCCGCCGTAAAGGACGGTCCACAGTACCGAGAGCACGACCCCGGAGACTCAGGGCTCCTCGCCGCCGGCCAGGAAGTCCTGGTGGAACTCCGGGGCCGGGACATCGTCGAGCGGGTCCTCGTCGGCGCGGGCCAGGGTCGGATCGGGGACCTGGAAGTCCGCGGGAAGGTCGAGGCTGAGCAGGCCGGCGGCCTTCATCTCGGCGGCGCCGGGAAGGTCGGCGAGACTGGCCAGGCCGAAATGCTCGAGGAAGGCGTCGGTGGTGCCGTAGGTGACCGGCCGCCCGGGCGAGCGGCGGCGGCCGCGCATGCGCACCAGTCCCTGTTCCAGGAGGACGTCGAGGGTGCCGCGGCTGGCCTGCACGCCGCGCACCGCCTCTATGTCCGCCCGCGTCACCGGCTGATGATAGGCGATGATGGCCAGGGTCTCCTGGGCCGCACGCGACAGGCGCCGGGACTCTTCGCGTTCCACGGTCATCAGGAAGGCGAGATCGGTCGCGGTCTGGAAGCGCCAGCGGCGCGCGACCTCGACGAGCTCGACGCCCCTGCCCTCGTAGCGCCGCCGCAACGCATCGAGGCCGGCCGCGACATCGGCGTCCAGGGGCAGGCGCGCGGCGAGGTCGACGTCGCTCAGCGGCTCGGCGGCGGCGAACAGCAGGGCTTCGATCATCCTTTCGATGGCGGAGGGGTCGATCAAGCGGTCGCCTTCGTCGGCGGGCCCGGCCGCGCCCGCAGGTAGACCTCCTGAAAATGATCCAGCTGGCGGGCATCGAGATCGCCCTCGCGCACCAGTTCCAGGGTGGCCGCCAGGGTCGAAGCGACGCAGGAGGCGCGGGTCGGGCCTGACTCGCGCTGTGCGGGCGCCACGCCGGTCAGCGGCGTCCAGCGCGTCAGCCTCGGCAGCATCGCGCGAAGCCTATCGCGCGCGTCGTCCAGACGCAGGGCCTGACACGTCAGCGGCCGGTAATCGCGGGGCTGGGCGCGCTTGCGCTGGGCGATGTAGGCGTTCATCAGGCCATAGAGGTCGCCTTCCAGCCGGCGGTGCGAGATGATGCTGAGCGCCTCGGGGTCGCCGCGCGCGAACACGTCGCGTTTGAGGATCGGCCGGCTGTTGAGGGCGCCGACCGCGCGCCGCACCGCCTCCAGCTTCGCGAGACGGAACGCCAGCCGCTGAGCCACTTCCTCGGCCGGCGGTTCGTCCTCGGACGCGCGCTGAGGTTTGGGCAGCAGCAGCCGCGACTTCAGGTAGGCGAGCCAGGCGGCCATCACCAGATAGTCGGCCGCCAGGATGAACCGGCGGCGGCGCGCCGCGCGGACGAAGGCCAGGTACTGGTCGGCGAGCCGGGTCACCGAAATCCGTATGAGGTCCACCTTCTGCGAGCGCGCCAGCTCGAGCAACACGTGCAGGGGACCCTCATAGCCGTCGAGGTCGACGATCAGCGCGTCCGCTTCGTCGGCCGCGGCGACGGCGTCCTCGAACTCGAATTCGATGACCCGGGCTTCACTCAAGGCGCCCGCCACGCCGCGAACGCGGCCTCGAACCGTATCCTGGCCTGGCGGGCGTCGAAGGCCTCGGGCACGGAGGGCAGGCGCGCAAGGACCGCCTGCGCGCGCTCGAGGGACCGGCCGGCGAGCGGACGGGCTCCGGCGGCGACGGCGCGCATCTCGTCCATGTTACCGTTGCAATGCAGGACGACGTCGCACCCCGCGTCGAGCGAAGCCCGGGCGCGGACCGTGTAGTCTCCCGCAAGCGCTTTCATCGACAGATCGTCGCTGATCAGCAGGCCGTCGAATCCGATCGCTCCGCGGATGACCTTGTCGATGACCGCCGCCGAGGTTGTGGCCGGGCGCTCGGGATCCACGGCCGCATAGACCACGTGCGCCGTCATCGCCATCGGCATGTCCGCCAGAGCCGCGAACGGCGCGAAGTCGTGGGCCTCCAGATCCGCCAGCGACGCGTCGACCACGGGAAGGTCGAGGTGACTGTCGGCGGCGGCGCGGCCGTGGCCAGGAATGTGCTTGATGATCGGCGCGACGGCCCCGGCGATCAGCCCCTCGGCCAGCGCGCGCGCGATCCTCGCGACCGCCCCCGGCTCGGTCCCGTAGGCGCGATCGCCGATGACGTCGTGCGCGCCCGGCGTGGGAACATCGAGGACCGGGGCGCAATCGACGTTGATCCCCAGCGCGCGCAGGTCGTGGGCGATAAGCCGCCCGCCTAGCCACGCAATCTCCAGATCCATGTCGGCGTAGTCGCGGCCCGGGGGCATGCGCGGCCAGTGCGGCGGACCCAGCCGCTGAACGCGCCCGCCTTCCTGGTCGATGAGCACAGGCGCGTCAGGCCGGCCGACCGTCGCGCGCAGGTCGGCGACGAGGGCGCGGACCTGATCGGGCGTGACCACGTTGCGGCCGAACAGGATAAAGCCCCACGGCTGCGCATCGCGGAAGAAAGCCGCCTCTTCAGGGCCAAGAAGCGGTCCGGCGCACCCGAAGACGCAGGCGGATGTCATCGAACGAAGCAGCTCCCGCCGGCCGCCTTGAGTTTGGCGCACAGGGCCTCGGCGTCGGCGCGCGAGCCGAAGCCGGTGATCGAGGTCCGATAGAGGATCGATCCGTCGGCCTTGGTCACCGGGACGACATGCTTGCCCTTGCCGGCCATCGACCCAGGCGCGGCGGCCGCGGCGGCGCCCCAGCCCGCATCCGCGAGAACCTTTGAGGAGAAGGCGCCGATCTGCACCACGGCGCCGCCCGGCGTGGCGTCGGGTTTGGGGGTCGACGTGACGGGCGTGGGCGCCGCCGGTTTCACCAACGCCTTGGTCGGCGATTTCACGCCCGAGTTGTCGGCGAGGATCTTGTCGATGGTGGTCGGTTTGGCCGGCGGCTTGGCCACTGGCTTGATTACCGGCTTGACCGCGGCGGTCACGGCGACAGGCGCGGCGGCAGGCTTGGCCGCGGGCGGGACGGCCGCCTCGTCGCTCGCCGACGGGCTCGGCGCCGCAGCGGACGGCGGTGGCGCGGCGGCGAGAGGCCGCGGCGTCGGTTGTTCGGGCGGCGCCACGAAGGCCGGCGCGGCGACGTTGTCACCCTGGTTTTCCTTATAGACGGAGAGCCCGGCGGCGGGGTCCTGCGCCGGCGTCTGCGGCGGAGCGGCCACCTTGACGTCGCGCACGGGCGCGCCGATCGGCTGGGGCGGCTCTCCGGGCGCGCGGGCGCCGCCGCGGTACATGTAGTAGACCCCGCCCCCGACCGCGAGCAGCAGCACGAGGCTGAGGATCAGAGTGACCGGCGCGGGCCCGCCGCGCCGGGGCTGGCGACGGTTCTCGAAGGCCAGAGGCGGCTCGGAGCCCGGGGCGTTGGGGCCGCGATTGTATTCAGACATGGGTGCTCCCGTTGGCGAATCACCCCCACGCGATCGACCAGGGACGAATCACCGCCCAATAGTTTATCGAAGATGAACGCCCGCCAGAACCCGCCGACGCTCCGACCAGGCGGGCTTCGAGGGAAAAGGGTCCGCCCGGCGGCGCGGCGACGACCTGGGGATCATCCCCAGGTCTCTATCTGGAACAGCCGCCGGTGCTCCTCGATGGCGTAGCGGTCGGTCATGCCGGCGATGTAGTCGCAGATGACCCGCGCGCGGACGCCGGTGTCGCGATCGCGCTGGCGCTCGAACCATTCGGCGGGCAGCACTTCGGGTTCGGCGATGAAGAGGTCGAACATCTCGGCCAGCAGGCGGCGGGCCTGGCTGCGCGTGCGGTTGACGCGCCAGTGGCGATACATGCGCTCGTACAGGAAGGCGCGAAGCCGGGCGAGGTCCTCGCTCATGTCGGCGGAGAAGGCGACGAGCGGGGCGCCGAGCGCGCGAACGTCGGCGGGCGAGGCGACCCTGGCGTCGGCCGCCCGCGCGCGCGTCTCGCTCATCACGTCGGCGACCATGACGCCGATCATCCGGCGCACGGCCTCGAGCCGCGTGAGGCGCTCGTCGATGGCGGGGTGGTCTGCGCGCACTCCGGTGACGATGGGCCCGATCAGAGGGACGGTCTCGACTTCGTCCAGGCGGAACAGACCGGCGTCCAGGCCATCGTCCACGTCGTGATTGTTGTAGGCGATGTCGTCGGAAAGCGCAGCCACCTGCGCTTCGGCCGACGGCCAGCCATCGAGATCCAGGGGAAAGGCGCGATCGAACGCGATCACATCGACCCAGGCCGGCCGATCGGAAAGGTTTGCCACCGGGCCGTTGTGCTTGGCTATGCCTTCCAGCGTCTCCCAGGTCAGATTGAGCCCGTTGAACGTGGGATAGCGCCGCTCGAGGTCCGTCAGCACACGGAACGTCTGGACGTTGTGGTCGAAGCCCCCCCAGGGCGCCATGCGCCGCTCGAGCTCCTCTTCGCCCGCATGGGCGAACGGCGGGTGGCCCAGATCGTGGCCAAGCGCGATGGTCTCGGCCAGGTCGGCGTCCAGGCCCAGCGCCGTGGCGATCGCGCGGGCGATCTGAGCCACTTCCAGAGAGTGGGTGAGGCGGGTGCGGAAATGATCGCCCTCGTGGGCGACGAACACCTGGGTCTTTTCCTTGAGCCGGCGAAACGCCGAGGTGTGAATGATGCGGTCGCGGTCGCGGGCGAAGGCGGTGCGGGTCGCGCTGGGCGGCTCGGCGTGCAGCCGCCCGCGGGAACCGGCCGGATCTTCGCCCCAGGCAACCCTGGCCATCGTCCTGACCTTTCCCGCGAACGCCGTGGTGCGGCGAGCCGCACGGATATAGGGGCAGAGAGCGAAAGACCAACGCGCGCGCATCGGCGCCCGAACCGGGCTGGCGCGGACCAGCCCGTGTCCGGCTTGCGCGCCGGGGCTACGGCGCCGGCGTCAATGGAGCCGCGCCGGCGCGGCGACTGGCGATTGTGGTCCCGAAGCGCTCGCGGCGGGCGCATGATGAAACCCAAAGCGCAGACCCAAAGCCGCGGTAAAGGCGGCAACAACCGCCAGGCCGAGCCCTAGCCACACGAGAGGCATCGACGTCGCTCGTCTTTGCGCCCGCGCTTCCTCGCCGTCCGGCGCCACATCGTCGCCGCCGCAGTGCTGCGGCGGTCCACGCCAAGGTCGGGCGCCATTACGTTCCATTGCGGCACATTCCGTCGGATTTCGTTGCGCCCCCACGCTGCAGGGTAGGGGCTTCGGCGGCGGCCTGCAATGTACGAACGCGCGGTCGTCGGTCGAGATCCCTGACATCAGCGCTTGCGCGCCACTGCGATTGGCCGCAACGATGCGTCCCGCTCACCGTCCTTCGAAGCATTCGCCAGACTGCTTAGGAGCGCACCGGGCGAACCACGGCGACGACACGCGCCATGAATTTCAAGGGAGCGCCAGCCCTGGCCGATCGCGACCCAACCGACCTGCTGCGGGAGAATGCGTATTTGAAGCTGCGCAACGCCCAGCTGCAATCCGACATTGTCGACCTGTCGGCCGAGTCGGAGCGACTGCGTCAGTTGCACGACCGCCTTCACGGCCGGGCGGCGATCCAGACCCTGACCGCGCGCGGCGGCGGGCTGGGACATGCGTCGAGCAAACATGCCGAGCCGAGAGACGCGGCGGCTTCGCCGGCAACAGGCGTGCGCGACCTCGGCGCCGCTGTCGACGAGGCCAACCTGAACCAGGGGTATGCGCCGGGCGTCACGCGAACGCCGATCGACTACTTCCACGTCGGCGGCTATCGGTACACGCGCCTCGAAGAGGCGATCGCCGAGGCGAAGAGACAAGGCGGCGGTGTCCGGGGCCCTTCAGCTCGCTAATTCCAGCTCTCGAAAAGTCCCACCCTCCCTCCTACCGTCGGCGCCGACTTGGTCGTGCGCCGCTCGGCCACACCCCGTTCGATCGAGCAGCCACTCTACATCAAGCGGGGCCGCCTCGCCGCGCGCAGCGCGACCGCCCGGAACCGAGCCAGGTGGCGAAATGGATGGCCGGGACCGCGCCCGGCCAAGACGTTAGAGTGGGGGTGTCGAACGCCCTATCGTCCACACGTAGCGTGTTGGAATAACGTGGAACCAAACCACGGAGGCTCAGAGGCCACAGAGTCACACGGAGAATAAAGAACCGGTCGCGCGGAGCGCGATGAACCCTATTGACCCGTCGTCCGCAGCCTCGCCTGCTCCGTGACCTCCATCTTCCTCCTCCAGCTCTGTGTTTGAATCCCCGGCCAATCCGCAACCGCCGATAGACCCGGTGAGGGCTCGACGCGCTCGCGCATGGCCACGTTCGGATGAAGTCGAACTCAATGAGGGCTGGTTATGTCTCATTCCGCCGCGCTTCCCCGGGCGGCGGCGCTGCGCCGCCGGGCCCTCGTCGGCCGCCCTTAGGGATACGCCAGGACATGCGCGGGGTTGTCCTTGTCGTCATGCACACGGGTCCGGGCGTCCCGCGCCTCCTGGCCCGCCTCGGTGATCGACCAGCCCTGATGACTGCGCACCGCCAGGCCAAGGTCCGTCAGTGCGCGCGCATCGGCGATATTGATCCAGTCGACGGCTAGGCCAATCTTCTTTCGGTGGAGGTTCTCGAGCGCGGCGAGAAGCGGTACGGACAGACCCACCTTATCTGGCCAGCGCGGCCAACTCGCCCGCCGCCCCGGTCATGGACGGATCCTGCGTCGGTGCGGACGGGCTGAGCCCGTTCCTGCGTTCCCAGGCCGCCACGCGCTGGAGGTGCGCGCCCGTATCGTTCGCCAGCTTGCGCCACATCTTGGCGAGCTCGACGTAGGCCTCCCTCTGCGCCGGAGCGAGCATGATGGCCGCCAAACGGTCACAACGTTCGGCGTCCTCCTGAAAACGAGCCGCTATCATGTTGGGCAATCCTTCGCGAAAATAAGATGCTATTCAGACATCGCGCGTTCTGTGGCGCCCGATTGGGACGCCACACACCGCAGGTCGTATATTTATTTTTTATGCTATCTATAATTGGTTTGAATGCATCGACATGCAAGTTGAGATTACATATAATTGGGCGCGAGCTGTGAATTTTCGTCCACAGATTGCGCCGCTGAATCAGTCGCATTACCAAAATGGTCCGGTCTTGGACCTAGCGAGAATCAGGTCATGAAGAACACGCCCAGGACCGGTCCGCCGCCGTCCGATCTGACCGCCTCCAAGAACCCGTCCGCCGATCGCCCGGCGGTGGCGGACAAGGATGCCCCGCCACCACGCGCCAGAGGCATTCAATTCGGTCCGTCCCTCACCCCTCCAGGCTCACGTCTGAAACGACCAGGCAAGTGAGCGCGGGCCCGCGCCGTCGCCGGGGCGAAACAGTGATTTCTTAGTTATACCAATCCATAGCTGATGTCTGGTCAGTATATGACACAGACCTTTCGGATATATACTTGTGACGTTGATTCAGGCGGCGTCGTGCCCATATAATCGATCATGTCGAACAATGCGCAAGAGAGCGGAGCCGAGACGGGCTCAAACGGCGGCGCCGGGCAAGGCCAGCCACAAGCCGGTCTCAAAACGATCGCGCCAAAAGCGAGCCCGCCGAGGGGCAGGGGCGCGCCCCGCATGGGCCGCGTGTCGAAGCTTCGTCTGCTTGCGAGGCTGCATGGCCGGGGCGATGTGATCTGGCCGGGCGGGCAGGTTTGCGTAACCTATGCCGTCGACATTTTCGGCGGCGGACCGACGCGGACCGCCAGCGGCTTCCTGGACGGCGATTTCGCCGCCGCGCATGCGGCCGGCGACGACGAGACGACGGGTCCGATCGCGACGGATGCGCGTCTGCGCCTGGAGGACGGCGGCGAGATCGCGATCCAGATCACCGTGGTGGCGTCCGATCTGGCCGAATTCGAGGCCCCTCTGACGCCCGCGCAAGCCGAGCGGCTTTCCGCGCCGCACTGATTGGTCCCGGCGACGAGGTCGGGGGTCCGGCGCCGCTGACCGCACCCCGACTTGCTTGTGGATCGTCCAACAGATCGGCCATTTGAGCAGGCGTTCGCACCCCCTGGCGAAAGCGTGTCGCGCAACCGCGCGGCATGGGGCATGGCCCGCGCGGCTTGCCGCGATCTCGCGCTCCGTTCCGTGCTCGTTCAGCGAACCTAGACGATCCCCGCGGCGGGGGCGGCCGCGGCGCTACCGGGGAACACCACAGTGTCCAGCTTGGCGCGCTCGACGCCCAGATGATCACGCAGGACACCCTTGAACAGCCCGCGCATATCCATGGTGGGCGCGGTGTCACGGTTCTCGAACAGGCGGTTCTCCGCCAACGTCGGCCAGTCACCAATGATCCCGCCCGGCTTGAGGGCTCCGCCCAGCAACAGCGCGGTCGATGCGGTGCCGTGGTCGGTGCCGCTTGTGCCGTTGATCCGGGCCGTCCGGCCGAACTCCGTGGCGAGCACCACCACGGTGTCGCGCCAGGCGTCCTTCTGCGCAAGGCCGCTTTGCAGTCCGTCGAGAAAGGCGTCCACCGTGCTCAGGCGCGCGGCCAACTGACCACCCGCAGCGCCCTGGTTGGCGTGGGTGTCGAACCCATCCATCTCGACCGCCGCGACGCGCGGGCCGGCGGGTTGTGTCAGGAATCCGGCCAGGACGGCGCCCAGGCGCCGGCCCTGATCGAGACCGCCCTTGCGGGCCGGAGGGGCCGCGGAACCGGCGCGCGCCATCATACCCGCATCCGCCGCCTGGCTCAGGTCCGCAGCGGCGGCCACTTCGCGGGTGGCCACGTGCGCCATGGATTCGGCGGCGAGGCCGCCGGCAAGGGCGGGGCCAAGCAAAGGATCTGACGCATAGAGGTCGTGCAGTATCGCCGGCAGCCGCGGATCGGCGCCGACCAGGCCGCCGGGCGACCACGAGGCCGCTTCGACTTGACCACGCAGCACCAGCGGCGCCGTCGCGCCGATGGATAGCGCCCGAGGCCGGCCCGCCGGGCCGAGCGCCGCGACCGCGCGGTTGAGCCATCCAGAGCCCGTTCCATAGGCCACCGCGCCACCGCTTTCGAGCACGTCCTGCGCCTCGAAGTGCGAGCGCTCACGATCCGGCGTGGCGACGGCGGGCGCAATGCGCGCCTGTCCCTTGGTCGCCAGCGCATGGACTTTAGCCATGGACGGGTGCAGCCCGAAGGTCTGGTCCAGCGCGAGGGCGCCTCCCGGCTGTCCAAACGGCGCGATGGCGATCGGTCCGCGCAGGCGGGCGTAGGCCGGATCGCCCACCGGCGGCGACAGTGAAAGACCATCGAGACCGCCTCGACAGATGATGACCACCAGTCTCTTGTCCGCCGACGCACCGTCGGCGCCGGCCAGGGCGCGGCCGCCCAGCAGCTGGATCGATACGCCAAGACCAAAGGCGCGAGCGAGGGCGGCTCTGCGCGTGAGGCGCGTTTGGTTCTGAGGCGTGTTCATCGGCGTTGGAACTCCGGACTCATCAGCAAGATGGAAAGGCCCTCGGGCCGCGTTTCGGCGCGGGCGATGGTCTTGGCGACCAAGGGCGTCAGGCGCGCGCCAAGCGCATTCGACGCAAGCTCGATAGGGTCCTGGTTGGCGCCGACGCGCGTGGCGAACGCCTCGCTCCAGTTCATGCGCTTGACCAGGGCGTCCGGCGCGCACCAGATTTGCGCCTCTTCGGGCCAGCCTCTGGGAGACGGTGGCGAATAGGGCTTCTGGCCCATGAAGGTGAACACTTGACCGACGTCCGCGAGATCCTGAGGGGTCGGCTCGCTCACCCTCCAGGCCGAGACCAGGAACTCATAGGGCGTCTTGAACTTCCGCGCCGCGGGTTCCCAGGCTTCTGGCGATGCGATCAGCGCGCGCGCGACCGTCGACAGGTTTCCTCCGGACGCCAGATACGCTTCGCGCAGACGAGCGACCAGGGCGGGCGGCGGATCGTCGGCGACGAAATGGCGGGCGAGCTTGCCGGCGACATGGCTGGCGGTGTGCGGGCTGGCAGCGAGGTCGCTCATCACCGCACGCGCCTGGTCGTATCCGCCCTCGGGATAGCGGCGGCCCATGACGGTGCGCGCGCCCGGCTCGTGCGCATTTTCATGAAAGACGAACAGGCCGAGCTTTTCCGGCGGACCGTTTTCGGCGCCGACGTTCCAGCCGGTCATGGCCCGGGCGAATTCGGTGACGTCGGCCTGGGTGTAGCCGGCTTCGAGACCGACGGTGTGAAGCTCGAGTATTTCGCGCGCCAGATTCTCGTTCAGGCCGTTATGTCTCGCGCCGGCCCCTCTGGACATCGCGGCGGCGCTATGCGGCCCTATCGACTGGAACTGGTCGAGATAATGCAGCATCGCCGTGTGGGTCGAGGACGCCACCAGCATATCCTCGAAGCGGCCGAAAACATGGGGGCGGATGGCTTCGTTCTCGAACGGGCCGACGAAACCGGCCATGGCGGTCCTCGCGCCCGAGACCGTGAAATGATTGGTCCAGAAAAGCGCCCAGCGTTCGCGAAATCCGTCGGGGGTCGCGACGCCGAGCTGGAGGCGAGCGCTGAAATCGTCGGCCAGACTTTCATGCAATTGCCTTTTCGCGGTCTTGGCGACGGACGCCTTGTCGAGGCCGTTCTGTTTGTCCGCATTCCGCTCGCGCTTGAAGTCGAGAAACTCGCGCGTGCGCTCGCCGCTGTTGGCCGGGTGCGGCCCGGTCGGATCGGCGCCGGTGGCGCGGATCTGCGCGGTCAGGAACCCCTGGGGGTCGCCGGAGGCGCGCCCGATCTCTCCGGGACGGGCGCCCAGGCCAAATCGCGTGACGGCGATGGCGCCAGCCAGATTGCGATCGATGGTCATGCTCAGGCTCCTAGCCCCACACGGAGGCGATTGTATGGTTAAACGCGAGACGGGCGCGAACCCGTCGGCCGCGGCGCCGTTTCCCGCGGCCTGACCCAATTTCATCGTGGATGGGGAACGATTCCTGAATCGGGCCTCCGAAGGCGGAGAGAATTGGCGCCTTTGCCAAATCCGAACGCCGACATCATATAGGGACCAGATCGGACCCTAAACGCATGACCCAACCCGCCATTACGCTCAGCCCTTCCGCCGCCCGGCGACTGCAGGCCATTTGCGCCGCCGAGGGGCGGCCCCTGATGCTGCGCGTGTCGGTGGACGGCGGCGGGTGCTCCGGGTTCCAGTATCGGTTCGATCTGGTGGAGCACGCCGGACCCGACGACCTGCACGTGGAGCGCGACGGCGCCTCCGCGGTCGTCGACGTGATTTCCCTGGCGCTTCTGAAGGGGTCCGAGATCGACTTCGCCGATGAACTGGCGGCCGCCGAGTTCCGGGTAAAGAACCCCAACGCGAAGTCGAGTTGCGGATGCGGAGTGAGTTTCTCTCTCTAGTGCTGCTGTGCAGCCAGCGTAGCTATCGGGCGAGCCGTAACGCGTCATGAAAATCGCCACCTGGAACGTCAACTCCGTCAACGCCCGGCTGGAGACGGTGCTGCAATGGTTCCGCGAAGCGTCGCCGGATGTCGCGTGTCTGCAGGAGATCAAATGCGTGGACGAGAAGTTCCCGACAGAGGCATTCGAGTCACTGGGCTACAACGTCGCGGTGCATGGCCAGAAAACTTACAATGGCGTTGCGCTGCTTTCGAAAACGCCGATGGAGGATGTCCGCAAGGGCTTGCCTGGTTCGGACAAACACGCCGATGACGGACCAGATCACGCGCGGTACATCGAGGCGGTGGTCTCCGGAAGCCATCCGGTGAGAGTGGCCTCGATCTACCTGCCCAACGGCAATCCGATCGGAACCGACAAGTTCGCCTACAAGCTGCGCTGGATGGAGCGACTGAGCGCGCACGCGCGCCAACTACTCGACCTGGAGGAGCCGCTGGTGCTGGCTGGAGACTACAACGTCATCCCCGAGCCGGAGGACGTCTACAATCCTGCCGAATGGGTAGGCGACGCATTGTTCCAGCCGCAGAGCCGAGGCGCTTTTCGCTCGCTGAAATGGTCAGGCCTGACGGACGCCTACATGACCGCCGATGGCGCGCCGGGCGGCTTCACCTTCTGGGACTACCAGGCAGGCGCGTGGCCGAAGAACCATGGCATACGCATCGACCACCTGCTCTTGTCGCCGCAGGCGGCTGACAAGCTGAGCATGGTGGAGATCCACCGCGACGTCCGCGGACGCGAGAAGCCGTCCGATCACGTCCCTGTCGTCGCCGAACTGACACTGTAGACCATTAAAGCGGGCGTCGTACGGCGGCCGAGTAAGCGACGATTTGACAGAGCGCGCGACGCCTCTCATCGTCGCCCGCGATCCAATGTGTGGAGTTTGTGCATGACCAATCTGATCGCCGCGGCCGTGGCGTTCCTCCTGGTTCACCTTCTGGTGTCGGGAACGCGGTCACGCGACTCGATCATCGCGGTGATAGGCGAAGGGACCTTCATGGGCCTGTACTCTCTGGCCTCGGTCGCGGGTCTGATCTGGATTGGCGTGGCGTTCGGATCCGCTCGGGGCGGCCCTGGCGACACCGTGTACTGGGCGAGCACGGCGACGACGCGGATCGTGCAACTGTTCATCCAGTTCGTGGCCCTGTTGTTCATCGTGTCCGGTCTGATGACGCGAAACCCGGCGTCCGTCGGCCAAGGCCGGGCGAGCGAGGACCAGGACGTCATCCAGGGAATGCTTCGGATCACCCGTCATCCCGTCCTGTGGGGCGTCACGGTCTGGGCTGGGGGACATCTGCTGGTGGACGGCGATGTGGCATCCCTCGTCTTCTTCGGCACGTTCCTGGTGCTGGCGCTTTCGGGAACGGTCAGCATCGACGCCAAGAGACAGCGCGCCTTCGGCCCCACATGGCAGGAGTTCGCCCGAAAGACCTCAAATGTTCCCTTCGCGGCCATCGCCGGCGGGCGCCAATCGCTGAACGTCGGCGAGATCGGCTATGTACGCATAGGCGCCGCGGTCGTGGTCTATTTGTTTATGCTTGGCGCCCACCACCACGTCTTCGGCGCCTTCGTCCTGCAGCAGGGAACCGGGCTCTAGGCGCGACTCACGTAAAATCGGCCGATCAGTCGGCAGCCTCGCCCGTCACGGATTCCATTCCGCCGGTTGGTTGCGGACCCTCTGCTCGAGCAGAGGATACTTGCGGCAAAGGCGGCGCATGTCTTCGGTTGGCATGACCATCAAATGCATCTCCGATCGGGCGGTGATGGTCTTTTTGTAGGTCCGCGCGCCGGCGACGACTTCGTCGCCGATCATGTCGCCTGGTTCGAGCTCCCAAGCCCCGATGTCGTCCTCAGCCCGGGCGCGGCCGGATATGACCAGGAAGAAATCTTCCCCCGGATTTCCGGCCGTGGAGATGCGGGCATGTTCCTGGACCACGCGCGCGCCCATCAGATCGACGATGCGCGACACGGCCTCGACATCGAAGTTCTCGAACAGCGGTTGGCGCTTGACCATACTCCAGGTGATGGCAAATTCGCGCCGGTGCAGGCCATTGACGAAGCCAAGGGAGATGATGCCGATCGGCATGGCGAACAACAATAAGCCGATGATCATGGTGATCCCGGCCACGAGCTTGCCAAGATAGGTGTGCGGGACCACGTCGCCGTAGCCGACGGTCGAGAGCGTGGTGATCGACCAGTACATGGCGCCGGGAAGGGTGCCGAAATCATTCGGCTGGCCGGGCCCCTCGATCACATGCATCACCTCGGCCGACAGGCACACGGCGCACAGCAAAAGGATAAACGAACCGATCAGGGCTCTACGTTCGGCGTAGAGCACGCCCAACATGGCCGGAAGCGCCTGTGAATAACGAGCCAGCTTTAGAAGCCGGAACAGCCGCAGGATCCGCAAAGCCCGCAGGTCCAGCGCGCCGCCTGTCAGCATGGTTACGAAGTAGGGCGCGAACGACAGCAGATCGATAGCCGCCATCGGTCGCGCGGCGAAACCCACGCGCCCGAGGATCGGATGGTCCGTGCCGATCCGCGGATCTTCGATGCAGGCCCACAACCGGATCAGATATTCGATGGCGAAAAAATAGACGGTGAAGGTCTCGAAGCCCGCGAAGAACGCCCGGTGCGGATCGTAGACCTCCGGCACGGTCTCGAGGATGACCATGATGACGTTGGTGACAATCAGGGTGATGGTGACGGCCTCGATGAGGCGGCTGAGGACGCCCTGCGTCTTTCCTTCCTCAAGGAGGACGTAAACGTTCTGGCGCAGGCTGGGACGGTCGCTGATCCGGTCGTTGACCAGGCGGCGCTGCGCGAGCGTCGGCGTTGTGTGCCTGTTCATGGCAGCGTCTCACAACATCCCCGTCGACCGCCTCTATAGCGCACTGCGGACCGGGCGCCAGCAGCGTTCGCACGCGCACATCGACGTGTCCCCCGCGCGTCCGCGGTCTCAGCCGGGGGGCGCCATCACAGATCGGCGTAGACGTGTCGCTCTCCGCGCATCCCAGGGTGGGTGACAGCGCCAAGATGGGCGGGCCCCACGCCCTGGGCGAACTTCCACAAGGCGCCCGAGCCGTAGGCGGTCTGGTGCGGCTGCCACTGGCGCTTGCGTGTCTCCAGTTCGATCGGGTCTACCTCCAGTTCGATCGTGCCCGCATCGGCGTCGATCGCGATGATGTCGCCATCGCGGATGAGCGCGATAGGGCCGCCATCCTGCGCTTCCGGTCCGACATGTCCCACGCAGAGACCACGCGTGCCGCCGGAAAAGCGGCCGTCCGTGATCAGTGCGACCTTGTCGCCGCGCCCCTGACCCGACAAGGCCGCGGTGGTCGAAAGCATCTCGCGCATCCCGGGGCCGCCCTTGGGTCCCTCATATCGGATGACCAGCACGTCGCCGTCACTATAGTCGCCGCGCTCGACGGCGGCGAAGCACGCTTCCTCGCCGTCGAAGACCCTCGCCGGGCCGCGATGAGCGCGATGCGAGGTCATGCCGGCCACCTTGACGATGGCCCCATCCGGGGCGAGCGAGCCCCACAGGCCGACGACGCCGCCCGTTGGCGACAGCGGGTTTGAGACGGGACGAATGACGACCTGGTCGTCTCGCCACTTCACATGCGCGAGGTTCTCCGCCAGGGTCCTGCCGGTCACGGTCATGCACTCACCGTGCAGATAGCCGCCCTCCAGCAGGGTCTTCAGAAGCACAGGCACGCCGCCGGCCTCCCCCATGTCCTTGGCGACGAAGCGGCCGCCCGGCTTGAGGTCGGCCAGATAGGGTGTGCGGCGCATGATTTCGGCCACGTCCCGGAGAGTGAAGTCGATGCCGCACTCATGCGCCATCGCCGGCAGGTGCAGGGCGCCATTCGTTGAACCGCCGGTCGCGCCGATAACCACGGCGGCGTTCTCAAAGGCGTGGCGCGTGCAGATGTCGCGCGGCCGGATGTTGGCCTCGATCAGGCGAACGACCGCGTCCCCCGACGCGACCGCATAGGCGTCGCGGTCCAGGTAGGGCGCCGGGAGAGCCGAGGAGAGCGGCAGGGCAAGCCCGATGGCCTCGGACACGCACGCCATGGTGTTGGCGGTGAACTGACCGCCGCAAGCGCCCTCGCCCGGGCAAGCGTGGCGCTCCAGTTCGTTGAGGTCGGCATCGCCCAGATTGCCGGCCGAGTGCTGGCCGACCGCCTCGAACACGTCGACGACGGTCACGTCACGGCCGCGCCAGCGTCCAGGCATGATCGAGCCGCCATAGAGGAACACCGCGGGTACGTTGAGGCGAAGCATGGCCATCATCATACCGGGCAGGCTCTTGTCGCAGCCGGCGACGCCCACGAGGGCGTCGTAGCCATGTCCGCGCATGGTCAGCTCGACGGAATCGGCGATCACCTCGCGGCTGACCAGGCTCGAGCGCATCCCCTCGTGACCCATGGCGATCCCATCGGTGACGGTGATGGTGCAGAACTCGCGCGGGGTCGCGCCCGCGGACTTGACGCCGGCGCTCACGGCATGCGCCTGGCGCATCAGGGCGGTGTTGCACGGCGCGGCCTCGTTCCAGCAAGACGCGACGCCGACGAAGGGCTGGGAAATCTCGCGCGTGCCCAGGCCCATCGCGTAATAGTACGACCGATGCGGTGCGCGCGAGGGGCCGATGGTGACATGCCGGCTAGGCAGACGCGACTTGTCCCAGGTTCCGTCGGGATTCTTGGCCATGAGGGCTCCATATCATTTCAGGCGTTCCCCTATCTTCAGCAGCGAACGGACGCCAGTCCAGGCCGATCGCCTCGGTGCGTACTGTTTCCCAAGGTGACCTCGTCGTCTCGCGCGTTTAAGGGTGGCCCACGGGCGTCACGGACCATCCATCGAGGAGCCGCACCATGAACCTAGCCATGCTATCGATCGGCCGCGATCCGCCGAACGAAGTGAATGTGGTCATCGAAGTGCCGATTGGCGGCGAACCGATCAAATACGAACTGGACAAGGCCTCCGGAGCGCTGGTGGTGGATCGCTTTCTCTATACGGCGATGCGCTATCCTGGGAATTACGGCTTCATCCCCCACACGCTTTCGGGGGACGGCGATCCCTGTGACGTGGTGGTGGCCAACACCCGGGCCGTCGTCCCCGGCGCGATCATGAGTTGCCGGATCGTCGGCGTCCTGATCATGGAGGACGAGGCCGGCGTCGACGAGAAACTCATTGCGGTGCCGGGCCCCAAGCTGACGCAACGCTATGCGGCGATCCAGGAATATACCGACCTACCGGCTATCACGCGCCAGCAGATCGAGCACTTCTTCGCCCACTACAAGGATCTCGAGCCCGGCAAATGGGTGAAAATACAACGTTGGGGAGACGCCGAGGAAGCGCGGGGCATGGTGCTGGAAGGGATCGAGCGCGCCAAGCTGCAGATCCAGACGCCGGTCAGTGCGATTGCCTCGGCGGGCTAATTAACCGATTGGTAGGGTGGCCGGGCCAGTGAGCCCCCAGGGTTCACCGGCGTTGCGTTTGGGAGAAGGGAGGGCGGATGCATCACGATCTTCTGTCCCAGATCGGGCCCCTCGTGTCGCAATACGGCATGGCCGTCCTGTTTCCGATCGCCATCATCGAGGGACCGGCCGTCTCGATGGTCGCCGGCGCCCTCGTCGCCTCGGGGCAGTTCGGCTGGCTGGGCGTGGCTTTGTTGCTCATCGGCGCCGACCTGATGGGTGACGCGCTGTACTATTCGCTGGGCCGCTGGGGGCATTCGCCATTTCTGCGGCGGCTCGAACGTTGGCTATCGCTGACCGAGGAGCGTTTCCGTCCCATTGAGGAAGGGTTCCGACGCCACGACTGGAAACTGCTGTTAATAGGCAAAACTCAGCCCTTTGGCTCGGTCATCCTGTTCTTTGCCGGCGCCACCAAGATGCCTGTCGGCCGCTATTTGATTTGCAATCTCCTCGCTACCGTACCGAAGGTGGCGGTGTTCGAGGGCGCCGGATATCTGCTTGGCGCAAGCATCGCCCGATCCATGAAATATTTCGATTACCTGACATTCATCTTATTCGGAATCGGCGCGATCATGCTCTATTTCTACTACCGGGTCAGAAAATACCTCAAGAAGGAGATATCGAAGGACGCGCCGCTCTGATCATGGGCGACCGTCGACTTGCGCGCCCTGCGCGTGACCAGGCTCAGCAGGGCCAGATTCTGGCGCAAGACCCCGCTCAGGGTGAGAACGTTCATGGCGTCGCGCATCATCGACAGCTCCGAGAGCATGCCCCGCCAACGACCCAGTTTTGCGTACTTGCGCACATTGACCACCCTCGGCCAATACACCACCGCCAGGCGCAGCCTGCGCTGAATGATCAGCTCGTTCATGAAGGCTTCGCCGCCCCATCGCGGCAGGCGTTGCATCGTCTCAACGGCGTCCTTCAGCAGGCTAGCGGGGATCACCCGTTCGCCCGAAACGAAATCGAGGCCCATCGCCCGATAAATGGCCAGGCTGTTGCTGCGCAGGCTTATGCTGACATCCGCCTCCCCGCTGATCACCGGCGCCGCCAGCGCGTCGATATCCGCTGGCGTGACGCCGGCCAGATCCGCGTCAAGCAGCATAAGATGTCCATGTGCTGCGGCGGCGATTCCACGACTGAGCGCGTAGGTCTTGCCACGGTTGGGAGAGTACGAAATCACCTTGACGTTAGGGTAGGTCGCCAACAGCGCCTCGGTCTGGTCTGTCGAACCGTCGTTGACGACGATGACTTCGGCCAGAGCCGGATGTCTGTCCACGGCGTCGAGGATGTTTCGGATGCGGTGTTCTTCGTTGTACGCGCACACCACGCACGAAATTCCCTTGAGGGGTGGCAAGCCCGAGGCGGCGCCCGCCTGCAGAGGCTCGGACATTGCTCGCGTATCCATCAGTGTTTGCGTCGAAACTATCTTACTTCTCCAAACAACGCGCGGATTGGTCGGGGTTTCCAAAGAATTCACTGATTCGCTTCGCTTGACGCATCCTTCGGCGGCCCGTGCGCCACTCATTCGCCGACACGCCCCCCGTCATCGCGAAGCACGATCATAACGGGTTTCTGCCGGTTTGGCCAACATCGCTACGCCCGGTTCAAATTCGAAGCCGTTGCCAGTGAGGCGCCCGCAGGATAACCGCCGCCCATGCCCGGCCTGCTGCGCGAAACCTACGAAGAACGCCTCGCCGCCGGCGCGATCGCGCCCGACGCCGCCCAATCCGCCGCCGTCACCGCCCTTGGCCGCCTGGAGTCCGAGCTGACGACAGCTCGGCCCAAGAGCCTTTTCCGCAAGGCGGAAGGGGTGAGAGGCGTTTACCTCTGGGGTCCGGTCGGGCGCGGCAAGTCGATGCTGATGGATCTCTTCTTCGCGGCCGCGCCCACGGCGCCGAAGCGTCGCGTTCACTTCCATGTGTTCATGGCCGAGGCGCACGGGTTGGTGAACGATTGGCGCACGGGGGACGCCGCGGCCCGGCGGGCGCAATTTGGCGAAGCGCGCGGCGATGATCCGATCCCGCCGGTGGCGCGCGTGATCGCGGCCCGGGCCAGGCTTCTTTGTTTCGACGAGCTCCAGGTGACCGACATCGCCGATGCGATGATTCTCGGCCGTCTGTTCGAAGCCCTGTTCGCTATGGGCGTTACGCTTGTCTCGACCTCCAACCGGCCCCCCGACGACCTCTACAAGGATGGCATCAACCGGGGGCTGTTTCTGCCGTTCATCACCCTCTTGAAAAGCCGAATGGCGATCGTGCCGGTCGCGGGCGCCACGGACTACCGCCTTGAACGACGCCGGGCGGCGCGCGCATGGCTGGCGCCGATCGACCCCGACAACCTGAGGGAGTTCGATCGCCTGTGGAGCGACATGCTGGACGGCCGACAGGAAACCGGCGTGACGCTCGAGGTGTTCGGACGACGCGAACATTGGCCCCGCGCGTGGGGCCGGATGTTGCGGGCGCATTTCTCGAGCTTGTGCGGCCACGCCCTGGGACCTGCGGAATATCTGGCGATCGCGGAAAGGTTCGACACGGTGTTCATCGAAGCGATTCCAAAGTTGCGCCCCGAGAGGATCGACGAGGCCCGCCGGCTGGCGACGCTGATCGACACCCTCTATGAGGCGCATGCTCGCTTGGTGGCGCTGGCGGAAGGGGAGCCACAATCGCTGTATCCCGCCGGCGATCAAGCGTTCGAATTCGAACGGACCGCGTCTCGCCTGAACGAAATGCGCTCGGTCGAATGGCTGGCGACGTCGCGGGCTGGAGATGTCGCCGGGGTCCCGCCTGGTGGCGCGCCCGCCTTGGTCAGCGGGACGCGATAGCCTCGATCTTGGCCGCGACGGCTTCGAGGACGGCGACGGCGCGCGAATCGGCCTGTGCGAGATGGTCACGTAGACGCGCGGCTTCAGCCTCGGCCGTTTCGGCGCGAGCGCGGCTCTGGCTGAGTTCGTCGGCCAGCACGAGGGCCCCAAGCAGCATCAGCCGTGTCTCGCCGAGCTGACCCGCGTCCGACGCCAGCTCAGCCACCTTGTCGTTGAGCTGGGCGGCCAGAGAGCGAAGGTGCGCTTCCTGTCCGTCATCGCAGCCGACCACGTAGGGTTTCCCATGAACATGGATAGTGAGCTGGCTCATGCGGTTTCCGCCCGTTCGGCGATAGCGGCGCGGACCTCGGCCATCGCCGCCTCGAGCGCCGCGGATGCCTGGGCCCCCGCTTCCTCGAGTTCGCGCACCCGCGAGCGGCAAGCGTCGAGGTCTTCGGCCAACTGCGTGCGATCCTGATCGAAGAGATCGCCAGCCTGCGCTCCGGCCTCGGCGACCTTGCGGGCCAGCCTCTGCTCCAGGAGCATCATCGCACGCTCCACGCGACGCACCGCGACATCCAAGCGACCACTCTGGCCCGTTTCCAGCGACATCGGCGACTGTGCTCCCGAACTCGTTCGCGATGGCCCTTTATAGACCTGCGCCGAGCGATCGGGCAAAGTGGCTCGCTTGACCGGTTCGGCGACGCATGCCACCTCCCCCCCGCCCGGCCCGCCGGTTGATTGATGATCCCACAAAGCTGAGGTCGATGCCTGTTTCTTCTCTCGCCATGGCCAATGCCATCCGCGCCCTTTCCATGGATGCCGTGCACCGCGCGCGGTCCGGCCACCAGGGAATGCCACTGGGGATGGCGGACGTGGCCACCGTGCTGTGGACCAAGTTTCTGAAATTCGACGCGGACGCCCCCTATTGGCCAGACCGCGACCGTTTCGTGCTGTCGGCCGGTCATGGCTCGATGCTGCTCTATGCGCTTTTGCACCTGAGCGGTTTCAAGGCCGTGACGATGCGGGAGCTCGAGAATTTTCGCCAGTGGGCTTCACTGACACCGGGGCATCCGGAGTACGGCCACACGCCCGGCGTGGAGACGACGACAGGCCCGTTGGGCCAGGGCCTGGCGGCGGCGGTGGGCATGGCGATGGCCGAACGCGCTCTGGCGGCGCGGTATGGCGCGGACCTGGTGGATCATCGTACCTGGGTGGTGGCGGGCGACGGCTGCCTGATGGAGGGCGTCTCGCAGGAAGCGATCAGTCTCGCCGGTCGGCTGGAGTTGCACAAACTCACCGTTCTTTTCGACGACAACGACACGACCATCGACGGGCGCGCCAGCCTCGCGGAGCGCGGCGACCAGCTGGCGCGGTTCAAGGCGGCCGGCTGGGCGGTCAGGGCGGTCGATGGCCACGACTCGCGCCGCGTTCACGGGGCGCTGCGCTGGGCGAGCAAACAGCTCAAGCCGACGATGATCGCCTGCAAGACGGTGATCAACCGTGGGGCCGGCGCCATGGAGGGCAGCGATATCGGACACGGCTATTCCTTGATGGACGAGGAAATCGCGGACGCCCGCGCGGCGATGGGCTGGGACTCGCCGCCGTTCGTGGTTCCAAAGGAGATTGCCGCCGCGTGGAAACGGGCGGGTCGGCGCGGGCGACGCAAGCAACGCGCCTGGACCACCCGCCTCGACGACTCAGGCCAGGCGGACGACTTCGCGCGCGCGATCAGGGGCGACCTTCCGGATGGAGCGTTCGACGCCCTCGATGCACATGTAATCAAGATGGCCCGGGAACAGCCGACCGCCGCCACGCGCGCGCATTCCGGCGCTGCGCTGGCTACGCTGGTCCCCGCCATCCCGGAGCTGATCAGCGGGTCGGCCGATTTGGCGGGTTCGAACAATACTCTCGTCAAGGGCATGGCGACATTCGACGCGCCCGACTATGCGGGGCGCTTCGTGCGCTATGGCGTGCGCGAATTCGCCATGGCGGCGGCCATGAATGGGATGGCGGCGCACGGCGGGTTGATTCCCGTGTCCGGAACCTTCTTGGCGTTCTCCGACTACAGCCGCCCCGCCATCCGTCTGGGCGCGCTGATGGGCGTACGCGTGATCCACGTGATGACCCACGACTCGATTGGGGTTGGGGAAGACGGTCCAACACACCAGCCGGTCGAACATCTGGCGAGCCTGCGGGCGATGCCGGGCCTGCTGGTGTTCCGCCCCGCCGACGCCGTAGAGGCCGCCGAATGCTGGAAGCTGGCGCTTTCCGAGTCACGGGCGACGTCGATCATGGCGCTGTCGCGTCAGACGACAGCGGCTGTGCGCGATAGCGGCGGCGATCTTTGCGCGCGGGGCGCATACGAGCTGCGCGGAGCGGACGGCGAGGCACGGGTGACGATCTTCGCGTCGGGTGCGGAGGCCGCTGTCGCCGTCGCCGCCTGGGAACGTCTGCAGACCAGAGGGATCGGCGCGAGGGTGGTGTCCACGCCCTGCTGGGAGCTGTTCGATCGGCAGAACGGCGCCTACCGCGCGGCTGTCATCGGATCCTCGCCCGTGCGGATCGCGGTGGAAGCCGGCGTCCGCCAGGGCTGGGATCGCTTTATCGGCGAGCACGGCTTGTTCGTGGGCATGTCAAGCTTCGGCGCGTCCGCTCCCGCCGAGCGGCTTTTCGAAGCGTTCGGGATCACCCCCGACGCCGTCGTGACGATGGCGATGGCGGCGCTGAGCTGACCGCGGCATCGACCTAGCCGTTGACCTGGAGGTTGCAGGGTCCTACCCCGCTCGACCGATGCTGACAGGACTCTCCCACCTGGCCCGCGACGCGCGCGCCTGGCCCTTCGAACAGGCGCGCAATCTGCTTGCCCGCCTTGTTCGCGTGCGGCTCGACGACGGCGCCGAGCGCGATCTGGCCGCGACCCTCATCGCCGCCGGCAAGTTCGAGGAATTGCTGACGGCCCTGCCCCCCTTGGGGCGTCCCGTGGTTTTCGAGACCGGCTATGGAGCCTCGGGCCTGCCGCACATCGGCACGTTCAACGAGGTGGCCCGCACGACCATGGTGCGCAACGCGTTTCGCGCCCTGACCGAGGACGCGATTGCGACCCGCCTCATCTCTTTTTCCGACGACATGGACGGATTGCGCAAGGTCCCCGAGAACGTACCCAATCGCGAGGCTCTGGCGCTCGATCTGGGAAAGCCCCTGACCAAGGTGAGGGACCCGTTCGGTGAGTTCGACAGTTTCGGCGCTCACAATAACGCCCGCATGCGCGCGTTTCTGGACGGGCACGGATTCGACTACGAGTTCCTGTCGTCCACCGAATGTTACGGCTCGGGGATGTTCGACGAAACGTTGCTGCTGGCGTTGGAGCGTTTCGACAAGATTCAGACGGTGATGCTGCCGACCCTTGGGCCCGAAAGACGGGCGACCTACTCGCCCTTCCTCCCGATCAGTCCCAAGACCGGTCGCGTATTGCAAGTTCCGACCCTCGAACGCCACCTGGATCGCGGGACGATCGTCTTCCACGACGAGGACGGCGCGCTCACCGAAATCCCTGTCACCGGCGGCGCGGTCAAATTGCAGTGGAAGCCCGACTGGGCGTGCCGCTGGACCGCGCTCGAGGTCGACTACGAGATGTCCGGCAAGGACCTGATCGAGTCGGTTAAAGTCTCATCGCAAATGTGTCGGGCGCTGGGCGGCAGCCCACCCGAGGGGTTCAACTTCGAACTCTTCCTCGATGAGAACAATCAGAAGATTTCCAAATCCAAGGGCAACGGCCTGACCCTGGAGCAGTGGAACCGATACGGGACCGCGGAGAGCCTAGCGTATTATCTGTTCCAATCTCCGCGGTCGGCCAAGAAGCTGGCGTTCGAGATCATCCCCAAGGCGGTCGATGAATATCTTCAGCAGTTGGACGCGTTCAACGCGCCGAGGACGGATGATGCGCGGCCGACGGCGCGGCTCGACAATCCGGTGTGGAGCGTGCACGCGGGGGCCCCGCCGGCCCGTGGAAGTCCCGTTTCGTTCAGTCTGCTCCTTAATCTGGTGTCGGCGGCCAACGCTTCGGACAAAGGCATCCTGTGGGGCTTTATCGCCCGGCACATTCCGGGAGCCACGCCACAGAACGAACCCCTGCTCGACCGCCTGGCCGAATACGCGATCCATTTCTACGAAGACTTCGTCAGGCCGAAAAAAACGTTCCGGCCGCCGGACGAACGCGAACGCGCGGCCTTCGCCGACCTTGCGGCGCGCCTGAGGGCGCTGCCGGCCGACTGCCAGGATGCCGAGGCAATCCAGAACGAAGTCTACGCCGCCGGCAAGGCGGCCGGTTTCGAGCCGCTGCGGGCATGGTTCGGCGCTCTCTACGAAGTACTGCTCGGCCAAGCCCAGGGTCCGCGCTTCGGCTCATTTGTCGCGATCTTCGGCCTGCGTGAAACCCTCGATCTGATTGATCGCGCGCTCGCCGGGGAGGACCTTTCCGCGCCCGCCTGACGCGTGGCGTAAAGCCTCAATGATGCGCCGGACCCACGACGCGCCAATCACAACACAGGGAGACGACAATGGGACGCATGCAAGGCAAGGTGGCGCTGATAACCGGCGGCGCATCGGGTTTGGGGGCGGAAGACGCCAGGGTTCTGGCGCGCGAGGGCGCGAGGGTAGTTATCACCGACGTCCAGGATGACCTGGGCGCCAAGGTCGCCGCCGAGATTCCGGGGTGCCTCTATCTGAACCAGGATGTGCGCAGCGAGACGCGTTGGGCCGAGGTGGTTGCCGAGACCCTGCGCGCCTTCGGCCGGCTGGACACGCTGGTCAACAACGCCGGCGTGGTGCGCTTCGCCGACATCGAGGCGCTCAGCTACGCCGACTACAAGTTCCAGGTCGAGATCATGCTGGACGGCGCCTTCCTCGGCTGCCAGGCCGCCATTCCCCACATCACCAAGGGAGGCGGCGGATCGATCATCAACATGGCCTCGACGGCGGCGCTGAAAGGGATCGGCTCTATCCCGGCCTATTCGGCCGCGAAGGGCGGCATCGTCGCCATGACCCGCAGCATCGCCGCCCATTGCCATGAGAAGGGCTACAAGATCCGCGTCAACGCGATCGCGCCCGGCGGCATCGTCACCCCGATGACCGACTTCGCGCGGGCGTCGATGCCGGAGGCCGGTCAACGACTTGAGCAGTCGGTCGACCACGGCATGGGCCAGCCGTCGGACATCGCCAACATGGTGCTGTATCTCGCGTGCGATGACGGCCGCCACATCAACGGCGCGACCATCACCATCGACAACGGCGAGACGGCGCGCTGAGGTCTGGTCGCTAAGCGGGAAACCCGCCCGCCCGGCTGAGCGAGGACACCGGCGGCTTGCCGATCTTCTCGCCGATCCAGCGGGCGGTGGCGATCATCGCGTCGAGATCGACGCCGGTTTCGAAGCCGGCGCGGTCTAGCATGTAGACGAGGTCTTCGGTGGCGATGTTGCCGGTCGCCGCCGGAGCGAACGGGCAACCGCCCAGACCGCCGCAGCTGGCGTCGAGCACGGTCACGCCGGCCTCGACGCTGGCGAAGGCGTTGGCGAGACCCGTGCCGCGCGTATCGTGGAAATGCATGCGCAGGCGGGCGGAGGGAGCCGCGGCGCGCGCGGCCTCTATGCGCGAACGGACCGTCCACGGATCGGCGACGCCGATGGTGTCTGCCAGGGCGATCTCGCCAATGTCCAGAGCCGCGGCCTGGCGAACGATGTTGACGACATGGTCAGCTGATACCTCGCCTTCGAACGGACAGCCGAATGCGACGGAGACCGTAAGCGAGATCGGCGGTCCGCCCTCGATCTCGCGCCGGCCGACGATATTGGCGAGCACGGCGACCTGTTCGGCCACTGTCGCGCCCTGGTTGCGAACGCCGAAACTGTCGCTCGCGCAAACCACCACATTGGCCTCGTCGCACCCGCTGGCGACGGCGCGCTCCCAGCCGCGCTCGTTCAGAACCAGCCCGATGCGTGAAACGCCCGGCTCGCGGGGCAGCGCAGCCATGATCTCTTCCGCGCCCGCCATCTGCGGCACGCGCCTTGGATTGACGAATGACACCGCCTCGATGCGGCGCACGCCGCAGGCCTCGAGACGGCGCACGAACTGCGCCTTCACGCCGACTTCGAGAATGGCCTTTTCATTCTGCAGCCCATCGCGCGGCCCAACTTCGACGATCTCGATTCGAGCGTTCATCGCGCACTCTCCTGTTGCGTTGCGGCGCCGGGAACCGGTCCGTAGATTCGCAAGATGTCGTGATGATTGTTCGAATAGTCGAGCCCGGCCCCTTGGCCGACGCGCAGCGCCTTTACGCCGTCGCGAGCCAGGGCGGTCTGAAAGGCCGCGTCGAGGCGGCCCTCGACGATCGCCGGGCGCCCCTGGGCTATCGCGGTGGCCGCGTCCTCAGCATCGCCGAGTTCTGTGTTGGTGCCCAGCAGAAAGACGATGCTCGGCTCCTCGTAGCCCGCCACAGTCACCGGCCCCTGCGTCACGCCCTCGCGAGGGCTGAGGTTGACCAGCGCGAGGGCCCGGGCCGCCCTGCTCGAAAGCCACAGCGGCCTCAAGGCCGGCGCCAGCAACCCGACGAGCACGCCATGGGCGAACACCGCGATGATGGCCGACACGGCGACGGCGGCGGCCGCTTTCCGCCGAAGCAACATCCATGAGCCAAGTCCGGCGGCCGCCAGAAAGAGCACGGCGGCGAGCACCGCCCAGGGCAGGCCCGAGTGGTCACCGAGGCGAAACATGGCGACAAAGCCGGCGAGGGCAAACACCAGGCCCGCCAAGGCGGCCAGCGCCGCTCCACTCCAGCGCGCCAATCGACCAAGCGGCTCCGCGAGGGCGCGCGCCATCAGCCAGGCCAGGGCGCCGTAGAGCGGCAGGGTGTAATGCACGAGCTTTGTCGGCGTCAGCTCGAACACCAGCCAGGCTGGGATCAGCCAGCAAAGCGCGAACCGCACGCCCGGTTCGGCTCTCGCCCGCCATCCGGCCAAAAGCCCCCCCGGCAGCGCCAGAACGGCGGGGAACAGCATGAATGGGGCAAGAGCGGCATAGAACAACGGCGGCGCGCCATGCCCCTCCTGGCCCGCCATGAGCTTGGGCGCCAGGTCTCCACCGACGGCGGCGCCCCAGAACGCACCATCGGTCGCTATGGTGATCGCCATGGCCCAGGGTCCGACGACCGCGGCCACCGCGATCAAGCCCCAACCCCACCCCAGAGTCCTCAGCCACGCAACCCGGCGATCCCACGCGCAGAGCCCGACGATGGTCAACAGGACGATCAGCGGCCCGATCGGTCCCTTGAGCAGAATACTCAATGCGAGACCGGCCCACAGGAGGGCCTTCGATCGGCGCCCCGCCGAAGGCCCCCCGCGCGCCGCCACATACAGGCGCGCCAGAGCCGCCATCGCCAGGGTCACGGCGCCGGCCAGCGCCGCGTCGGTGGCGGCGATGTCCGCCTCCGTGGAAAGCAGGAAGCTGGATCCCAGCATGACGCCGGCGAGGAGGCCCTCGCGAGAGCCGAATGCGCCGGCGGCTCCCCAGGCGCAGGCCGCGGCCGCCAATATGGCGCCCAGAAGTGAGGGAACGCGGAAGGCCCAAATCTCGCGGCTCTCGACGCTCGAGAGCGCATTCACGGCCGCCGCTTGTAACCAGTAAACGCCGACCGGCTTCTTGAAGCGCGGCGTGTCCTGGAACCGGATGGTCACGAAGTCACCGGTTTCCAGCATCTGCGCGGAGGCTTGGGCGAATCGCGCTTCGTCGCGATCCAGAGGCGGCAGGCCCAGGGCCCCGGGCAGCGCGGCCATGAAAGCGACGACCGCCGCCAGCATCGGGCCGCGCCAATCCTTGGCCAGCAGGTCGAGTCTCTCTGCGACGGTCATCGACGCAGGTTAGCATGATCTTTGGATTGAGGGTTTTTCGGGTATGACACGGAATGATGTCTTCGCTCGCCCATACGGCGCTCCGGGAAGGCGCGCGCGCCTCGCCGCCGGAGGGCCTCCCACCGGACGTGTCGATCGTCGTTCCGGTCTACGACGAGGAGGGCGCGGCGCCTGCGCTCGCGCGGGAGATCGCAGCCGCATTCTCGGGCGCCGCCTTCGAAATCCTGTTCGTCGATGACGCCAGCCGGGACGCCACTCTGGACCGGCTCAAGTTGCTGACAAGTGAGATACCGCAACTGCGCGTGCTGACCCATCGCCGCAACGCCGGCCAAAGTCGTGCAATACGGACTGGAGTGTTGGCGGCGCGCGCGGCGATCGTGGTGACGCTGGACGGCGACGGGCAGAACGACCCTTCCGACGCGCCGGCGCTGGCGAGAGCCTTGAAACTCGCGCCGGCGAACGTTGGCTTGATCGGCGGCGAGCGGACGTCCCGCCAGGACTCCGCCGCCAAGCGATGGGCGTCCGGCGTCGCCAACGCCGTCCGACGGCGTCTTCTGGACGACCAGACCACCGACACCGGCTGTGGATTGAAAGCGATGCGCCGCGAGGCGTTCCTGCGCCTTCCTTACTTTGATCACATCCATCGCTACCTGCCTGCAATGATGTTGCGCGAGGGTTATCAGATCGCGTTTTGTCCCGTCGGTCATCGCCCCCGCCGGGCCGGTCGCTCGAAATACACCAATCTGGGCAGACTGTTGGCCGCCGTTTCGGACCTGAGCGGCGTATTATGGTTGCGCGCGCGCGCACGCGATCCAGGCGCTGTCGAGGAGGTGAGGTGAAAAGGGGTTCAATGCTCGCCGTCACACCGCTGATGATGGCGCCGGTGATGATCTACAATCTGCTCGCGCTCACCCTGCCCGGCGGCCTGAGGTCGCCCGCGGCGCACGCGAGCCTGACACGACCGCTGCTGCGTCTGGCGACCGCCGGAGGCGGGGTCTGGCCGGTCAGCGCGGGCGACCTGCTGCTCGCGGCGGCGCTCGCCTTCCTCTTCATGGAACTGGTCAAATCGACGGCGAGCCGGCGCATGGCGATGATCAATTACGCCCTGTCGCTGTTGTTGTTTGCAGTCTGCCTGGCGGAGATGCTGCTCGCGCCTGCCTGCGCCACGTCCACGTTTTTCCTTATCTCGCTGATGGTTTTGCTCGACGTGCTCGCCGGCTTCACGGCTCGCGTCGGCGCCAACCAGCGCGCCGCCGATATCTCGGACATCCGCTGAGCGGCGCGCCGCGCCCGCTCGCTATTCCATTGCCCAAGTCCGCCTTCAGTCCACCCGTCAGGCGGCAGCCGGCTTGACTTTCTTGATCTTGGCCTTGTCCTTGTCCTTGTCCTTCTTCTTTTTTTTCTTTTCAGGCTTGGCGGCCTTCGCGAGCGCCCGATCCGCGGCGAGCCTCACCTTGGCCCCACCTTCCTTGACCGGCTTCGCCTCGGCGCCGGAGGGATTGTCGGCGGCGATGGCCAGGATACCCAAGGCCTTCAGAAAGCCTGCCCGCTTCTTGGCCGGCAGGTAGGACAGCAGTCTCTCGTCGGCCGCCGCGGCGGGACCCGCGCTATCGTCGAGAGCCCGCCGTCCGGCGTCCGACAGTCGGACGGTGTTGGCTCGCGCGTCGGTGGGGGAACGCTGCCGTTCGAGCAGGCCCTTGGCCAACATCCGCGCGACCAGATCGGCCAGCGTCGAGCGATCGATTCCGGTCGCCCGGACCAGATCGTTCTGGGTTTGGCCATCGGCGGCGGCGGCGGCCGCCAGCACGGTGAACTGCCGCTGGGTTATTTCGGCGGGTGCGGCTTCCGCATGCATATCGAGCGCGAGTTGCAGGGACCGGTGCAAAAGATGCGTAACGGATGCCGCCAGTCCGTCTTCATCCGCCCTCGTCTTTCCCTTGGCCATGGTTCCCCCTGATCCGCCGACCTCGAACACCCTATTCCACTATCATCTATTCGCGTCGTTTTGACGACAGAACATCCGTGGACGGCCGACAAGGGCTCAGAAACCGGAATCGGGGGGCTCTGGAACCGGCGGAGGTTCCTGCGGCGCATTGTGCTTCAGAAGGAATGGAGTCTGTGCGACCGCGAACACGACCGCCGCGACAATCACGGCGACGCGGAAATAGCCCCACATGACATCGCTTTGCGTACGTCGCACGACTTCGTTGGCGATCGCGCACGCCCACCAAAATGCTCCATAACGCACCGCCAATACGGCCCACGCCCGGTCCGTCAGTTGAAACGCCTGTCCCAGCATCAGTTTCAGCGGGTTCTTCTTGACGTACAACCCGCCAAACAGGGCGGCGCCGAGCAATCCATCGATGATGGTCAGCTTCATCTTCAGGATCTCGGCGTTATGGAGCACGAGACTGAGGGACCCGAACACGAGAGCTACAACGCCAGTGAATGTCGGCAGCGGTCTGAGCCGTCGCTCGACGATCAGGCCGACAATCAACGCCAGCGCCGATCCGCCGACCACAAACCAAGTCGCCAGACGGAAGTCGTGGGTCTTGAGGAGCACAGCGAGAAAGGCGACCGCGGGTGCGGCGTCCAGGACGATGTGCAGCCATTGCGGAGCGGCCGATCGTGTTTCTTCAGCCATCGACCGCGGCCTCCAAGCCGACGAGGGTGCGGGAAAACGCCCGCGCGTCGAACGGCTGCAGATCGTCAATGTCCTCTCCGACGCCGATCAGCTTTATGGGCGAATCCGAGGCCTGAGCGACGGGCACGAGAACCCCTCCCCGCGCGGTGCCGTCCAGCTTGGTCATCACTATGCCGGTCACGCCGATTGCATTGCCGAAAATGTTCTCCTGCGCCAGCGCGTTGCGCCCCACCGTGGCGTCCAGCACCAGGAGGACTTCATGCGGGGCGTGCGGATCGACCTTGCGGATGACGCGGATCATCTTCGTCAGTTCATCCATGAGGCCCTGCTTGTTCTGCAGCCTCCCGGCGGTGTCGATCAGCAGCACGTCGTATCGCTCCCGTCTCGCCCGCTCAACCGCGTCATACGCCAGGCCGGCGGCGTCGGCCCCGGTTGGCCGCGACATGAAATCGGCCTTGGCCCGATCAGCCCACACCGCAAGTTGCTCCACGGCGGCGGCGCGAAACGTATCGCCGGCGGCGATCAGGACCCTGGCGCCGCGAGCGGTGAGGTCGGCGGCGATCTTACCCAAAGTCGTGGTCTTGCCAGACCCGTTGACGCCGATGAACAGAACGATGAACGGGCGAGGTCCGGCGAGCGGCTCGAACACCCCCTGCCTGGGAATAAGCTCCGCCGCCACGGCTTCGGCCAGGGCCTCCTTGACCTCATCCTCAGTGGAGGAACGGCCGAACCTCTGGGCGCCGAACGCCTCGGCGATCCGGGCCGCGGCCTGCGGACCGAGATCGGCCTCGATCAGCATTTCCTCGAGCGCGTCGAGCTGATCGCGGTCGAGAGGTCTGGCGATGAGCGCCTTGGTAACCTGTTCGGTAACCTGTCGCGACGAGCGCGACAGCCCGTCCTTCAGGCGTCGGAGCCAGCCGAGTTTCGCCTCGCTCACCGCAGCGCCCCGTTTGGAACGGCCACGGCTATTTCAGTGACGATTGCAGGGTCTGAGCGGAAGCCACGGCGTTTCGCGCGGCCTCCTGGCTGTTCAGGGCGAAGGTCTTGAACTGCGCGACATCACCGTGCTTGGCGTAGGTCTGCAGCGCGCTCACCACGGCCTGACCGGCCTCGATCTGATCGCCGAGATACGTCTTATCGAACGCCACGCCATCGAGCTTGTGCAGGGCGGAGAGTCTCGCGGCGAGGTCGTTGGGCATCGCCTCCGGATAGGAAATCGTCTGCCCGGAGGCATCGATCGCGGCGCCGAGGCCAGCAAGCGACTTACCATGCGCATCTATCGTCGCCGCTGCGAACGCCTTGACGTTTGGGTTGCGCGACTGCGTCAACGCCAGCCTGCTTTCGGCCAGCGCAAACAGATCGACGCCGCCTACCCTGTCGACGAGATCAGGACTGAAAAACGGCCTGTTCAATGACGGCAAGTCAGGGACGGTGGACCGGTTGACGATGTTGGCATTATCGTCCGCCAACGGCGTCGGCCCGCCGTTGGCGGCCTTTTCACAGCCGGCCAAGCCCAAGCCGGAGATCAAGATCGCGGCGAGCGCGGCGTTGAGCGTCTTTCGAAAGGTGATCATCAGTGATTCCCGTGGCGTTGACTTTGTAGCGGCGTCTGCCGCAAGCGGGAACCGCCATTGCCCCGCGCCCGCCACAAATCGTGATCTATTCAGGCCGGCGCGGAAAGGAAAGAGGGTGAACCATGGGACCGATGAGCGATTTGCGGGTCGTCGAGATGGGCTCGCTCATCGCCGGCCCGTTTTGCGGACAGATCCTGGGCGACTTCGGCGCCGACGTCGTCAAGCTCGAGGACCCGAAAATCGGCGACCCGATGCGCCAGTGGGGACGAAGCCTCCCGCATGGCCATTCCCCCTGGTGGCCGGTCATCGGCCGCAATAAGAAGTCCGTGACTTTGAACTTGCGATCCAAGGAAGGCCAGTCGCTTGCCAGGACGCTGATCGGCCGGGCCGACGTCGTCATCGAGAACTTCCGGCCCGGGACAATGGAAAAATGGGGGCTTTCCTACGAAAGTCTCGCCGCCGACAACCCAGGGCTGATCATGGCGCGGGTCTCCGGCTTTGGACAAACCGGTCCCTACGCGGGGCGCGCGGGCTACGGCCTGATCGGGGAAGCGATGGGGGGGCTTCGAGCCATCACCGGCGAAGCCGACAGGGCGCCCGCGCGTGCGGGCGTATCGATCGGCGACAGCCTGGCGGCGGTGCACGCCGTCATGGGCATACTCATGGCGCTTCACGCGCGCCGGGCGAGCGGCCGCGGCCAGATCGTCGATGCGGCGATCTATGAGAGCGTACTGGCCATGATGGAGAACATGGTCACCGAATACGACATCACCGGCTATGTCCGGGAGCGTTCCGGCTCGATATTGCCAGGAATCGCGCCCTCGAATGTCTATCCGACAGCGGGCGGCGAAATGATCCTGATCGGCGGCAACGGCGACAATGTCTTCAGACGGTTGTCTCAGATCATGGGCAGACCAGAATTGAACGATGATCCGCGCTTCATCAGCCACGCGGCCAGAGGCGCGAACCAGGCCGTCCTGGATGAGATGGTCGCCGCATGGACACGCGAAAGACACCTGGAGCCGCTGCTCTCGCTGCTCGAAGCCGAAGGCGTGCCGTGCGGGCGAATCTACACCCCTCCAGACATGATGGCCGACGCTCAGTTCAGAGCGCGTGAGGCGATCGTCACCGTCAACCACCCGGTGTTCGGGCCGGTGCGCATGCAGAACGTATTTCCCAAGCTGTCGGCTACTCCCGGCAAAGTCCGCTGGCCGGGGCCGGCTCTGGGAGCGCACACCCAGGAGGTGTTGTGCGATTGGGCGGGCGTCTCTTCGGAGGCCTATGCCGGTCTGTTGTCCCGCGGCGTCGTCTAGCGGGGCGCCGCCGCCTAGCGCGCAGACAAGCCATTGGCCGAAGACGAATTCGCATTTCTAAAAATAGACGAGGCGGAACGTTAGGCGGTAAGAGACGTTTCTGGGCCGCCGAAGAGGCGACTGCGATCCTGGAGAAGCCTATCATGCCGACCGACACCCTGGCCGCCACGCCGACGACCGCGAATGAAACCGCCTCCGTCAAAGACACCGCCGAAAAGGCGGCCGACGCCGTGAGCGCCGCCACCGAACAGGGCAAGCAGACCTTGCAAGAGGCTCTCGCACACGCCGAGCGGACCATTTCCGACGCGGTGAAAGCCGTAGAAGGGGCATTCCGTGACGGCATCGAAAAGCTTCGCGAACAAAGCAAGCCGATCGCGGAGAACGCAGGTCAGCAATTTGACGATGCGCAACGCTATGTCGCCGAACGCGTCCAGGATAGGCCGGTGACCGCGGTTCTGGCCGGTGTCGGTATCGGCGTCGTTGTGGGCCTGCTGCTGTCGAACCTCTCGCAGTAATGCTGCGCAGACTGCTGTTGGGCGTGATCGCGGCCGCAGCGATGGCGGCTAGCGCGTCTGTTCTCGTCGTGGCGCTGGCGTTTGCGCTTTACGCCCTGGTCGAGCCTACGCTGGGACGCGCCGGCGCGTCCGCGGCCGTAGCCGGCGCGGCCGCCCTGCTGATTGGTCTTCTGGCCATGACAATCGCCTTGATGGCCAAGGGGAAACGGCGAAAACCGAAGCTCGACGCCACGGGCGGAGTGGTGGAACGGATATTCGAACTGGTTCGCGACCAGCCTTTGGTGGCGATCTCCGCCGCCCTGGGCGCGGGGTTGCTGGCGCTGCGCAACCCGACCTATCTAGGCTCCGCCATCCGCGCGTTTCTCGACGGCCGGCCGCCACCCAAGCGGAAGTAGCCGCCTCGTCGGCGGCGGCGCGGAGCGGGAAAGCTCCGCAACCGCGTTGCGGCTATTGCCATGTCGGCGTTTGCTGTCCAATGGGGGCCTCCTGAGAGTGGAGGTAATCGATGGCGCTAGCAGACATCGGCATTTGGCGCGGCGCGGCGATGGCGAGCGCGTTCGGGGCGCTGGCGCTGGCGGCCGGTTGCCAGAGCGCCCGGCAGCCCTTTTCGTCTCCCGCCAACAGACCCCTGATCGTAGCGCCGACGGCGTGCGCCGACCTGACGGTTTCGATCTATTTCACGCCCGGTTCCGCGAGCATCGACCGTGACGGGCAAGCGTTGCTGGCTGCGGCGGGCGCGCAGGCCCGCAGATGCACGGTCACCGGAGTGAGGGTGCGGGGCCTGGCCGACACCCCGGGTGGGCGAGATGCCAATCTGGCCCTGTCCAAACGGCGCGCCGAGGTGGTGGCGGCGGCGCTGCGGCGCCATGGCTTCACTCAGGTCGATTTCCAGGTTTCCGCACTGGGCGACGCTTCCGCGACGAGCCCTGGCGGCGACCTGCGCCTCATGCGCCGGCGGGTCGATCTGGAGATACATCTCGCCCCCCGCTGACGGCGCTCGCCTGGCGACCGCTCAACCCGGCAGGCGTGCGCGAAAGCGAACCGCCTCCGCATCAACTGTCGCTGACACTGCCCCGCCGACGGTGTCCAAGATCGCGTGAATGAACGCGCCCTGCACCCAGCGCCCGGAAAGGCCTTCGCCGCGTGGGCGTCCCTCCAGGCCGGCTTGCACCTCAGGGTACAGCCGTACGCGGGGCGCGACCGCGTCCACCGACAAGCGCCATCCGGGGCCCGCATGGCATGCCGACACGCGCACCTCTCCGCCGCTCGCGAGCGCGGCGCCGGCCAGCTGTGCGAGGTTCAGCAGCACGCGCGCCGGTAAGCCCGGCAGCGTTTCAGCCTCGACGTCCCAGACGAGTGTGGGGCGGATAGCCGCGAACATCGGCCGCGCCAAGAGTTCCAGAGCCCTGCTTGCAAAGGTTTCCTCGCCCGCGCCAAACGCGACCCGCGCAAACGCCAAGTGCGCCGAAAGCGTGCGGGCGCTCTCCTCGATCAGAGCCAGCGACTCGTGGCGCGGGATCGGCGAGCCCGGATCGGATAGAAATTCAAGGCCCGACTGTATGGCGCCGACCGGATTGGCGAAATCATGACAAAGCCGCGCGGCCAGCCTGGCCGCCAGTTCGCTCGACGAGACCGGCATGGCGCGGGTTCGACTAGACCGGGTTGCGGGCGATCAGGCGCTTGGCGATGATGATCCGCTGCATCTCGTTGGTGCCCTCTCCGATCATCAGCAGCGGGGCGTCCCGATACAGACGCTCGATCGGATACTCCTTGGAATAGCCGTTGGCCCCGAAGATGCGCATCGCCTCGGTGGCGACCTCGAAGGCCGTCTCGGTGGCGAACCATTTGGCCATGCCCGCTTCCATGTCCACGCGACCGCCGCCGTCGTAGGCGCGTGCGGCGTCTTCCAGCAAGAGTTCGGCGGCGCGGGTCTTCGAAGCCATTTCGCCGAGCTTGAGCTGGATCGCCTGATGTTCGGCGATCGGCTTGCCCATGGTCTGGCGCACCTGGGCGTAGGCGACCGATTCCTTGAGCGCGCGCCTGGCGATGCCGACGCCGCGCGCGGCGACGTTGACGCGGCCGATTTCCAGGCCGCCCGTGGCCATCACGAACCCCTTGCCTTCCTCGCCGCCCACCAGCGACAGGCTGGCGTCGCACGCATAGTCGTCGAAGCCCATCTCGCCGGTGTCGATGCCGCGGTAGCCCAGCTTGGGCAACTTGCGGCCGCGGGTGATGCCGGGAAGATCCTCCCGCGTGTCGAAATCGCGCGTGGGCGTAATCAGCATCGACATGCCGCGATGGCGCGGCGTGGCCTCCGGATCGGTCTTGACCAGCAGGGCGAGGACGTCGCCCTCGATGATGTTGGTGATCCAGAGCTTCGAGCCGTTGACGATGTATCGATCCCCGTCGCGGCGGGCGACCGTGCGGATGCCCTGCAAATCGGTGCCGGCCCCCGGCTCGGTGAGGCCGAGGCCGCCGCGGATCTCACCGCTCGCGAAGCGCGGCAGCCAATGATCCTTCTGCGTCTGAGTGCCGAACTTCTGCACGATGAGCGCCATCATCAGATGGCTGTTGAAGAAGCCGGTCAGGCTCATCCACTCTTCGGAGATGCGCGTCACAATGTGGCTATAGGTCACCGCCGAAAGGCCGAGACCGCCGTACTCCGGCTCGATCAAGGCGCCATAGAGGCCCATTTCGCACATGTCGGCGACAAGCTCATGGGGATATTCGTCGGCCTGCTCGAACGTCGCGGCGACGGGCGCTACCTTCTTTTCGAGCCAGCGGTCGATGGAGTCCATGAAGGCGCGTTCGTCGGCTTCACTGATGCTGGCGTGTGCGTTCATGTCACCAATAGTCCTTCATGATCTAGGCGGCCCACGCGGGCTCGCGAACCTCGCCTCGCGGCAGGAAACCCGTCAGCACCGGTTTGATGTCCAATAAAGGCGTGCCGTCAATAGCGTCGAGCGCCTCGACCTGCAGTTCCAGGCGACCGACCGCCTCGAGAACGAACGGCATCAGTAGGTCCCCAGCCTGTCCTCGACCGCCTGCCCGCGTCCGGGGATCAGCATGTCCCGGCGGAACGTGCAGATGGTCTCGCCGCGCTGGTTCTTGCCGATGGTGCGGATGGTGACGATGCCCTGGCCAGGACGGCTCTTCGACTCCCGCTTGGCCAGCACCTCGCTCTCGCCATAGAGGGTGTCGCCGGCGAACACGGGACCGGTGAAACGCACTTCGTCCATGCCGAGATTGGCGATGGCCTTCTGCGAGCAGTCGCTGACGCTCATACCGATGAGCAGCGCCAGTGTGTAGGTGCTCACCACCAAGTTTCGCCCAAACTCGGTGGCCTTGCCATACTCGGCGTCGAAATGCAGCGGATGGGTGTTCAGGGTCAGCAGCGTGAACAGGTGGTTGTCGGATTCGAGGACGGTCTTCCCCGGGCGATGCTCATAGGTGTCGCCGACCTGAAAATCCTCGAAGTAGCGGCCGAAGGTTTCCCGGTATCGATTGGGGCCGACTTCCTTGACGCTCTTGACCATCTTCCAATTAGCTCCAGTCTCCGCCCAGATGGCCGGAACCGCCCGGTGCGAGCAACCCCTGACCTGGGACATGGTTGATTTCGAGGCGCACCCCGTCCGGATCCTCGAACAGCACCGAATAGTACCCCGGCGCCCATTCGTCATCCTGCGGCGGATGGACGATGTAAGCGCCGATAAAGTCCAGGAAGGCCGCCGCCTCGTCGACCTCGTCGTGTTCGCGAACGCGGAAACAGACATGGTGCAGGCCCGGCCGCCCCTGTTCGAAGCGCTCTCCCTCATGCCCGGTGCGGGGCGAGCGCACGCCGAAGCCGGTCCGCCCGCCGACGCAGTAATAGGTGCCGGCCGCGTCCATCACCGGCTTCATCCCAAGGAAGGGCAGAAGCTGGCGATAGAAGTCTCGCGACCGCTCGAAGTCGCCGGCGGTGATGAAGACGTGCGCGACGCCGTTGATATCCATGACCCAATTCCCACACCGGACCGGCGCCCCGAGCGGGGCCTGTGAAATGATCCATTTCATCGCTAGGAGGCCAGGGCAAGGCAGGCGTGCGGGGGATCGACGATGACACTGCGTTCGGCGGGGCTGATACGCCTGCTCGACCTCATTGGAACGTTCGTGTTCGCCGTCGAGGGCGCGGCGCTGGCGATGGACGCGCGGTTCGACGTCTTTGGTGTCATGGCGATCTCGTTCGTCACGGCGTTGGGCGGCGGCCTGGTTCGTGACGTGCTGATCGCCGCGGCGCCGCCCCAGGCATTGCGTGACTGGCGCTATTCGGCGACGGCGTTCGCCGCCGGCCTCCTTACATTCGTCTTCTATTCGGCGATCCGTCAGGTTCCGCAGGCGCCGTTGATCGTGCTCGACGCCGGAGGCCTGGCGCTCTTCGCTATTGCCGGGGCCGAGAAATCGTTGTCGCTGGACATGAACGGCCTTTCCGCCGTTTTGATGGGCGGAGTCACCGGCGTCGGCGGCGGGGTCATGAGGGACGTGTTGCTCAACAAGGTTCCGTCGATCCTGCACACGGACATATACGCCACGGCGGCGCTGGCGGGCGCGGCAATCCTGGTGGTCAGCCAAAGAGCGGGACTGTCACCGCGTTGGGCGGCTACGCTAGGCGTGACGTCGTGCTTCGGCCTGCGTCTGAGCGCGGTCTGGCTTCATTGGAACCTGCCTCAGGGCGCGTGACGTGGTCACCGGTCCGACGTGCTCAGGTGTCTCCACGCACATCCACCGGCGCGGGATTGTTCACGCCGCCGACCCAGCGGTAGACGAGCCCCGCGACGCCGGCGCCGACGATGGGCGCCACCCAGAACAGCCACAGCTGCTGCAGGGCCCAGCCGCCGCCCGGCGCCATCGCGGCGAACAGCGCCGGCCCGAGGCTGCGGGCCGGATTCACCGAGGTGTTGGTGACCGGAATGCTGACCAGATGGATCAGCGTCAGGCAAAGGCCGATGGCGATCGGCGCAAACACCCTTGGCGCATTTCCATGCGTGGCCCCCAGGATCACGATGAGGAACCCGAACGTCATGACCACCTCGGTCACGGCGCAGGCGGCCAGGGTGTATTGACCAGGCGAGTGGGCGCCATAGCCGTTGGAGGCAAAACCGCCGCCGAGATCGAACCCGGCGTGGCCGGCAGCGATCACATACAGAATCCCAGCGCCGGCTATGCCCCCAAGGACCTGGGCGACGACATAGGGGACGATGTCGCGGGCCGGAAACCGGCCGCCGGCCCACAGCCCGACGGTGACGGCCGGATTGAAATGCGCGCCCGAAACGTGACCTAGCGAATAGGCCATGGTCAGCACGGTCAGCCCGAAGGCGAGGGAGACGCCGGCGAAACCGATGCCTAGCCCAGGAAAAGCGGCGTCGAGCACCGCCGCCCCGCACCCGCCCAACACCAGCCACAGCGTGCCGATGAATTCCGCCACGAGTCTCTGCCCAAGTGTCATCCGATTTCCCCCTGCGCCCTGCGGGTGAAACGTCGCATGCCCGCGCCGGAAACGAAAGAATTTGTCCAGGCGCCGCCTTAACGCGCCGGCACATCGGCGTTGCCATAGCCCGAACGCGGCCTAAGAAGGAAACGCATCACCAGGGAGACGCGAATGCAGGGCGAGAGTGCGTTTTGAGCGAACGGGGGGGAACACGGCCGGTATCGATGCGCACCGTCGTGGCCGCCTCGGCGGCCGGCACGGCGTTCGAGTGGTATGATTTTTTCGTCTTCGGCGCCCTCACGCCGATCATCGCCAAGAATTTCTTCTCGGCGCTGGACGCCACGGCCGGACTGCTGGCCGCGCTGGCCCTGTTCGGCGCGGGGTTCTTCTTTCGGCCGGTCGGCGCGCTGATCTTCGGGCGAGTGGGCGACCGGATCGGGCGCAAGGGCGCCTTCCTGGTGACGGTGACCCTGATGGGGGGCGCCACCTTCGCCATCGGACTGCTGCCGACCTACGCCCAGGCCGGCCCGCTGGCCCCGATCCTGCTGATCCTGATGCGCATCATACAGGGCACGGCGCTAGGCGGCGAATACGGCGGCGCGGCGATCTATGTCGCCGAGCACGCCAAGCCGGACCGCCGGGGCTATGCGACCGCCTGGGTGCAGGCGTCGGCGGCTTTCGGGCTGGTCGGCGCGCTGGGTGTGATCCTGGCGGTTCGCTCCACCGTGGGGGAAGCCGCGTTCGCCGGCGCCGGATGGGGCGGCGGCTGGCGGGCGCCGTTCCTGGTCTCGTCCGGGCTTCTGGCGATATCGATCTTCATGCGCCTCAAGCTTTCCGAGAGCCCGACTTTCGCGGCGATCCAGGCCGAAGGCAGCCAGTCGAAGGCGCCTTACCGGGAATCCTTCGGTGAGTGGAAGAACCTCAGGATCGTGCTCACCGCGCTGGTGACCATGATGTGCGCGCAGGGCGCGGCCTGGTACACCTTGTTCTTCTATGCCGAGCAGGTGTTCCTCGAGCGGTTCCTGAAAGTCGCGCCCGCGACCGGCACCCAGCTGCTGATCGCCATCACGGTGGCGAGCGCCCCGCTCTACATCCTGTTCGCCTGGCTCTCCGACAAGGTGGGCCGCAAATGGGTGATGTGGTCGGGGATGACGCTGGCCCTGGCGTTCTTCTTTCCCGGCTTCCACGCCATGACCCATCTCGCCAATCCGGCGCTGGAGGCGGCGCAGCGGCGCACGCCGGTGGTGGTGGTGGCCGACCCGGCCCGCTGCTCCCTGCAGTTCGACATCATCGGCAAGGCGAAGTTCGCCACCTCGTGCGACATCGCCAAGAGCGTGCTCTCCAACGCAGGCATCTCCTATCGCAATGAGGCCGCGCCGGCCGGCGCGGTGGCCAAGGTGATGATCGGCCCGGACGCCATCGCCTCGCAGGAAGCCGGCGGCCTGCCGGCGCCGGCGCTCAAGGCCGCCACCGAGGGCGTCAAGAACCGGCTGATGGCGGGGCTGAGCGCCGCGGGATATCCGGCCAAGGCCGACCCGGCGCGTGTCGACTTCTGGGGCTTGTTCGGCGTGCTGATGGTGCTGGTCGTGGCCTGCACCGCCCTGTTCGGGCCCATCGCGGTGACCCTGGTCGAGCTCTTCCCCACCCGCATCCGCTACACCGCCATGTCCCTGCCCTACCACATCGGCACCGGCTGGGTCGGCGGCTTCGTGCCGGTCACCGCCTTCGCCATCGTCACGGCGACAGGGGATATCTATTCAGGACTCTGGTACTCGGTCTTTTTCACCGGACTGAGCGTCGTGACGCTGCCGTTCCTGCTGCCCGAGACCAAGGGCCGCTCGATCGAGGGGTGAGCATCACTCTCGCAACTCCGCCAGCCATTGGGACACCATCGCGCGGCCGGCGGCCACAGCCTTGGGACCGAGTTGATCATGCGCGGCGCGTAGCGAGGCCTCGTCCCCGCCCGCCTCGGCGATCGATTCGGGCCAGGCCTCGATCCACGCGTGGAAGCGCTCGTCCTCGCCCATTTCGGCATGGAACTGCAGCGCCAGCAGGTTAGGACCCCGGCGGAAGGCCTGATGAGCGTAGACGTGGCTCGACGCCAACAGCTCCACGCCCGGGGGCAGGGTGAAGGTGTCGCCGTGCCAGTGCAGGATCGGCACGTCGGCGAGACGCCGAAGCGGGCTATCCCTTGCGTCTTCGTGGATCCGCACCGGGTGGAAACCCACTTCCTTGACCGGCCCGGAATAGACCTCGCCGCCGAGCGCCGCGGCGATCATCTGGGCGCCGAAGCAGACGCCGAGGGTAGGACGGTCGGCGGCCAGGCGCACCTTCAACCGCCGCAGCTGACAACTGATCCACGGATGGCGATCCTGTTCGTAAACGCCCATGGGACCGCCCATCATGATGAGCAGGTCCGGCTCGCGCAGGTCCAGCGAAGCGAAGCCCGGGTCGGTGACGTCGATGCGGTCCACCTCATAACCCGCCGCCTCGATCGGCTGGCGATAGCCGGCGACCCCCTCGTAGGGGATATGGCGGATGATCAGGGCGCGCTTCACCCTTGGGCCCTATCCACCGGCAAACCGGCCAGCCAATTAGAAATGACGGATCGAGAGGTAGGAAATCTCAAGTCGCCTACCAGATCGTCACACGATCCGCCGGCGCCAGATAGAGCTTTTCTCCGGGCCGCACATCGAAAGCCCTGTACCAGGCGTCGATGTTGCGCTCGGCGGTGATGGCGCGGTAGCGGCCGGGCGAATGCGGATCGGTGACCAGTTGCTGACGCTCGGCGTCGGGGCGCTGGAGCTCGCGCCACACCTGCGCCCAGCCGAGGAACACCCGCTGATCGCCGGAGTAGCCGTCGATCACCGGAGCCGGACTTCCGCCCAACGAAGCGTGGTAGGCGTCCAGCGCCAGGTTCTGGCCGCCGAGGTCGGCGATGTTCTCGCCCATGGTCAGCTTGGGATTGATCGACGCGCCGAGCCCCGTGTCGTAGGCGGCGAACTCGGCGCCATACTTTGTGGCCTTTGCCTCGAAACGAGCGGCGTCCTGGGCCGTCCACCAGTCGCGCAAGTGACCGGTGGCGTCGATCTTGCGGCCCTCGTCGTCGAAGCCGTGGGTCATCTCGTGGCCGATGACCGCGCCTATGCCGCCGTAGTTGACCGCCGGGTCGGCGTCGGGATTGAAGAACGGCGGCTGCAGGATCGCCGCGGGAAACACGACCTCGACCAAGGGGCCGGCGTTGTAGGCGTTGACCGTCTGCGGCGTCATGCCCCACAGGTCGCGGTCGACAGGATGGCCCAGCAGGCCGCGCGTGAAGGCCCAGTTGGCCGCGCGCGCGCGCTCGGCGTCGCCGAACAGGTCATCCGCTCGGATGGTCAAGGCCGAATAGTCGCGCCACTTGGTCGTATAGCCGACCATGATCTTGTAGTTGGCCAGCTTTTCCAGGGCCGACTGCCTGGTCTGGGGCGACATCCAGTCGTTGGCCTCGATCCGGGCGCGAAAGGCGGCGCGCAGGTTTTCCACCAGCGCTTCCATCTTCGCCTTGGAGGACGGCGGAAAATAGCGCGAGACATAGACCCGGCCGACCGCATCGCCCAGGCCGTGCTCGAGCGAGCCCACCAGGTCGACGCCGCGCTTCCAGCGCACCTTCAGCTCGGGAGTGCCGGCGAGCGTCTTTCCGCGAAAATCGAAACGCGCCTGAACGAAGGTCGCGGGAAGCACGCCGGCGGCGTCGTCGGCCGTCTGAAACGCCTCCCACGCCTTGAGGGTCTCGAGCGGCGTCGCCGCGTAGACGGCGGCGATCCTGGGAATGGCGGTGTTTTCCTGCACGTTCACCCGGTCCACGTCGCCAAGCTGTTCCGCGGTCAGAAAGCCGCGCCAGTCGAAGCCCGGGGCCTTCGTCGCCAGGTCGCCGACACTGGTCGGATTGTAGGTCTTGTCCGGATCGCGCCGGTCGGCCCTCGGCCAACTGGCCTGGGCGACCGCGGTCTCGAAGGCGACCACGTCGGCGGCGCGCCCGGCGGCGTCGGGCCAGCCGATCAGGCCCAGCATCTGGGCGACATAGGCCTGATAGGCGGTCTTCTTGGCCGCGAACTTCGGATCCAGGTAGTAGTCGCGGTCGGACAGGCCCAGGCCGCCCTGCGAAATCATCACCATGTAGGCCGTCGGCGATTTCACGTCGACGTCGACGTCGACATCGAACAGCGAGCCGCCGAACCCGGCGTTCGCGCGCCCAATCAGCCTGGCCAGATCCTCGCGGCTACTGACCGAGCGGATCGCCTCGAGGAGCGGGCCAAGCGGCGCGACGGCCTTTTCGTTCACCGCCGCCTCGTCCATGAAGGCCTTGTAGAAGGCGCCGATCTTGCCCGCGTCGGTCGTCGGCGATGCCGGCGCGGTGGCGGCCATCTCTTCGAGGATGCCACGCACGCGCGCGTCCGACTGGTCGCGCAGCATGTTGAACGCGCCCCACCGAGATTGGTCCGACGGGATGCTCATGGTCTTGAGATAGGATCCGCTGGCGTAGGCCTCGAAATCGTCACCAGGCTTCACCGACAGGTCCCGCCCCGTCAGATCAAAGCCCCAGGTCCCATAGGAGGGCGTAGCTGACGGCGCCTGGGCCTGGGTCGATGGCGAGGCGAACAAGGCGGGGGCGGCGACGGCGAGGAAGAGAGCGGCGAGACGGGAAGGCGTCGACATGGGCAAAAGGGTCCATAGTTTGGGCGCCGCCGCGCGCGCGAAGCAGGCGCTGTGCGTGAGAGCGCGAAATACAGTCGCTGCGGGCATTATCTCGTCCCCGTCGATTTGACGCCAGAGGAATGGCGTTTGGGCGCGGTCGCGCGGCGGCGATATGGCGGTCGGGTGGCGGTCGGAGGGCGGTCGGAGGGCGGTCGGATGGCGTGCCGCATCTTTCATATTTCTTGTATAATATCCTGAAGTATAACAGTTTTCTGACCCATGACGTCTATTCTCCCGACCAGTTCGCATCGATTTGCCGTGCGGCGCCATGGCCTCTGAGCACGGAACGATGTCCGCGTCATCGCGGTATTGCGTATTGCAAGTTCGCGTCGAATTGTCAAGTCCGGTCGATCGGCGCGCCGTCCTTGTGCGTGAAGCGGCCATCGACGGCGGCGCTCATCATGTCGATGTCGGAGCAGGTGGTCAGATCGTGCGGGTTTCGCGAGCCGACTTCGAGGTAGATCGCCGGCGCCGCCGATTTGTTGATCATGTGATGGCCGTCGCCGGTCCCTTTGGCGAACGCCGCGCAGTCGCCTGCCCGCAGCACGCTCTCGCCGCCATCCTCGACGAGCGTCAGCTCGCCCTCGAGGACATAGACGAATTCGTCTTCGTGGCTGTGCCAGTGGCGCTGGCTGGACCAGCCCCCGGGCGGCAGGGTCATCAGATTGACGCCGAAATCGCTGAGCCCACCCGCCTCGCCCAGGCGCCGCCGGGTTCGCTGCGCGCACGGCGCATCGAACGGCGGCGGATAACCCGATCCCCGACGCAGCGGCGTGGCGGCGATGTCGATTCTGGGCATGGGATGAGCCTTCCCCGCGTCAGTCCAACCCTCTCTGCCGCTCCAGCGCCTTCACGCTGGGGTCGCGGCCGCGGAACTCGCGGTACTGGGCCATCGGGTCGGCGACGTAGCCGGGGCCGAGCATCAGGTCGCGGAAGCGCTGGCCGTTGGCGCGGGTCAGGCCCCCGTTCTCGGTGAACCACTCGAACGCGTCGTCGTCGAGGATCTCGCCCCAGGTGTAGGAATAGTAGTTGGACTCATAGCCGTTGGCCCAGATGTGCAGGAAATAGGGGCTGCGGTAGCGTGGCGGGACCTGCGCCATGTCGACCTGGTCCTTCATCAGCGCGGCGGCCTCGAAGACGTCGGGGACCTGCTTGGGCGCGTCGGGACCCAGGCTGTGCCATTCGAGATCGAGCAGGGAGGCGGCCAGGATTTCGGTGGTGGCGTAGCCCTTGCCGTAGTTGCGCGCGGCCTTGATCTTGTCGACCAGCGCCTGCGGCATCGGCGCGCCGGTCTTATAGTGCACGGCGTAGTGGGCGAAGACGCTCGGGTACAGCGCCCAGTGCTCGTTGAACTGCGAGGGGAATTCGATGACGTCGGTGGGCAGGTTGAAGCCGTCCTGCGACGGATAATACTTGACCGAGAACATCGCGTGCAGGGCGTGACCAAACTCGTGGAACATGGTCGTCGCATCGTCGAAGCTGATCAGGGCCGGCTCGCCCGCCGCCGGCTTGGTGAAGTTGGCGACGTTGACGACAAGGGGGCCACGCTTGTCGAGACCGCTCGGCTGGTTCAGGAAGTTGCACCAGGCGCCGCCGCTCTTGTTGGGCCGGCGGAAGTAGTCGGCGTAGAACAGGGCCAGGTGCTTGCCATCGGCGTCGAACACCTCGAACACGCGCACGTCCGGCTGATAGACCGGGATGTCGTGGCGCTCCTTGAACGTCAGGCCATAAAGCTGGTTGGCGGCGTAGAAGACGCCGTCCTGCAGCACGCGGTTCAGCTCAAGATAGGGTTTCACCTCGGCGTCATCGAGGCTGTACTTGGCCTTGCGCACCTGGTCGGCGTAGAAATCCCAGTCGGACGCGGTCAGGGTGAAGCCGCCCTTCTGCGCGTCGATCAGGGCCTGGATCTCGGCCGCCTCGGCCTTGGCCTTGTTGGTCGCCGCCGGCGCCAGGTCGGTCAGCAGCTTCTTCGCCGCTTCCGGATTCTTGGCCATCTGGTCGACCATGACGTAGGCGGAATAGCTGGGGAAGCCCATCAGCTTCGCCTTCTGGGCGCGCAGTTGGGCCAGGGTGGCGATGATGTCGCGCAGGTCGTTGGGGCCTGCGACGTCGCCGCGCGACTCCGACGCGGCCAGGATGCGCGTGCGCAGGTCGCGGTTCTTGAGCGAACCCAGGATCGGCTGCTGGGTGGTGTTGGTGAGCACGATGACCCATTTGCCGTCGAGCTTGCGCGCCTTGGCGGCGTCGGCGGCGACGGCGATCTCGGCGTCGCTCAAGCCGTCGAGCTCGGCCTTGGTGTCGACGACGACCGCGTTGGCGTTGGCGGCGGCGACCAGCTTGGCCTGGTACTGCGCCTGCAGGCCGGCGATCTTGCCATTGATCTCGGTGAGCGTGGCCTTGTCGGCGGCCGACAGCTCCGCGCCGGCGTGCACGAAGCGGTGGTAGTAGCGATCCAGCAGGAACTTCTGGTCGCTGGTGAGACCCGCGGTCTCGCGGGCGTCGTAGAGCGTCTTCACGCGAGCGAACAGCTTTGCGTCGAGATAGATGGAATCGGTGAGCGCCTGCAGACGCGGCGCCTCTTCCTCGTTGAGCTTGTCCAGGGTGTCATTCGTGTTCGAGCCGGTCAGATTGCCGAACAGGGTGGTGACGCGGCCCAGGAGCTGGCCGGAATCTTCCATGGCTGTGATGGTGTTGTCGAACGTCGGCGCCGCGGGGTTGTTCGCGATCTTGTCGGAGTCGGCCTTCTGCTGCGCCATGCCGGCCTCGATGGCCGGCTTGAAGTCCTCGTTCTTGATCCTGTCGAACGGCGGGGCCTCGAACGGCAGCGTCGAGACGCTGGCGAACGGGTTGCTCGCCGGCAGGCTCGCTGGAGGGGCGTCGACCGCCAGCACACAGGCGGGCGTCATCAACAGGAGCGCCGCCAGCGATGCGGCGGTGCGGGTGGCTCGGGGCATTCGCGTTTCCTCTTCGGCTTGGGCGTGGGCCGATCATGCCGGAACGACCACCGGCGGATTGTTTATGGTCGTTTATTGGCGCTGGCGCAGGCCGATGTCCAGCGCGTGACGCTCCAAGGCGACGCCCAAGACTAAAACGGCGGATTTCGACAGTGCGCCCTCCGGGGTCGATCGTGCTGGGTTTCCGACTGTTTTTCGGAACGCCGATGGTCTTCACGCGCCGATGGCGTCGCGGGCGCGACCCTTCGCTTGATCGGCCCGTGGTTTTCTTAACACGGATGAGCACGGATGGCGCTTCGCGCCGCACGGATGAAAGCAGCGCCCCACCGCGTCACGCGACGCCATTGCAGGCGCGGCGTTCAAGATTCAGACCATCCAACTCCGGATCCAGGTTCGTTGGCATCATCAACCATCCGTGCGGCGCGAAGCGCCATCCGCGTTCATCCGTGTTCTCCATCCCCAGCCCATCCGAGATCACATCACTCCAGTGACGTCTGAACATCGCCCGAGGCCAAACTTAGGGGGGCTCAGGTCAGGGGGAAGGCGTCGCAACGTCCCGGGCAAGGACGAACCGTCAGGCCCGCAGCGCCCCGTCGCGGATCCACTGCGAGAGCAGCCACTTCTCGCCCCGGGTCGGGGCGAGGCCGGTGTGCAGCGTGCGGCGGTCGGGCCGGCCGGCGGCGTCGAGGTTGTGGAAGACCAGGGCGTCGCCCTTGGCGCCGCGATGACGAAGATTCGCCTTGGGAAAATCGGTCTCTCCGCCCTCCAGGCCATCCTCGTTGAGATAGACCAGGACGGTGGCGGCCCGCTGGCCGACGCTGGCGATATTCCTGGCCTGATCCGGGATGTCGGGGTCGAAGAAATCGACATGGGGTTCGAAGCGCTGGCCGACGGCGTAGTGCAGCACCTGGGGCGCGTTCAGGTTCATCACCGGCAAGCCGGCGACTGCGGCCAGCCGCTCGCGCAGAGCCAGGACCACGAGGTCCAGATCGGCCAGGCCGAGCTCGAAGGACGTGTTGCTGCGGACTGCGCCGACTACATCGCGGCCGGACCTGTCATAGACCGTGGCCGGGGCCAGCCGGTCGCGGGCGCGGCCGATGATCCAGTCGCAGACCGCGAAGCTCGCCACGCCCTCGAAGGCCTTCACGCTCGGCTCACGCCTGAGGATCCGCGGCGCGGGCGCCGCCCGCCAGGCCTCTATGTCCACCGCGCCGCGCAGGCTCGCCCAGTCATCGCCGGTCCCCCCGGCCAGGAGGCGAAGCTGCGCCTGGGCCATCGGGAAACCGCCCTGCGCGCCGCGCAGCAGATAGTCGAGCGCCCGGGGCCAGTCGGGGGCGCCGAACACGCCCGCCGCGATCAGCGCCGCCGCGACGGTGGAGGCCGCCGTTTCGCCCCTGTCGGCCGCGGCCAGGGTCATTCGTATCCCGGCCACCCTGTCGAGCGGCGCGCCTCGGCCCGAAAGCATCTGGTAGCCGAGCAGCGACATCGCCGGCGAATGGCCTCCCTGCGCGGCCTGCCTCAGCAGACGCTCCGCCTCGACGTGGCGACCGTCTTTGTAAAGGGCCAGCGCGGTCTGGAATTGGGCGTCGCTCATCGGCTGGTTTTAGATCAGCGATGTCGGCTTAACCACAGGGTGTGGCGCATTGCTTTGGCGCCTGTTCATGTCACCAAGCGCACCCCGCAGCGCCAAGCCCATTTCGGTTTGGCGACCCATTCTCGTAGCGCGGACTTCCAGCCCATAGGCGCTAGGATGAGCGGTCTTCTGCTGCTCTTAGCCCTCTCCCCCGCTTCTTCAGCGGGGGACGCCAACGTTGGGTGAGGGGGTAGCGCCGATGATGAATTCGCTCAAGAAAATCGTTGCGCGGAAGGACCCCTCACCAAACGTTGGCGTCCCCGCTAAGTGCGATACCCGATTCGGCGACATGATACCCATCCCCGCGAAAGTTCCCGCTGGCATTTGTTCCCAAAACGGGAATGTGTTCCAGGACGACGGGTCCGGCATCTGGACCTTGCCTCCCGGTGAATGCTTGTCCGGAACCTTGACCTCCCATCCCCCCACCACGATCGTTCCCTAGGCCGTCGCGGCCCTCGCGCATACGCGCCGCGTCCAGTTCGCCTTCGCTACAACCGCTCTCCTAGAGGACGTTCCGATGAACGAAACGCGCACGAAGGCCACGTCAACGCCTGCAACCGGGTTTGGGGGGCGGCGCTCCATCGCCACGTCGCTGTTCGGTGGGGCGATCCTGGCCACGGTGATGGGGCATTTCGGGGATCACCACCCGAGCCAGCCGCGCCATTCACCCACCTCCTCGTTCTGAGGGCTTGGATAACACCTATTTAGTGCAGTGTCACCGTAACTGTGTCACCGTAACTGGCCAGACTCTAAGATCACGGTCCCTGAAAGCTGTAGAGTGCGGTATAGGATCCAGCTGGGGTGATCTCGAACACGACGCCGCAACCGTTGTAACAACCTGTTCCCCCGCCGTAGCGCGTCGTCCCATACAAGATGCCACCGACGTCGGTCAGGTTGTTGGACGGGAACTCGCCGTCGGCGCCGCCGAGGAAATTGTGGAGGACCCGCTTGTGGCCTTGCGGCGTGATCTCGAATATGGTTCCGCAGCCGACGTCGCCGCCGCAGCCCGTACCGCCGTAGCTCGTGGTTCCATAGTACGCTCCGCCGATCTTGGTCAGGCCCGCACCCGGGATAGCCCCGTCGGCGCCGCCCTTGAATTCGTGCAGTGTCGTCTCGGCCCCCGCCACGGTGACCTTAAAGACCGTGCCGCAGCCATATTTCCAGGGCTTGCACCTTTTTCCGCTCTGGGACGCGGTACCGAAGAGATTGCCATCCCCTACGGCCAGGCTGGAAACAGGCCAGGACCCTTCGGCTGGGCCTTCGAACCTGTAGAGGACCGACTCGCCAGCGGACGAGATTTGGTAAACCGTCCCACACCCTTCCACCTGCTTGGAATGGCATGGGCCGGCGCCTCCGTATTCGGTCGTTCCATAAAGCGTCTGGCCAAGTCGAACCAGGCCGGCATAGGGATTGGCCCCGTCAGGGCCGCCCTGGAAGGTGTGGAGGATCGTCTTCCCCCCCGCCGGCGTGATCTCGAACGTAGTGCCGCAGCCCTTGATATACTTGCTTTCGCAGTTCGACAGACCCCCCTGCTGCGTCACACCGTAGAGGTTCGCGCCCATTCGTGTCAGCGCGCCGGTCGGGGTGGCGCCGTCGGGCCCGCCCTGGAACCTGTAGAGGACCGTCTCGACCCCCGCCGTAGTGATCTGGAACACCGTGCCACATCCGATTGGGGAATTCAGTCCATAGCGGCAGCCGTCCCCGCCGCCGAAGGCGGTCGATCCATACAGGACCCCATCCACGGGCAGCAGGCCGGCGTACGGATTGCGCCCGTCGGCGCGCCCCGCAAAGGAATAGAGGACGGTTTCGACGCCTTGTGTCGTGATCTGGAACACCGCGCCGACCTGGTTGGCGCCTCCGATTTCGGTCGTACCGTAGAGCATGCCGTTGGAGTAGGTCAGGCCGCTGGGGTAGCCGCCGTCTCCGGCCGCCTGGGCGCCGGCGCCCGCCATCGCCAACGCCAACGCCGCGGTTGCCGCTGCGATCAGGAAACGCGACATTGCACACACCTTTGTTCATGAGCCGGCATCGATCCGAACGCGCGCCCGCCAACGATAGGGGATCACCGGCTGGCAATATAGAGGCCCGTCCGTGCGGGCAGTCATTTCTATGTCGGCAGCCCTGCAAGACCGGAGAATTGGGAGGCGAAGACGCCCCATGGGGCGCAGGCGAGATGCGCGGAGGGACACGATAACCTGTCACCTTAAAGCCGCGACACGCCTTCAGGAGAGACTGAGGTTGCACGCGAGGTAATTACGGAGTAATTACCTGATCATGAAAGTCGCCATCGTCGCCATCGGTAATTCCCGTGGTGTCAGGCTGCCCAAGACCGTGCTCGACCAGCTCGGCTTCGGCGCCGAGGCTGAACTGGGTGTCGAGGATGGGCGGGTGACGCTCACGCCGCTGACGGCGCCGCGGCGCGGCTGGGCGGAGGCGTTCGCCGAGCACCCGCCTGAACCGCTCATGGCCGAAGACAGCGACTGGCTCGACGCTGAACTCCTCGGCGACGAAGAGGCGTGAAGCGGTTCGAGATCTGGCTCGTTCGCCTGGACCCGGTCCTGGGTTCGGAGATCGGCAAGACCCGCCCGGGCGTGATCGTGTCGCCGGATGAAGCCAACGATAGTCTGCGAACCGTACTGATCGCACCCTTGACCTCGGAGCGGCGGGCCTGGCCCACGCGCCTTCCGCTCCTCGTCATCGGCGTGGAAGGCGACGTCGCGCTCGATCAGTTGCGCGCGGTCGACAAGCGACGGCTGGCGAGGCGGCTCGGCGATCTGCCTCCAGACCGGTGCGAGGCGATCGCCGAACGCCTGCAGGAAATGTTCCGCCTTTAGCGGGGCCGCAACGCCGCCTGGAGACCTCCGTACGAATGTGGGAGGCTCCGTAGCGCCCTGTCCGGCGGCATTCGGCGCGAGATGGGCCACCGGCCAGGGGATCCTGACGAACGTCGGCGCTCCCGCGCCCAGGAGCCGGTTCGCGGAACTGGTCGGCCGGGCCGGCCGGGGACTCTCGACGGACGAGATCATGGAGCTCACGCGCGGCTGAGGCCGAGACGTCGTTACGCCGGCAAAAAATCCAGGCTCGCACTTGAAACGAGCAGCGCTTGCGGTCGGCATACCGTTCGGAGGCGAAGGCGCGTAAGCTCGCCGCAAAACACGCCGACAACGTTGGAGGAAGCCATGACCAAGCCCGAATTCATCCGCACAGTCAGGCCGCCGTACAAGGCGCGCTATGGCAACTTCATCGGCGGCAAGTTCATCGAACCGGTCGGCGGGCGCTACTTCGAGAACACGTCTCCGGTGAATGGCCAGGTCCTGTGCGAGGTCGCCCGCTCGGATGGCGCCGACATAGAAGCGGCGCTGGATGCGGCCCATGCGGCCAAGGACGCCTGGGGCCGGACCAGCGCGGCGCAGCGCGCGGTCGCGCTGAACGCGATCGCCCAGCGCATGGAGGACAACATCGATCTGCTGGCCGCCGCCGAGACCTGGGACAACGGCAAGCCGATCCGCGAGACGACGGCCGCCGACCTGCCGCTGGCGATCGATCACTTCCGCTATTTCGCCGGCTGCATCCGCGCCCAGGAGGGCGGGATATCGGAAATCGACGCCGATACCGTCGCCTACCATTTCCACGAGCCGCTAGGCGTGGTGGGGCAGATCATCCCGTGGAACTTCCCGCTCTTGATGGCCGTGTGGAAGCTCGCGCCGGCGCTGGCGGCGGGCAACTGCGTAGTGATCAAGCCGGCGGAGCAGACGCCGGCCTCGATCATGATCCTGGCCGAACTGATCGGCGACCTGCTGCCGCCGGGCGTGCTGAACATCGTCAACGGCTTTGGCCTGGAGGCCGGCAAGCCGCTGGCCTCGAGCCCACGCATCGCCAAGATCGCCTTCACCGGCGAGACCACCACCGGGCGGCTGATCATGCAGTACGCCAGCCAGAACCTGATCCCGGTGACCCTGGAACTGGGCGGCAAGTCGCCGAACATCTTCTTCGAGGACGTGTGCGCGCAGGACGACGACTTCCTCGACAAGGCGATCGAGGGCTTCGTGATGTTCGCCCTGAACCAGGGCGAGGTGTGCACCTGTCCCAGCCGGGCGCTGATCCACGAGGCGATCTACGACCGGTTCATGGAGCGGGCGCTCAAGCGGGTCGGCGAGATCGTGCAGGGCGACCCGCTCGATCCGGCGACGATGATCGGCGCGCAGGCGTCGAGCGAGCAGATGGACAAGATCCTCAGCTACTTCGACATCGGCCGCCAGGAGGGGGCGGAGGTGCTGATCGGCGGCGCGCGCAACGATCTGCCGGGCGACCTGGCCGGCGGCTACTACATCCAGCCGACGGTGTTCAAGGGCCACAACCGCATGCGGATCTTCCAGGAGGAGATCTTCGGTCCGGTGGTGTCGGTGACGACGTTCAAGGACGATGAGGAAGCCCTGTCGATCGCCAACGACACCCTGTACGGCCTGGGCGCCGGCATCTGGAGCCGCGACGCCAACCGCTGCTATCGCTTCGGCCGCGCGATCCAGGCGGGCCGGGTGTGGACCAACTGCTACCACGCCTATCCGGCCCACGCCGCGTTCGGCGGCTACAAGCAGTCGGGGATCGGGCGCGAAAACCACCGGATGATGCTCGACCACTATCAGCAGACCAAGAACGTGCTGGTCAGCTATAGTCCGAAAAAGCTGGGGTTCTTTTGAGGCGCGGAAGCAAAATCCTTCTCCCCTCGCGGGAGAAACTCACTCTGCGATGCGGACGGATGAAGGGGGCCTTGGTGGTGAGCTGGGTTAAGGCCGATTCCACAGACCTGCGCATCGGCGCGGCCCCCTCATCCGGCGCTGCGCGCCACCTTCTCCCGCGAGGGGAGAAGGATTCGTGACTGACGCACCCCGGCGTGTCACCGCCACACAAGCGGCGATCGACCTCGTCGAGACGTTGACCGCCGAGCACGGGCCGGTGCTGTTCCACCAGTCGGGCGGGTGCTGCGACGGGTCCTCGCCGATGTGCTACCCGCGCGCCGAGTTCATCGTCGGCGACCGGGATGTGCGCCTGGGCGAGGTGGCCGGCGCGCCGGTGTACATCGGCTGGGCGCAGTTCGAGGTCTGGCGGCATACCCAGCTGATCCTGGACGTCGTGCCGGGGCGCGGCGGCATGTTCTCGCTCGATAACGGGCGGGAGGTGCGCTTCCTGACGCGGGGGCGGGTGTTTGACGAAGCGGAACTGGCGGCGCTGGAGGTTTAAGGGGTTTTGGGCTTGCCGCAGTCCATTTCCACGAGGCCCCTGCGGTTGCCGGCCGGCAACGGACAAGTCCAAAGGACGGCGGCATGGTGAACGAACTGAAGGTCGCGATCGGGTTTCCGAGCGCGGTGATGCTGGTGATCGGCGGCATCATCGGCGTCGGGATCTTCGTCAATCCGGCGGTGGTCGCCCATGGGCTGAGCTCACCGGGCCTGGTGATGGCGGCGTGGATGCTGGGCGGCCTCATCGCCCTGCTGGGCGCCTTCGTCTACGCCGAGCTGGCCGCGCGGATGCCGGCGACCGGGGGCGAGTACGCCTATCTGAAGGCGACCTACGGGCCGCTGGCCGGGTTCCTGTTCGGCTGGACGACGCTGCTGGTCGTGCAGGCCGGCGGCCAGGCGGCGGTGGCGATCGTTTTCGCCAAGAACCTCAACGTGCTCTTCGACGGACGGCTGCCGGAGCCGGCGGTGGTCGTCGCGGTTCTGGCGCTCCTCGCCTGGATCAACATCCGCGGCGTGGCTTTGGGCAACGGCGTGCAGGCGACGCTGGGGACACTGAAGATCGCCGCCATCGCCGCGGTGATCCTGGCCGGCCTGTGGCTGGCGCCCCATGTCGAGCCGGCGCACGCCCTGCCCTCTTCCGCGCGTATCGATCCGCTGAAGGCGTTCGGCGCGGCGATGATCCCGGTGGTGTTCAGCTATGGCGGCTGGCAGACGGCCAACTATGTCGCCGGCGAGATGAAGGACTCGCGGCGCAACCTGGCGCGCGCCCTGCTGGTCGGCGTGATCGCGGTGATCGCCCTGTATCTGCTGGTCAACATCGCCTGCCTACGCGCGCTGGGTATGCAGGGCCTGGGCGCCACGCTGACGCCGGTGTCGGACGTGCTGCAACGCACGATCGGCCCCGTCGGCGCCAAGCTGGCGGCCGGCGCCATCGCCCTGTCGGCCCTGGCCTTTCTCAGCCAGGGCATGCTGACCGGACCGCGCGTGACCTACGCCATGGCGCGCGACGGCCTGTTCTTCCGGGGCATGGCCAGGCTGGGGGAGACCACCAGGGCCCCGGCCATGGCCGTCCTGTTGCAGGCGGCGTGGACCGGCGTTCTGGCGCTCAGCGGCACCTACGATCAGATCCTCAGCTATGTGATCTCGATGAATTTCCTGTTCTTCGGCCTCAGCGCCTCGTGCCTGTTCGTGCTGCGCCGGCGGGAGGCGACGGGCGGGGACGCCGTCGCGACCGGCTATCGCGCGCCGCTGCATCCGTGGACCACGGGCCTGTTCGTGCTGGCCTGCATCGGCGTGGTGGCCTGCTCGTTCTGGGCCTATCCGATCAACAGCCTGATCGGCTATGCGCTGATGGCGCTGGGCCTGCCGCCCTATTTCATCTGGCGTCGCCTGAAATTGGCGAAGACCGCGAGCCTGCCATGACCCTTGCCGCCCGGACCTTGCAGTCGGACTATATGAACTTCGCCAAGCTGACGTCGGCGGCGACCTACAACCTGGCCAGCAGCGGCGTCGCCGACTGCGTGCTGGCCGACATCGGCGCCTCGCCAGACGACCTTACGCTGCATGGACCCAGCACCTATGGCTACGGTCCCCTGAACAACGCGATCGCCGAGCGCTTCCAGGTTCCGCCGGACTGCGTCGTCATGCCCGGCGGCGGATGCTCTTTCGCCAACCATCTGGCCATGGCGGCCGTGCTCGCGCCGGGCGACGAGGTGCTGATCGAGGACCCGACCTATGCGCTGCTGACCTCGACCCTCGGCTATCTCCAGGCGAGCGTCTCGCGGTTCGAACGCAGGCCGGGGGACCGCTGGAGGCTGGACGTGGACGCCGTCGCGGCGCGGCTGACGCGGGCCTCGCGGCTGGTGGTGCTGACCAATCTGCACAATCCCTCCAGCGCGCTGGCCGATATCGAGACGGTGAGGACGGTCGCCGCGGAAGCCGCCAAGGTCGGCGCCCTGGTGCTGGCGGACGAGGTCTATCTGGAGCTGATGTTCCGCGACGGCGCGGCGCGCACGGCCTTCGCCCCCGAGGGCAACATCATCGTCACCAGCAGCCTGACCAAGGCCTATGGCCTGAGCGGCCTGCGCTGCGGCTGGATCCTGGCGCCGCCGGCGCTGTCCGAAAAGATGCGGCGGCTCAACGATCTGTTCGGCGTGGCCCCGCCGCATATCGCCGAACGTCTCGCGGTCGTGGCGTTGGGGCGGCTGGAGGCCTTGCGATCCCGGGCCAACGGGATGCTGGACACGAACCGGGCGGCCTATCGCGAGATCCTGGGCGCGCATCCGGCGCTCGATCAGGTGGTGTTCGACCAGGGGACGACGGTGTTCCCGAGGCTGCGCGCCGGCGACGGGGACGGCCTGCTCACCCGGCTGACCGAGCGCTTCGAGACCAGCATCGTGCCGGGCCGCTTCTTCGGCCGTCCCGATCACATCCGCGTCGGGCTGGGCGGCGATACGGCCAGGACGCGTGAGGGGCTGGAACGGTTGGCGGCGGCGCTGGCCGAAATGCGATGAAGGCTGCCGCGAGGACGCCGCCAGCTATGCGGCGGCGTTTTCCGGGTAATCGCGCGGCGCCGAGTTGGGGCCCCAGTGGGGCGGCGGCGGCGGCAGGCGTTCGATCAGGGCGCTGAGGCCGTCGCTGTAGCCGTCGCGCAACTCTCTCCAGTAGGGGTTGTCTTCATCCAGCGTGGCGAGATCGGCCGTCGAGAAGCTGTCGGCGCGATAGCGCAGAATGTCGATCGGCAGGCCGACCGAAAGGTTGCTGCGAATCGTCGCATCGAACGACAGCAGCGCCAGCTTGGCCGCCTCGTCGAGCGAACTGTCCGAGCGCAGGGCCCGATCGAGAATCGGCTTGCCGTACTTGGTCTCGCCGATCTGCAGGAAGTTGTAGCGCGCAAAGGCTTCGACGAAGTTTCCCGCCGAATAGATCTCGAACAATCGCTGCGGTTCGCCCCTGATCTGGCCCCCGACCAGGAAGCTGGCGCTCGCGTCGCCATAGGCCTCGACGAAGCGGCCGTCGCGCGCGATCACGTCCCGCAGCCTGTCGCCGACCATGGTTGCGATGTCGAACATGGTCGGGGCCATGTTCACGTCCTGGCCGGATACGCCGCGACCCTGCGCCTGGTGCAGGTGGCTGACCACGGCCTGGGTCGTGGCGAGATTGCCGGCGCCCAGGATGGCGATGACGCGTTCGCCCGCTACGGTGAGCAGGGAAAGCTTGCACACCCGCTGCACCTGGTCGACGCCCGCGTTCGAGCGCGAATCGGAAGCCAGAACGAGGCCCTCGGGCGACAGGATTCCAAGGCAATAGGTCACGGCGCGGTTCCATCCGGTGCTGCGGGTCGGCCGGGAGACGCCGGACGCGCTGGACTAGGAACCCATCCCGGGCGACCCTGTCAAACATGCCAGTAAGCGAAAAACTCGAAGACATCGTCGCCGAGGTTGCCCGGGCCATGGGCCCACACCTGGGGCGCGGGCGCGTCGCCGACTACATACCGGCCCTGGCGCGGGTCGACGCTCGACGGTTCGGCATCGCCGTGGCCACCGTCGACGGCGCTTCGGCCATGGCCGGCGACGCCGAAACGCCTTTCTCCATCCAGAGCATATCGAAGGTGTTCACCCTGACGATGGCCTTGGGCCGGACCGGGACTGACCTTTGGCGGCGGGTGGGCCATGAACCATCCGGCTCGGCGTTCAATTCGATCGTACAGCTCGAACGGGAAAAAGGCATTCCGCGCAATCCGCTGATCAACGCCGGGGCCCTGGTGGTCACCGACGCCCTCCTGGTCGGCGCCGACGTCGCCGCCACGATCGCGCGGATCACCAGCTTCCTGCGGCGGACCGCCGACGATCTGAACGTATCGGTCGACCCCGAGGTCGCCGCCTCGGAGAGCGCGACCGGATACCGCAACGCGAGTCTGGCCAACTTCCTGCGCGCCAGCGACAATCTTCGTAACGCGCCCGAGGCTGTGCTCGAAGTCTATTTCAACCAGTGCGCGCTCACGATGAACTGCCGTCAGCTTGCCCGCGCCGGCCTGTTCCTGGCCCACGCGGGCGTCGATCCGATCACCCGGGCGCGCATATCGACGCCGGTTCGGACCCGGCGCGTCAATGCGATCATGATGACCTGCGGCCACTATGACGCCTCCGGCGACGTCGCCTTCCGCGTCGGCCTGCCCGGCAAGAGCGGCGTCGGCGGCGGCATATTAGCCATCGCGCCCGGCCGCGGGGCGATCGCCGTCTGGTCGCCCGGCCTCAATCCCGCCGGCAATTCCCTCGTCGGCCTGCTGGCGCTGCGCAAGCTGGCTTCATTGACCAGGTGGTCGGTGTTCCAATAGACGCGGACCTTCGGCGGCGCGCCGCTGGGCAAGGAGAGAGGCGCATCCATGGCGGGCCTGAAGGACAAGCGTGGCTTCATCGACAAGGACCGGCTCGATCTCTCCGAACGCCAGGCCGTGGAATACTGGATGAAACGCTGGGGGGTCACGCGCGAGCAAATCACGGCCGCCCATCGAAAAGCTGGGCGCATGATCAAGGACATCGCCGCGGAACTGGGCAAGAAGCGCTGAACCGACTTCGCCCGCGCCAGGCGTTGGCCAAGGCGCATTTCCTCGCCTAAAACGCGCGCGACACTCGACTGGAGGCCCCATGACGGTCCCGCAGGCCGACACCATCGCCAAGGCGAGGCGCTTTGTGCGCGAACGCGGGGCGGGCATCGCGGTCGAGGCGCTGTTCAATTTCATCCTGCCGCTGGTCGTCTACGACCTGACCAAGCCGCATCTGGGCGAGGTGGGTGGGCTGCTTACATCGTCGGGACCGCCGATCGCGTGGTCTCTGTTCCTGCTGGCGCGCGACCGGCGCGTCGACGCCCTGTCCATTCTGGTGCTGGCCGGCATCGCCCTCTCGCTGCTGGCCTTTCTGGGCGGTGGGTCGGTCAAGCTGCTGCAACTGCGCGAACGACTGGTCACCGTGCTGATCGGCCTCGTCTTCCTGGGCTCGGCCGCGATCGGCAAGCCGCTGATCTACGAACTGGCGCGGGCCACGATGAGGCGGCGCTCCTCGTCCGAACTCGAGGAGTTCGAGGGCTTGCGCGACAATGTACATTTCCGCCGGGCGATGACGGTCATGACCGTGGTTTGGGGTTTTGGCCTGGTGGGCGAGGCGGCGGTCTCGGTCGCCCTGGTGTTCACGCTCTCGGTGCACGACTATTTGATCGCCGGCCCGATCCTGGGTTACGGGACGTCCGGCGCGCTCGGTCTGTGGACGTTTCTCTACAGCCGGGAAAAACGCCGCCTCGGCGCGGCCAGGCAAGCGGCCGCGGAGGAAGCGGCGCGGGCGACGGCGAACCGGCCGCTGTAGACATTGCCGCACAACGGAGGTCGCGTGCATCCTTTGATCCTCGAGCGCACCGTGGAACGCGCCGGCTATGTCACCGTCGAGCGAATGCGCATCCGCCTGGCCGACGGGGCCGAGGTGTGGCGGGAGATGGAGCGCCACGGCGATTCCGTGGCCGTGCTGCCCTATGACCCCGAACGCCGCGTGGCCCTGGTGGCGCGGCAGTTTCGCGCGCCGGTGTTCGCCATGGCCGGCGAGCCCATCCTCGAGGAAGCGTGCGCAGGGATGATCGACGGCGAGGATGCGGCGGAGATCACAGCGCGCCGCGAGGCGTTCGAGGAGCTTGGCGTGCGGCTGGGCGAGTTGGAGTTCCTGGCCACCGTGTGGCCGGGGCCAGGGGTCGGCGCCGAACGCCAGACCCTGTTCCTCGCCCCCTACGGCGCCGCCGATCACGACGGCGCGGGCGGCGGCCTGGCCAGCGAGAACGAGGGCATACTGGTTGTGGAGCGGCCGCTCGGCGACCTGGCGACGGACGCCGATGCGGGGCGCATCGCCGATGGCAAGCTGTTCACCCTGGTGACGGCGCTGAGGCTGCGGCGTCCGGGTTTGTTCATGTTGTGATCAATGGTTTGTGGGAAGTCGCGCGCTTCCTTCTCCCCTTGCGGCAGAAGGTGCCTGCGAAGCAGACGGATGAGAGGTTCGCGCCGACGCGATCATCTTGGCGTTTGATTTGATTTCGGACAATCACTGAAAGCCACCTCATCCGGCCTTCGTGTCCAGCGGATAGTTGGGTGACATAATGTACCGGATAGATAGGTTACACATTTGCCGGTTCGTTGGCCTGCGCCGCATTGCCGGGGCCGAGCTCGGCCACGGCAATGCGGCGCAATCTTTGATTTTTTTCGTCGATCACGCCCAACGGGGTGTCGAAGAAGCGCACCTGCCATTGACCGGCCTCGGTCTCCTCGACGGCGACCGCCTCACCGGCCAGCGCGCTGC
>JBBRAV010000023.1:0-65474 GCA_038206535.1 Caulobacterales bacterium
CAACTGGCGCTCAATGTCCTCAGAAGCGACCCTCGAAAGATCCCCATGAGCCACAAACGACTCAAGGCCGGATGGGACCACCAGGAACTCCTCAACCTGATGACTCATATGCGATAGCCCTGCCATAAAGGGGAGGGAGGCGGGAAGTATTTCTTACCTACTTCGCGCCGGGACCCTTTTTGAAATACTTGAAGAAGTCGCTGTCTGGCGACAACACCATGGTGGTGTCGCCGTCGGCGAGGCTGGTTTCATAGGCCTGCAGGGAACGGTAGAAGGCGGCGAAGCTGGGGTCCTTGCCGTAGCTGGAGGCGAAGATGCGTGCGCTCTCGGCGTCGCCCGCGCCGCGCGTCACGGAAGATTCCTGAGTGGCGCCCGCCAGGGTGATGGTCACCTGCTTGTCCGCGTCGGCCGTGACCTCGCGCTTCTGCGCCTCGCCTTCCGCGCGGATCCGCGCGGCCTGCTGCTGCAGGCTGCTGCGCATGCGGTTGAAGACAGCCGCCTGGTTGGCCGCCGGCAGATCGGCGCGCTTGATCCGCAGATCCACCACCACGATACCGAAATGCGAGCGCCCGGCCCTCGCGCGCACGTCGGCGAGCGTCTGCGCCATCAACGCGTCGCGGCGCTGCGAGATGATATCGGCCGCGCTCGCCGAGCCGAGCACTTGGCGCAGAGAGGAATTGACCAGCGGCTCGAGCCGATCGGCCGCCACCTGTTCGTTGCGCAAGGTGCGATAGAACTGCAACGGATCGGCGATGCGGTAGCGAATGAAGGCATCGACCACGAGACGCTGCTGGTCGGCGGAGATCACCTCTTCTTGCCTCACTTCGAGAGCCTGGTTGCGCTTGTCCAACGGGACCAGGGATTCGACGAACGGCGTCTTCACCTTCAGGCCCGGATCGTAGGCGCCGGGCGGGTTGATGATGCGCACCGGCTGGCCGAGGTTGACCACCACCACTTGTTGGCGCTGGTCGACGATGAAGAAAGTATTGGCGGCCAGCACGATCGCGACGACGGCGACGGTCAGCCAGACGATGACGATTCGGCTCACTGGCCGGCCCCCGGGCTTGTGGAAGGCGGCGCGACCTGAACCGCGGTGCTCCCCTTGAACAGGTCGGGCGGCAGGATGATCGGGGCCGTGGCGCCCTTGCCGTCGATGATCACCTTGCGAGAGTGGCCCAGCACCCGCTCCATCATCTCGAGGTAAAGACGCTCGCGGGTGATGGCGGGCGCGCGGCGGTATTGCGGGTAGAGCTGGTCGAAGGCCGAGGCCTGACCCTGCGCATAGCGCACGACCTGCTCGCGATACCCCTGCGCGGCCTGGACGATCTTGGCGGCGTCGCCGTGCGCTTCGTTGACGACCTTGTTGCGATAGGTGTTTGCGTCGTTGATCGCCGATTGCGCCTCCTGACCGGCCTTGGCGATGTCCTGATAGGCCGGCACGACTTCGGTTGGCGGGTTGGCGTTCTGGATCTGTACGGCGTCGACGGTGATTCCCGTGCGATATTGGTCCAGGATCCGCTGCATCAGGGCCAGGGTCTGGTCCTGGACCGCGCCGCGGCCGTTTGTGAGGATCGACTTGAGCACGCTGCGACCCACGACCTCGCGCATGGCGCTTTCGGCGACCGCCTTCACCGCATCATCGGGATCCTTCACCAGGAACAAATAGGCGGCGGCGTCGGATACGTGCCACTGAACGGCGAACGACAGGTCGACGATGTTCTCATCGCCCGTCAGCATGAGACTCTCGTCGGGCGCCTCGGCGCCGGGGGCGCCGCCGATCACCGTCTTGTTCTGATTGGTCACCGAAACGAACTCGGCCCGCTCGAGCGGGAGGGGAAGATGATAGTGCAGACCCGGCCCCTCGGAGCGGGCGAAGCCGCCAAAGCGGGTGATCACCGCTTCCTGGTTGACCTGCACGGTGTACAGCCCCGTGAGCATCCAGGCGATCACGACGGCGCCGGCGGCGGCCATCAGAATCGGCGGGCGCCGACCGGGGGTCCTGAGTGCGGCCATCCAATGCTGGGCCAGTTCCGCCAGGCGTCGTTGCAGCTCCCGGAAATCCGGGCCGCCGGGCGGCGGCGACGGACGTTGCGGAGGCTCCGGCCTGCGGCCCGGCTCGCCGCCGGGTTTGCCTTCGTCCTGCCCTGGCGGCTTGCCCCAGGGGCCTGGGTTGGCGTGGTCGTTCCAAGGCATGCGAGGGGAGTCGATCTTTCTTCTTGCAACCGTTTGCGCGCGCGGCGCTTGTAAAGCCGCTCCCGCCTTCGGATATGAAGCCGCATCGTCCGCAAAGCAATATGAAGCCATGAACCTGACGCAGATGTCCGACCGCGAGGGAATTCTCGCGCTGCTCGACACCATCAAGGACCCGAAGACAGGTCAGGGACTGCGTCAGGCCGGACTCGTGCAGGGACTGGTTGTCGCCGAGGGGCGGGCAGGCTTCATGATCGAGGCGCCGCCCCAGGACGTTGCGCTCTATGCGCCGGTTCGCGACGCCGCGGAGCGCGCGCTGGCGGCGATGCCGGGAATCACCAAGGCGCAGGTCGTGCTGACGACGGCGGCGAAGCCGGCCCCGCCCGGGGTGACGCGCGTTCGCCGCGGCGCCCAGGTCGCCATGGATCCGCGCGCGGATCCGGCGCAGATGCCGCCGGCCGAAAAGCTGGCCCACGTTCGCCGCGTGATCGCCGTCGCCAGCGGCAAGGGCGGCGTGGGCAAGTCGACGGTCGCCGTGAACCTGGCGTGCGCCCTCGCGGCGCGTGGCCTCGAGGTCGGGCTGCTGGACGCCGACATCTACGGACCTTCGGCGCCGCGCATGCTGGGCCTCGACGAGCAGCCGAAATTCGAGGACGGAAAACTCACGCCGCTGACCGCGTGGGGCCTGAAGGTGATGTCCATCGGCTTCATCGTCGACGAGCGCCAGGCGATGATCTGGCGCGGGCCCATGGTGTCGTCGGCGGTACGTCAGATGATCCAGGACGTCCGCTGGGGGACCGACGAGGATCCTCTGGACATCCTCGTCGTCGACCTGCCGCCGGGCACCGGCGACATCCACCTGACGCTGGTGCAGAAACTCGCGATCGACGGCGTGGTTATCGTCTCCACCCCGCAGGAGATTGCCCTGATCGACGCTCGCCGGGCCAGCGCCATGTTCGCCAAGATGCACCCGCCGGTCCGAATCCTCGGCGTGGTCGAGAACATGGCCTGGTTTGCCGACCCGTCGACCGGCGCTCACATCCCGATCTTCGGCCAGGGCGGCGCCCGCGCCGAGGCGGAGCGGCTGGAAGCGCCGTTCCTGGGCGAAATCCCCATCGACATCGCCCTTCGCCAGGGCGGCGACGACGGCCGCCCGCTCGTCGCCGCCGCACCCGATAGCCCATCGGCGCAGGTTTTCATGGAGATCGCGAGACGGTTGACAGAGGGGTAGGTTTCCCTCCCTCCCCTTTATGGGGAGGGACAGGACGCGAAGCGTCCAGGGTGGGGAAGTCTTGGGAATACCGCTACAGTGGGGGGTTTCATCGACGCTTCCCCACCCTGACGGCTTCGCCGCCTGTCCCTCCCCATAAAGGGGAGGGAATGGAGGAAGACTGAGCTTAGCCGCCGGCCATCTTGCGGAAGAATTTCTGGGTCTGCTCGCCGCCGTTGAAATAGGCCTGCTGACCGGTTTCGTCGGCGATCCGGCTCCAATGGTCGCGGACTTCCTCGACGCTGAGGCCGCCCTCGCCGAGATAGACACCTTCGGTCTCGTGGATCCGCGCCATGGCGAAGGCGCCCGCGCCAGCGGTAAGGATGGTCCCCGTGGGGGCTTCCTCGGAGCACAGGAACACCACGCCCGGAGTGACATATTCGGGCGCGAGGCGGGCGAGGATTTCCGGCGTCATGAGGGTCTCGGTCATGCGGGTGGCGGCGACCGGCGAAATGGTGTTGACGTGGATGTTGTTCTTCTGCCCCTCCAGCTTGAGCGAATTCATGAAACCGACGAGGGATAGTTTCGCCGCACCGTAATTGGTCTGTCCGAAGTTTCCGTACAGCCCGGTGGAGGATGTGGTCACGACGATCCGTCCATAGTTCTGGGCTTTCATGATTTCCCAGACCGCCTTGGTGGGCTTCACCGTTCCCATCAGGTGAACGTTCAGCACGAATTCGAAATCGGCGATGCTCATCTTGCTGAAGGACTTGTCGCGCAGCACGCCGGCGTTCGCGACCAGGATGTCGATCCGGCCCCAGGCGTCCATGGCGTGCTTGACCATCAACTCGACGCCGGCGTCGTCGGTCACCGAGGATCCGTTGGCGATCGCTTCGCCGCCGGCCGCCGTGATTTCCTCGACCACCTTCTGCGCGGCCTCCGAGGATCCGCCCGACCCGTCCATGCTGGCGCCCAGATCGTTGACCACCACCTTGGCGCCGCGCCGGGCCAGTTCCAAGGCGTGCTGGCGCCCCAGGCCGCCGCCGGCGCCCGTAACGATCGCCACCTTGCCGTCGAAGCGGATGTCCGCCATGCGTGGTGCTCCAAGCTGAGTGTCTGGGATTGAATGGGTGGGGTTCTTCGCGGCCTTGCGCCGGCTCGTCAAGGGCAGGTTCGCGCCGTTGCCGTTGCGTGAGGCCATGTTATCACCCGCATCGGATGAGAAACCTCCTCGTCATGGCGCTGACCCTCCTGGCCTTCGCGGGTTGCGCCGGGGGGATCTCGGCCGAAGAAGGCATGTGGACCTTCGACGAAGTCCCCGCCGCGCGGGTGCGGCAGGCAGTCGGCGTGCGCCTCAAACCCGCCTGGCTCGATCATCTTCGCGGGGCCGCCGCTCGCCTGACGAGCGGTTGTTCATCCGCCGTGGTCTCTCCCGAGGGGCTGATCGTCTCCAACCAGCACTGCGTTCTCGGGTGCGAGGAGAGCCTCTCGGACGGCGCGAACGATTTCATGAGCGCCGGGTTCGTGACCGAGGGGCGCAGCGAGGAGCGCCGATGTCCGGCGATGCAGGCTGAGATCCTCGAGGACATCGTCGATGTGACCGAGCCGATATTCGCCGCATCGGCCGGGAGGTTCGGGCAGGACTTCGTCAAGACCCGTGAGGCGGCGATCGGCCGCGCCGAACGTGGCCTCTGCGGCGGCGATCGGCGTTTCCGCTGTCAGGTGATCAGCTTCTACGGCGGCGGCCTGTTCAAGGCGTACAAGTTCCGGCGCTTCGCGGACGTGCGACTGGTGTTCGCGCCCGAATTCGATGTGGCCTTCTTCGGCGGGGATGCCGACAACTATTCCTTCCCCCGGGCGGATCTCGATTGCGCGTTCCTTCGGCTGTACGAGAACGGCCGGCCGGCGAAGACTCCGGATTTTCTGCGGTGGTCGTCGGCGTCGCCCACAGCTGGCCAGACCGTGTTCGTGGCGGGCAGCCCCGGAGCGACCGAACGCGGGTTTACGGTCGACCAGCTGCTGACCGAGCGGGACATCGTCCTGCCGATCAGCATCCGCCAGCACGCCGGCCTGCGCGATCGCCTCGTCGCCTTCGGCCGGCAAAGCCCTGCGCAGCAACGCGTCGCCGCGGCGCGTCTTTTCGAGGAAGCCAATGATCTCAAAGTGCTCCGTGGCAGGGCGGCGTTTTTGGGCGACGCGACATTCCTGACCGCGCGGGCCGCGGACGAGGCCGCGCTGAAGGCCCGTGTGGCGATCGATCCCCGATTGGCGGGGCAGATAGCCGACCCGTGGGGCGAGATCGCCACGGCCCGCGGCGCGTTCGCCGACAATTATCTCGTCTGGCGCCAGCTCGAGAACGGGGCGGGAGGGGGCTCGCAGCTGTTCGCCTGGGCGCGTGGGCTGGTGCGGGCCGCCGAGGAGCGGGCAAAGCCCGACGCGGAGCGTCTGCCCGAATATGCCGACTCGCGCCTGCCGCTCGTCGGCAAGGTTCTGTTGGACGACAGGCGGGTGTCGCGCGAACTCGATCGCCTGCTTCTTCAGTTCTGGCTCGAGCAGACGCGAGACGGCCTCGCCGGCTTGCCCGCGGCCATCGAAGCGGTGGTGGGAAGCGACTCTCCGGCGACCCTGGCCCGGCGACTTGTCGAGGCGACCCGGTTGGGCGATCCCAGTGTGAGACACGCGCTGTGGGAGGGCGGATGGGACGCCGTTCGACGTTCCGACGATCCTCTGATCGCCTATGTCGTCCGCACCGATCCGATGTCGCGCGCGGCCAGGCGATTGTGGGAAGAGGATGTCCAGGGACCGATCAATTACGCCAGTCAACGGATCGCGCGCGTCCGCTTCGCCATGGAGGGCGCCAATTTGTACCCCGACGCGACATTCTCTCCGCGCCTGAGCTACGGCGCCGTCGCGGGCTGGCGCGCCGGAGGCGCGCAAATCGGGCCGTTCACCTCGTTCGCGGACCTGTTCGCGCGCGCCACGGGGACGGAGCCATACAAGCTTCCGCAGCGTTGGCTGACGTCGGCGGACGCCCTCGACAAGGCGACCGTCTTGAATTTCCTCACGACCAACGACATCGCCGGCGGCAATTCCGGATCGCCGGTGGTGGATGCCAAGGGCGAGATTCTCGGGGTCGCCTTCGATGGCAACCAGGCGTCGATCGCAGGCCAGTTCACCTACGACGGCGCCGCGAACAGGACCATCGCCGTGTCCGCCGCCGCGATCACCGAAGCCCTGGCGAAGGTCTACGGGCGTTCGGCCTTGCTCGAGGAACTGAACGCTAAGTGAGGTTGCGACTGCCCTGGAGACCGCGAACGGGTTAGGAAAAGCGTCGAGGAACCGCACGCTCACAGGATATCCCATGAAACTCTACGACAGCCGACGAGCTCCCAATCCGCGCCGCGTGCGCTGGTTCATGGCCGAGAAGGGAATCGACGACATCGAAATCGTCGATGTGGACTTGCTCGCGGGCGACCATCGCGAACCGGAGTACCTGTCGCGCGCGGGCCTGCCGCACGTGCCGTCGCTGACGGTCGACACCGGCGAGACGATCACCGAATCGATCGCCATTTGCCGCTATCTGGAGGCGCTCGTCCCGCTGCCCAACATGTTCGGCCTGGATTCCTGGGAGACGGCCCTGATCGAGATGTGGACGCGCCGGGCCGAAATGCTCGCGGCCACTCCGCTGATGACGGCGGTGCGCCACGGTCATCCGGCTCTGGCCGTCCTGGAAAATCAGAGTCCGGAGATCGCCGAGCGCAACCGGAACGACGCCGAGAAGGCGCTGAAAATCTTCGATGTGCGTCTTGGCGAGAGCCAATGGCTGGGGGCAGAGCGCATCACCATAGCCGACGGCGTATTGTTCATCGCCATCGACTTCGCCCGCATGATCCGCTTCCAGGTTCCCGCCGACCTTGCCAACGTCAACCGCTGGCTTTCCGCTATGCGAGCCCGTCCGTCGGCGAGCGCGGGCGCCTAGCCGCCGGCCGCCGGGAGAGACTACTTTTCGCCGCAAAGGCGCGGGGTGAGGCGCGGCGGCAGCCGGGTGCGCGAGTCCGAGCAGGCTTCGCTGACCTGATGCTGTGTCAGGTTGCGCGCGTGCGACAGATCGGCGCCCTGTAGCGAGGTAGCCGTCAGGGTGGCGTTCTGAAAGTCGGCGTCGACGAACATGCCTTCGACCATCGTCGCGGCGGTCAGATCGGCGTTGGCGAAGCTCGCATTGGCGGCGTGCACGCGCGTCAGGTTTGCGCCCGCCAGCTCCGCGCTGTTGAGGCTGGCGCGAGAAAGATCGGCGTTCATCAGATTGAGACCGTGCCCCTCCACGCCATCCATGGTCGCATCGGCGAAGTTGGCCAGCATGAAGCGCGCTCCGTCCATGGCCGCGCCGCGGACGTCGCTATGGGAAAGGTTCGCGCCGTTGAAATTGGAGCCATAGAACGCCGCACCCCGCAGGTCCGAACCGGCAAGCAGGGCGCCGGGGAAGTTGGCGCCGATGAACCTCGCGCCGACCAGACGGCGTCCGGCGAGATCGCAATTGGGGCAACTGCCTCCGAACGACACCACCCGCGCGACCGCGTCATCGGCTGAAGAGGCCAACACGGGACCAGACATCGCCATGCCGCTGGCCAGGCTGATGGCCAAAGTCGCGCGATGAAACCAAGCGAACACCGATGGCAAAGGGGGCCTCCGTTCTCGACCTGCCGTCCTTACCAGCCTATGTGTGATCTCGCCCCGCCGCGCGCCATTTAAATCGCGGTAATCCTACCCCTCGATGTCGCCGAGTTTTTCCTGACGACGCCCGCAGGTCTGGCAGATGCGGGCCTGTCCCTTGCACACGAGGGCGTCGTCGCCACAGGAGGGGCAGACGTCGGCGGCCACGGCGCCGCCGGCCAGGCGCGACGGCAGTGGCAAGAACACGAGGTTGTCGGGGGTCGCGCCGCGCGAAAAACCCTTGGAAATGAAACGCGAGATCGGCTGGGGCTCTTCAGCCTGGCCTCCGCCGAGGCCGTCGGCGTGGAATTCGCCTGGATCGACATTGGCGAGGTCGGCGCGCCCCAGGTACGACACGCCCAGTTCGCGGAATACATAATCCAGGATCGACGTCGCCGAGCGGATCGAATCGTTGCCGCTCACCGGTCCCGCGGGATCGAAGCGGGTCAGGATGAAGGCGTCGACGAACTCGTCGAGCGGCACGCCGTGCTGCAGGCCGATTGAGATGGCGATGGCGAAATTGTTCATCAGGGAGCGGAACGCCGCGCCCTCCTTGTGCATGTCGATGAAAATCTCGCCCAGCTCGCCGTCTTCGTACTCCCCTGTATGCAGATAGACCTTGTGCCCGCCGACGGAGGCCTTCTGGATGTACCCCTTTCGCCGGTCGGGAAGCTTGCGGCGGCTGCGGCCGACCTCGACGATCCGCTCGACAACGCGCTCTTTGACCGCTTCGCCGCCTTTCGACTCAGGCCGCTCCGCCAACGGGGCGTCGGAGGCGTTGTGCTTTGCGGCCGATTGCGCCGGTAAATTTAATCTGAAGTCCGCGGGCGCGATTGCGCGGCGAAGCGCCAGCGCCCTGACGCCCCGCTGCGCGGCCAGGGCCTGCAGCCGCGCGGCGTCGTCGGGGGAGGCGTCGAACGCCAGGTCCAGGGTTGCAAGCGCCGGACCGGCGAGATGTGGCTGCACGGCGCTCAGCATGGCGAGGCGCGCGTCCGTCGAGATCGCGTCCGCGCCGGCGAAGACGCCGCGCAACTCCGCGGGAAGGAAGGCCGCGTCGCATAAGCTTTCCGATCCTAGCATGTGTTCCTCGGCCGCCGCGATATCCGTCCGGGTAAAGCCGGCCGCCGCCAGGGTGTCGAACGCCGGAACAGCCATGGCGTCGTCCGAGGCCCCGAGCACGTCACGGATGAACCCGACCCCGATTACGGACGGCGCGAATGCCGCCCGAAGGCTGTCGGTTGTCGGAAGGGCCGCCTCCACGGCCGCGATCTCGAGGTCGGTGAAGCCCCTGGCGGCGAGCGTCGAGCGGTTGACGAACGGCGCATCGTCCAGCGCCCGGCGACCGACCAGATGCCCGCGAGCCGCGTCAAGGTCCAACCCCAGGCGCGACAAGGCCTGCATGGCGGGCGCGGCAAGGACGCTGAAGGTTACGCCGTCAGCCGATTCCGCCTGGGTTCTGGGGCCACGCCAGGGCTCTATCCCGAGGCTGATCCCCCCGACGCGAAGGGTCATTTCGGGGTCATCGAGGATCACGACGGGCGCCGCCTGATTGACGAGGGCGCAAAGCCCGGCGGCCCTCTCGCGCGCTGCGTCGCTGTCGTAGGCCATGCTCTCGGCGACCAGACGTTCGGCGAGGCCGGCCAGAACGATCGCCCGCGGTCTATGCTGGCGGCGAAGATAGGCGCTTTGCGCGTCCGGGCAGAAACCGGCGGAGTTTTCGATGTCGAGCGCCAGGGCCAGGGTTCTCGCCGCCGCCAGCAGGTCGTCATCGCGGGTCAGCGCGGCCACGTTGATCGCCGCGCGCGGGGCGGCGCGCAGCAGCACGAGCGCCTCGGCGTCCTCGGGCGAAAACGTCAGTGTAAGGCCTGCGCGACGCCAACCGGCCCGCGCCGCGCGCTCGGCGGCTCTGTCACGAGCGATGAGGGAGTCTCGGTCGGCGACCATGACGCCGAGCGCGCCATCGCCAGGGCCAGGCGCCTCGTCTTCGCCAAAGGCAGCCAGGACGACAGCGTCGGCGATGTCGCTATCGGAGAAGCCCGCCGAGCGCGCGTTCCATGCGGCCCTGGCGAGCGCTTGGTTGCGCGCCGGATCGGCGCAGGCGGCGCCGTCGCCGACGCAGTGGATGACAGCCTTGGCGATTGCGTCCCGCGCGGGACTGGCGCCGCGGGGTAAGTCGCGAAGCGACGCGATGTCGGCAAACCGCAGGGACGGCGCCGTGGCGGGGTCGGCCGGGTGGGCGCGAACGCCGAAGGCGATGGCGGGGCCGGGCGCGATCAGCCCCCCGACCATCAGGCCGACCATGTCCGACGCGAACGCCGCCGCATCCTGGGCGCGATCGAAACGGCCGAGCGCCCAGCCCCAAGCGGCGAGGCGCCGGGCGTGTCGATCCGGACCCTCCGCCAGTAGCGGGTCGTAAGGCCGATCGGGGGCCAGTTCGTCCGGCCAGTCACGGTCGGGAAAATCAGAGGGCAGCGTCTGAGCCCAGTCTATCCACGCCTCGACGCGCGCGTCCGGCCAGTGCGACGGCGCAAGCACGTCGACAAAGCCATCGGCGCGCTCGAGCGAGCGGATCGCCGCGGGGGCGAGATGATCTTGTAACGCCGGCCAGGAATCGAAACGCATGGTGTCCGCTCCGCCGCGACTGCTGGCGGAGACTAGGACCGCTAGGCCACGCTAGCAATACATCTTGGGGGCCAGGCGCTGGTTGTCCACAATATCTGGTAGGCCGCGCCGCCGCTGGACGCGCCCATGCGGCGACCCTATAAGCGGCTGCTCCAACAGCCGGCGCGCGGGTCCGACACACAGTGCTCAAAGACATCTTCACCTGGTGGTACGGCGCGACGATCGGCGCGCGCCATCAGATCGGCCGCGGCAGCCAGTTTGTCGGCGAAGACGAGACGGGGAACCGGTATTTCGAGACGATCGAGAAGCGCTACGACTATGACGGACACAATCGGCGCTTTGTCATCTACAAGGGCTACGCCGACGCTTCCAAAGTCTCGCCCGATTGGCATGGTTGGCTGCATCATACGTTCGACGAGCCGCCGTCCCGGGAACCGCTGAAACGCCGCGCCTGGGAGAAGGACCATCAGCCAAACTTGACAGGAACGGTCTGGGCGTGGCGCCCGAAGGGTTCGATCGCGCGTGGCGGCGAGCGAGCGAAGGCGTCGGGAGATTATCAGCCGTGGACTCCGGACTAGCCCGCGCCCTCGTCGGGGCGACGTTCATCGTGGGTTTGGCCCTGGCCGCGCGTGAGGCGCCGGCGCAGCTGGCTGATTCGCCGCCTCCTATGACGCCTCCCGTCGAGACCGCGCCGCCGCAACCGGCGCCGCTGAACGCGCCGGCGCCGCTCGTTGCGCCCACGGCGGCCAGCACGCCGCCGGCCACGAACGCCGCCGACGGCGCCGCCAACGCCCCTGCCGCTCCGCCGCCGTCGCCGCCCGCCGTCAAGCCTCCGCCTCCGCCTCCGCCTCCGGGGCCCCCGTTGCCTACGCGCACTCCGACCGCGGTCATGCAGGTGCTCGACAAGGTTACGGCCGAGACGCTGCAATTCGAAGCGCCGGTCGGGCGACCGATCCGCTACAAGACCCTGGTGATGACGGTCAGGGTTTGCGAGACTCGCGGCGCCTCCGAACCTGAGCCGCGGCCATCGGCCTATGTGGTCATGGATACGCGCGCCCTCGCGGTCCCCGGCCATGAGCCGCCGCCGGCGAAGCGGGTCTTCGACGGATGGATGTTCGCCAACGCGCCTTCCCTGCATCCCCTGGAGCACCCGATCTATGACGCATGGCTCGTGAGCTGCAGCGCCGGGAATCCGGTCGTTCAATAGAGTTCGCCCCACAGGGACTGGCGACCTGGGCTGCGTTCAATCTGGTCGGTGGGCGAGAAGCGAAAGCGTGATTTCGCCGGGCACTCGGCCAGGAAGCCGATCGAAATCGGTCTCCACCTCCAGCGCGGTCGCCAAACGCTGGCGATACTCGGCGCGGGATATCTCCACGGCGCCGAACGTTTCAAGGTGCCCTGTGGTGAATTGGGTGTCGAGCAGGGTGTATCCGCCGCTTATCAGTCTCGCCACGAGATGTGTGAGGGCGACCTTGCTGGCGTCCCGCTCCACCGAAAACATGCTCTCGCCGAAATAGGCGCCGCCAAGCGCGACGCCATAGAGGCCGCCCACGAGGCGGTCTTGGCGCCAGGCCTCGACGCTGTGAGCCAGGCCCCGCGCGAACAACTGTGCATACAGGCTCTGAATGGAATGGCTTATCCAAGTTTCCGGATGTCCAGGCCGGGGCGCGGCGCAACTCTCCACCACCAGGTCGAAGGCGGTGTCGATTTTCACCTCGAATCGATCGCTGCGCACCGTCCGGGCAAGTCGGCGAGACACGCGGAAACGGTCCAGCGGCAGGACGCCCCGCTGCGGCGGATCGACAAGGAAGAACCTGCGGTCGGCGCGGCTGTCCGCCATGGGGAACACGCCCCGACGGTAGCAGTCGACGAGGTCGTCGATCGTGAAGCCGCGCTGGCGTCCTTGGCTCACCCCTGCGCCTTGATCCACCGCTCCAGCCAATGAATGTCGTAACGTCCCTCGATGATGTCAGGGTCGACCAGCAGGTCCTGGAACAGAGGGATGGTGGTCTCGATGCCGCCCACGACCATCTCCGCCAGACAGCGGCGCATGCGGGCGATGCACTCCGGGCGATCGCGCCCCTGCACGATCAGCTTGCCGGCCAGGCTGTCGTAGTAGGGCGGGATCGAATAGCCGGCGTAGAGCGCCGAATCCAGACGCACGCCCAGGCCGCCGGGGGCATGGAAGTCGGTCACCAACCCGGGCGAGGGCATGAAGGTGCGCGGATTTTCCGCGTTGATCCGGCACTCGATCGCGTGGCCTTCGAAGACGACCTCGTCCTGGGTGAACGAAAGCGGCAGGCCGGCGGCGATACGGATCTGCTCGCGCACGAGGTCGATGCCGGTAATGCCCTCGGTCACGGGATGTTCGACCTGGAGGCGTGTGTTCATCTCGATGAAGAAGAACTCGCCGTTTTCGTAGAGAAACTCGATCGTGCCCACGCCGAGGTAGCCGATGGCCTTGATCGCGTCGACGACCACCTTGCCGATGGCCGCGCGGGCGGCGGCGTCGATGGCCGGGGAGGGGGCTTCCTCCATCATCTTCTGGTGCCGGCGTTGCAGTGAACAGTCGCGCTCGCCGAGGTGACAGACATTGCCGTGGGCGTCGGCGATGATCTGCAGCTCGATGTGCCGCGGCGTGGCGAGGTAGCGCTCCATGTAGACGGAATCATCGCCGAAGGCCGCGCCGGCCTCGCCGCGCGCGGTGGCGTAGGCCTCGACGACATCCTCGCGGGTGCGCGCGACCTTCATGCCGCGCCCGCCGCCGCCGGCGGAGGCTTTGATCAGCACCGGGTAGCCGATCGCGTCGGCCGCGGCGACCGCGTCGGCTTCCGAGGTGATCGCGCCGTCCGACCCTGGCACGACCGGAATGCCGGCGGCGCGCACCGTGCGCTTGGCCTCGATCTTGTCGCCCATGATGCGGATGTGCTCGGGGCGCGGACCGATGAAGGTGTAGCCGTGGGCGGTGACGATCTCGGCGAAACGGGCGTTTTCCGACAGGAACCCGTAGCCCGGATGGATCGCCTGCGCGCCGGTGATCTCACAGGCGGCAATGATCGAGGGAATGTTGAGATAGCTCTTCGCCGCGGAGGCGGGACCGATGCACACGCTCTCATCGGCCAGGCGCACATGCATGGCGCTGGTGTCGGCCTCGGAATGCACGGCGACCGTCGCTATGCCCATCTCCTTGCATGCACGATGGATGCGCAGGGCAATCTCGCCGCGATTGGCGATCAGGATCTTGTCGAACATGGCCTGATCAGCCGATCACGACCAGAGGCTCGCCGAATTCGACAGGCTGGGCGTCGATGACCAGGAACTCGACGATCCTGCCGGCCTTGGGCGCGGTGATCGGGTTCATCGTCTTCATCGCTTCGACCAGCAGCAAGGTCTGCCCCGCGCTCACCGTGTCGCCGACGCGGGCGAACGGCGCCGCGCCTGATTGGGGTTGCAGATAAACCGTGCCGACCATCGGCGATTTGACGACCTCGCCCGCGTACGTCGGGAGTGGGGCCGGGGTCGGCGCCGTCACGGCGGCCGTGGGGGCGGCGCTGACGACCTGGGGCGCGGGCGCCTGGGCGATCATGGTGGCGCCGCCGACGAGCGTTTTTGCGACTCGCACTTTCAGGCCATCACGCTCCACCTCGATTTCGGTGAGGCCGGTGCTGTTGAGGATCTCAGCCAGTGTGCGCACGAGGCGCGTGTCGAACGCGCCGGCGGCCTTGGGTGTTGGCATCGACTTTATAGCCTTGTTGTTGATGGCGTTCAGACGGTGGATCGCGAGATCAGGGTGTGGGCGGCCTCGATCGCCATTTCGTAGCTGGCGGCGCCAAAACCGCTGATGACTCCGCTCGCGGCCAAGGAGACGTAGGTGTGCCGCCGAAAGGATTCCCGCGCGGCGGGATTTGAAAGATGACATTCGACGATCGGAATAGCGAGCGTCTTGAGGGCGTCCAACAGGGCGATCGAGGTGTGGCCCAAGCCCGCGGGGTTGATGATCAGCGCGCTCGCTTCGACGCCGGCCTCCTGCACCCAGTCGATAAGCACGCCTTCGTGGTTCGTCTGGCGACAGACGACGCTTGCGCCGACGCCGGCGGCGCGATCGGCGCATCGTGCGTGGATCGCCTCCAGGGTGTCGCGACCATAGATTTCCGGCTCGCGCCTCCCCAGCAGGTTCAGGTTTGGTCCGCTCAGCACATAGATCGGTTTCGTCATTCCGCCCCGCGCGCGCCAAAGGCATCTTGTATCGCCGCCCGGTCAGCGTCACAAGCTCACGCCGTGAGACTGATTGTGAACGGCGAAGCTAGCGAATACGCGGTGGCCAACCTAAGTGGGCTTCTCGGCGCGCTCGATCTCGATGGGCGCAAGGTCGCCATCGAGCGCAACCTGGAGATTGTTCCCCGTTCATTGTTCGCGGCGACCGCCCTGGCCGATGGCGACCGCATCGAGATCGTTCATTTCATCGGCGGCGGTTGATCCATGGATACGCTTTCCCCTCCCCACGACAGCTGGACGGTCGCTGGACGCACCTTCCGGTCTCGCCTGATCATCGGCACCGGCAAGTACCAGGACTACGCCGTCAACGCCGCGGCGGCCGAGGCGGCCGGCGCGGAGATCGTCACAGTGGCGCTGCGCCGGGTGAATTTGTCCGATCCCAGTCAGCCGATGCTTGTCGACTATCTGAAACCCGATCGGTTCACCTTCCTGCCGAACACCGCCGGTTGCTTCACCGGAGAAGAAGCCGTCCGCACCCTGCGCCTCGCGCGCGAGGCCGGCGGCTGGGATCTGGTGAAGCTCGAGGTCTTGGCGGACACACGAACCCTCTATCCGGACATGGAAGAAACGTTGCGCGCGTTGAAGCTGCTCACCGCCGAGGGCTTCCAGGTCATGGTCTATTGCAGCGACGACCCGGTCTATGCGCGCAAGCTCGAGGACGCCGGCGCCGTCGCCATCATGCCGCTGGGCGCGCTGATCGGCTCGGGGCTCGGGATTCAGAACAAGCTCAACATCCATCTGATCGTCGAACAAGCCAAGGTCCCCGTGCTGGTCGACGCCGGCGTGGGGACCGCCTCCGACGCCACGGTGGCGATGGAGCTCGGCTGCGACGGCGTCCTGATGAACACCGCCATCGCCGAAGCTCGCGATCCTATCCGCATGGCCCGGGCCATGAAGCACGCGGTGATCGCCGGCCGCGAAGCCTGGCTCGCCGGTCGAATGCCCAGGCGCTTGTACGCCGATCCCTCCTCGCCGATGGCGGGCCTGATCTGAGGCATTTCTAACCTCCCTCCCCTTTATGGGGAGGGATTGGAGCCGGCGTATCGCTATCGTTCGTGCAACGCCTCGTTCGTCTTCCTGGCCAGCGGAGAGAGCAGGTAGTCGATGATCGTCCGCCGGCCGGTCTTCACCTCCGCGGTGACCGACATGCCCGGCTGAAGCGCGCGAACCACGCCATCGACGGTCATCGACGAGCGATCGAGGCTTATGCGCGCTGTGTAGGTGGGGGATGACGGCGTCGGAGACGCCGCCGCGGCCGCCGGCGAACCATCGTCGGTGCGCCGATCGGCCGGGGCGACGGCGTCGCGACTGAGCGCCAGCACCTTGCCGCGGATGAGGCCATAGCGGGTGAAGTTGAAGGTCTCCACTTTCACGGCCACCTCCTGTCCAACATGCACGAAACCCACGTCGCGGTTGGGCAGCTGAGCTTCGACGACCAGCTGTTGATCGTCCGGCACGACGATCATCAGCCGCTCGGCGGGCGTGACGACACCGCCGATGGTGTGCACGCCCATTTGTTCGACAACGCCGTCAATAGGGGCGCGGATGGTGGTTTCGACGGATTTCCGCCTGGCCTTGATCAGGTCCTGAGACATCTCGTTTTGTTTTTCGAGAGCCTTGCTGAGGTCGGAGAGGACGCCCGCGGCGAACTGCGACACCGCCTCCGCGCGTTGCCTCTGCAGGGAGGCCGCCGCGGCGTGCGCCTGTTGGCCCCGCTGGGCATAGACATCGAGGTCGCGGTGGGCGTCGGACACCGCTCCCTGGGCGTCGAGATAGGCGAAGCTCGTGCCAAACCCCTGGTCGTGCAGCCTCTGGTGCAGTCGGGCCTTTTCCACCAACATGGGCAGGCCCGCATTGGTCTTGGCGATCGAAGCCGCCACTTCGCCGCCCTCGGCGTGTTTCTCAGCGATCTGTTCATCGAGGCCCGCCAGCTTGGCCTCTTGCTGGTCGATCTGCGCGCGAAGCGCGGCGCGGGCCTGTTGGACTTCGTCCGGCGTGGCGTCGGGCGGAGCGATCAGCGGGCCGGGTGCGGCCCCGGTTTCCGCCATGGGTCTGAGCGCGGTCAAGCGCGCGACGTCGAGTTGCGTACCGACGAGATCGTGAAACAGCTTCTCGCGATCGGCGACGGCGATCGTCGGGTCCAGCTCGACCAGAACCTGGCCGGCGCGTACATGGTCGCCGTCCTGGACGTAGATCGCCTTTACGGTTCCAGGATCGAGCGACTGAATTATCTTTATCTTCCCTGCCGGCAGAATGCGCCCCGGCGCGGTCGCCAGCACATCCACCTTGCCGAAGAGAGACCAGAGAACCGTGATGACGAAGAAGGCGCCGATGAGAAAGGCCAGCAGACGCCCGGTGGGAGAGGGCGGCGTCTCCAGAATCTCCAGCGCCGCGGGCAGGAATTCGCGCTCATCCTTGCGATCGAAGCGCTCCACGCCCCTGCGCAGAACATTGGTGAACAGGGCCGGCACACTCATGCCGTCGCCCCCAGCGGCGAGGCATTGCCCGATTGCAGTCGCCACAGCTCGGAGTAACGGCCGCCGGCGCGCAGCAGCGCCTCGTGCGAGCCATCTTCGATCATGCGCCCCTGCTCGATGGTGATGATGCGGTCGGCGCCGCGCAGGGTGGAGAGGCGGTGGGCGATAATGACCACGGTGCGTCCTTGGGTAATCCGCCGCATGTTGGCTTGAATGGCGGCCTCGCTCTCATAGTCCAGAGCGGACGTCGCCTCGTCGAAGATCAGGATACGCGGATTGCCGACCAGGGCGCGGGCGATGGCGATCCGCTGGCGTTGTCCGCCGGAAAGCGAGGCCCCCCGCTCGCCGATGATGGTGCCATAGCCCTCGGGAAGGCCGACGATGAATTCGTGCGCGCCGGCCAGCTCGGCGGCCATGATCACCCTCTCCATCGGCATCCCCGGATCGGCCAGGGCGATGTTCTCCCGAACGGTGCGGTTGAACAGGACGTTCTCCTGAAGGACCACGCCGATCTGCCGGCGCAGCCACGCCGGGTCGACGAGCGACAGGTCCGAGCCGTCGACCATGATGCGGCCGGTTTCCGGCACGTAGAGGCGCTGGATGAGCTTGGCCAGGGTGCTCTTGCCCGACCCGGAAGAGCCGACGATGCCGACCACCTGCCCGGCGGGAATCTCCAGGGAAATCGCCTTCAGCACCGGCTGGGCGTCGATCCGGTAGCGGAAGTTGATGTTGTCCATCCGTATGTCGCCGCGGATCGCGGGCAGGCTGGCCTGGCCGGTCTGACCGGGCTCAGGGGTGGTGTTGAGGATGTCGCCCAGCCGGTCGATCGATATCCGCACCTGCTGGAAATCCTGCCATAGCTGCGCCAGGCGCAGGACGGGCGCGGCGAGCTGGGACGAGAGCATGTTGAACGCGACCAGTTCGCCCACCGTCAGCTTGTTGTGGATCACCAGTCCGGCGCCGATGAACAGTATCAGCACGACGGTGACCTTGTTGATCAGGGTGGTGGTCTGGGTGGCCAGATTGCCGACGCCGATGACGGCGAACGCCGAGCTCACATAGGCGGCGATCTGTTCCTCCCATCGGGCCTGCATGACGGGTTCGAGGGCCATCGACTTGACCGTCTCCACGCCCGACACCGTCTCCACGAGAAACGCCTGGTTCTCGGCGCCGCGCTTGAAGCGCTCATTGAGGCGTTCGCGAAAGATGGGCGTGAGGCCAAGACTGAGCAGGACATAGAGCGGCAGGGCGCCGGCGACCACCAGGGTCAGCAGCGGGCTGTAAATGAACAGCACGACGAGAAAAATGATCGCGAAAAACAGGTCGAGGGCGAGTGTGATCGCCGAGGAGGTCAGGAATTGTCGGATCGTGTCCAGCTCGCGGACCCGCGCAACCGTGTCGCCGACTCTGCGGGCCTGGAAATAGGCCATGGGCAGCGCGAACAGGTGCCGAAAAAGTCGCGCGCCGAGCTCGACGTCGATCCGGTTGGACGTGTGCGCGAACAGATAGGTTCGAAGGCCGCCGAGCACGACCTCGAACACCGAGAGTATGCCCAGGCCAAGCGCGAGAACTTCCAGGGTCGACAGGCCGCGGTGTACGAAGACCTTGTCGATGATGACCTGGAAGAACAGTGGCGTCAGCAGTCCGAAGACCTGCAGGAAGAACGAGGCGATCAGGACGTCGGTCAACGGCTGGCGATACTTCTTCACCGCGTCGACGAACCAGGCCACGCCGAACCGCCGATAGGGGTCGGCGAGGGTCGCGCGGCGGGCCATCAGAATCAGGCGGCCGTTCCAGCGTTCGGCGAACTCTTCGCGAGTCAGGAGTTCGGGCGTGAGCGACGCGGGGTGCTGCACGAGCACCTTGCCTTCGGCCACCTTGCCGATCACCAGCCAGCCGCCGTCCCGCAGCCCGCCCAAAGCCGGCAACGGCGTGTTCTCCAGGCGCTCCAGAGTGGAGCTTATCGCACGCGCCTTGACGGGATAACGCTTGGCTTCGCGCAGGATTTCCGCCTCGTCCAACGCCGCGCGGCCGCTATGGTGAAGTATCTCCGCAGCATCCGCGGGTACGCCTAGAAGTTGCAACAGAAAAGCGAACGCCGCGGCCCCGGTGTCCATTGCTGCCGCCGGCCCGCTCAACGCTCCCCTGCCGTCATCCATCTCCATCATCTCCGTTCGCGCGTAACTAACCGCAAAAGCGAACGACGCGAAGCCGTCAATTCGTCACGCGAGGCGCAAGCGCCGACTTCGTCGCCCTTCCTCCGGCTATCCTTTCGCTTCGCGAGCCTTCGCGATCGCCGCGCTCAGCGCCTCCATGTCCTCGCCGAAAACGATGTCGTTTCCGACAATGAACGCGGGCGTGCCGCCGAGGTCCAGTCTGGTGAACAGCGAGCCGACGTCCGCGATCTGCTTGTCCGCCGCCGGGGATGGGCCGAGGTCGACGGCCTTTGCGCCATGCGCAAGGGCAAGCCTGTCGATCGCGGCGGCGTCGAGCCCGCGGGTCGCCATCATCGTCTTGTAGTAGCCCAGATAGTCGCCGCCGGACTTTTTGATCGCTATCGCCGCGCGGGCCGCGCGCTGAGAGGTCGGACCGAAGATTGGCGATTCCTTGAAGACGAAGCGAAGGTCGGGGTTCGCCGCGATCAGGGCCAGCACCTTTGGCGCGGCATTGATGCAATGGGCGCACCGATAGTCATAGAATTCGGTGACGGTGATCTTGCCGTCGGGGTTGGCGACATAGTCACGAGGATCGCGCTCGACCGCCGCGCGAAACGCGGGCAGGGCGCGGCGCGCCTTGTCCTGGGCGGCCGCCTCGTCGGCGTCGGCCTTTTGCTGCAACTTGTCGACCGCCTCCTGAATCACCTCCGGGTGGCTCAGCAGATAGGCCCGAACGCGGGCGCCGAAAGCGTCGTCCTCGGCGGCGGTGCGCTCGCAGGCGCCGAGCGTCAGCAACCCCATAACCGCCAGAACCCCGGCGCGCTTCAACCGACGCCCCCGATCTCCTTGAGTTGCTTCGCCGTCGGCTGCGAGGCGAGAATTATGTCGTTGGCGCGCCGCCATTCGGGAGTGTCCTTTTTCAAGAGTTCGCGGGCTCGCACGGCGAAAACGCGCGCGTCGTTCATTTGCCCGAGATAGAAGTTCTGCTCGGCGGTCGCCAGCCGCGCCATTCCGTCCAGGCCCTGGCTGTCATAGGCTTGCGATAGCAGGCGCCAGGCGAGCGCATTGTCCTCTTCGGCCGCCAGGGCATGTTTGAGAAAGCCGACCGCCTCGGCCACATGCGCCTGATCGCCCTCGGCGATCAATGTCTGCCCCAGATTTACCAGCAGGAGCGGTGCGTCGGGTTTTATCTCGACCGACTTGCGGTGCGCCGGTTCGGCTTCCTTGGCGCGCCCGGCCTCGAACAGCACCTGACCCTTCAGCTCCCACAGATAGGGGTTGCGCGGCTGTTCGGCGATCAGGGCGTCGATCGCACTGACCGCTCGACCGGTTTCGGTTTCCTTGTAATAGGCGATGGCGCGCGCATACCGCGCTGGGAATGACTGATCACTCATCGGGTAGCTGATGAACGTCTGGCCGGGGCCATCAAGAAACGCGATCAGCTTCGCCTTCATGATCTCGTGCTTGGCAATGGCCTGAGGGCCGTCGGTGACGCCCACATGGGGCTGACCGTTCACACGCACGCTCAGGGCTTCGATGCGATCGTCGGTCAGAGGGTGGTCGCGAAAGAAGGGGAATTTCTTCTCGTCGTCGAACACTTCCTGGTATCTGAAGGAATTGAAGAAATCGACTAGCCCTCGCCCCGACTCGCCAGCCTTTTCGAGATAGGTGACCGCCGCCTGATCAGCGCGGGACTCCTGTTCGCGGGAATAGCCCAGTACCGAAAGCTCAGCGAAGTAGCCGGACGAGTAGACCAGGCTCGCGGCGGCGTCGGGGGCGCCGGCGATCGCGGCCAGGACGCCCAGACCGATGCCCAGGATCAGCGGACCCAGCGCCGCGCGGCCGGCCGCGCCGGAGCGGGCGATATGCCCTCCGGCGATATGGCCGGTCTCGTGGGCAAGGACACCGGTGAGCTCGTTGGGCGTGTGTGACTCGACGATCAGCCCCGTGTTGATGAACAGTTGCAGCCCGCCGGCGGAAAAGGCGTTGAGCTCCTTGTCGCCGACCAGATGTATTTGCACGCTCTTCGGGTCGAGGCCCGCGGCGACGAAAATCGGATCGCCGTCTTCATGCAGTATCTCTTCGATCTCGGTATCGCGAATGATCGAGATGCCCCGGTCCTGAGCAAATGCGCGCGTCGCCGGGGACACAGCCACCACGCATGCCAGCGCAGTCAGCAGCTGTCGCGGCAAGGGGAAGCTCAAGCGGGTGTCTCCGTTGCGCCCCCGACGACACAGCCTTAGCCCTTCAGACACTCCGGCGCCACCACCCGCGACGCGGAGCCACGGGGGGCGCCGAAATTTCGGCCGGATCGGAACGCGGCGGCTCGACCTCGCGCGGCGCCTCCGATAATTCCGCGGGCGTGGGCGTTGCGCCGGCCACAGCGTCGGATGGGGCTGGTTCGGCTTCGGTGTTCGCGTCGGCGCCTACAGTCGGCATGACGACTTCCGCCTCCGCTTCCGCCTCCACGGCGGCCGGCCCGTTGGCCTCTACCGCGGCGATCGCCTCGACTGGGTCAATCGCCTGTCGGGCGGCCGGGGCGGCGCCATCGCCTCGACTGCGTCCCCGAGCGCGGCGGGGGCGTGGAGCCCGTTCAGGTTCGCTCGGCAGTTCCACCCACATGTCGTCGGCGGATGCTTCAGCGGTTGCTTCGGCGGGCGCGGGCGGAACGATCTCGGCGGACGCCGGCGTCGCCAGCCAGGCGGCCATGTCGGAGGTCGGTGCTTCAGCCGTCGCGACGGGCTGCACGGCGGCCTCCGGCGCTGCGGCGACCGCAGGATCGCCCTCGCTCGTGGTGGTGGGCCGCTCGAGTGGGCCGCGCCATTCGTAGGGATCCTCGCCGCTCAGTCGGGCAGGCCATGACCAGCTGTACACGTCGGCTACGCGCACCTCGTCGCGCGGACGCCGTCCACCGCGGCGTCCCCGTCGACGCCGCCGGCCCGCTTCGCTCTCCGCATCGCCCTCGACGACGCGCTCCTCGGCCTGAACGGACGGCGGCGCGTTTGCGGCGGCGGGCGCCGACACGGCCTCGTCGCGGCGACCTCTGCGACGGCGACGGCTTCTACGCCGACCGCTTTCCGCGTCGCCGCCGGCGTCCCCCGACACGGCCTCTTCGTTCGCTTTTTCGTTCTCGTCGTCTTCGTCGTCTTCATCGTCGGCGTCCGCGAAGGCGTCGTCTTCCGCGTCCTCGGCCGCGACCGCCTCTTCGTCCTCGTCCTCGAAGTCGTCGTCCAGATCATCGTGTGGTTCGGCGCCGGTGTCGGGTTGGTCGTCCCAATCGATCGGCGGCGCATGAGGGACATCTGATGTCCGCTCGATCTCAAAATCGGCATGCGCCAAGGCGTCGTCGACGACGATGATCACGAACAGGCCGTTGCGGCGCAGCAGGCGGGTCAAGTATTCCCGCTTATGGTTTAGGATGTAGAGACCGACGTCACGCGGCGCGCGAATGACCACGTCGCCGCCGCCCTTGAGCGCCTCCATCTCGACGGCGCGCAAGGCCGCCAGAGCGCTGGATTCCACCGAGCGAACACGGCCGGCCCCATTGCAATGGGGGCATACGTGGGTGGTGCCTTCGAGGATTCCGGTGCGACGGCGCTGGCGGCTGATCTCCATCAGGCCAAACGACGATATCTTGCCGACCTGTATGCGCGCACGGTCGCGGGCGAGGCAGTCCTTGAGGACCTTTTCGACGGCCCGGTTGTTTTTGCCCTCGTCCATGTCGATGAAATCGATCACGATCAGGCCGGCGAGGTCGCGCAGACGCAACTGGCGCGCGGTTTCCTCCGCGGCTTCCAGATTGGTCTTCAGCGCGGTCGCTTCGATGTTGCGCTCGCGTGTTGCTCTTCCGGAGTTGACGTCGATGGCGACCAGCGCCTCGGTCTGGTTGATCACCAGATAGCCGCCCGATCGCAGCGGAGCGACCGGGGAATAGATCTGGCTGAGATGGTCTTCGATCTTGTGCGCCACGAACAGGGGCGTCGGCTCGCGATAGGGCTGAACCTTCTTGGCCTGCGACGGCATCAGCATGCGCATGAAATCCCGGGCCTCGCGGTACCCCGCCTCGCCCTGCACCCAGATGCCGTCGATATCCTTGTCGTAAAGGTCGCGGATCGCTCGTTTCACGAGATCTTCTTCTTCGTAGATGAGCGCCGGTGCGATCGAATGCAGGGTGGTGTCGCGAATGTTGCTCCAGGCGCGGGAAAGGTACTCATAGTCGCGCTTGATTTCCGCCTTGGTGCGCTTTGCGCCAGCGGTGCGTACGATCAGTCCCATGCCCTGGGGCACGTCCAGGTCGGCGACGACCGCGCGCAATCGCTTGCGATCGTTGGCCGCCGTGATCTTGCGGCTTATGCCGCCGCCGCGATCGGTGTTGGGCATCAGGACGCAATAGCGGCCTGCCAATGAGAGGTAGGTCGTCAGGGCCGCCCCCTTGTTGCCGCGCTCTTCCTTGACGACCTGGATGAGCATGATCTGACGGCGCTTGATGACTTCCTGGATCTTGTAGCGGCGCATCAGGCGCCGACGGCGGCGCGCGATCTCCTCGTCGATCTCGTCGTCATCGTCCCCTCCGAGGGATTCGGCGCCCAGCGCCTCGCCGTCCTCGTCGGTCGCTCGGGCAGGGGGGCCGCTATGATCGTCGTCGTCCTCGTCCGCCTCGCGCATGAGGGCTTCGCGATCGGCGTGCGGGATCTGGTAGTAGTCGGGGTGGATTTCGTTGAAGGCCAGGAAGCCGTGGCGGTTGCCGCCGTACTCGACAAAGGCCGCCTGCAGGCTCGGTTCTACCCGCGTGACCTTTGCCAGATAGATGTTTCCGCGCAGTTGCTTCTTGGCGCGGCTTTCGAAATCGAACTCCTCAACCCTGGAGCCGTCCAGAACGACGACGCGGGTTTCCTCCGCGTGGGCGGCGTCGATAAGCATTTTCTTGGGCATTCAACATGTCTCCGGGGCGCTCGACGGACGGAGGGTCCGGGCGCCGGCTGCGGGCGCGCGCGCGGAAGACCGAGACATCGTGGACCGCGCGGCGGCGAGGCGCCGCGGCGGCAAGGGTCGATATCGAATCGCAGGCGGCGCTGCCCATGGGTTAATCTCGAGCTCGCGCTCTATTTCTAAGGCGCGGTTAGGATGATGCGTCACGCCGAAATATGGCGCTGGCCCGACGCGAAGGGCGCGCAACTCGCTGATGTCCTCGGAGACGGCGCATGCGCGTCGTTCACTTTATGGGAAGCGACGATGGAAGGGAAGCGATGGTTTGGCAGAGCCTCCGCCATGGCGCGACTGGTCGGAAGGCGTCAGAATCGATTCCCTTAACGATTTCTCTACGCTCGGAGCGGCATAAGCAGCCTCGATCCCGCTAGCTGGGCTGAGGTTATGATGCGCCGGACGCGCGCGAACGGTCTGTCGAACTGGTTGGCGCGCGTTATCGTGGCGGGTGCGCTCGCCGTTGCGTGCTCGCCTGTATTCGCCGCGGCCCAAACGACCGCGGATCCCGCGACAATCCTCGTCGTGCGCTTTGGCGGAGACTCGAGTGGGACCCGCGTAGTGATCGAGAGCGACCGTCCATTGTCCACGCGAATGGCACCCCCCGATGACGATCCGAGGCGTCTTGTCCTATCGGTGCCCGGGGCGACTGCCGGGACAGCCGACGCCGACGATGAATCGCCCGGCGGCGGTCTTGGGCTGGTCAAGCTCTGGCGTCTTCAGAGCTACTCCGGCGGCGCGCGCCTGGTTCTCGACCTCTGTCGCGCCGGGAGGATCACCCACCGCTTCGCCTTGCCGCCCTCGGCGCCCGGCAAGGCCTATCGCTACGTCGTCGACGTGGTCGGGGCGGACGCACCGTCAGCCGAGACCGCGCGAGTCACGAGCGACGTCACGCAACGCAGACGCCTCGCGGGGCCGTCTGGACGCACGACCCAGCCGCGTCAACCCGCCGCGCGTGCGATTGCCTCGACCGCTCCGCTCGCCGCGCTGAAGAGGGCAGGCCCCCAGCGGCCCCGCAAGGTCATCGTGGTCGACGCCGGGCACGGCGGGCATGATCCGGGCGCCACGGCGGCCGTACTCGACGAGAAGGACATCACCCTCGCCACCGCACTGGCCCTGCGCAAGCGGCTCGAGCGCGGCGGCCGCTACAGGGTGGTGATGACGCGCGATTCCGACGTCTTCATACCGCTGGCGGTGCGCGTCCAGATCGCTCGCCGCGCCGGAGCGGACCTGTTCATCTCCCTGCACGCCGATTCGGCCGGAAGCGATCCCGGCACGCACGGAGCCAGCGTCTATACATTGTCGGATCACGGCGAGACACGGGTGAGCGAGGTGCTGGGACAGCGCGAGTGGTTCAGTCGCCATGGCGATCGCGCGGGCGATCCGGGCGTCGGGCGTATCCTGCTCGATCTCACTCAGCGTAGCACCCTCAATCGCTCGGCGCTGTTCGCCGGCCTGCTGGTCGACCGGGTCAGCGACAAGATCGATCTCTTGCCGAACACGCGACGCGACGCGGGGTACTTTGTCCTTCTGGCTCCGGACGTACCCGCGGTCCTCCTGGAGATGGGCTTCATCACCAGTCCCCGCGACCAGGCCCGCCTCACCGATCTGACCGAGAGAAGAAAGCTCACCGACGCGATCGCCGGCGCCATCGACGCGTACTTCGACGGCCAGTCCGATGCGGCGGCCCCTGCCGGCAAAACCAAGGCGGTGGTCCAGGCCCACCCTATGGGTCCGCCTCTGCCTCCGCCGCTGCCCGCAACGCAATCGGGTTAGGCGAAACACTCTCCAGCGCCCTCAGATATCGCCCGCCAGGGCCATGATCGTGGCCCATTCGGCGGGACGCACGGGAACCAGCGACAAACGAAACTGGCGAAACATCGGCAGGTCGCTCAAGGCCGGAGCGGCTTTCATCTGGGACAGGGTGACGGGCTTGGAGAGCGCTTGGTGGGGGACCACGTCGACAGCGACGAAGCGCCCGGTCGGATCAGTGGGATCCGGATACGACTCCTTCGCCACTCGCACGACTCCGACCACCTCCAGGCCGACATTGCTGTGATAAAACAGCCCAAGGTCCCCCAGACGCATCGAGCGCAAATAGATCGCGACCTGGTGGTTGCGGATGCCGTCCCAACGTGTGCGACCGTCACGCACCAGATCGGACCATGAGTACTTTTCGGGTTCTGATTTCATCAACCAATAGGAGGGCTGGCCCTCGATACGCTCCGGTGGCGGCGCTTTGGGTGGGTTGGCCATGTTTTCCCGCGGTTGTCCGTTCTGTTTCAGCAATTTTGTACAGGAGGCCCGCCGCCGGCGAGTGTTCCGCTCGTCGACACGCGATCAGGACTCCTGCCTGGGCCTCCCATCTTGCTATCGCGACCTGGTCGGCGGCAAGCCCGCAGGACCGGCGTTGGCGCCCGCCGCGAACGTTGCTAGAGCAACCGGGCGACGGAGAGGGCGCTTCGCGGAGGTTCGCGCGTTTTGATATTTTTGGGACGGCGGATCGCCATGCGGGGCGTCGCGGTGCTGGGCGCGGTCACCGTCGCCAGCGTGGCGGCGGCGATCTATGCGGGCGTGTTGTTCTATTCGATGCCGAGCGTTTCCGATCTGGCCGACTATCATCCGCCGACGGCGACGCGGGTCTACGCCTGGGACGGGACGCTGATAGGTGAGTTCTCCAAGGTGCGACGGATCTACGTGCCCTACGATCAGATGCCGCCGCGCCTGATCCAGGCCTTCCTCGCCGCGGAGGACCATAACTTCTTCCGGCACGGCGGCGTCGACATGGGGGGCACCTCGCGGGCGCTGCTCAAGGACATTTCCTTCGTGCTGCAGGGCCGGCGACCGGAAGGCGGATCGACGATCACCCAGCAGGTCGCCAAAAACATCATGCTCAACAACGACGTCTCGGTGGGCCGCAAGCTGAAGGAAGCGATCCTGGCCACGCGACTCGAGCACGCCCTGACCAAGACCCGCATCCTCGAACTTTATCTCAATGAGATCTGGCTGGGCTATCGCTCCTACGGCGTGGGCGCCGCGGCCTATAACTATTTCGGCAAGTCGATCTCCGACCTGACGCTGGCCCAGTGCGCCTATCTGGCGGCCCTGCCCAAGGGGCCCGACAACTACCAGCCCGTCAAACAGAAGGCGGCCGCCCTGCGTCGCCGCAACATGATCCTCGATGAAATGGCCAGTCTCGGCTTCGTACCCTCGGACGAGGCGGCCAGGGCCAAGGCCGACGATCTCAAGGTCGAAACGCCGTCCAGGACGAAATACCACGACGCCGACTATTTCGTCGCCGAAACCCACCGCGAGGCGGTGAAGATTCACTCGGTGGGAGCCGACGTCGACAAGGGCGGCTATTACATGCGCACCACGCTGGATGCGCGCCTGCAGACCGCGGCCCGCATTGCCCTCATGGACGGTCTGGAGACCTATGACCACCGCCATGGCTGGCGCGGCGCCTGGGGCCATGTCGACATCACGCCGGGCTGGCAGAACGCGACCCTCGCCAAGGCGCCGCCGGCTGAACGTCGCAAATGGGTCGCCGCGGTCGTCACCGATACGCGCGGTGGGGCGGTGCGGGTGCAGGTCGCAGCCGACAACAGCACCGGTCTGCTGAACGGCGGCGATGTCGCCTGGGCCAATGCGAGCCGTCCCCTTGCCGTCGGCGACCTGATCTTTGTCGAGTCGATCGACGGCGGCTTTCACCTGCGGCAGATACCGGCGGTCAACGGCGCCCTCGTGGCCATGGAGCCCAACTCCGGCCGGGTGCTGGCGATGGTGGGGGGCTACAGCTATTCGCTGAACAGCTTCAATCGCGCCACCCAGGCCTATCGCCAGCCCGGTTCGTCGTTCAAGCCGTTCGTTTACGCCACGGCGCTGGAGAGCGGCCAGTTCACGCCCGCCAGCGTCGTGCTGGACGCACCGATCACGTTGCGCGGCTTCAACGGCCAGGCCTGGAGCCCGGAGAATTATGAGAAGCACCACTTCTTCGGCCCGCTGGTGTTCCGCCGCGGCCTGGAGCTTTCGCTCAACACCATGACGGTGCGGATCGCCCAGCAAGTCGGCATGCAGAAGATCGTCGCCACGGCTAAACGCTTTGGCGTGGTCGACACCATGGACCCGGTGCTCGCCATGGCCCTGGGCGCCGGCGAAACCACGGCGTTTCGCATGGCGGGCGGCTATTCCGCGTTCGTCAATGGCGGCCGCAAGGTCACGCCGCATCTGATCGAGCTGGTGGAGGACCGCGATGGGGCGGCGGTCTACCGCGCCGATCGCCGGTCCTGTTCCACGTGCGACGCCGCATTCATCGGTGACGACGGTCCCGACATCAAGCCGTCGGGCGATCAGCTGATCGATCCGATTACCGCCTATCAGATCGACACCATGCTGGAGGGCGTGGTCCTGCGTGGGACCGGCGCGGCCGCGTCCGTCCTTGGGCGTCCGATCGGCGGCAAGACCGGAACCACCAATGATTTCCGCAGCGCCTGGTTCGTGGGATTCTCCCCCCAGATCGTCGTTGCCGTCTACACCGGCTTCGACGACAACCGCTCGCTGGGGAAGGGAGAAACCGGCGCCGTCGCGGCGCTGCCGATCTTCGTCGAATTCATGCAGGAAGCGCTCAAGGGCTTGCCGTCGCTGGACTTCAAGGCGCCGCCCAACACCAAGTTCGCTCAGATCGGCCCCAATCGCGAGGGATTCCGCCCCGGCACCGAACCCCAGCCCAGGCCCCCGCCTCCGGATGCCTTCGACACGGGGCCGCCAGGAGATTCGACTTTCTTTCCCTCCGGGCCGTTCTCGCCGACGCCGTCCCAGCCGTCGTCGGACACGCCTCAGGCTATCCGGCCGCCCGAGCCCCTCAGCGAGCGCGACTGAGGATTGCAGCCACAGGGTCCTGGCGCCCTGGCCTGGGGACGCACATTCGGCGCTCGCGATATGGAGCGCTCGCCAGCCGATCGACCGTAGTTGCGCCTGGTCGTCGCCATCTGGTTTCGGTTTTTGCCAATTCCCGCAGTTGTATTGAACCGCCGGGCGGGCTAACAGGCGCGCCCACTTCGACGCCAGATTCAAGGCTGTATTTTCATGCGTGCTGATATCGAGGCCTTAGGGGCTGATATCGAGCGGTCCATAGGGCTGCTCAGGAGGCGTCTTTGACTGGGCGCCTGCCTTAAGACGCCTCCATGAACTGAATGCGAAAGTCGAAGATCCCACGTTGTGGGATGATCCCGACGCCGCGCAGAGCGTGATGCGCGAGCGCACGCGCCTGGCGACCCAGGTCGAGGCGGTCCGGCGGGTCGAGCGTGAGCGGGCGGACGCGCTGGAATTCGCCGAAATGGCCCAGGCCGAGGGTGACGAGGCCTCGCTGGACGACGCCCAGGCGCAACTCGAGAGCCTGCAGGCGTTCGTCGCGCGCGCGGAATTGGAAGCCCTGCTGTCAGGCGAGGCGGACGCCAACGACTCCTTCGTGGAGATCAATTCCGGCGCCGGCGGCACCGAGTCCGCCGACTGGGCGGCCATGCTGCTGCGCATGTACACGCGTTGGGCCACCGCTCATGGCATGGAGGTCGAGCTGATCGAGGAAACCGACGGCGAGACGGCGGGCATCAAGTCGGCCACCATCCGCGTCGGCGGGACCAACGCCTATGGTTGGCTGAAGACCGAGGCTGGCGTTCACAGACTGGTGCGGATCTCGCCGTTCGACTCCGCAGCCAAGCGCCACACCTCGTTCGCGTCGGTGTGGGTCTATCCCGTGGTCGACGACAAGATCGAGATCGAGATCAACCCTTCGGATGTGCGCACCGATACCTACAGGGCCAGCGGCTCGGGCGGACAGCACGTCAACAAGACCGATTCCGCCGTTCGTCTGACACACATCCCATCGGGAATCGCCGTCGCCTGCCAGAACCAGCGCTCACAACACCAGAACCGCGAGCAGGCGTGGAAGATGTTGCGCGCTCGTCTGTATGAGGCGGAACTCCAGCGCCGCGACGCGATCGCTCAAGCCGTCGAGGACAACAAGACCGACATTGGCTGGGGACATCAGATCCGCTCGTACGTTCTGCAGCCCTACCAGATGGTCAAGGATCTCCGCACCCAGGTCGAAACCTCCGACACGGAGGGCGTGCTCAATGGCGATCTCGACCGGTTCATGGCCGCTTCACTGGCTCAGCGAGTGGGCGCCACCCGGGACGCGACCGAGGACTGACCGCCCACGGGCCGCCAGCGCCAAAGCGCGCTAGCCTTGGCTGCGCTTTTCCTCCAGCGGTTGAACGCCGGCCGTGAGCGCGAGGCGAATGGCGGTGGACAAGCCGCGCGCCTGCAATTTTTCCATGGCGTTCGCGCGATACACCTCGACCGTGCGCACGCTGAGGTCCAGCTCATAGGCGATGATCTTGTTGGGCAGGCCGGCCAGGAGCCCCTGAACGATCTCGTACTCACGCTGTGACAGCCGGGCGATCAGGTCGCGGGCGCGGGTGATCTTCGCGGAGGCTTCCGTGAGTGTTTCGAGCTTGTCGAACGCGTCGTGAAGGGTCTCCTGAAGCATCTGGTTTTCGTAAGGTTTTTCGATGAACTCGAAAGCGCCGTTCTTCATCGCGCCAACGGCGATGCTGATATCGCCCTGACCTGTGAGCACGATCACCGGCCATTCGACGCCCCGCTCTCGCAGGGCCACCTGAACGTCGAGGCCGCTGATCTCCGGCATATGCATATCCAGAAGCACGCAACCGGGCGAGAGGCTGTCGAGGGCCCCCAGAAACGCCGCGCCGGACTCATGAGCCTCGACATCATAGCCCGACGCTTCAAGCAGTATCGTTACCCCTTCCCGTACCGCCTCGTCGTCGTCGACGACGTGCACAAGTCTCAGATCGCTCATCGATCACCCGTTCTGCAGACGCAGGTCGAGGGAATTGGACCTCGCCCTCTCGCTCCCGCCGTTTCGCCTGTCTTTATCGCCTTGCATGTCCATGACAGAGATTGCCGCCGCGCGGACAAAGCGCGCTACCCAGTCTGCTGCACATAGTCGCCCGCCTTCAGGAAACGCATCGGGTTCTGCGCGCGGCCGTCGACCCACACCTCATAGTGAAGGTGGGTTCCGGTCGAGCGGCCCGTCGATCCCATGGCCCCAAGCTTTTGGCCCAACGCGACCTGTTGTCCGACGGAGACGAAAATGGACTGAAGGTGCGCGTAGCGGGTCTTGAAGCCATGACCATGGTCGATCTCGACCGTGTTGCCGTAGCCTGTGCGCACGCCCGTGAACGAGACGACCCCCGGCGCCGTCGCCTCTACAGGCGCCAGGAAGGCGCCGGCGAAGTCCTGGCCCGAGTGAAACGCCGGCTGGCCGGTGAAAGGGTCCAGTCGTACGCCAAAGCCACTGCTCTCGGGGGTGTTTTCCGCTGGTCTGCCCAGAGGCAGGGTCCGCGCCGTATCGCTAAGGCCTCGCAGGTCCGACAAGTCGATCGCCGCCCGCTGAATGCGGCGCGCGAACGTCTCGTCGACGTCCAAGATGGCGGCCAGGGCGCGAGGATCCTTGGCGCCGATGAGCGGTCCTCCCAGAGCGCCGCCGCGCCCGGCGTAGACGTTGGGATCCAGGCCCGCCAGCCGGAACGCGAGTCGCAGCCTGTCGGCGCGATTGCGTGCGAACGAACCGGCCGCCTCTATGACCTTTTCCTGGTCGGCCTGGACCGCCTGCAGCTTCTGGATCGGGGCGCCGCCGGGTTGGCCGTCCGGATGGAAGACGACCGGGGCGAGGGCGGCCACGGCGCCGGGGGCGTCCTTCGCCTGTGTCAGCAGCATCGCCAAGGCGGCGTGACGCTTCTCGAGCGTATTGGCAAGGTCGACCATCGAATTGGCCGGAGCGTTCAGTTGGGCGAGCGCGCTGTCGAGACGCGCCTGGCGGTCGGCGATCCAACGTTCGTACTTCGCCTGCGTCTGGGTAATCTCGGATTCCGCTCTGGCGCGCGACACCGCTTCATAGAGCATGCCGCCGGTGGCGAGCGTCATCCAGCCGGCGCTGACGAAGAGGATGCCAGCGATCAAGATCTGGTGGCCTGGTGTGAGAACGAAGCCGCGAACCTCCTTGCCGGAGCGGATGTAAAGATGACGTTCGGGAAGCAGATTAAGGAACCGGTGGGCGAGGAGAGCGACGCGTCGGTAATCCATCAAGACAGTTTCTCTCGGTTTCTTACGGGGTTCGCGCGATATGCCTCGATAGGCGAATCGATTGCAAGCCGCTATGCGCCTCGGTTCGGCCCGTATCTGCCGGGTTTCCTGGCTGATTGCGCGGACGCCGGGGTGACGACTGACGATATGGACAGCGCGCGACGGCCACCCTTCTTTCGTGCAACCGACAAAGCGGCCGATGCCATGCAACGGCTTCCCGGTCGGCGTCTCTGCCGAATGGGATGGTCGCCGCGGGCCGACTGGATCATCGTCGGCTGTGGCTTTCTGACTATTCTCGTGCCTTTTGTTGTCGTCAGCGTGCCGCCGCTCGTTGACTATCCCAACCATCTGGCCAGGTATTGGCTTCTGTCCGGAGGCGCGCGGGACCCCGCGCTTTCCGCCTTCTACGTCGTCGACTGGTCCAGGGCCTCGACCAATCTGGGCGCCGATCTCGTGGTCGCCGCCTTCAGTTCGGTTGCGTCGGCGCAACTTGCCGGTTTCCTGGCGGTGATGATCGCTGCTGTCGGCCCCCCGCTGGGCCTGCTCTGTCTCAGCCGCGTCGTCTTCCACCGTTTTCACTCATGGCAAGTGCTGTTTCCGCTGGCCGCGTGGTCGACGACGTTTCTGATGGGCTTTCTCAATTTCCAGATCGGCATCAGCCTCGCCCTGCTGCTGGCGGCGGCGGACCCCTGGATGCAGCGCCGCCTGGGTGGATTCGTCGGGCCGACCCGGGCGCTGCTCGCGGCTCTCCTGGCCGTCGATCACCTTTACGCCCCCTTCTTCTACGCAGCCCTCGTATGGGCTCTGACGTTTGGAGCGGCGCCTCCATGGCCCGCGCGCTGGCGCACCATGGGTGCGAGGGTGGGCGCCGCCGTCGTGGCCTGCGCGTGGTGCCTTGGTCCGCTTCTGCCGCTGGCCATGTTCGCGCGCATGCTGCCGGGATCGGACTCGCAGAGCGGAAGCGTCGTGTACGGGCTGCTGCTCTACAAGGCGTTCGCCCTGCTGACGCCTTTGTCCGCCTACAATCTGATCGTCGGCCTGTCGATGACGACCATCCTAATCGCGATGGCCGCCTGGCTCACGCATCGGGGAGACTTGGTCGTTCACACCGGCCTGGCGCTCGTCGGAGGAATGCTGGCGGCGCTCTCCATTCTCGCGCCAGATCACGCCGCCGGCGGAAGCTGGATCGCGCAGCGTTTTCCTACCGTGGCGCTTCTCGTCCTGCTCGGCGCGGTGCGCCTCCGCCCCGCCGTCGAGGCGCGCTGGGGGCCTCGCTTCGTGGCGCCGGCGCTCGCCCTGGTCGTCGGCCAGACCGCCTGGTTGACCTGGAACTGGCGCGCGATGGACGCCGACATGTGGGCGGTCCGGCGCGCGGTCTCCACAGTCCCGCCCGGCGCCCGGATCCTGCCCCTGCAGCACAATCCGATGCTGAGTGTCAAATGGAGCGCGCCCAGCGGGCGCTACATGTCCAGCCTGAGCGATCCCACCTTCCGCCACTATGCGGCGTTGGCGACGCCGCTGCGCCGTGCCTTCGTGCCCAATTTGTTTTCCGCCAAGGGACTGCAGCCGCTGCGGGTGGTGGGCGACTGGGACCGCCAAGTCGAACACAATGGCGGGCCGTTGGCTTCGGTGAGCGCGCTCGGCCGGCCCTGGCGTGAAGGCGACCCCGTCTACCTGCGACATTGGCGGTCCGGGTTCGACTATGTTTTGGTGATGAACGCCGACCTGGAGGACGCCGCCGGCCCGTTCAAACCTCCCCCAGGGTTGACCCTGGTCTCCGACACCGGCTTCGCGCAACTGTGGATGGTCACGGGTCGCCGGGCCGTCGATAGTGGGGTCGAGCTGACGCACGCCAAGCCAGCCGCGACGTCGGGTGCATCCGCCGGGACGTCGCCTATGACGCATAAGCGCTCGGTAAATGGACGGGGCGCCAGTCCCTTCTCTTAGGAAGGGCTTGCCTGGGCGAGCGCCCGCGCGGCGGCCAAAACCTCGGCCGCGTGGCCGGGCACCTTCACCTTGTGCCAGACCCGCCGCACGACGCCCGCGCCGTCGATCAGAAAAGTCGCGCGCTCGATGCCCATGTACTTGCGTCCGTACATGTTTTTCTCGACCCATACGCCATAGCGCTCGACTACGTCGCCATCCGCGTCGGAGCCGAGAAGATGTGTGAGGCCGTACTTGGCGCGAAACTTGCCATGGCTGGCGACGGTGTCCTTCGACACGCCGACGACCACCGCGCCCGCTCCCGCGAATTCGCCCGCGGCCTGGGTGAACGCCTTTGCTTCGCTGGTGCAGCCGGAGGTGTCGTCCTTGGGATAGAAATACAGCACCACGATCTTGCCCTTCAGAGCCGACAGCGAGATCGGGCCGTCCTCTGCGGGCATGGCGAAATCGGGGGCGGGGTCACCGGCGTCGATCGTCATGGAAGCTCCTTCATACGGGTTTGATCAGCACGATCTTTTTCCGGCCTGCCGCCAGTTTGATCAACCCCTCGGCGTTGCAGTCGGCGAGGGTGATCAGCCGCTGACCGTCGGTTTCTGCGCTGTCGTTGACCCGCAGGCCGCCACCCTGCGCCAGCCTGCGCGCCTCCGAGCGCGAGGCGGCCAGGCCGCCGTCGGCCGCCAGGGTCGCCAGCGCGACGCCGGCCCTCAGGTCGGTGCTGGCAATCTCGATCGTCGGCAGGTCCGCCGACAGCCGCCCCTCCTCGAACGCCGCGCGTGATGCGCCGGCCGCGGCGGCCGCGGCGTCGGCTCCATGCAGAAGGGTTGTCGCCTCGTTGGCCAGCACCTTCTTGGCTTCGTTGATCTCTGCCCCTTGCAACGCCTCCAAGCGGGCGATCTCTTCGAGCGGCAGCTCGGTGAACAGGCGAAGGAAGCGACCGACGTCGCCGTCCTCGGTGTTGCGCCAGAATTGCCAGTAGTCGTACGGGCTGCGCATCTCGGCATTGAGCCAGACGGCGCCGTCGACCGTCTTGCCCATCTTCACGCCCGAAGCGGTGGTCACCAGCGGCGCGGTCACGCCATAAGCCGCGCCGCCGTCGACGCGGCGGATCAGGTCGATGCCGTTGACGATATTGCCCCACTGCTCGGAGCCGCCGAACTGCAGCGTGCACCCATGGCGCCGCTTTAGCTCCAGGAAATCGGCCGCCTGCATCAGCATGTAGTTGAATTCCAGGAAGGTCAGCGGCAGCTCGTTGTCGATGCGATTGCGAACGAACTCCAGCGTCAGCATGCGATTGATCGTGAAGTGGACCCCATAGTCGCGCAGGAACTCGATGTAGCCGAGCTTCTCCAGCCAGTCGGCATTGTTGACCATGATCGCGTCGGTGGGCCCGTCGCCAAAGCCCAGGAACGGCGCGAACGCCTTGCGGATGCCTGCGAGGTTTTCGGCAATCGCCGCATCGGTCAGCATCGGTCGCTGCGTCGCCTTGTCGGAGGGATCCCCCACCTTTGTCGTGCCGCCGCCCATCAGCACGATTGGCCGATGACCGGTCTTTTGCAGCCGCCTCAGCGTCATGATCTGCACCAGGCTGCCGACATGCAGGCTGGGCGCGGTGGCGTCGAAGCCGATGTAGGCGGAGAGGGGGCCTTGCAGGGCGGCCGTGTCCAGCCCTTCCAGATCGGTCGCCTGATAGACATGGCCACGCTCGATCAGCAGGCGGACGAGGTCCGAACGCGGCGTGAAGGTCAGAGGGGTGTCCATGGAACGGCTCCTTCAAGGGTGGCGGCCGGGGGACCGCCTCCATCTAACGAGCCGCCGCCGACCGGTGTGCGGCTGGCGTGTCTGACCGGCCGCTCGCTAAATGGGCGAGCGGTAATAGCGCGAGCGGGTGAGGGCGCGAGCGTGCATGGCCGCTAGCTACCGGGCGAGCCCGGTCGACGTCAAGTCGTGGCGCTTTGCCCTTAGCGCCTCAACCCGACCTTGGCGCCTGACCGAATCCGCGCGAAGGTCGGCGCGTGCGAGTCCTAGGTTTCATGACCGGCACGTCGCTCGACGCGGTCGACATGGCGGTGCTGCAGACCGACGGCGAAACCATCGCCTCGTTCGGTCCCGCCGGAGAGCGCAAGCTCGGCGCGGCGACGCGGGCTGTCATCGAGGAGGCGACGGCGGCGGCCAGGTCTTGGGCGCGCAATACGACCCCGCCGTTGGTGTTCGGGCGCGCCGCCCGCGCCATCGCCGATGAACATTTGCTCGCCGCGCGCGAATTCCTGGACACCGCGGGCGTCTCCGCCAAGAGCCTGGATTTTGTCGGCGTGCACGGTCAGACGGTGCTGCACGAGGCGCCGACGCCGCAAAACCCCACCGGCCGCACCGTGCAACTGGTCGACGCCCGCCGTATCGCCCAGAGCCTCGACCTGCCGGTCGCCTATGATTTCCGCAGCGCCGACGTGGCCGCCGGCGGCCACGGCGCGCCGCTGGCCCCGATCTATCATCAGGCGCTCACCCAGTGGTCCGGGCTGAAGCCGCCGATCGCCGTGCTCAACCTGGGCGGCGTCGGTAACGTCACCTTTGTCGGAGAGGGCGGCCTGCTCGAGGCTTTCGACACCGGCCCGGCCAATGGCATGATCGACCAGCTGGTGCAGGCGCGCACCGGTGCGCGTTGCGACGAAGGCGGCGCGCTGGCCCGCGCAGGGACTGTCGACGAGACCGTCCTGGCCGCCTACCTCAGCCACCATCATTTCAGCGCGCGCGGTCCCAAGTCCCTCGACCGCTTCGACTTTTCGCTGGAGCCGGTGAGCGGGCTTTCTCTCGAGGACGCCGCGGCGACGCTGACCGCCTTCGCCGCGGAAGCGGTCGCCGTCGGACTGCGAACCTGCTCGCAGCCGCCCCGGCGGGTGATCGTCTGTGGCGGCGGGCGGCATAATCCGACTCTGATGCACGCGATCCGCAAACGTTTCGACGGCGCGGTTTCGGCGGCCGAGAGCCTGGGCTGGCGCGGCGATTCCATCGAGGCGGAAGCCTTCGCCTACCTCGCCGCCCGGACCTTCACCGGTCTTCCCATCTCATTTCCGGAGACCACGGGCGTTCCCCGACCCCTGTGCGGCGGCCGCATCGCCAGACCCTAGACCCTGATGCGTTCAGACGGGACAGCTCTGAACGTTGAATCAGGGTCTAACTTGTTGCTTCTAGAGCAGGATTCAGATTTTAGATGGTTTCATCTAAAATCTGAATCCTGCTCTAGGCGCCCCGTGCCAGTCAGCGCCCGGTCGACAGATAGCCGATGATCGCGGCGCGCTGGCCCGCGTCTGGGATGTGGACCGCCATGGCTGTACCGGGGACCATTTTGCCGGGGTCGGCCAGGAAGGTGTCGAGATTGGCACTGCTCCAGACAATGCCGGACGCTTTCAGCGCCGCCGTATAGTCGAAGCCGGCCACCGTGCCGGCCTTTCGCCCGAAGACGCCGGTCAGGCTGGGCCCCTGGCCGCCAACGGCCGGGGCGTGGCATCCCGCGCAGCGATCCTCGAACAGGGCCGATCCGCTCTGAGGCTGGGCCGCGACGCGAGGCGCGCTCGCCAGGGCCAGGAGGCTGATGAACCAGGCGATCTTCATGTCAGTGTTTCCTCGGGCTGGTCGGCGCGATGCGCCAGATCGTCCCCGAACCGTCGTCGGACACCAGCAGCGCGCCGTCCGCCGCCATCGCGACGCCGACCGGCCGACCCCAGACGCCATGATCGTCGACCACGAACCCGGTCATGAAATCCTGATAGTCGCGGGTAGGCGCGCCATCTCGCATCGGCAGCCTGACGAGCTTGTAGCCGGTCCTCTGCCCCCGGTTCCATGAGCCATGCAACGTCACGAACGCGTCGCCGCTGTAGTCGTCGGGAAACAACGCCGCCCCGCTCTTGGCGGTATAGAAGGTGATGCCCAGGGGCGCGGAATGGGCCTGGATCAGCACGTCGGGCACGATCACCTTGGCGGCCAGGTCGGGCCGCTCGCCCTTGTGATGCGGGTCTTCGTGGCGGCCGATATAGTACCACGGCCAGCCGTAATAGCCGCCGGCGCGTACGCTGGTCACGTAGTCCGGCGGCAGGTTGTCGCCTAGGCCGTCGCGTTCGTTGACCACGCACCACAGCGCGCCGGTGGTGGGATGGACGGCCATGGACACGCAATTGCGCAGGCCGTCGGCAAAGATCCGCCGCCCTCCGCCGTCGGGATCGAAGGCCAGCACGTCGGCGCGATCGGCGTCGCGATCCCACGCGGCGCCCACCGCGTGCGCCGCCTCCCACGCCTTGATGGCTTGGGGCGATTTGGCGCTCATGCTCTCGGCGGCGTTGGAGCCCGATCCCACGGAGACGAACAGGATCTTGCCGTAGGCGGAGAAGGCCAGGTCGCGGGTCGAGTGCATGCCGCTGGTGGGTGCAATTTTCGCCACCACGGTCTGGGCAGGGCCGCCCGCTTTGAGCTCTCCTGATGTGTAGGCAAAGCGCAGCACCCTATTGTTTTCGGCGATATAGACCCAGCGCGGATGGGGGCCCGCCGGGTAGAAGGCGATCCCGAACGGGCGGTCTAGCCCGTCGGCGAAGATTGCGACGCTCGCCGCCTTTTCGGCCCCTGCCGGCGCGCGCAGCACCCGCACCCGCCCCGCGTCGGTCTCGGCGACGAAGACGTCGCCGTTGGGCGCGGTCCTGATCTGCCGGGGGCCGTCCAGGCTGGCGAAGGGGGTGACTTTGAACCCGGCTGGAACCTTCGGCGCTACGCCGTTCGGGCGCGCTACCATCGCCGCCAGGGAGGCCTTGGCCGAAGTCGGCGCCGTCGGCAGATCGTCCGGCCCGATATGGCGGACCACACCCGGCGCATCCTGCCGCCAATCGCCCATCGCAGCCGCCCCCGACCTCACCTGCGCCAACGCAGGGAAGGCGAGGCTTATTGAGGAAATCAGCAGAAGGCGGTTGATCATCGGTCTACCTCAAAAAAAGATCAACCACGAAGGCACAAAGGACACGAAGAACAAACAAAAAGGGAAAAGCGGCGCAGCCGCAATCATCGACGCATAAGATTTATTGCGCCTTCGGCGCGAAATGCTGTCACTTCAGTTTGTTCTTCGTTTCCTTCGTGACTTTGTGGTGCACTTAGTTTTTCTCTACCCCTCCAACATCCCCATCAGCCGCTCGCCGATGAGTGCGTTTGCCTCCGCCATCGTCCGGTCGATGAGTTCCTTCACGGTCGGAATGTCGTGGATCAGGCCCGCGACCATGCCGCACGACCAGCCGCCCGCGTCCATTTCGCCGTTGACCATGACGCGCGGATACACGCCCGCCACCTCCTCGGCGATGTCGGCGAAGGTCACCTTGGCGCCCAGCGCCTTTTCCGTCTGCAGTAGCCGCTCGACGCCGGCGTTGACCAGAACCCGCTCGGTGTTGCGCAGCGGCCGCATGATCAGGCGCGTGTCGAGTTCGGAGGCGTTGACCAGGGCCTGTTTGACGTTGTCGTGGATCGGCGCCTCGACCGTCGCCATGAAGCGCGTGCCCATGTTGATCCCGTCCGCGCCCATGGCGAGGGCGGCGACCAGCGAGCGTCCGTTGGCCATGCCGCCGGACGCCAGGAACGGGATCTTCAGTTCCTCCGCCGCGCGCGGCAGCAGGACCCAGTTGGTCACGTCGTCCTCGCCCGGATGGCCGCCGCACTCGAAGCCGTCGACGCTGATCGCGTCGCAGCCTATCGACTGAGCCTTCAGCGAATGGCGCACCGAGGTGCACTTGTGCACGACCTTGATGCCGGCGTCCTTGAGCATCGGCATCCACTTCTGCGGATTGTTGCCGGCCGTCTCGACGATCTTGACGCCGCTGTCGATGATCACCTCGATCAGGCCCGGATAGTCGGGCGCCGTCAGCGCCGGCAGGAACGTCAGGTTCACCCCGATCGGCTTGTCGGTCAGCGCCTGGCACCGCTTGATCTCCGCCGCCAACTTCGCGGGCGTGCCCTGCGTCAGCCCGGTGATGATCCCCAGGCCTCCGGCGTTCGACACCGCGGCCGCCAGCTCGGCCAGGCCGACGAAATGCATTCCCCCCTGAACGATGGGATGCTCGATGCCGAGCATGTCGGTGATGCGGGTCTTCATGGCGTGCGATTCCCTCTGGCGCATGGCGTTTGCCGCTCAGCCATAGGTCACCGATCGAGTCCGGCCAACCCTAGGGCTTTAGTCGGCTTAGCGGCTTTCCGTATCCGACTTCGGTCCCTAGACCGGGTCCGCCGCCAGACGCTTGTCCAGATAGCCGCCGACCCGCTTCTCGACCTCGACGAGGTTCTCCGTCCAGAAATGGCCGCCGCCTTCGACCAGTTCATAGTCGATGACGATGCCCTTCTGGGTGCGCAGCTTGGCGACCACCTTTTCCACCTCGGTGTTGGGCACCACGGTGTCGGCGGATCCGTGCAGGATCAGGCCCGAGGCGGGGCAGGGGGCCAGGAAGCTGAAGTCGTACATGTTGGTCGGCGGTGAGACGCTGATGAAGCCGTCGGTCTCGGGCCGGCGCATCAGCAGCTGCATGCCGACCCAGGCGCCGAAATCGAAGCCGGCGACCCAGCACTGCGAGGCGGCCGGATTGGTCGACTGCAGCCAGTCGAGCGCCGTGGCCGCGTCGGCCAGCTCGCCGATGCCGCTGTCGAACTCGCCCTGGCTGCGGCCGACGCCGCGGAAGTTGAAGCGCAGGGTGTTGAAGCCGCGCTTCATGAACAGGTGGAACATCTGTACCGCGACGGGGTGGTTCATGTGCCCGCCGGCCTTGGGGTGGGGGGCGAGGATCAGCGCGATCGGCGCGGTGTCGTCCTTGCGCGGCGAATAGCGAGCCTCGATGCGGCCAGCGCTACCGGGCAGGATGAGTTCGGGCATGGAGTTCTGGAACCTCGTTGTTGCGGGGCGGCGCGTGCGCGCTGTCTCTCCGCGAGGGGGCGGCTTGTAGCAAGAAGCCGTCCCGAAAAGCGAGAAAATTACGCTGTGTGCACGCATCACCCGTCACCGGCCGAACCCGCCTGTCCCATGGGGGCCACTTCCGGCGCCGGCGCCCTGCGTGCTCCAGGCAGCAGGCGGGCGATACGGAGCCGTGCGAGCCGCCCGATACGCCCCACGCCCAAAGCAATGGCGGCGATCGCGGCGCCAAGCAGGGTGGCGCCGACCCGATGCAGCGCGACCCGCGCTTCGGGCATGCCCTGCAGAGCGAGAAGGTCGGCGACGTAGCTGGTCACGCTCAGCGAGAAGGTGCCGTAGTTCACCCATTGGGTGGCGTAGGCGCACCACGCTGCCGCGCCGATCAGGATGAGCAGAACCGTGGCTTCCGGCCTCAGCCTGGACACATCATCCTAACGCGCCACCGTTGCGGACGCTTCATCGGGTCCGGCGGGGGCGTGACAGCCCGCTGGATGACGGTTCGCCCTGCAATGAGGTAGGTAATGCGCGTATGCGCCAGGACGAGATCGAGGATGTGTTCGCCGCGCTCGGCCCAGTGACGGTCAAGCGGATGTTCGGCGGCAAAGGGGTGTTCCACCAGGGACTAATGGTCGCGGTGGACCTCGCCGGCGAACTGATGCTGAAGGCCGACGTTTTTTCCGGGGTGGCCTTCGAGGCGGCCGGCGCCAGGCGCTGGACCTACCAGCGCAAGACCGGGAAGATCGTGCCCATGTCCTATTGGACGATACCAGCGGACGCGTTCGACGACCCCGACATCATGGCGCACTGGGTCCGGCTGGCTTACGCCGCAGCTCTCCGCGCCCACCAGGTGTGACGCCAAGCCCCAGGACGGCCGCTCGCCGCCCGGGCTTTCACCATTCTCGAGCACTGTTATACAGTCGTCCGCACGCAGTATCAGTCTTGACGTTTTGTAAATATTCTCGGGGGTCCGTAACATGGGAATTCGCGCAGGAGCCGCGGCGGCGGCGGCATTGCTGGCTGCCGGCGTCGCTCACGCGCAGACGCCCGGCGAAGCGCCCGCGACGCTGTCCACCCTGGTGGTCACCGCGACACGGATGCCCGAGGCCCTCGACCAGGTGCCCGCCGAGATTTCCGTCGTCACGGGCGAGGAGCTTCGCGCGCGCGACGCCCACACCATGGCCTCGGCGCTTGCTTTGGTTCCGGGGGTAGAAGCGCCCGCCGGCGGCGATGCGGGCCCCTCCAGCGCCGTGCCGTCGTTCTGGGGACTGCACGAGTTCGACGCCTTCCTTTTGGTCGTCGACGGCGTTCCCTGGGGCGGCGCCTTCAACCCGATGATCACCACCTTCAACATGAACGATGTCCAGCGCATCGAGGTCCTGAAAGGCTCGGCGCCGGTGATGTTCGGCGCCACCTCCTTCGTCGGCGTCGTGCAGGAACTGCACTATCCGGCCGGAGAGGCGGCCAATGAGGTCGAGCTCAGCTACGGCAATCATGACTCGGCGCGAGGCCAGGCGTCTTTCGTCCTGCCGCAGATCGGCGACTACAAGCAGTCGCTGGCGATCGACGGGGAGAGCCTGGGGTTCGCTGACAGGCGAGAGCGGGTGGCCGACGGCAAGGCCTTCTATCGCGGCGCCCTCGATATCGGCGGCGGCAAGTTCACCCTCGACGCCGACCTGACCTTCGTGCGCGACACTCCGCCGAGCCCGCTCATCCGCATCGGCCCGGGCGTCACGCCGCTCACGCCGATCAATGCGAACTTCAACCCGGCCAACGCCGCCGTCGACCAGAATGAGTATCATGTGGCGCTGGGTTACGAGCGGCCCACGGCGCTGGGCGACTGGAGCATCCTGGCTTCGCTCGCGCGCTCCGATATCCGCGACATCCGCGCCTTTCTTCATCCCGACCTCAGCGGCTACGCCGACAGCCAGGACCAGACCCGGCACATCGACGACGACTATGTCGACACCCACATCACCCATGAGTTCGCCGGCCTCGGCAGCCTGATCGTGGGCGCCGACATGCTCTATGGCCTAGGCAAGCAGATCTCGCTCAACGGCAACAGCGGCTATCAGGTCCCGCTCGACGGTTCGGTTCTGCCGCCGCCCACCACGAAGATCCCGGTGGACGAGATCGGCACGGTCAACGACAAGCGCGTCTTCGTCGGCCAGTACGTCCAGCTCGACCTTAAATTTGGCGACCGCGTCGACCTGACCGGGGGCCTGCGCCTGAACGAGACCTATGAGCACAAGATCTCCAGCGACTTCACCACGCCGCCGCCAGCCCTAGACAGCGCGATCGCCCACCGCACCGACGTGCGTCCCACCGAGACGATCGGCCTCAGCTATAAGGCCTGGCGCCGCGGCGCCGACGAGCTGGCGCTCTACGCCGACTATCGCAACGCCTTCAAGCCGTCGGCCCTCGACTTCGGTCCCGACTACACGCCCGACATCCTGCTGCCCGAGACGACGCAGAGCTATGAGGTGGGACTGAAGAGCGCACTCGACGAGGGGCGCCTGAGCTTCCAGGCCGAGCTGTTCCAGCTTAACTTCCACAATCTGGTCGTGCCCACGCCGTCCGGCGCGCTGGCCAATGCCGCCGGCGAGCGCCTGCGCGGCGTCGAACTGGAATCGCGTTGGCAGGTGACTCGCGACCTCGCGCTCGCCGCCAACTTCGCCTGGCACGACGCGACCTTCACCCAGTATCTGTTCGTTGATCCGGATACCGGCGTAGGCGTGGACGTGGCTGGAAATGAGCTGCCGCTGTCGCCGCGCGTGCTGGCCTCCGCCGGCATCCTCTACACGCCTCCGCGTGGACTCAACGCTACCGTGGTCGTCAACTACGTCGGCCGCCGATATCTGGACGAGGAAAATACCGCCCCCGTCGGCAGCTACGCCACCCTGGCCGCAACGGTGGGCTATCGTTTCGGCCGCTATTCGGTCACTCTCGAAGGCGAGAACCTAACCAACCAGCGCCCGCCGGTCACGTCCAGCGAGTTCGGCAGCGAGTCCTTCTACCTGCTCAACGCCCGCACCCTCTGGGTCCGCCTCGGCTACAAGCTGTAGCGAGACGGCCGTCTCAATCCCGCTCGCTCGCCTGCGACGCCGCGATCGAGGTGGGCCGCAGCTCGAAGCGATAGCCCATCAGCGCCTGGCCGGGCTTGCCGCCGCCCGGGCCGCTCGAGCCTCCTCCTCCCGCCGGCAGGTCGATCGGCGCCAGCTTGTGGTCGGACAGGTCGTGGTTGCGCGCCGCCAGGTCGCCGGAGACCAGCTTGTCGAAGCGGCCGGAGATGTCCGCCAGCTGGGCGTCGAGGACGCCGATTCTGGTCAGCTGATAGGCCGCCGGGGCGCCTTCATACGCGTTGATGGCGCCGTACAAATGGTCGGTGAACTCGCGCAGGCGTTCTTCGCCGGTGATGGCCCCGCCTTCCTTGGTGGCGACGATTTCCTTGCGCAGGGTGTCGGCCTTCGCGGAGAGGTCCGTCAGGCCGGTTTTGAGGGCGTCGCCGGCGGGAAGGTCGGCCGCACGCCGCTCGGCGCCCTGGCGCACGGCGTTGATTCGCGCCACAAGATCGGTCATCCGGCCGAACACGTCGTTGAGCTTCTGCAAGGCGTCGAACTGCGCCTGGCGGTCGGCCGGCGTGAAGGTCGCCCGGCGATCGAGGACGACGTTGATGGGCGTGGTCAGCACCGTTGTCCCGCTGGTCAGGCGCGCGGAGTAGGTTCCCGGCAGCCAGCGAGGGCCCTGAATCGAGCCGAACGCGACCTGGGCGGCGGGCGGCGTACGTGGCGCGGGCGTGCGCATCGACCAGACGACGCGATTGATCCCGGGGCGCTTCGACGCGGGAAGGGTTTCGACGACCTTGCCCGACGGGTCGAGGATCTCGAACTTCAGCTTGCCGATCAGATGGCGGCCGGGCTCGTAATAGGAAATCACCGAGCCGTCGGCCGGATTGGGTCCGGAGAACTCGGCGTCGCCGTTGGACCAGCCGCCATAGGCCTCGATGCGTTGTTGCGTCGGGCGCGACGGCAGGAAGATCAGCGGCTGAGCCATGGTCTGGGCGTTCATGGCGCGCAGCGGCGTCAGGTCGTCGACGATCCAGAGGCCGCGGCCATGGGTGGCGATGACGAGATCGTGGTCGCGGGTCTGGAAGGCCAGGTCGCGCACCGGGACGCTCGGCAGATCGCCGCCCTTGAACTGCGCCCAGCGCGCTCCGCCGTCGAGCGAGACCCACAGGCCGAACTCGGTGCCGGCATAAAGCAGGCCGGGCTTTTCCGGGTCTTCCTTGATGACGTGAGCGAAGCCGCGCATTCCCGCTTGGCTGCTGGCGATGCGTTTCCAGGTGCGGCCGAAGTCGCTGGTCTTGTAGATGTACGGCTCGAAGTCGCCGACCGTGTGGCGATCGAAGGCGGCGTAGGCGGTCGCCGGATCGTAAGGGCTGGCTTCGACCCACGACACCCACGACGCCGGCGGGACGCCGACGTTCTTGGTCAGATTGGTCCACGACGCCCCGCCGTCGCGGGTCAGCTGCACGTTGCCGTCGTCCGTGCCCACCCAGATCAGGCCCGCCTGCTTCGGCGACTCGCTGACCGAATAGATGGTGGTGTGCATTTCGGCAGCGGAGTTGTCGACCGTAATGCCGCCGCTCTCTTCCTGTTTCTGCTTTTCCTTGTCGTTCGTCGTCAGATCCGGCGAGATCTTGTCCCAGCTCTGGCCGTGATCGCGGCTACGGAACAGGTACTGTGCGCCGATGTAGATCAAGCCCTTGTCGTTTGGGCTGACGACCAGCGGTGTGTTCCAGTTGAAGCGCAGCTTCTCCGCGGTGTCGGACTTGGGCTGGATGTCGCGCGATTCCAGCGTGTGGCGGTTGACGCGCGTGACCGAGCCGCCCTGGGTCTCGACGTAGGCATAGTCTTCCGGCGCCGCCGGATCGGCCCACGACCAGAAGCCGTCGCCGCCGGTGAGGTTTTCCCATCGGCCGTTGGTGATGCCGCCCGGATAGGCGCTGTCGCCGGCCCAGGCGCTGTTGTCCTGCAGGCCGCCGTAGACCTGGTAGGGATCCTTGTCGTCGACGCTGACGTGATAGAACTGCGAGATCGGCAGGTTCTGGTTCTTGATCCAGCGCGTGCCGCCGTCCCAGCTGATCCACAGGCCGCCGTCGTCGCCGGTGATGACGTGCTGGGTATTGCTGGGATCGATCCACAGCGCGTGGTGATCTCCGTGCGTGCCCCCGGACGCCGAGGTGAAGCTCTTGCCGCCGTCCTCGCTGGCGATCAGCTGCAGGTCGGGCTTGAACAGGCGATCGGGGTTCTTGGGGTCGACGAAAAGGGCCGCGAAATAGAACGGCCGCCAGACCATCATTTGGCTGCGGTCGCGTTCCTTCCAGGTCTTGCCGCCGTCGTCCGAACGCAACAGCGCGCTGCGGGTCCCCTCGACGAAGGCGTAGACGATCTGGGAATTGGACGGCGCGATGGCGATCGCCTCGCGGCCCCAGGGGCCCTTGGGCAGGCCGTTGGCGGGATCGGCCTTGAGATCGGTCCAGCTTCGGCCGCCGTCTTGCGAGACGTAGACGCTGCTCGCCGACGGCGCGTCCGCTTTCTCGCCGCCGGAGCGGAAGGTCCATCCCTTGCGGCGGAAATCCCACATCGCGGCGAACAGCTTGTTCGGGTTGGCCGGATCGAGCGCCAGCGACGAGCACCCGGTCGAAAGATTGGCGCCCTTGAGGATCTGGCTCCAGGTCTTGCCGCCGTCGCTGGTCTTGTAGAGGCCCCGGTCGGCGCTGTCGCTCCACAGCCGTCCGGGCACGCAGACATAGACCGTGTCGCTGTTTGTGGGATCGACGATGATCTTGGCTATGTGCTCGGATGTCGGCAGGCCCACGTGGGTCCAGGTCTCGCCACCGTCGACGCTCTTGTACACGCCGTCGCCGATCGAGACGGAATTGCGCATCCAGGCTTCGCCCGTGCCGACCCAGTAGGTGTTGGGATTTTTCGGGTCGAGCGCGATGGCCCCGATCGACTGCACGTCCTGTTTGTCGAAGATCGGCCGGAAGGTGGTGCCGCCGTCGTTGGATTTCCACACGCCGCCAGACGCGGCGCCGACGAGGATCAAGGTCTTGCCGTCCGGTTCCGTCCGCGCGGCGAGGGCGGCGATGCGCCCGCTCATGGCGGCCGAACCGATGTTCCGCGCGCCAAGCCCGGAGATCATGGCGCTGTCGAACACCGGCGCGGGGATCGGGGCGGCCGAGGCGGCGCCGAGGATCGTTCCCGCCAGCAGGGCGGCGAGTGAAAGCGTGGTCCCACCCTGGTTCATGGCTTGGCTCCCGCGCTCTTGGGGGTAGGCGGCGCCGTCGGCCGGGCGAAGACGGCCGGATCGACGGGCGCGTTGGCGACGACGGTGTCGTAGGTGATCCGCTGCAGGTCCGTCGCGCCCTTGGGCCCCGAAGCGATCTCGAACGGGAAATAGACGCCGTCGACCTTTTCGTAGTCGCCGAAGTCGGTGTCGGTGAGGGTCTCGGCGCCACGGGTGATCTGGCGCGTCTCGATGCGAACGGTGAGCATGGCCACCGGATCGAGATAGTAGGTCATCTGGTCGCCGTTCTTTAGACTGGCGCGAATGGCCCAGGTCGGGGCGCCGTCGATGTCGACACTGCCCAGATAGTCCAGCGTCGCACCCTTGGCCTTGGCGTCGATCAGCGGCCCCTCGAAATCGGCCTCTTCCTGCAGGCTCTTGGTGTCGTCGGACGAGAGCGCCTCGGGATCCTTGCGCCCCTGGAACGGCTGGATCTGCCAACCGTCCCTGCCGTCGTAGGATTGGACCACGGTCAGGTTCTGCAGCGTCGCATTGATGCGCACCGAGCCGGGCCGCGCGATCGTCTCGTCGTAGGTCAGATGCACGTCGAATCCGCCCGGCCGCATGCTTCCAGTCATCTTCAGTGTGTTGATGGCCTTGATCGCCGCCAGGCCGCCGCGCGCTGCTATATGCTTGGCGACGAGGTCGTCGACCGATTGCGCCGCGGCGCCCGAGGCGATCAACACCGCTGGTGCGAGGATCGCGGCGAACGCCAGTCCCACAAAGAGCTTTTTCGATGTCAAGGAGAGTTCCCCTAAAGCCGCATGTGGCATTCATAAGGCGCCCCACCTCCAGACAAAGTGAAATCGCGGAAATGTTGCTGGCGGATCAACCGTAACCGCCGGACTCTACTATTGCGGCGCGCGGCTCATGATGGAATTTTCAAAGTCCCTTCGCCGCCATGTGCGCGCAAGCGGGATCGAGCGGGCAGGAGAGGCAGAGCGGGGCGCTCCGTTTGCACAGCACCTGACCATGGGCGCGCAGCACGTGAAAGGCCTCGACCAGGCGCTCGCGCTCTGGCGGCCCCAGGTCGCGCAGAGCGGAAACGGCGCTTTTGTAGGCGTGAGCGTAGGATTCCCCCTCGGCGGCGTAGCCCAGGCGCACCATCGCGCGAACGCCATTGGACTCCAGCGCGGGCCGGGTCTCGATGCCGCAGAACAGCAGTATCTTGTCGGCGCCGGGGTCGCCGATCCCAGGGAAACGCTTCAGGAGCGCCCGGGCCTTGGCTGGGTTGGCGAGGCGCAGCGCCGCGGCGATATCGCCGCCCGCTTCCAGGGAAAGTCGCCCGATGTGGCGGAGCCGCTCGACCCGATCGGCTGGGCGCATGCCGCCGCGGCGGGCGATGTCGAAAAGAATGTCGTGCGGCGCTTCGAGCAGGCGCACAGCCTCCAACCCGACCCGCCGCGAGAGTTCATTGAAAAGGCCTCGGCGTCGGTCGTCGGGGATCAGATATCCGACGTTCTCCCAGACGATCAGCGCGAGCGGATCGGTGAGGGGGACCAGAGGCGGGTAGAGCCGCGCAAGCTCCTTCAGACCGTTCGCCAATCCTGACTCCAGTCCCTCCTTTCTTCGCGATGGGGTGCTCTCAGTCGGTCCGGGCATGAACCCATTTGACGGTGGCGAGAGCCGGGCCGCGAGACGACGCGATATCCGCTTTGGGTTCGGACATTCGCTTACGGCTTGGCCAAGAGCGGCGCCAAGGCCGCCGCCGCCTGCCGGTAGCCGCTTTCCGCGTCCGGTGTCGGCGCGCCGTCGGCGCCGTCGACGGCCTGGGCGAGCTGGTCGAGCCGCGCCGCCACCGCGGCGAGGGGTTCGGATTTCGCCTTCGCCAGGGCGGCGCGGGCGCGGACGCGATCGGCCTCGATGCGGCGGGCGAGGTCGAACGCCTGCTGATACTCTTCGGGTTTCGCCAAGACACGGGGATCGGGAAGCACCGTCAAGGGCTGGCGCCACGTCTGGCCGTCCACGGTCAACGCGACCGTGTAGGGCCCCGGCTGCGCCCAGACGCCCGCAACGGGTCGCTCGCTCTCGATACCGACCGGCGGCGCGTAGTGGAAATCCCATACGAAGCGGTGAAGTCCAACTGTCGCCGCCGGCGGCGCCGGTCTGTCGATCCATTCGGGCGCGGTGTCGATCTTTGCAAGATCGAGCGCAAGCAGCGCATCGGCGCTGCTGTATTTGCGGACCACCCCGCCCGCCGGATCGAGGATGGCGATCTCGACCGGTCCCTTAGGCGGGGCGGCGATCCGGTAGTCGATATAGGCGCCGTTGGGCGGATTTGGCGCTCGCGGCTCGTCCTTGGGCATTGGGGTGCCGGTGAAGTCGGCCGGCCTGGTCCGGATCGCGGCGGCCGGTGCGAAGAGGTGCGTACCTGGCCGCGCACCCGCCGCCAGCTCACGAAGCGGTTCGATGTCGTCGAGGATGTAGAACCCGCGGCCGTGGGTGGCGCTGACGAGGTCGTCGCCGTGGATTTCCATGTCGCGCACCGAGGTGGTCGGCAGGTCGCGTCCTAGCGGCGACCAGTGCTCGCCGTCGTCGAGAGAAACGAACGCGCCGCGCTCGGTCCCCGCGAACAACAGGCGGGGCCGGATGGGGTCTTCGCGCACGACGTTGACGGCGTTGAGCTCGCCACCGTCTGCGAGGCCCGCGGTGATCGGCGTCCATGACGTTCCGCCGTCGATGGTCCGGTAGACGAAGGGCGCCTGGTCGTCGAGGCGATGACGGTCGACGGCGATATAGGCGCGGTTCCTGTCAAAATGGGAAGGCTCGACGACGCCGATCTTGGACCATGGCTTGAGGCCGGCGGGCGTGACATCCGACCAATGTGCGCCGCCGTCCTGGGTGCGCCAGACGAGGCCGTCGTCGGTTCCCGCCCAGATGTCGCTCGCGGCGATCGGCGAGGGTCCGATGGCGTAGACCACGCCCCGGCGTCGGGAATCGTCGTTGGTGTCGGCCGCTGTCGGCGGATCGAGGGTCGCGGGGACGCCGGGATCGGGCCGCGTCAGGTCCGGACTGATCGGCGTCCAACGGGCGCCGCCATCCAGAGTGCGGAAGATCTTCTGGTTGCCGAAGTAGAGGGCGTGGTCGCGCTTGCCGAACACCAGAGGCAGGGTCCATTCGTCGCGATATTGTCCGGGGAAAGCAAGGGTCGGATCGACACTCTTCACCTGGCCCGAGCGCAGGTCCAGTTTGTCGACCCGGCCGCCGTAGATGAGGTCCGGATCGTCGGGATCGGGGGCGATGTTGTCGCTCTCGCCGCCGGGCGTCTGCTCGTGGAAGTGGGTCATGTTGATGCCGTCCCAACCGCCGGTGCGGCTGGGGACGCTCGCGGCGCCGGAGTCCTGCTGGGCGCCGTAGACGTTGTAAGGAAAGCGGTCGTCGGTGACGACATGATAGAACTGGCCGGTCGGCTGGTTGAACCACGAGCTCCAAGTGATCCCGCCGTTCAGCGTCACCAGGGTTCCCTGGTCCGTGCCCAGGATGCGCCGGTCCGGATTGGCCGGGTCGATCCACAACTGGTGGAAGTCGTCGCCCGTCGGATCACCCTTGAGCGGAATGAAGGTCCTGCCGCCGTCGGTCGAATGCAGGACGATGGTGTCGCACACCCAAAGCTCGTCCGGGTTCCTCGGGTTGGCGGTGACGCCGCCGAAATACCAGCCGCGCTGCCAGATGCGCTTGTCGCCGCTGACCTTGCTCCAGGTCGCGCCGGAATCGTCCGAGCGATAAAGACCGCCTGCGTCCTTCGCATCGATCAGCGCATAGAGGCGCTCGGGCGCGGCGGGCGAGGTCGCCAACCCGATGCGGCCAACGACGCCGGTCGGCCATCCCGCTCCCGCTATCGGCGCCCAGGTCCGCCCCCCGTCGCCTGATTTGTAGAGCCCGCCGCCCGGCCCGTTGGACGGCGGGTAGACGCTCCATGGCGGGCGCCGGGTCTGCCACAGAGCCGCGTAGACGGTGTCTGGATCGCCCGGCTTGAACGCCATGTCGACGGCGCCGGTGTCCGCGTTTTTGAACAGGGTCCGCGTCCAGCTGACCCCGCCGTCCGTGGAGCGGAATACGCCCCTTTGGTCGTTGGGGCCATAGGGGTGACCCAGGGCGGCGACCAGCACCACCTTTGCGTCCCGCGGATCGACGAGGATGCGGGCGATCTGCTGGCTGTCGGCCAGTCCGCTGGCGGTCCAGGTCCTGCCGCCGTCGCTCGAGCGGAACATGCCCAGGCCCTGGGCGATATCCGAGCGCATGTCCGCCTCGCCCGTGCCGACGTACAGGATGTTCGGGGCCGTCGGAGCCACCGCAATCGCGCCGATCGAGCCGACCGGTACGTCGTCGAAGATCGGCGTCCAGGTGCGCCCCGCGTCCCGGGTCTCCCACAAACCGCCGTTCACGGCGCCGAAGTAGAAGTGCAGCGGTGAATCCGGCGCGCCCTCGACCGCAAGCACCCGCCCGCCGCGAAACGGTCCGATCGAGCGCCAGTGCAGCGACACCACGTCGGAGACGGGCGAGGACGCCACGATCGCCGCGGCCAGAAGATTTGCGATCATCGCAACGCCCCGCTTTGTGTTCTCAAAGCCCTGTCATGAGCAGAGCGACAGGCGCCGTCAACGGTTCGCCGTAGCCACGCCCAAGGCGCGGGCAAGCAGGACGCTGAGAAGCTATTGCCGCCTCAAAAAGCCTCGGCGTGAGGCCGAACCAGAGTCTGCATTCGCGGCGCCTGGAATGCTGAAGAATGGACACCGCCCGCCGCGCCGGCGCCCAGCGCCGCCATTGCGCTCACGAAGCCGCTGGTCACGCCGCCGTTCACCGCCACGACCGCGACCTGGTCGAGACCGATGTATTGATCGCCCGACAAGCCTTGAATACTGATAAGCGTCTTCGCGGAAGTGGCCGTGAATTCCAGGGTAAATCCACCCCACTGATTGCCGGTTTTCTTCGGGTCATAGCCGAAGGTCTGGCGGGTAGAGCCGGCCGAGGCCGTGACGCTGATCGGACCATTATAGATTTGCGAACTGTTGTCCACGCCCAGGTGGAAGGTCAGGTCGTAGGTTGTGCCCACGACCGTCTTGATGGTCTGTTCGACGCCGAAATACGGTTGTCCGTCGTGGTAACCGGTCAGATCGAGGAAATCCGACTTGAACGGCGTGGTGACTCCATAGCCATTGCCGTTCGGTAGCCACGCCACGCCGTCGCCCGACTGTCCGCCGAAGACGGTCCAACCCGCGATCGCCGAGACGCCCGCCGCAATCTGCTCTCCATTCCCGGTCGGCGGCGTGAAGCCCTTCGCCGCCTTTTCGAAACTGCCGTTGACGATCAGGTTCATGTGCGGACGGCTCCCTCGAAAATCTCCGCGAGCGTCACTCCAACCGGCCCGCCCTGTCAATCCGGCGTCGCCTGGGCGTGACCTGGATTATTCACGTAAGCCGCGCTTTCCTCGGTCCGAAGGCCCGCCGCGTCAGGCCCGGCAGCATCCAGGCCTGCCCGGCCGCGCGGGCCAGGAAGAACAGGGTGAAGGCCAGCCAAAGGCCGTGATTGCCCAGCGCGCCGAACGCGAACAGGCCGGCGACGAACACGGCCAGGGCGCCGGCCATCGTCATCAGCATGGCCAAGGTCCAGTTCGAGCCGATGAAAACGCCGTCCAGCACGAACGAGACCACGCCGGCGAGCGGCATGGCGATCGCCCACCCGGCGTAGGCGCCCGTGGCGGCGATGACGGCGGGCGCGGCGCTGAAGGCGGCGGCGAAGCGGGCGCCGAACAGGGCGTAGATGAGCGCGATGACGGCCGCGGCGCCAAGCGCCCAGGCCAGGGAGGCGCGCACCGTCGCCACGAAGGTCGGTCGCTCGCCCGCCCCCAGCGCCTCTGCGCACAGGACCTGGGTGGCGCTTTCGAACCCGTCCAGCAGCAGGGCCGACAGGGCAAACAGCTGATAGAGGATGGCGTTGGCGGCCAGGATGATCGGCCCCTGGCGCGCGCCGGCGCGGGTGAGCAGCACGGTGGCCGCCATCAGCAAGGCGGTGCGCCCCAGCAGGTCGCGGTTGAGCCGAAACAGCGCCCACAGTTCGGCGCCCCGCCAGGTCGCCCGCTGCGAGATCAGCCCCAAGGCGCGTCGCGCTGGACCCTCCCGGGAGACCAGGGCGACCAGCGCGATGAGCTTGGCGCTCTCCGACGTCAGGGTCGCGAAGGCGACCCCGGCCACGCCCAGGTGCAGCACCAGGACAAATGCCAGGTCCAGGGCGACGTGGACGATGTTCGCCCCGACCTCGACGGCGAGGATGCTGCGCATCCGCTTGCGCCCGATCAGCCAGCCGACCAGCACCGCGTTGATCAGCCAGGGTACCGAGCCCCAGTAGCGGATGCCGACATAGGTGCGCGCCATGGTCTCGACGGGGCCGCTCGCACCCAGCGCGCTCAGCCCCAAGCCGATGACCAGTGGCCTGGCCAGCAGCACAGCGGCGCCGATCGCCAGCGCGGCCGCAAGTCCGCGCACCAGGGTCGCCGCCTGCATCGCCGGATCGCCGCGCCCGGCCGCCTGCGCCGTCAGCGCGATCGTGCCCGAGCGCAGAAAGTTGAACACGATCAGCGCCGTCATCAGCAGCTTGGCGCCGATTTCCACCGCGCCCTGGGCCGCCGCGTCCCCCAGCCGTCCGATCGCCCACATGTCGGCCAGGCCGAACAGGGCCGTGGCGACGTTCGTCGCCATCGACGGCAGGGCGATCGCCAGTATGCTCCGGTTCAGTGTCGACGCCATTGCCCGGTCGCGGCCGATGACGCCCTAGCGGCGCGCCGCGAGCCAGGCCTTTACGGCCACGCTCGCCCTGGCGCGCAGTTCGGCATTGCCGTTGATCGTGTCGGCTATGCGCGCGGCCTCGATGCGCGCGCCCGTGGAGGCAAGGCTGGACGGGGCGGCGAGCAGGGCGCGGGCCGTGACGGGGCTGAAGGAACCGACGGCCGCCGCCATCAGCGGCGTCTGACCGTACCCGGCCGACGGCGCGCGCGCAGCCAGCTTGGCCTCATGCGGTCCCACGAGCCGGTAGAGGGTGTCGGCGTCGCCGCTGTCGCGCGAAGCGCGCGCGATAAAGCGCATGACGCGTCCGTTGGGAATCGCGCCACTGTCCGCGAAGACCACGTTCCGCTCCATCAGCGCGGGATCCGCCGCGCTGGCCATCGCATTGAAGTAGCGCAGTTTTTCCTCCGTGCTGGTCGCTTTCAGGCCCATGTCGCGCAAGGCCTCCCACGTCGCCGCGTCGGCGTGGCGTCCGACGATGCCGAGCACGGCGTCGCGCAGGGCGGGCGGCAGGGCGACCGGGTCGGTCAGAAAGGCATGGAAGCGCCGGTCGGCCACGGCGAGCGTCTCAGCGTCGTCGAACTGGCCGAGGCCCTTGATCATCAGAGGCCGCAATATCGTGTCGAGAATGGATTCGCCGGGTTTGGCCTCCCAGCCGAGCCGCGAGAATTCGGGCCTGACCAATGCGATCGCGTAGGCGTCGAACGCCGCGCGCTGCGGCGAGCCCCGCAGCGCGGTGTCGAGTTCCTCGAGATGGTTCAGCGTGTCCGTCCAGACGGCGATGTTGTCTTCGCTCTTTAGCCCCGTCAGCAGGTCGAGATAGCTTTCCAGCGGCGCCTGGCCGGCCCCGAACAGCGCATACTGATCGCCCAGCAGATCGGCCCGGTCGACGGCGTCCAGCCGCGGCAGGATCTTGCCGAGCGCGGCCAGCGACGCCACGTCGTACGACGTGCGGTAATAGCCGTTCTCGCCCAGGTTCACCTTCACCGGCGCCGCGCAGCCGGCGATCGGCAGGATCTTAGGCGTGGCGCCCAGCAGCACGCGCCGGGGGGCGACGCCCGGCCCGCCCAGCGTCACCGGAATGGTCCAGGTCTCGGCCTTCGCGTTCGGATCGTGGACCGTGAAGCGGTCCTGGGTGAGGGTGATCAGCGCGGCGCCGCCCTCGCAGCTGCGCGCCACATGCACCAGCGGAACGCCCGGCTGCTCGGTGAAGCCCGCGGCCACGGCGGCGACGTCGCGCCCCGACGCGGCGCTCATGGCGGCCCAGAAGTCCGCCGAGGTGGCGCTCGAATAGGCGTGAGCCTTCATGTAGCGGCGCATGCCGTCGCGAAACACGTCGGGACCGATCCAGTCCTCGACCATGCGCAGCACCTGGCCGCCCTTCTGATAGCTGATGCCGTCGAAGGCGCTGTCGGCCTCGGTTTCGTCGCGGATCACCTGCTGGATCGGGTGGGTGGTGGGCATGGCGTCCTGGCCCATCGCCATCTCGCGATCGGAATGCTGACGCGGCCAGATCTGCCAGGCCGGGTTGAAATGGTCGGTGGCCTTGTTCTCCATCCAGGTGGCGAAACCCTCGTTCAGCCAGACGTTGTTCCACCACGCCGTGGTGACGAGGTCGCCGGACCATTGGTGCGCCATCTCGTGCGCCACCACGACGAATATCGACTCCCGCGTCTGTGGCGACGACGTCGCCGGATCGAACAGCATGTCGTTGTCGATGAAGGTGATCGCGCCCCAGTTCTCCATCGCCCCGGCCTCATAGTTGCCGGGGATGGCGATCAGGTCGAGCTTGGGCAGGGGAAAGGCCACGCCGAAGTAGTTGTTGTAGAAGGGAAGAACCTGCTGCTCGACTTCCAGCGAATAGCGCGCCTGCTCCTCGCGCCCGCTCGGCGCCCAGGCGTTCATCGCCACACCCGCCGCCTGGCCGCTGACCGCCTTCATGTCGCCGGCGATCAGGGCCAGCAGATAGCTGGACATCCGCGGCGAGGTCGCGAACGTCACCCGTTCGAGGTCCGCGCCCGCCGGCGCCCTCGACTTGATCGGCATGTTGGAGACCGCCGCCATCCCCCGGGGCAAGGTCGCGGTCAGCTGGAAGGTGGCCTTGAACGCCGGCTCGTCCCAGCCGGGGAACATGCGCCGCGCGTCGGCCACCTCGAACTGGGTGACCAGCATGCGCTTAGCCGCCCCGGCGGCGTCTTTGTAGTCGTCATAATAGATACCGGCCGGCGTCGCCGGGATCGGCCCGGAATAGGCGATCCGCAGTGTCGCCTCGCCCGGCGCCAGCAGGTGCGGAAACTTCAGCGTCGCGGTCTGCGCCGTCTCGTCCATGGCCACGACGGCCGCCGCCGCCCCGTCGCCCAGCGTCGCCGACGCGATCTTCAGCCCCGCCTGATTGAGGACGATGGTGTCGGTGGCGGCGCGAACCTTGACGCGGATGGTTTCGTGACCGGTCAGGGTCAACTTTTGCAGGTCGGGCGTGATGTCGATCGCATAGGCGACCGGGACCACCGTCTTGGGCAGCTTGCCCGGCGTCTGGTCCAGGGCGAACGGCGCCTCGCCATGGGCGGCGGCGGCGGCGAGCGCCAGGGACACAACGCCGGCCGTTAACAGCGGATCTCGATACATTCAGGAGGGCTTTCCTTGGCGCCGGTTGTCAATTGGGGGCCACCGATGTCGCAAACCCGCGGGCCGCACAACCAGGATCTGCGGCGGCGCCGTCAGGGCTTCACCGGGGACATCACCTCGTTTCGGCGAAGGAACCACAGGGTCCAGGGCGGATCGTATTGCGCCAGTGACACCGGACCGGCGGGCGCGAGATGATGGGCCTTCATCAGGCGGAGGAGTTCCGCCGTCTCCCTATCCACCGCGCTGGGCGGGACGAGGCCCGAGAACCGCAGGACGGCGAAGCGCGTCGGCGCCGTCGTGCTCAGTCGTATCCGTGGATCGTTCGGCGCCGGAAGGGTCTCGAGCGAAAAAACGTGGGGCATGGTGAAACGCACGACCCACGCGCCCTCATGGCGGGTCTGGGTGACCGGCGCGGTCATCGCGATCGTCTGGCCTCGCTGTTCGAGCGTTACCGGCGCGGTCATGGCGATGGAGCGATGTCCCTGATTGCCCCCGAAGATATAGCCGGCGAGGATGCGGAAACCGCGGCTGGCGGCGCCGTTTTGATCGCCGGGCACGGTAACCTCGGCGACGGTCAGGGCGGGATAGTCGCGGATCTCGAAAGCGCCCTCGCGCAGGATCGATGTGTACGGCGGTTCCTCGACTGCCATGACGGCGCCTCCCGTTAAGAGTGCGATCGCGAAGATCAGTCCCGCAAGGATGCGCACCTAGCCGGCTCCGAACAGCCGGATCAGCATCAGGACCAGCCCGACCAGCGAAACGCTCCAGGCTAGCGTGCGAACCCATGGCACGCCCAGAAGATAGAGCGGCAGGTAGGCCACGCGGCCCCCGAACCACAGCCAGGCGCCGAGCGCGCCGTTTCCTCCGGTTTTGGCTGTGACCGCCAGCGCGAGCGCGAGGGCGACAAAGGCCGGATAGGTCTCCTTGAAGTTCTCCAGCGCGCGCAGGGCGCGGCCGGGGTACTTGCCCAAGGGCGGCTGGCCGTCGTCGCGCGGGCCGGCGTTGTACGCCGCGCCCCGGATCGGCGCGACCAGAGCGCCCTGGACGGCGATGTGCACGATCAGCAGCCCCACCGACCAGCCGAGCAATTGCAGCTCCACGCTCATGGAAACCTCCTGGCGATGTGTCGACGCCGCGTCGAGCCGCCATCGTTGTCGCAAACGAGGGGCGCATACAACCCGGTTTTGCAACGCCGTCCGATCGGGCGGCCTCGGCTCTTCCCCTTGGCCGCGGCCGGGCCGCGGATTGGCCGCCTTTAGGCTGTTTATTGGCCCCTTGGCGGCCTCTCGCTGGCTTCGCCCTGGCCGCGCTCTGGCCGCTTTCAGGCCGCGTCGTGGCCGCGCACCCTGGTGCGAATCGTACGATAAGTTGTTGAAGTTGAAAGGAATGTCTGGCTCCGGGACGGGTTGAGGCCGACATGACGGTCGCTTGCGGTTGGATTGTCGCGCGCTCATTCGCGCTTACAATTACATATTGCAATTACCTCGGCAAAGTCAAGGGTGATGGCGTCGACAAACCTGGATCGCCGGAAGCTTGACGATCATCGCCCGGCCCGTCTCGCTGGTCTGGAACGCCAGCAGGTCGCGCAGTTCCAGCAGCTGTGGCGTCAGGGCGACCACCTCCCGCGTCATGTCCTCAAACCGGCCCCATACAGTCGCGCGCCTCCGACGTCGAATTGGCGGCCACGCGCTTCTGAACGACTCCGAACATCGACCGCATCATGGTCTCCCTCTGGGTCCTTCCGCCGGACGCCCCCACGATCTGTTCGGCCACCACCAGCTTGCCGGGATCGGGCGCCCCGACCGCCCGATCCTCTGCCCTAGCGGCGCCGCACGTCAGCATCACCGCCGCGATCACGGCCCAGGTCTTCCTGAGTGTCATCGCCGTTCCCCAGAGTTCCGAGACGATGTCGCAAAGCAGCCTGACGCGCAACGGCGAACACCCTCGATCGAGCCGGCGGCGTGCCCGCCATAAATGACAAAAACAGTGTTCAATTACAGGCAACTTGACACAAACCGCGCATCAATCGACCTTCCCCGCCATCACGCCGATGGGAATCCAATGTACGGTCCTGAAATCCTCGTGCGTAGCCTCTCTCACCCCTCGCGCACCGACAGCCACGGGAACAACTGGCAATACCACTCGCGTAGCGACCATCACTCCAAGGTCGCGTGCTGGGGCATCGTGTTTGACCTGCTGCTGACCTCCCAACTCCTCCGCCGCCACGTTCAGGAACGCCGCGTCGGTTTCGGGATCAATCATCAGATGCGCGACTTCGTGCATGACCGAAAGAAGAACCTCGACATGGTTCTCTGCACCCCGGCGAGTGACGGCAAGACGTCGAACGTCGATTTCGCGAGTCTCGTCGCCGAGTACGAGATCGATCTATCCCCTGACGAGCAGGCCAAGCTGGCCACGCTTCCGACCCTCAACAGAACGCCGGTCGGGTCAGTGCTGATGGCGCTCGAAGCCAAGGCCGCGATGACGGCGCACCAGCGCGCGCTGCCGCGCCTGTACGACGAGCTGAACTCTTCGCACCTGACCGTGCATGGCGCGACCGAGCAGGCCATCGCCGCCGGTTTCGTGATGGTCAACATCGCCGAGCGTTACCTCAGTCCCGACCTCAACAAGAAGCTTCGCGCCACCGACCCCGACTGGAGCACGCACCGGCAACCGCGCGACGCGCAGCTGGTGGTCGACAAGGTGAGACAGCTGCCCCGGCGGGCGAGGGTAGGGGACGCCGGCTACGACGCGCTGGCGATCGTCGTCGTCGAGGCCGCCAACGATGGCGGCGCATTCCGCCTTGTCGGCTCGCCGCCGGCGCCACAGGCCGGTGATATCTACAACTACGCCTCAATGGTCGACCGCACCGCCCACATCTATGCCACGCGGTTCAAGGACCTCTGACAATCGCCGCTCCGCGTCGGCGACGCTGCACTCCCAGATGATGGCCACCCGGAACCCCATCGCCCGCAACGCGGATAGCCCGCGCGTCCCGCGTCCGGTTCGCCGCGAACTTGGTCAGCCAGAACTCCCGGTTGGCCTTCGGTGTCGTCGCCCTCCGGCACCCCGTGTGTCGATGCCAAAAGCACCCATGGACGAACACCGCCCACTTCCCCGATTTGTTCGCAAAGTCGGGAGACCCGGGCAGGCCGCGTACGTTCTTGCGATAGGCGATCCCCAGCGAGCGCAGCGCCAGTGCGACTGCCTGCTCGGGCCGCGTGTCCCGCTGCCGCACCCGCCCCATCAGCGCCGACCGCGCCGCGTCCGGCATCTCCAGCCCACTCACCGCCATCACTCACTCGGCCCAAACCACGCGGCCCCGTTACACCAAATCGCGCCGGGCGCACCCGTTCGATCCGATTGAGTGAACCGACAAGGCGCCGGCGCCTCGATCGGACCGGCGGCGTCCCCGTCGCCGCCTTGCACTGACTGTGAAATGCTTTCTGCATCTCGTGCGCCCGTATCAACGCGACGGGACGTCGCGTGTCCGATCGGTCGGTCTTCACGTGTGCCGATGCTACTCAGCGGCCATCAACGGAAGCCTGGGCGCATTGCTCTCCATCACCGCCAGATGCGCCCTCAGCCGGTCCTGAAACCCCGGTGCGAAGCGCAGCGTCCCGCGCGTCGTGCGATCCAGAAATCCTCGCGTCGCCCGCGCCGACAACGGCTTTCCCGGAAACATCAGGAACTCCGCCAGCGCCGGCCGCTCCCGCCAGACGGGCAGAGCGCCGATCCTCACCCCAATCCGCCGCGCCCCGTCGAACCGCGCCGCCGTCGGCCACCGCTTCAGCGTGTCGATCGCCACGTCGCGGCCGCCGTCATACCGCCCCGGCATGCACAGCCGCCCGCCCAGCCAAGCCGCGACCGGCGTCGTGACGGCGTTGCCCACCAGCGACCAGCGCATCGACGCGCGCCCGACCCGCTCGGCCGGCGCCGTCCAGCCGGCGGGAAATCCCTGCAGCCGCTCGGCGTCGCGGATATCCGGTGTCACCACCAATCCGCTGGGCAACATGATCGCCGGCGGCGAGGGAATGCCCACCGTCGAGCCGTTCTTCATGGTCGGTATCGCATCCTGCGCCCAGCCCAGACCCCGGATGCCCTCCGTCCAATAGAAACCGTGGGCATGGGTATCCAGCCCCGTCGCCTTGACCCGCGGCGCCGCGTCGTCGACCAGCAATACATCGGCCGGATCGACATCGGTCGTGGTGGCAAGGAACAGCACCCGCTCGCGCCGTTGCGGCAGAAATGCAAGGCTGTTGACCACGCGATACGCCCAGCGATAGCCGCGCGCCTCAAACGCCTCCACCAGCAACGCCAAGGCGCGGCCGCGATCGAGCTGCAGCATGAACGAGACGTTCTCCAGCAGCACCCATGGTGTGGGCCGCTTGTCGAGCAGCTGGAACACCCGGCCCACCAGCCCCGAGCGAGACCCGCCGATCCCCGCCGTCAGGCCCGCCTGGCTGAGATCCTGGCACGGAAACCCCCCGACCAGCAGCTCGACATCATCCGGTAGCGACGACAGCCGCAGGATATCCGGCTCGCACGGCACGCCGGGAAACCGTGCCGCGAGCACCTCGCGGGCCGCCGGCGATATCTCACAGAACAGGCTAGCCCGATGCCCCGCCTCGCCGAGACCGACCTCCAGCCCCCCGATCCCCGCAAACAGGCCCGCAACGTTCAACTGAGCCTCCGTGGGGTGTGCGATTCGTCGTCGATGCTATCTTGATGGAAGCAGAGGGGAAGGGGAAGGTTTAATTGTTCACTTTATGTTCACTGGCGCGGGATCGCGTCGGTTTTTGGACTTGAGCGCATAGCGTCTTATCAAACCCGCGGCGTGACGGCGGGTGAGATCGATGCGGGGTTGGTGGCCGACGGGTTGTTGAATCACCTGGACTGGCGCCGACAACGGCTTAGTCTGGATGCGCGTGCCAGACCTGATCGCAAACCAGGAAAGCGAATCGACGCCGCCACCAAGAACGCCTTGGCCGGCGAACTTCCCCGGTGTGGTAGTCCACCACCCAGATCCTGCGCGACGCACACCCCCGATACGCCGAAGCCAAGTCGGCGAACCCAGAATCGGCGGATCCCGAAGCTGCACTCAGTGTGTCACTCGACCTCATAGATCTTGAGGCAGTTGAACGCCTTCGAGGAGTTAATGGAGGTCGAAAGGCCATCTTGTTGCCGGTCACTGCCTTGGAGATCACGGGGATCAACACGATCCCCGATGCCATGGTGAGCCTCGGGGATGTCGTTCAGACCAACAAGGTCGGCCATACCAAGGCGCGCGCCTTCAATCGCCTCGTGACGCCCGCTTCATTCGAGGGGAGTGTTCTTAAAGGCGCTGACTATGTCCTGGTCGACGACCACGTGGGCATCGGCGGCACCCTCGCCAGCCTGAAAGGGTTTCTTGAAACCAACGGTGGCCGTGTCGTCGGGATGACCACGCTGACCGAAAGCAGGGATGCGAGGCAAATTGCGCTCCGCCCGGATACGCTGGATGTGTTAAGAGCGAAGCATGGCGAAGAACTCGAAGATCTCTGGCGACGGCAGTTCGGCCACGGCCTCGCCTACCTCACGAACGTCGAAGGTGGAATCCTTTGTCGTGAGCGATCGGTTGACGCCATCCGAAATCGACTCGCTCAAGCTGTTCTCGAAGCGCGTGAACGCGGTCTCGCTCCACGGCTCTGAGACCGTCACATCGCCGAATGGCGGCAGCGGAATTCGAAAGACGTTCACCATGCCGGCGGACCAGCTGTTCGTAGAGCGGCGCGGCCAGGGTGACTACGCCGTCCGTCGCGGAGGCTCTGCGCGCGCGAGTGCGTTGGCGCCGACGCAGGCGGAGGCCATCGCCCGGGCAAAGCAGCTCAATCCTGAACGGTCGCCCTTGGTGGAGCGCGTGCGGAATACCGACATCGGCCAAAGCGACAAATGGCGAAAAGCTTAGCCGAGCGCCTCGAGCCATTCGTTGAGGGACGTATCGAGCATGTCCCCCCTCTCCAGTAAGTTGAAGCAGCCTGTGATTGTGACGAGCTACGAAAGTTTCCTCCGATTCGGGGGATGACGGAAATCGAGCTACGTCGTTTGAAGCGACCCCCGTCGTGCGGCCGTTGCCCCGCCGCGATCCAAATATTGGCTTCCGCCACTGGGACGAGGATACGTTGGGCCTTGGCGCTCAAGTCGCGATTGCGACGACTTTCCACGTCGGCTTCCTGCCCGAACTCCAATTTTGACCTGCCGCCCATTCAATCATCCTTTGGGGACGGAGCATAGGTCTTTATCAAGTAGCTGTGGCTCAATGTACAAAGCATGCCACGCCGCCCCCCAACCAAAACCGCGCCCCCATGACCCCCGGCCTGATGCAACCCGTCCCCCTGCAGATCTCCTCCATCCTCCGTTACGCGGCGGCCGCCCACCCGCGCAGGGAGATCGTCTCGCGCCTGATCGACGAGCCGCTCTGGCGCTACGACTACGCCGGGCTCGCCGCCCGCGCCGCCCAGGCCGCCCAGGCCCTGCGCCGGCTCGGCGTCGAGCCGGGCGACACGGTCAGCACCCTGGCCTGGAACACGCACCGCCATCTGGAGCTGTTCTACGCCGCGCCCGGGTTCGGCGCGGTGCTGCACACCGCCAACCCGCGGCTGTCGGATGACCAGCTGGCCTACACCATCGACCATGCCGGCAGTGAGGTGCTGCTGTTCGACGCCAATTTGCTGAGCCTCGTCGAGCGGCTGGCGCCGCGGCTGAGCCGGGTGCGCGCCTTCGTCATGCTCTCGGCGCCGGCGGTCCATGCGCCGGGCGCCGTGAGCGCGCTCTGTTATGAGACCCTGCTGGCGGCGCAAGACGATCGCTTCGACTGGCCGCGCTTCGACGAAAACGCCGGGGCGGTGCTCTGCTACACCTCCGGCACCACGGGCGATCCCAAGGGCGTGCTCTACAGCCACCGCGCCGTGGTGCTGCACGCCATGGGCGCGGGGCTGGCCGCCGCGTTCGGGTTTTCGGCCTTCGACGTGGTGATGCCCTGCTCGTCGCTCTATCACGCCACCGCCTGGGGGCTGCCGTTCGTCGCGCCGCTCTGCGGGGCGAAGCTGGTGCTGCCGGGGGACAGGATGGACGGCGCGTCTCTGCACGCGCTGATCGAAGGGGAGGGGGTGACCTTCACCGGCGGCGTGCCGACGATCTGGACCCTCTACCTCGACTATCTGGGTCGGACCGGCGCGCGCCCGATGTCGCTGAAGCGGGTGATGATCGGCGGCTCCGCCGTGCCGCGCGCGATGGCGGAGACGTTCAAGTCACGCTACGGCGTCGAGACCCAGCAGATGTGGGGCATGACGGAGACCTGCCCGCTGGGCGTCATGTCCACGCCGACGCCGGCCCTGGCGGACTTGGGCGAGGAAGACATGCGGGAGGTGCTGTGGACGCGGCAGGGCCGCCTGCAGTTCGGGATCGAGCTCCAGATCTTCGGCGAGGACGGCGAGCCGCTGGCTTGGGACGGTCGCAGCCCCGGCGCGCTGAAGGTGAGGGGGCCCTGGGTCGTGCAGCGCTATTACCGCTCGGACCACGACTGCGTCGACACCGATGGCTGGTTCGACACCGGCGATATCGCCACGATCGACGCCAACGGCTTCATTCGCATCACCGACCGCAACAAGGACGTGATCAAGTCCGGGGGCGAATGGATCAGCTCGATCGATCTCGAAAACGCCGCCGCCGGCTGCCCGGGCGTGAAGGTCGCCGCCGTGATCGGCGTGGCGCATCCGAAGTGGGAGGAACGGCCCCTGCTGATCGTCGAGGCGCACGAGGATGCGTCGCCGAGCGCGGCGGATGTGCTTGCGCATCTGGCCGAGCGGGTGGTGAAGTGGTGGCTGCCCGACGACGTGGTGTTCGCGATCGTGCCGCTCACCTCGACGGGCAAGATCGACAAGAAGGCTTTGAAGCAGAGGCACCAGAACCACTTCCTCTGAAGGCGGCGACGAGACGTCGCCCGGCCGCTAGTTGCCCCGCCCCGGTTGGCCCGACGGGAACGCGGCGGCCCCCCCCCCCCCGTGCACAACGCGGACCCCCGGGGGGGAGAGGGGT
>JBBRAV010000024.1:0-59794 GCA_038206535.1 Caulobacterales bacterium
GGCCTCTATGCGGCCGAGACCCAGCCGACGCCCGCCCTGGTCGCGGCTCACGTCCAGACCACGCCGAATATGGAGGGCAAGGAGGTCCGCTTCGGCGCGGCGTCCAGCTCGCTGTTCGCGGCGGTGACCACCGGTGTCGCCGACGGCGCCATCAATGCCCAGCACGAGAGCCTGACGCCGCTCGGTGGCGGGATCGCGCTGTTCCTGATGCAGCTGGGCGAACTCGCGCCCGGAGGCGACGGATCGGGACTCTACGCCATGGTGCACATGGCCTTGCTGGCGGTGTTCATCGCCGGGCTGATGGTCGGGCGCACGCCGGAGTATCTCGGCAAGAAGATCGAGGCGCGCGAGATCAAGTACGTCATGCTCTCGGCCCTGATCATGACCGTGGCCATTCTCGGCTTTGCCGCCGTCGCCCTGGTGCTGCCCATCGCGATGAAGACGATGTCGGCGTCCGGGCCGCATGGTCTCACCGAAATCCTCTACGCCTATACCTCCGCGACCGCGAACAACGGCTCGGCGTTCGGAGGCCTGGCCGGAAACAACGACTGGTGGGACACCACCATGGGTATCGCCATAGCCGTCGGCCGTTACGGTTACGCCGTGCCGGTGCTGGCGGTGGCCGGCTCCCTGGTCGCCAAGCCGAAGCTGGCTCCGACCGCGGGCACCCTGCCGACCGACAATGGCCTGTTCATCGGACTGGTGATCGGCGTGGTGATCATCCTGGGGGGCCTGCAGTTCTTCCCCGCCCTCGCTCTTGGCCCGATCGTCGAGCACTTCCAGATGCTCGGCATGATGGCCCACTGAACCTCAACGACAGATTAGGAAAGCTTAAACAATGGCTTCCGCCATAACCGCGTCCGGACCGCAAGGCGCCCTCTTGAGGCGCGCGGGGATCGACGCCTTAATCAAGCTCGATCCTCGCAAGCTCACCGGCAATCCGGTCATCCTCGCAACCGAGGTCGTCGCGGTGCTCGCCACGGTGTCGCTCATCGATGCGATCGCCCGGCACGCCGGCTTCTCGTTCGCCCTGCAGATCGCGCTCTGGCTGTGGGCCACCGTGCTCTTCGCCAATTTCGCCGAAAGCGTCGCCGAGGGCCGCGGCAAGGCGGCCGCCGACTCCTTGCGCGCCGCGCGGGTGACGACGAAGGCCAAGCTGATCGTCGACGAAGCCACGGGGGCGACGGCCCTCACGCCTTCCCACGAACTGGTCCCCGGACACGTGGTCTATGTGGAAGCCGGCGATGTCATTCCCGCGGACGGGGAGATCATCGAGGGCGTGGCTTCGGTCAACGAATCGGCGATCACCGGCGAGTCCGCGCCGGTGATCCGCGAAAGCGGCGGCGATCGTTCGGCGGTGACGGGCGGCACGACGGTGGTGTCGGACTGGCTCAAGGTCCGAGTCACTTCCGGCCCCGGGACCAGCTTCCTCGACCGGATGATCGCCATGGTCGAGGGGGCCAACCGCCGAAAGACGCCCAACGAGATCGCGCTGGCCGTGCTTTTGGCCGGCCTGACCCTCGTGTTCATCATCGCGGTGGTCACCTTGCTTGGTCTTGGCCAGTACTCGGGCGTGAAGCTCGACCCGATCGTGCTGGGCGCCTTGTTCATCTGCCTGATCCCGACCACGATCGGCGGCCTGCTCTCGGCGGTCGGCATCGCCGGCATGGACCGCTTGCTGAAGGTGAACGTGCTGGCGACCTCGGGACGCGCGGTCGAGGCGGCCGGTGATGTCGACACCCTGCTGCTCGACAAGACCGGCACCATCACCTTCGGCAACCGGATGGCGACGGAGATCATCGCCGCGCCGGGCGTGCCGGCCGACCGGGTGGTTCTGGCGGCGGTGATGTCGTCGCTGGCCGACGAGACCCCCGAAGGCCGTTCGATCCTTGAACTCGCGCGCGAAAAATACGGATTTGTCCGCACCGCGCCGCCGGACGCCAGATCGATCCCGTTCAGCGCCACGACGAGGCTCTCCGGCCTCGACAGCGGTGACAACAGCTGGCGCAAGGGCGCGGTGGACGCGGTGTACCGGCTGGTCGGTGTCTCCCCCGAGGCGGCGCCCAGTGACGTGGCCGCGGCGGTGGACCGCATCTCCCGCTCGGGCGGCACGCCGCTCGCCTGCTCTGAGAATGGCAAGCTCATGGGCGTAATTCACCTCAAGGATGTCGTCAAACCGGGGGTGAAGGAGCGCTTCGCCGATCTGCGGCGGATGGGCCTGCGCACGGTCATGATCACCGGCGACAACCCGGTCACGGCGGCGACGATCGCCTCGGAAGCCGGTGTCGACGACTTCCTGGCCGAAGCGACTCCGGAAGACAAGCTGCGGCTGATCCGCGAGGAACAGGCCAAGGGGCGGCTGGTGGCGATGTGCGGCGACGGCTCGAACGACGCGCCGGCGCTGGCCCAGGCGGACGTCGGGGTCGCCATGCAAACCGGCACACAGGCAGCGCGTGAGGCCGGCAACATGGTCGACCTCGACAGCGATCCGACCAAGCTGATCGAGATCGTCGAGGTCGGCAAGCAGTTGCTGATCACCCGTGGCGCGCTGACGACCTTCTCGATCGCCAACGACGTGGCCAAGTACTTCGCGATCATCCCGGCGATGTTCGTGGTCGCGCTTCCGGCATTGGGCGCGATCAATATCATGCGCCTGGCCAGCCCGCAGAGCGCGATCCTGTCGGCGGTGATCTTCAACGCCCTGATCATCATCGCGCTCATCCCGCTGGCCCTGAGAGGCGTGCGCTACCGGGCCATAGGCGCCGCCAGGCTGCTCAGCCGAAACCTGCTGATCTATGGCCTGGGCGGCTTCGTCGCCCCTTTCGTCGGCATCAAGATCATCGACGTGATCGTCCATTCCATCGGACTGGCGTGATGAAATCCCTGCTCCCTCTCTCCCCTTCATGGGGAGAGACAGGATGCGAAGCATCAAGAGTGGGGCCGCCGCAGCTTAGAACGTGTGGGGTTCGCCTGCCGCGCCCCACCCTGACGGCTTCGCCGTCTGTCCCTCCCCATAAAGGGGAGGGAGGAAGACTTGAGAATAAGGAAATACTCCAATGATCCACTATCTTCGTCCGGCCATTGTGATGACCGTGTTGTTCACCCTCCTCCTGGGCCTTGCCTATCCGTTCGCGATCACCGGGATCGCCGGCCTGGCGTTTCCCGCGCAGGCGGGCGGCAGCCTCGTCAGGGACGGGTCGGGTCAAGTGATCGGCTCGTCGCTGATCGCCCAGGCGTTCGCCAAGGCGGAGTATCTGCATCCGCGCCCTTCGGCCGCCGGCAATGGCTACGATGCGACGAGTTCGGGCGGTTCGAACCTCGGCCCGCTCGACAAGAAGCTCAGCGATCGGATCGCCGGCGACGCCGCGACGATCGGCAAGGATGCGCCCGGCGTGGCGATCCCGGCCGACGCCGTCACCACGTCGGCCAGCGGTCTCGATCCTGACGTGTCGCCGCAGAACGCGCACAGGCAGGCCGCCCGCATCGCCGCGGCGCGGGGTGTGGAGACAGCCGTGGTCGACGCATTGATCGTGACCCAAACACAGGGCGCGATCCTCGGCTTCATCGGCCAGCCGCGGGTCAACGTCCTGGCCGTCAACCGCGCCCTCGACGCGCGCTATCCGGTGGCTCACACTAAGACTTCATGAACACCGACGAGCCGTTTCGCCCCGATCCGGAAGCGCTGCTGGCCGACGCCAGGCGGCAGGGGCGAGGGCGGCTGAAGGTCTTCCTCGGCATGGCGCCGGGCGTGGGCAAGACCTTCGAGATGCTCAGCGACGGCAAGCGGCGGATGACCGACGGCGTCGATGTCGTCGTCGGCGTCGTCGAGACGCACGGCCGCAAGGAGACCGAAGAACTGCTGGACGGGATGGAGGTGCTGCCGCGCCACCCGGTCCAGTACCGTGAGCATCAGCTCATGGAGTTCGACATCGACGGCGCCCTGGCGCGCCGCCCCCGATTGCTGCTCGTCGACGAATACGCCCATTCCAACGCGCCCGGCTCGCGCCACCCCAAGCGCTGGCAGGATGTCGAGGAGATCCTGGCGTCTGGCGTCGACGTATGGACGACGCTGAACGTCCAGCACCTCGAGAGCCTCGTGGACGTGGTCTGGAAGATCACCGGCGTGCGCGTGCGCGAGACCGTGCCGGACGGGGCGCTCTCGAGCGCCGACGAGATCGAGCTGGTCGACCTGACACCCGAAGAACTGCGCGAGCGGCTCTACGCCGGCAAGGTCTACGTTCCTGAAACAGCGCGTCTCGCGTCCGACAACTTCTTCAAGCCCGAGAACCTCACCGCCCTGCGCGAGATGGCCCTGCGCCGCGCCGCCAAAACAGTCGACGACCAGCTGGTCGGGGCCATGCGCCGCCAGGGCATCGAGGGGCCGTGGGCGGCGGGCGAGCGGATCCTCGTACTGATCGCCGGCGACGACACCGCGCAATCTCTGGTGCGGGCCGGCCGGCGGCTCGCCGACCTGATGAAGGATGCGCCATGGACCGTGGCGCATGTCGAGCGGCCGAACGCGCCGGCCGGCGCCGCGCGGTCGGCGCGGCGGACCGCCGAGGCGTTCAAGATCGCCGAACAGCTGGGCGGCGTCACCATCGTGCTGACCGGGGACGATCTGCCCGAAACCGTGCTCAGCTACGCCAGGCGCAACAACGTCACCCAGATCGTCGTCGGCAAGTCTCAAGACAGTCTCTGGCGCGTGATCACCGGGCGCTCCCTCGGGCACGCCCTGCTGCGGCGCGCGGCCGGCGCGGCGCTGCATTTCGTCAGCGCCGGCGCACCGGAGACGGCTACGCCGGAGCCGGCGCTCCCGCGTCCAAGACGCTTCGCCGATCGCATGGGCTATCTGGGCGCCCTGGGGTTCGTCGCCATGGCCAGCGCCGTTGCGACGCTGGTCGACCGCTATTCGCGCGGCTCGGACCTGGGAATGATCTTCCTGGCCGCCGTGCTGGTGTCGGGACTGGCCTGGGGGCTGAGGCCGGCGCTGCTGGCGGCGGCGGCGGCGATCGCCATCTACAATTTCTTCTTTCTGGAGCCACGCTTCACGTTCGTGATCGGTCACCCCAGCGACGTGTTCACGTTTGCGCTGTTCATCGCCGTGGCCGGGGCGGCCGGTTGGCTGACCGGCCGGGTGCGCGACCAGGAGAAGCTGTCGTCCCGCCGCGCCTCCGCCGTCAGCGCCCTGCTAGCCGCGAGCCGGCGCCTTTCGGGTGTCGCGACCCGCGCGGAGACCGCCCGAGCGCTTGCCGAACAGGCCTCGGCCGCCGCCGGGGGCCGGGCGGTCGTGCTGCTCTCCAACGGTGAGGACCTCACCTTGAGCGCCGGGGCGCCGGGCGAGGTGACGCTGTCGACCGCCGACATGACCGCCGCGCGCTGGGCCTGGGACAAGCGTGAAGCGGCCGGCGCGGGAACGGGCACCCTGCCGCAGCTGACCTGGACGTTCCGGCCCCTAGTCGGCGTGCGCGGGCGCTCCGGTGTGGCCGGCGTGGAGATGGATCCGCGTTCGGGCGTGGACGAGCAGCGCCTGGTGTCGGCTCTGCTCGAACAGGGCGCGGTGGCGCTGGAGCGCGCGGAGCTGGCGGCCGAAGCGGTGGAGAACGAAGCGCTGCGGCGCTCGGACAAACTTCGCGGCGCCCTGCTGAATTCCATCAGCCACGACCTGCGCACGCCGCTATCGACGGTGATGGGATCGGCCACGACGCTGATCGACTACGACGCGACGCTGCGGCCCGAGGTGCGCGCCGACCTGCTGATCAGCATCCGCGAAGAGGCCGAGCGCCTCAACCGCTACGTCGGCAACCTGCTGGACATGACGAGACTCGAAGGCGGAGCCTTGAAGACGCGGTCGGAATGGACCGACGTTCGCGACGTATTGAGCGGCGCGATCCGGCGCGTCGAACGGCGCCGGGCCGAGCGTCCGCTCACCCGCGATTTTCCTGCGGAGCTGACGTCCGTGCAGCTCGATCCAGGTCTGCTGGAGCAGGCCGTGGTCAACATCCTGGAAAACGCGATCGAGTACAGCCCCGATGGACTGCCGATCGAGGTTGCCGTTTACGAGGATCGCGGCAATGTGGTGATCTCCATCGAGGACGAGGGTCCGGGCATCCCACAGGCCGATATCGAGCGCATTTTCGAAAAATTCCGCCGCCTGGAGGAGCCGTCCGACCGTTTGCGCAAGGGCGCGGGCCTGGGCCTGTCGATTGCCAAGGGCTTTATCGAGGCCATGGGCGGACGCATCGCCGCGGCGAGCCCGATCCATGGCTCGCGCGGGACCCGCATCCTGATCAGCCTGAAGAAACCGGTGTGAGGCCAATGCCATGAGCGCGCACCGACCCCGCATCCTCGTCATCGACGACGAGCCGCAGATCCACCGTTTCCTGGGTCCCGCGCTGGAAGCGGCCGGCTATGAGCCGATCCGCGCCGACACCGCCGCTCAAGGCCTGGCGATGATCGCCAACCGCGCGCCCGACGCGGTGATCCTCGACCTGGGCCTTCCCGACATGGACGGCAAGGACGCCCTGGTCCGCGCCCGCGCCTTCTACCCCGGACCGATCGTCATCCTCTCCGCGCGCGACATGGAGACCGAGAAGATCGACGCCCTGGACGCCGGGGCGGACGATTATGTGGAAAAGCCGTTCAACGTGGGCGAATTCCTCGCCCGCCTGCGGGTCGCGCTGCGACACCGCCTGAACCAGCAGGGCAGCCCCGCGGTGGTCGAGGCGGGCGAGCTGAAGATCGATCTCGTCAAGCGGCTGGTGACCCGCGCCGGCCAGCCGGTGCGCCTCTCGCCGCGCGAATACGACCTGCTGGCGCGACTGGTCGAAGGCGGGGGCAGGGTGCTGACCCACCGCCAGCTGCTGACCGCCGTCTGGGGCCCGGCCAACGTGGAGGACGTGCAGTACCTGCGCGTGTTCATCGGCCATCTGCGTCAGAAACTCGAGCAGGATCCCGCCTCGCCGCGGCATCTGACCACGGAAAGCGGCGTGGGTTACCGCTTCGTGGGCGAATAGCGCCTTAGCTACAGCGCCCTCGGCTCCGGCGCCCTGACGCGCGACAGGTCGGTGGGGTGTGCCGGCGGGGTTTCCTGTATCTCGACGATGTTGCCGTCGAGGTCCCAGCCGTACACCGCGCGGACGCCCTCGGCCTCGCCGGGGGCGCGGTTGAAGCGCATGCCGGCTTTGGTCAGACGGTCGTGTTCGGCCTCGATGTCGACGACGTCGAGGCAGATGTGCGTGTATCCGCGATCGCAGGGGCGCAGCGGCGCTGCGTCGCGCGGCGCCGGCGCGCTGTACTCGAAAAACTCCAGATACGCGTTTCCCGCCCGCATCATCACCGTGCGCGCCGCCGAATCCTTCAGTCCGATGATCGAGTCGATCAGTTCGTTGCGCTCCCAGGTCATTTCGTTGACTACCTCGAAACCGACGACGTCGCGATAGAAGGCGACCAGCCTGTCGAGGTCGGCCGTGCAGATCGCCGTGTGGTGGATGCCTCTGATCATGGCGCGCTCGGTCCCTTACCAAGAATTCACTACAATTCGCGCATCCATGCGCGCATTTCAATGCCTCTAGCATGTAACTGGGGCGTTCAAACCGACCGCCCGCCGGTCGGAAAGAAGGAGATATTTCATCGTGGAACACTTGGTCGAAGAACTGGTCCCGATCCTCGGGATCTTCATGATCGTCGCGGTTGTCATAGGGCCGGTGTGGATCCGCAGTTATTTCGCCTCTCAGGAACGGGCTCGACTTCACGAAACCTTGCGTGTTGCTTACGAAAAAGGTCAGCCCGTGCCGCCCGAGCTGATCAACTCGCTGCAGTCGAAGATTGGCGAGCGCCCCATCTCGACACCCGAACGGGATCTGCGCAGGGCGATCGTCCTCATCGCCGTGGGACTGGGCCTGTGCGGCCTCGGGTACGGCTTGTGGTATGGACTTATGAGCACCGACGACACTGCGGCCTGGATCACCGGAACCTCGATCGCCGGATCCGGGGCGATCCCCGGCCTGATCGGGGTCGCCTACCTGGTCCTCTGGTTGACCAACCGCAACGCGCCCAAGGCGTAGGGGGGGCCTGACGGGGGATCGTCATGGCGACCACGCAAGCGCACACCGCCGCGGCCCACGATCTCGAGCTCGTCGCACTCTCGGCGGCCGGGAGCCCCGCGGCGTTCGGCGAGCTCGTCCGTCGCCACGGTGCGAGCGTCCGGGGGCTACTGCGCCGAATGGGCGCGGACGGCGCCCTGGCCGACGACCTGGCGCAGGACGCCTTTCTGGCCGCCTACGAGCAGATTGCCGAGTTTCGCGGGGATGGCGCGTTCCAGGCCTGGGTCAAGCGCATCGCGGCGCGGCTGTATGTGAAGCGCTGGCGCAAGGACGCGCGCACCGACCTCATGGCCGAACCTCCGGAGCCTGGCGGCCTGAACGATCCCGTTCAGCGCGGAGTCGAGGGGCGCATCGACCTCGATCAGGCCCTGCGTGCACTCTCGCCGGCCGAACGATTGTGCGTCTCGCTGTGTTATGGCGCCGGACTTTCACATGGCGAAGCGGCGCTGGCCTTGAATAGTCCGCTTGGAACGGTCAAATCCCATGTCAAACGTGGTCTGGATAAACTTCGAGACCGCCTGGCCCCGGGGCGCGATATCTCGGCGTCGGAGAACGAGATCCATGGCTGATCGGACGTTCGAGATGACTTTGGAGCGGCTCTTCGCGGAAGAGCCGCCGTTTCGTGACGGCGAACTATTCGCCGCGCGGGTCACCGAAAAAATCCATCGCGGCTGGACGTTCCGGCAATTCCTCATCGGCAGCCTGGGGCTGCTCGGGGGCGTGATTGGCGGCGGGCAGATGCTTTCTTCGGGCCTGGTGTCGCGCCTCAGCGTGGTCACCGCCGCGTCGCGTCACCTGGTGTCGTCGCGCCTGGCCGACCTCGCGTCCGCCCGTGTCCTGCCCGGCGGCCTGGCGCTCAATTCCGAGGTGGTGTGGATGGCCGGCGCCCTGGCCGCCGTCGCCGTCGGTCTGGCCTTGACCCGCGGCATCCGAGACATCTAGGGCCCAGCCATGTCATCGCACAGTTCCGACACCGCCCCGCGGGTGACCGCGCGCCAGATCGCCGCCCGCAAGGGCAAGGAGCCGATCGTCTGCCTGACCGCCTACACCGCCCCGATCGCCGAGATCCTCGATCCGATCTGCGATGTGCTGCTCGTCGGCGATTCGGTCGGCATGGTCGTCCATGGCCTGCCCAATACCGTTGGCGTGACCCTGGAGATGATGATCCTGCACGGCCAGGCGGTCATGCGCGGCAGCAAGCGCGCCATGGTGGTCGTCGACATGCCGTTCGGCAGCTACGAGGGCGCCAAAGAGGTCGCCTACGACAACGCCGTGCGGATCCTTAAAGAAACCAACGCCCACGCGGTCAAGGTCGAGAGCGGGCCGACGGTCGCCGAGACCATCAGCTATCTGACCCGCCGCGGCATCCCGGTGATGGGCCATGTCGGCCTGCGGCCTCAGGCGGTGCTGATGGAGGGCGCCTTCCGCGCCAGGGGAAAGGCGGAGGCGGAATACGCCTGCGTCCTGGAGGAGGCGAGGGCGACAGTCGAAGCCGGAGCGTTCTGCATCGTGGTCGAAGGCGTCGCCGAGGGCCTCGCCCGCCAGATCACCGCTCAGGTCAGCGTTCCGACCATCGGCATCGGCGCCTCAGCCGGCTGCGACGGCCAGATCCTGGTCACCGACGACATGCTGGGGCTGTTCGACTGGACCCCTAAGTTCGTGCGCCGTTACGCCGACCTGAGGGCCGAGGTCACCCGCGCCGCACGCGCCTACGCCGACGACGTCCGCTCCGGCGCCTTCCCGGCGGCCGCCGAGACGTATTTCGCCAAGGCCAGGCCCTGACGACGCCTTCTTTGCTCTAGGCGAGCGCCGTATGCGGTTGCGAGAACATCGGCACATGTTGCCTGAATAAAGCTCGCGCGGGTAATCTTCGATGTCTTGATCTGGGTCAATGAACGGCTTGCGCGGCCGGCGTTGGCTTCCCTCATCGCAGGGCGATCGAAATGACAGCCACCCACGTCCATTCCAGCCAAGCCCAGGCCGCCCACGCCCGTTTTGATGCCCAACACCGCAAGCCCGGCAAGGGCGTCACCGTCGCCATCGCCGTCACGCTTCTGGTGCACGGGGCGATCTTCGCGGCGCTGGTGACCGCGCGCTTCACGCCGATCCTGCAGAGCTACGTCGATGAAAAGACCGACGTTCTGTTGACCCATCCGGACGAACCTCCGCCTCCGCCCCCAGTCAAGGCCCCGCCGGTGAAGGCGCACGCGGCGCCGCCGCTCGTGCAGCCGAGACCGCCGGCGGTGACCCCCGACAGCTTCAGCGCGCCCCCGTTGTACATCGCGCCGGTCGAAACGCCTCGGCCACAGGTCGCCGCGCCGCCGGTCGCGGTCGCGCCACCGCCGGCTCCCGCGCCGGCCCCCGCGCGTTCGCCGACCGTGACCAATCCAGACTGGGTCAGCCGTCCGAGCGCGGACGTGGTGGCCAAATTCTATCCCGAGCGGGCGTTGCGGATGAGCCTGTCCGGACGCGCGACCCTGCTTTGCAAGGTATCGGCCAAGGGCGGGCTCGAAGCGTGCGCGATCACGTCGCAAAGCCCGGCGGACGAGGGCTTCGGCCAGGCGTCGCTGAAGGTCGCCCGCTATTTCGTCATGCGCCCGCTGAGCCGCGATGGCCAGCCGGTCGCCGGCGCGCAGGTGATCATCCCGATCCGCTTCACGCCGCCGGACGCGTGAGGCCGCCGGTGGAACTTCGAGATCCTCAGAACGGCGTGGTCAGATCCTTTAAACGCGGCCAGGTCCGGTCGCGGGGGTTGGTCTGGATCTGGTCGGCGGGCATGCGCCAGTCGATCGCCAGGTCCGGATCGTTCCACAAGAGCCCGCCCTCGGCGACCGGCGTGTAGTATTCCGTGGTCTTGTAGAGCACGTCGCAGTGGTCGGTCAGCGTCACATAGGCGTGCGCGAAGCCGACCGGGACGAACAGCTGGCGCCAGTTGTCTTCCGACAGCTCCACCCCCACGTGGCGCCCGAACGTCGGCGAGGCGGCCCTGATGTCGACGATCACGTCCAGGATCGCCCCGCGGATGCATCGCACCAGCTTTCCCTGGGCCAGCGGCGGGATCTGGAAATGCAGCCCTCGTAAAGTGCCGGCTTTCTCGGTCCGCGCGTGATTGTCCTGGACGAAGGGCTGGGTCACGCCGGCGTCGATCACCGTGGAGGCGCGGAAGGTCTCGGAGAAGAACCCGCGCGCATCACCAAATCGCGGCGGCGTCAGAATGAAGCTTCCGGAGAGGTCCAGGGGTTCGATCTGCACGGCATCCTCCATCAGGCGGATCGTGGTTTATCCGCCGATGGGGCGGGGCGCTAGAGTCGCGATCTTGCCTGTCGTATAGCCGCCGGCGCGCTGGGACGGCGCCGGACAAGGGAGCGATCGACATGTCGGATCCGATGAAGGTCGTCCTGGTGTTCGGCCGCGAAGGGCAGGTCGCGCGCGAACTGGCGGCGGCCCCGCCGCCCGGCGCGCGGCTCGTGTTTCTGGGCCGAGCGCAGTTCGATCTCCTCGGCGACGGCGACATCGCGACGGCGATCGAGCGGGCCGGGGCCGCCGGCGTGATCAACGCCTCCGCCTACACTGCCGTCGACCGTGCCGAATCCGAGCCTGGACCCGCCTTCCGGCTGAACCGCGACGCTCCGGCGGCGATGGCGCGCGCCTGCGCCGACCTGGGCGTCCCGTTCGTGCATTTTTCCACCGACTATGTGTTCGATGGGGACAAGAAGACCGCCTATGTCGAGGATGATACGCGTCGACCGCTGGGTGTCTATGGCGCGAGCAAGTCCGAGGGCGAGGACGCCGTCGCCGCCGCGGGCGGCCGGTCCGCGATCATCCGCACAGCCTGGGTGTTCAGCGCCTTCGGGGCCAATTTTCTCAAGACCATGCTGCGCCTGGCGCAATCGCGCGACGAGATCGGCGTCGTGGACGATCAGCGCGGCTGCCCCACCTGGGCCGCCGATCTCGCGCTCGCCGCGCTCGCTGTGCTGGGGTTTCTGGAATCGTCCGCGCCCAGCACGAATGTGCTGCACGCCGCGGGAGACACGGCGGTCTCCTGGGCCGGTTTCGCGGAGATGATCTTCGCCGAGCAGGCGCGCAGGGGAGGGCCGTTCGCGAGCGTGCGCGGGATCACCACCGCCGACTACCCGACGCCGGCCCGCCGCCCGCGCAACTCCATGCTGTCCATCGAGAAACTGTCCGCGCTGACCGGTTGGCGCCCCACGCCGCTGCCCGACGCGATCCCCGCCGTCTGCGAGCAGTTGGCGAACGCCTGATCGCCCGCCGGTCGCGAAAGGACCGCGCGCGCGGTCCAATGCTGGACGCCGGCATTGCGTTGATCTAACAGCCGCCACCGCATGTGTTTGACCTGAAAGCGATTACAAGCATGAAGACCGTGATCCTTGCCGGGGGGCTGGGCAGCCGTTTGGGCGAGGAGACCGCGGTGCGGCCAAAGCCGATGGTGGAGATCGGCTCGCGGCCGATCATCTGGCACATCATGAAGATCTATTCAGCATACGGCCTGAATGACTTCATCATCTGCCTCGGCTATAAAGGTTACATGATAAAGGAGTATTTCTCCAACTATTTCCTGCACATGTCCGATGTCACCATCGATCTGAGCAGGAATGCGGTGGAGATTCACCAGAATTCATCCGAACCGTGGCGGATAACTCTGGTGGATACCGGCGCCGATACGATGACGGGCGGGCGGTTGCGGGCGATCAGGCCATATTTGGACGAGGACGAGCCGTTCTGCTTCACCTATGGCGATGGCGTCGCCGCGATCGATATCGCGGCCCTGATCGCGTTCCACAAAGAGCATGGCAAGCGGGCGACCATCACCGCCGTGGCCCCGCCGGGCCGCTTCGGCGCCCTGGAGTTCGATGGCGACCTGGTGACGCGCTTCCGCGAGAAGCCGGACGGCGACGGCGGCCGCATCAACGGCGGCTTCTTCGTGGCGGCGCCGTCGGTGCTGGATCTCGTCGACGGTCCCGACTGCATCTGGGAACGCGAGCCGCTGGAGACCCTCGCGGCCACGCGCGACCTGGTCGCCTTTCGCCATGACGGCTTTTGGGCCGCGATGGATACGCTCCGCGACAAGCTGTTCCTGGAAAGCCTGTGGATCGAAGGCAAGGCCCCCTGGAAGTCGTGGTGAGAGCCTACGCCGTCTTCGACCTCGACGGCACGCTCGTCGACAGCGTGCCGCTCATCAGCGAGATCCTGTGCGCCATGCTCGCCGACCGCGGATCGACGCTGCGCGTCTCGCCCGACAACGCCAGGCCCTACGTCACGGTCGGCGGCCGGGGCATGCTCGAGGCCTTGCTGGGCGACACGTTGGGCGACATCGACGGCGCCCTGACCGAGTTCCGCGCCCGCTACGCGGCGCTGCCCACCCCGCCGTCGTGCCTCTTCCCCGGCGTGCGCGAAGGGCTGGAGACGATCGCCGGCCTGGGCCTCGGCCTGGCCGTGTGGTCGAACAAGCCCCAGGGACTGTGCGACAAGGTGATCGACGATCTGGGGCTGCGGCGCCTGTTCGACGCCGTGGTGGGAACAGCGGCCGACGTGCCCCTCAAACCCGATCCCATCGGATTCGACCGCGCGTTGGCGATCGCGGGCGGTCGCCGCGCGCGTAGTTGCCTCGTCGGCGACAGCGCGTTCGACCACCAGGCCGCCATGACCGCCGGCGTGCCGGCGGTCATGGTGACATATGGCTACGGAGAGGCCGGCGCGCACTGGCCGGGCGCCATCCCCGCCGACGCCTTCTCGCAGGTTCCAGCGATCGTCGAGCGTATCTTGCTGACGAACCACGGCGAACGAAGCTGTTTTTCCGTGGGCGGCCGCGGATGAGGACGGTAAGTGCTCATTGGGAACCCATAGGCGCTGGGTTAAGGGATCACCGCAGACACTTTCTCGTAGCGCGGGCTTCCAGCCCGCCCTTAAAGCTAATTGAGCGGCGCAGGTCCGTCGGAAAGATGCGGGCTGGAAGCCCGCGCTACGAGAAAACGCCGCTATTCGCCGTCAACTTGGCGCCTGCGGGCGGGGCGCCCGCGCTGCGAGCGGCGGCATGGCGTCAAAATAGGCGACTTGGCCGTCCTGCCCCGGGCACTCTCGCATGACCGCGCCGGCGCAGCCCTATCCCGCGTTCTCGGGCCTCGGCGCGGAACGATTGCGCGAGGGCCCCTGGCGCATCGTCGTGGTCGGGGCGGGTGGGTGGCTGGGCCTGGCCACGCTGGAGATGCTGCACGGCCTTCTGGGCCCCGACTTCGATCGCCGAGTGGCCTGCTTCGGATCCGGCGCTCGGACCCTGACCCTGCGCGGCGGCGTGTGCGTCGATCAACAGCCGCTGACCGCGCTGGCGCGTCTGCCCCCGACGCCTAGCCTGGTCCTGCACCTGGCGTTCCTGACACAGGAAAAGGCCAAGGCCATGTCGGAAGAGGCGTATGTCGAGGCGAACCGCGCCATCTCGGGCCGGGTTCTAAGCGCGCTGGACCCCATTGGCGCACGAGGCGTGTTCGTGCCGTCCTCCGGCGCGGTCTACATGGTCGACCAGGAGGGCGCCGAGTCCTCGAAGCGGCTCTATGGTCTGCTCAAGCGCGAGGACGAAGATCGGTTCGCCGCATGGGGCGCGAAGCGAGGCGCCAACGTCGTCATCGCGCGGGTGTTCAACCTGTCGGGCGCCTACATCAACAAGCATTCGAGTTACGCGCTGGCCTGTTTCATCGCCGACGCGCTCGCCGGTCGGCCTATCGGCATACGGGCGGCGAGGCCGGCATATCGATCATACGTCGCCATTTCCGAAATGATGAGCGTGGTCCTGGGCCAATTGACCGCTCCGACGGCGGAACCAATTGTGTTCGACACCGCGGGCGATGACGTATACGAGATGGCTCAGATCGCCCAGGTGGTTGGCAGCGTCCTCCACCATGACCGTGGCATTGACCGCCCGGCCCTGCAGGATGGAGATGTCGACAGCTATGTCGGTGACGGCTCGACATACGCCCGGTTGCGCCGCCTCAATAGGGTCACACCCGTCGGCTTTGCGGACCAGGTTCGTCAGACGGCCCGGTACATGAGCGAATGCGGCGATCTCAATTAGGCGGCGCCCGGCGCTCCAGGATATGGAACAGCAAACGTTGATCAAGAGCCCGATGGACCACGGAACGCCGTGGCGCAGGATGCGCAAATGCGTGGCCGCCGTATTGGCCGCAAGCCTGTCGCTGTCCCTGTTTTCGCCGATGACGGTGCGCGCTCAGTCGGCAGTATACAATCCCAGCGGAGTTCAAGGCGCCTATCTTGCTCAGCCTGGCGCGACGGGGACTGCGCAGGACGGCTCCCAGGGCGCAGGATACGGCCAATCAGGCTCTGCCTACCCAAACAGTGGGTCGTCGCAAACGTTGACTCCGACCATTATCGCCGCGCCGGCGGACTCGCAAACTCCGGCGGACGCCACAAACAAGGTTACGGCGCCAGGGACTATACCGACGCCGCTCTATGCGCGTTCCACCTCCACGCCGGGGCAATTTGAGCTTTTCGCGCGTCCACCGTCGCCGCCGAATGAATTCGAGGAGTTCGTCTCAAAGACCCTCGGCCGTCCCCTGACGCGTTTCGGGTCTACGCTGTTGACCGGTGAGGCGAGGGGTTTCGGCACTCCGCCCACGACCACTGTTCCTCCGGACTACCAACTGAACCCTGGCGACCAACTTGTCATCGGCGTCACAGGATCGGTGGAAGCGTCGCTGCGGCTCGTCATCGACAGCGATGGGCGCATCTTCATCCCGAAGATCGGTTCGATCAACGTCGCGGGCATGCGTTACGGCGATCTCGCTGACGCTCTGTCGCGGCGGTTCAGCCAGCAATACAAACAGGCCACCTTATCGGTCTCGATCGGCCATCTGCACGGACTTACGGTCTATGTCACCGGTTACGCGGCCAGCCCCGGCGCGTATACCGTCAGCAGCCTGTCGACCATGGTCGACGCGGTGCTGGCGGCGGGCGGCCCCACCGCCGGCGGAAGTTTCCGCAGGATCGAGCTTCGGCGCAACGGCCAAATCGTCACCGACCTGGACCTCTACGACCTGCTGCTAAAAGGCGATAAGTCCCATGACGCGGTCCTGCAGAACAACGATGTCCTCAATATCGCCCCGGTGGGCCCGGAAGTGGCCGTCACCGGCAGCGTGAACGCCGAGGCCATCTATGAGGCCAAGACAGGCGAGACTCTTGCCGACGTCATCCGCTTCGCTGGCGGGCTCAACTCGCTAGCCGACGATACGCGCCTGATTGTGTCCCGATTGAGCGACCTGGATCGCGCCGGGTCACAGACCCTGACATTCGCGCAAGCACGGAACTTTCCGGCCGAGCGTGGAGACATCCTCAATATCCTGTCGCTGGGCAACATCACCCGACCACAGGAGCGCCAGGCCATTCTGGCCACCATAGACGGAGAAGTGGATCGTCCCGGACGGTACTATCTGCCGCCGGGCTCGACGTTGCAGGATCTTCTGGCGAAGGCGGGCGGTCTGACCTCCGGCGCCTACGTATTCGGGACGAACTTTGCCCGCGACAGCGTTCGGCGCCAGCAACAAGTGAGTTTCGACCGGGCCATCAGCGATCTGGAACTCTCGGCCGCCGCCGCGCCGCTGTCGCAACTGGGCGGGCTGGAAGCCGCCACCGCGGGCCCGCGGTTGCAAGCCAGCCTCGCCGTCATCGACCGACTGAAGGAACGTAAGCCAGACGGGCGTCTCATCCTGAACCTGACGTATGGGACCAGCGCCCTGCCGAGCGGCCTCGCTCTTGAGGACAACGACCGGATTTACATCCCCCCACAGCCGAAGACGGTCGGCGTATTCGGCGCGGTCTATGAACCCGGTTCATTCCTGTTCACTTCGCCCACCAAAGTGTCGGACTATGTCAAGCTCGCCGGCGGTCCGCAGAAGATCGCCGATCGGCGCCAGGTCTTCGTGGTGCGCGCGAATGGATCGGTGTTGTCGACCCAACAGGTGCACGGTCTGGGAAATCAGCCGGCGCTGGCGGGGGACGTGGTCTTCGTTCCCGTTCGCACTGGCTCCAGTTTCTGGGATAGGCTCAGGGATATTTCGACGGTCGTCTTCCAGTTTGGCATCAGTGCAGCCACGCTGGCCATATTGGCAAAGCAATGACGCGACCGCCGTCGATCATGGACTTCGTTCTCGGCTCTCGTTGGGCTCGGGACCCCCTGAAACGCCGCGGGACCATGGCCGCCGCGATTGTTGTGTTGGCGGTGCTTTGCGTGTGGCCCAGGCACTACCTGGCCCAAGCGCAACTGCTGCCTGACGACGCTGGCAGCGTTCTGTCCTCTCTGCTTGGATCGGCCAGCGGCGGCACGGGCGGCCTTCTCTCGCTGGGGAATCTCATCGGCAATCACCCTACTGTGGAGTCCGACTTGACGATCGCCCGCAGCCAGGTGGTTGTGGCCGACGTTGTCCGCCGCCTTCGCCAGGAAGGGAGGGTATCGGGCGATCTCGAGAGGGAAGAGATCAAGCTTCGACACAAGACCTCGTTGGAAGCGGTCCGGGGGAGCATCCTCAAGATTACCTTTACCGATCACGACCCGGCCTTCGCCAAGGCGGTAGTGACGGACTACGTCGCGGCGACGCGCGCACGCGTAGCCGCGATCAGCCTCGAGCAGGCGGGACAGAAAAAAATTGTCGCCCAAAATCGACTGGAGGCAGCCACGGTTGATCTTGCTCAATCCCAGGCGGCGATTGACCGTTTTCGCGCCGAGAACAAACTGGCCCAGCCCGAGGTTCAATTAGGCGCCGCGGTTGCGTTGGTGACCAGCCTACAAGCCAAACTCGACGCCGAGCAAGCTCAGCTTAGCGCCTTACAGACGTTCGCCACTGGTAACAATTTCCAGATTCAGGCGGAGCAGGCGCAGGTTGCGGCCTTGAAGGCTCAGATAAACAAGGCGCAGGCAGCAGAAAACGCCGGCCCAGGACCAAGCGTCGGAGGACTGACACCCAAGATCACAGAATACGAAAATCTGTACAGAAACGAACGCTTTGCGCAGGCCGAATTCGAAATATACCAACGCTACATGGGAACGGTCGCCGTCGAAGAGCTGGCCGCCGGGATCAACATGGACCTGATCGAGCCGCCCTTCGTCGATGCCGACCGGCAGTATAATACATCGGCGGTCGGCGCGCTTTTCCTCGTCATAATGCTTAGCATTCTGGCGGAGTTCTACATTGCTCAGACATACGATCCGCGACGGCAGGCGGAGTATGCGCCTTGACCGCGGCCATCATATTTTCCGCCGTCATTCCATGTCTCAACGAGGCCGAAAACGCCGTCGCAATTGCGGCTGCTGTCGCGCAGGAATTAGATCGAGAGCACGAACCGTATGAGATCATCTTCATAGATAACGGCTCGACCGACGGAACGATCGAGATCATCAGAACTCTCTGTGCAACAGATCCTCGCGTCCGCCTGATCGTAAACAATCAAAATTACGGCCAAATGCGGTCTCCCACTTATGGCATCTACCAAGCCAGCGGCGCGGCCGTCATCGGAATCTCCGCCGACTTTCAGGATCCGCCTGAAATGATCGGACAGTTGATAGCGCGTTGGCGCGCCGGCGCCTTCATCGTGCTCGGGGTGCGTGAGACGGAGAAGCAGCCGTTCGTGATGCGGGTGGTCCGCGCCATCGGTTATGGATTCTTCGAGCGCTTTGGCGACTATCGCGTGATCCCTGGCGCGACCGGCTTCGGCCTCTACGACCGCCGGGTCGTCGATTCGCTGAAGCAGTGGCGAGATCCTGAGCCGTTCTTCCGTGGCATGCTGGTAGAGTCAGGCTACAGCCTCGAGACGATCCCTTATCACCGTCCGGGCCGCGCCGGCGGCGTATCCAAGAACAATTTTGGCACGCTCGTGAGTTTCGCCCTTTCGAGTCTGGCCAGCTGTTCGAAGGGGCTGCTCAGGCTGCCGCTTTATGTGTCTGTGATCATTTTCATGACGATGTTCGCCACTCTCCTTGGCGCGGCGGTGCTGGCGTTCGTCGGGCGCGCGCCATGGCTTGCGTTGGTGTTCGCCGCCGCGCAGGGCGCTTTCGCGACTCTCTGTTTATTTCTAGGATTGCTGGGTGAGCAGGTGCGGTTGATATCCGAGATATCCCGTAACACGCCTCTCGTCATTGAAAAAGAGCGTGTGAATTTTTCCTAACAATTCGACGTCCGTGAGGCGAATTTAGCTATTGGCCGAACAATTGCGCCCGTCAGGGACATACAAGGAGAAATCTTAGATGGGATACTTCTCGGATTGGAAGAGAAGTACTGTGATAGAATTTCTTCTTGCCACTCTAATTTTATTTGCCACTTATAAAATTGCAATTTTCTTTTTTTCTGCCGGTTATCTCCCGCCGCCGTTTTTCGACGAGGCGTCAGATACGTTCATGGATTGGTACAATACGGCCTACTGGGCTTATAGACCGGGAATATACAGCGAATGGATGTCCGTGTACCCGCCTCTATCTTTTCTATTTTTAAGGTTGTTCAGTATAAGAGCTTGTTATAACGATGATCCATTTGCAAGTCGAGTGTGTGATCCGGTTGGCGTGTGGGTAATAACAATATTTACAGTTATAAACGTATATCTGATATATAAAGACTTCAAAAAAGCCGACAAGATAAATGCATTGCCGCGTACACTGGCTTTGGGTCTCGGACTTCCGGCTCTGTTCGCGTGGGAGCGCGGCAATCTGATTGTCCCATGCTTTACGTTGTTTATTCTGGCGCATGGGCGCGCGCTGCGCTGGACGTGGTTGCGATGGATCTGCTTCGGTGCGATGGCGAATCTCAAACCTTATCTTGTCATAGTGGTGATCGGAAAGCTCATTCGCCGAAAGTGGAGATGGGTCGAGGGCTGCGCGCTGGCATGCCTGTTGGTCTATGTCGTCAGTTACATAGTGCTCGGCCGAGGCAGTCCATTGGAGCTTTACGCTGACACCGTCATTTTTTCTGGGTCGCCCGGCTCAATTAGCTTAGATTTTATTGAGTACGCGACGACATACAACTCCATGCTTGATATACTAAAAACCGCGCTTCCACTGATGCACTTCATTGGATCTAGGCCCATGGAGTTGGTAGAGCTTGTCGTCCCATGGGCGATGAAGTTGGGACTCGTCGGCGTGCTTTTATGTTATGCAATGGCCGTGTGGAAACCATACGTTCTGTCGTCATATAGACTTTCGGCGATGAGTATTGTTCTTTTGTTGACAATCTCAAGGGGCGCGGGAGGCTACGCAGAGCTATTTCTAATTTATTTTGTTTTCCAGGAAAAGTGGGAAGGCATTGGGAAAATTGTCGCGCTTGTCACTGCTTACATATTATGCGTCCCGATGGACTTCATGATTATCAAGATTATACATGCGGTCACTGATAGCTACTTGAGCGGACGTGCAGTGGGTTATGATTTTGGATTGACGCTGGGCGCGGTCGCCCGGCCAGGCCTGCTCCTGATTTTGGAGTACGCTCTGGTGGCCGCGTCGCTGATGGATCTTTATCGCTCGGTATCGCTGGGGCGCGTTCATTCAATCAGAGCTGAACCTGGTGAAATGCAGCCAGCCGCGCCTGCCATTGATTGAACGTCTCGGCCTAGCGTCGTCGCATAGCGGAGCGAAATCGGCGCCAGCGGAAGCGGGACCGCGATCAGGCCCGGCATGGTTGTGGCGGGCTGCGCGAACCAGGACGTGATATATGACGGCGCCATGAGTGTATACGCACACACTCTGGCCACGTAGCGGACCTTAGCAAAACATCAGCATTCCGCAATTCTTCACCGGCGAAGCAAATCCGAAGCCATGGCGGACGATCGAAATGCGCCGACCGATGGCGCCGCTCTCGCTCAGAGTGGCCAGCGCATGAAGCCCCTCGATGTCCTTGATGGACAAGCGCGACCCATATCTTTCGACAAATACGGTCGCCTGTGGGCCGATCCTGTTGAAGAGAAGCTGTTGGATCCTGCCCCGCGCCGCGCCCGGGGCCGCGAGCGAAATTCGCACCGCGTCCAGGATGGAATTGCCGAATGGGTCTTTCATGTGGTTGGCCGAGTGACGCCGATAAAGGATCGAGACTTCCTCGATCGCGCTGAGTTTACCAAAGGCGGCGGCGGAGAGTGCGAGCCACCAGTCCTGGGCGCCAGATTCCCGCGGTATTGGCATAGCCAGATCCACTAGTGCCCGGTTGACGCCCATTGTCGAACCGAGCGCGGGGTTTTCCATCGCGACGTCCAAGAGACGTCGCACGCGCCTGGGACTGCTTCGCACCCAGCTCCAATAAGAAGAAGCGACCGGATCTTGCCGTTCATCGACCACCGTCGCGTCCGTGCATACGGCGATGGGGACGTCTTGGCCCATACGGGTCTCGGTCTGCCTTAGGGCTTTGGTTATACGCGCCAGATGCCCGGGAAGCCAGATATCGTCGGGGTCCGCGGTGAGCACCCACTGCGCTGTCGTAGCTTGCAGGACGGCCGTGTAGCTGGCGGCTATGCGCAGGTTCTCACCTGTTGGGTTTTCCAGGATCAGCATCCTGGCGCCCAACCGCGCTTTCCAGGCCGCCAGATGCTCCACGGTCGCGTCCTTGGAACCGTCATCGCGGGTGATGATGCGCCATGAAGGTCCATCCTGCGCCAGGATGGATTCGATCATGCCGTCCAGCCAGGGAGCGCTGTTGTAGCAAGGCATTGCGATATCGACTTCTGGATCACGCAATCTTTCTGGCCTCGTTGATCATTGCGCCGACGCGCCGGCTGTCGTCGTTTAACGCCGACCCAGCCTGATACCGTAGCTGCGCTCTGCCGGGCATTATTTGCACCGCGTCAAGATCACGGTCGCGCCTGCGCTTTGAGCGCCGCTTCGCCTTTCGCAGTTTTGTAAAGCGGACATGCGACCGATGCATGGTCATTGTTCGCGTCGCCCTCGCAACTGCCCCGCCGCCGCCGATCCCGCACTTCGGCCCGGCTCGAGATCTTTTCTCCACCGCGCGATCCGCCATAGCATCGCCGGCAGGATGATTGCGGGAAACGTCGCCGCGGTTGCAAACAGAATGCCTGCGATTCCGAACTTCGGCGCCAGGACGAACTTCAGCCAAACCGAAATAAGGGTCGCCACCGTGAAGATCACGATCTGAAACCGCATGATGCGAAGGGCGTTGAGCAGCAGGATCTGAACGCGCACGAGCGACACGCTGACGATCCAAAGCCCCATGACCCAAAGCATCGATTGGTCGATTCCGATGTTTGTCTTCAGCCACAGCTTCAACAAGTCCGATCCGAACGCGACGACGATGACCGAACCGGTGACGGCGGCGGTGGTCACCAGCAGCGATCCGCGTGCAAGGGCGCGGTAGATCCAGTGACGGTCGCCACGCGCGGCGGCGTCGACGAAGGCGGGCCAAAGAGGTTGAGCGACGACCATCAGCAGTCCCGTCGCGGCGACGCACACCCGCTGCGCGATCAGCATCTTGGCCGACGCCGCTGCGCCCAGCAGCTGCAGAGCGATGACATTGTCGAGCAGATAGGAGAGGGCGTCGAACACGGACAGAATGAAATATCGGAAACCCGTGCTCGTGACCGCCTTCAGCCGCTCGATCGAGGCCATCCAGCTGATTGGGCGAAGCTCGGGATGGCAGATAAGCAATGAGGCCATATTGAGGGCGCTGGCGGACAGCAGCGCCGCGTAGACGACCACGACATAGATCCGAAGGTCACTCGTCCACTGTACGGCCATCACGAGGCCGGTGATCAGGAACAGCGTCTGGACAAGGTCCCACGAGGCGGAAACCCAGCCTCGCTGCAAGGCCTGCCAAGCCGACTGGGCCGAACCAAGCGGAACATTGATGGCCACGCCGACGACCGCGACCAGGTAGATCGGAACCTGCGCCCTTGGCGCGAAACACAAGACCACGGCCATGCCGCCAAAGCCGAGAACGATCGCTATGGCGCCCGCCATGACCAGGGCGGCCGTGAAATATTCTCTGGGTTTGTCGAACTCCTCCGAGGCGAGCGCATGAGTCACCAGGGTCAAGATCGCGGACCCGACCCCGAAATCGGCGACGGCGACCAGCATGCTCAGAGACGTCGCCGCACCCCAGAGACCAAACTGATCGGTTCCAAGCGCGTGAAGAACTTGCGGGAACATGAGGAATGTTCCGAGGACCGCCACCAGACGCTGGGCGACGCCCGCGGCCGCGGCCATGGCCACGCGACGGTTCCGCTCGCCCTTGAAGAATTGCTGTATCTCGCGGCGAGGTCCAGGCCAGATCATCGCCGCCGTTCGTAAAAGGAAAACACCGGCGAGGATAGCGGCGCCTTAGCGACGCCTAAAGGTGGCCCTGGGGCGAGCGCGGTCATGTCAAATGAACACGAACAATCCCGCGGTCCTTACGCCGCCGCTGAAAAAAAGCCCATGACGCAGGATGTCGAGCCGTCTCGCGAGGAAGCTCCTTTCCGGCAGCCTGAGAAACGCTTCGGCCGCGGCGATCTGCGCCGGGGCCAGCCGTTCGCGGTAAAGGACCAGCAGTTTTGCAACCTGCGGGCGGCTTTTTTCGAAAATTCGGCCGAGCCTCTGGCGTGGGGCTTTTGGATTGGCGAATGCCGAGCGGGAGACCCGCCGAATGTCGGAGATCTGGCTCTCGTTCTGTTCGTGACGCCGATAGAGGATGGTTTGTTCATGAACAGCCACGATATCGCCGAAGGCCGACGCCACGAGGGCGATCCACCAGTCGTGGTATGTCGCTTCCGGCGGAATGCTTCCCAGGGTCGTGATAAGGGGGCGATTGAGCATGGTTGTGCAACCCCAGGCACAATTTTCGACCATTATCCTGGAGAGTTTCGGATGGAGCCCCGGCGCGACACCCTGATACTTCCAGAGCGACTTGCTCACAATCCGCAGGTTCTCATCGACGATCGTCAGGTCGGTGTGGACGAGCACGGGTCGATCGTCGCCGCGCATTCTCTCCTGCCGCCGCATCGCGTCAAGCGTCAGGCGAACCTTTCCCGGAAGCCACACGTCGTCCTGATCGGCGAACATGACGTAGGGCGCGCGGCTTTGTTCAAGAAGCCTCGAAAAACTGCGGACAGCGCCGAGGTTGCTGTCGAGGCGTTCGTCGATGACACTGATTTTTTCCGGGTAGTCCCGGCGCCAACGCTGCACGATCGCGTTTGTTGCGTCGCTGGATCCATCGTCCCTGATAAGCAGGGACCAATTTTCGTGATCCTGCCCGGCGATGGATTTCAATAAGGCGTCGAGATACGCCGACCCATTATAGGTCGACAATAGGATCTCGATCGTGGCGGGTGTCGCAGTCATGTTCTGAAACGTATCTAGGCGCGCCGGGCCGTCGCTTCAGGGCTGCCCGCGCCAAGGGGACGCTGGCCGGCGCTCTCCTTTTCCCACGATGGAGACGAAACCACTGGGGGGCACGCCGAGGAGCGGCAATCGCTACGAACAGGGCTCAGCAGAGCCGCCACGTGCTCGCCGATGGCGAGGGAACATGTCAGGCCAGGGCTTTCGATGCCGAACAGCGTGACCAGACCCGGCAATCCGTGACGTTCCGGCCCGTCGATACGGAAATCCGGCTGCGGCTCGCCTGGACCATGAAGCTTGGGCCGGATGGCGCCATAGTCGGGCTGCAGCGCGTGGACGGGCAGCCCCGGCCAATACCGCCGGATCGCGTGCTCGAACGCCTTGGCCCGCGCCTGATCGACGTCATAGGTCTCTACCTCGATAAACTCGAGGTCGGGACCAAATCGTCCCTGGCCGCCGAGGTCGCGCGTAAAGTGCGTGCCGAGCGCGCCCGGTATGGGCAGAGGATAGACGAGCCGCTTGAAAGGCGCGCGCCCGTTCAGCTTGAAATAGACGCCTTTGCCGAGGTGAAGCGAGGGGATCGTCTCAAGCGGGTAGCTCGCGATCGCCAGGGCTGCGGCCTGTGCGCCCAGTCCGGCGCTGATCACCAGGGATGAAGCGCTGAAATCGACGGGGTCTTCGCCGCCAGCGCGCACGGCGAAACCCCCCGTGGGGATCGGCCGCGCCGAGTGAAATGCAGTCCGCAGAGCCACCACGCCGCCTCGCGCTTCGATTTCTCCCAGCAGCGCGAGCATATAGCCATGGCTGTCCAGGATGCCGGTCTCCGAGGAGAGAACCGCGGCGACCGCGCATAGTTCCGGTTCCAGGTCCCTGGCTTCAGCGCCGGTCAGCCATTGCAAGCCTTCGACACCATTTCGGGCGCCTTGACCGGCGAGCGCCTCCAGTCGCGGGATTTCCGACGGGTCGGCGGCGACGATCAGCTTGCCGCATTTTTCATAGGCCACGCCATGGGTCGCGAGGAAAGGGTACAGGCGCCGCCGCCCCTCGACGCACAGGTTCGCGCGCAGCGAACCGGTCGGATAGTACAGGCCCGCGTGGATCACCTCGGAATTCCGCGAGGAAATTCCCTGGCCGATGCCTGAGGAAGCTTCGAGAAGAACCACGCTCATGCCGCGAAACGCCAGGGCGTACCCGACGGCCAGGCCCACGGCGCCGGCGCCGACCACCGCGGCGTCGAAGTCGCAATCATGCGTCATGGCGCCTCGGCGGTCGGCGAATTCATCGTCCTCCACCGATATCACCGCCGACCTTCGCAACCAATCCTTCGAAGGGATCGGCCCAAGTGTGGCGCCAACCTATCGACATTCCAGGGGTCAGCCCGTACACAGCCGCCGATGTTGATTTGCCGTTGCGCCGGCCTTTATGGGTCGTCTTCATTGCGAGACGCACGCCTGGCCAGGGCGAGCGCGCGGGCCTGCCGCGCCGACGCGCCCTGACGGGAGATATTTCTGATGGCCGATGGGCAACAGCCTCTGAGCGAGCTGGACGTTCTGCGCGAAACCATTCTCGACCTTTCGGTGAAGTATGCCGAGATGAAGGGAACCCCCATGTTCGAGCCGGGAAAGAGCTACATCCCCTGCGCCGGCAAGATCATCGACTCCAGCGACCTTCGTCACCTGGTCGATTCATCGCTCGACATGTGGCTGACCGCCGGTCGCTACGCCGAACAGTTCGAACAGGCCCTGGCGGCGAAGTTCGGTCTGGCGCAGTCGCGGCTGACCGTGTCCGGCTCGGCCGCCAATCTTCTGGCCTTTACCGCGCTCACCTCATGGAAACTGCGCAACAAGCGCATCATGCCGGGATCGGAGGTCCTCACCGTCGCCGCCGGCTTTCCCACCACGGTCGCGCCCATCGTACAGAACGGCTGCATCCCGGTGTTCGTCGACGTCGATCTGGAGACCTTCAACGTCGACGTCACTCGGCTGGAGGAGGCGGTCACCGACAAGACCCGGGCGGTGATGATCGCCCATACCCTCGGCAATCCTTTCAATCTCGCCGCCGTCACCGACCTCTGCAACCGCCATGGGCTCTATCTGGTGGAGGATTGCTGCGACGCGTTCGGGGCGACCTATGACGGCAAGGGCGTGGGCACCTTCGGCCACCTAGCCACCGTAAGCTTCTATCCGGCGCATCACATCACCATGGGCGAGGGCGGGGCGGTGCTGAGCAATCGCGCGTCGCTGATGAAGCTGGCGGAATCCTATCGTGATTGGGGTCGGGATTGCTGGTGTGCGCCCGGCATGGCCGACACCTGCGGCAAGCGCTTCCGTCATCAGCAGGGCGATCTGCCCTACGGCTACGACCACAAGTTCACCTTCTCGCATATCGGCTACAACATGAAGGCCACCGACATGCAGGCGGCCATTGGCCTTAGCCAGCTCGCCAAGGTCGATCACTTCATCGCCCGACGCAAAGAGAACTTCGCCGAGCTCACCCGCGCGTTCAAAACCGAAGGGCTCGATGAGTTTTTCATCCTGCCCAAGGCCACGCCCAATTCCGATCCCAGCTGGTTCGGCTATCTGCTGACGCTGCGCGACGGCCTGCCGTTTACCCGCCGCGACGCGGTCGAGTACCTGGACCAGCACAAGGTCGGCACCCGTCAGCTGTTCGCCGGCAATTTGATACGCCAACCGGCCTTCAAAGGCGTCGAGTATCGGGTGGTGGGCGATCTCAAAAACACCGACAAGATCATGAACGACAGCTTCTGGATCGGCGTATGGCCCGGCATCGGGCCGGCCGAACGCGACTATATGGTCTCCACGTTCAAGACGATGGTGCGGGACCTCTCGTAGCGCGGGCTTCCAGCCCGCAGCCTTTCTCGAAGAAGCGGGCTCGAAGCCCGCGCTATGAGAGAACTCGAGAGTGGCCGCCGGATAACATCAATCACGGAACTGAACCATGCACATTCTCATCACTGGCAACACCGGCTTCATCGGCCCGGTCATGACCCGGCTGGCCAAGGCGCGCGGCCATGTCGTCACCGGCCTCGACGTCGGCTATTTCAAGGACTGCGTCGTCGATGGGCAGTCGGACGTCCTGCCCGACCGCCAGATCTGGCGCGACATCCGCGACGTGGCGCCCGAGGATCTCGCCGGCGCGGACGCCATCATCCACCTGGCGGGGCTCTCCAACGACCCGATGGGCGCGCTCAACGATCAGATCACCTACGACATCAATCTGGCCTCCACGATCCGCCTGGGGGAACTGGCCAGGAGTGCCGGCATCGGTCGCTTTGTCTTCGCTTCGTCCTGTTCGATCTATGGAGCCTCGGGTGACTCCACCACGCCGCTGGACGAGTCGGCCCCCTTCAATCCAGTTTCAGCCTATGCGGTCTCCAAGGTGAGATCCGAAGAGGGCCTGGCCGCCCTCGCGGACGAAACGTTCTCGCCGGTGTTCATGCGCAACGCCACCGCCTACGGCGTCAGCCCGCGCACCCGATTCGATCTAGTCCTCAACAATCTGGCCGGCTGGGCCTACACGGCCGGCGTGGTCAAGGTGATGTCGGACGGCACGCCGTGGCGGCCGCTGACGCACATAGAGGACATCAGCCTGGCGGCGCTTTGCGCGACCGAGGCGCCGCGCGAGGCGGTGCATAATCAGGCCTTCAACATCGGCCGCAACGACGCGAACTACCAGGTGCGCGACATCGCCGAGGCCGTGCAAGCCGCCTTTCCGGGATCGGTGCTCGAAATCACCGGCGAGAGCGGCGGCGACACACGCTCCTACAGGGTCAACTTCGACAAGGCGCTGCACGGGCTGCCAGGATTCGAGCCGCGGTGGACTCTGGAAAAAGGCGTCGAAGAGATCGCCGGCTTCCTCAGGTCAAATGGCCTCGGCGATCACGCCTTCGACTCCCGGTTGTTCATCCGTCTCAAGCAACTTCAGTATGGCGTCCAGACCGGCGCACTCGACGAAAACCTTCGGGTCGTGGCACCCTCTAGCCACTAAAAGCGGGGCAGGGGCGGACTTGGCCAGAAAAGAAAACAGGATCAACAATGCGATTGCGTGACGCCTTGAACTCGGACGGCGCCATCTTCAATATCGCCAGAACCGTGTGGTACCGGCTCGGGTTGCCCAAACCGCATCCGCCGCTGACCGACTTTGCGCATGATCCGGCCGCGGCGGTTGAGCTGGGTCGCCAACCGCCGGGCGAAATAGCGCGATTGTTCTTTGCCCATAGAGGCAGACCCATTCATAAATGGGTTCACTATTTCGACGTTTACGAAGGCTATATGCAAAGATACCGCAACAAGCCCATCACAATGCTCGAAATCGGCGTGTCCGGTGGCGGCTCACTGGAAATCTGGCGGCAATACTTAGGTCCGCACGCGACAATTTTCGGCATCGATATCGATCCGCGATGCGCGCAGCGCGTATCGTCACCCAACCAGGTGCGCATTGGTTCTCAGGACGATCCGAAGTTTCTCGCGTCGGTGATTGCCGAAATGGGGCGTCCCGACATAATTCTGGACGACGGATCGCATGTCGCCCGTCACCAGATTGCGTCTTTCAACGCCCTCTTCCCTCACCTCAAGCCGGGCGGACTTTATATTGTTGAAGACGTGCATACCGCTTATTGGCCTGAGTTCTATGATCTCGCTTTTTGGCGGACGCGCACTTTCATTAGGTATATCCACAGGCTGATTGACGATATGCATGGATGGTATCACTACCGATCGAAGAAGACGGACGCCATGCGGGAGATATCGGCGATACACGTCCATGACTCGATCGTCGTGATCGACAAGAATCCCCGGAAAAGGCCAAGTCAGATCGTCGCGCCCATCGACGCCGCAGGGTTCCCGATCCCGCTGTAAAAGCGGGGCGGAGGGCAGGGCGCGCATTGCCTAGTTCATCACGCCTGCGGCGAGGTTGTTCGAACACCCCTCGGGCGCAGCGCTGGTCACGCCGGCCGTGGTCACCGGGACACCGCTGATGTTGAGCTTGTTCGTCGCGCCGCCGGCCAGGCAGGCCGGATCGATGCCGGAACAGTCGATCAGGTTATGGTCGCAAGCTCCGCCGCCGACGCTGTCCATGGTCAGCGACACCGCCTTGGGCAGGGCGCCGGCGGCGCCCTTGATCTTGCCGCGCCACACGCTACGCACCGTGGAGACGAGCTGGATCGCGCCTGCCCCGGCGCCCTTGGCGCTGAAGTTCTGGATCGTGTCGCCGGCGCACTCGCAACTGCTGGCGTGCCTCCACACCATGGCAGCGCCGAAGTTGTTGAAGATGTTGTTGGCGCTGGTCACGCCAGCCCCGCGTTCCACCAGCAGCCCTATCGCATGGCTGGTCCCGTTGAACTGGCAGCCTGTGATGCTGATCGCGCCCAGGCTGTCGACCACATGCACCGCGACGCCCGAGGCGCCGGCCGTGTAGCACTGCGAGATGGACACCGCCGAGCCACTATTGCTCTGGTTGATCAAGATTCCGTCGCCGGATAGGCCGTCCATGATGACGTGATGGATGTGGCAATCCTCGGCGCTAGGTTGCCGATCCTCGGCCCCGCCGCCGTTCAGTTGCATGCCGTTGGCGTGGGCGCCACACTCGCCGCGGTTGAAGTAGAGATCCGTGAATCCGCCATATGTATAGACGAATGCATTGTTTATTATAGGGGCCCCGGTCGAGCTGAAGAAGTCGACGTAGACGCTCGCGTTGCCGTTGGCCAAGCCGATGTTGGCGCTCGCGTCGAAGAAGTAGCCGAAGTAGCGGTCCGCGCCCGTGTCGCCGCCTTGGGCGGCAAGCGTGCGCTCCGCATGGGTATGGTCAAGGTAGGTCGCGACGCAGGCCTTGATGTAAAAAGCGTTGATGCTCTCTCTCGACCAGATCCGCTCGATGATGCTCTGCACGACATACTGCAGACGCACGCCGCTGACGCCGTTCCGGTAGTCGGGGCCGGGCGGCGGCAGATCTGGCGGGACCGATCTCGCGACCGACAGGTCCTTAAGCTGAACGCCCTGCAGAAAGTTGTCGATGTGCGCGGGCTGATTGTCCGGGCCCATTTGGATGACGTCGATGCTCGCGTCGGCGGTGGCTACAAGTGTCGAGGGGTTGGCGCCCGTTCCGTGCATGCCGGTCCCCTGAATCGTGCGCCAGTTTGTCGTCAGCTTCCAGGTCCGCGCGATCCAGTAGCTCGTCGGCTGCAGGCGCGTGACAGGACAGGCGGCGACGCAGGCCGACAGGGCCGGCTCGCAATCGAACGAGGGCGTGTTGGTGATTGCGCCCCACCATTCGGGGTGGCCCTCGGGGGCGAAGGCGGGGTTGAACGCCACGGTCAGTCCGGTCCCGAACACGTGGGCGATCGGCGCGCTGAAACCGGCATTGAACGTGATTCTCGCCGCTCCGCCGATCTGCGCTGCGGCGCTCATGGCGCAGTAAGCGTCGATCGCCAGCGAACCGCTCAAGGCGTAGACACCGTCGCTGACGATGAACGGGCCGGCCTTCGCCGCCGCGACGAAGGCTTCGGTGCTGTCGGCGCGGCCGGTGGGGTCGGCGCCGAAATCGCGCACGTCGCGACGGTAGAGGGTTTGTGGCGGCGGGGGCGACGGCAAGGGCTCCGCGCTCGCCGATCCCGCGGCGACGGCGACCAAGGCGGCGCCGACCCATCCGCGTCGGCTTGGATTGGGCGTCATCCTGTAGTCCACCGCCGGCGGGACCGGCTAACCGTCGGCCGGCGGGATCAGCATGTTCTCCGCCAGTTCATCGCGGCTGAGGAACGGCGCGAGGTCCTCGAGCGGGGAGGTGACCATGCGGCCGTCGTCGAGGCGCCGCGAGCTCAGCTTGGGCGCAAAGGCCTGCGCCTTGTCGAGCATCACCTCGCACAATTGAGCGCCGGGCGCGTCGAGCACCGCGGCGATAGCCGCGCTCATGCCGTCGTGAGAATCAATTCGGCTGACCGGGAAGCCGAACGCCGCGCCGATCTTTCGGAAGTCGGGGAAGGTGACGCCGCTTTCGGGGCCACAGCCGATGATATTGTCGGGGAAGAAGTTCTGCTGCGTCTGCCGGATGGAGTGATAGCCATCATTGTTGAATAGGAATATCTTGATCGGCAGACGGCCGCCAATGATCGTCTGCAGTTCCTGGATGTTCATCATGATGCTGCCGTCGCCGGCGATGCAGATGATGCGCTTGGCGCCGCGGTCGGCGTGGAAGGCGCCGATCGCGGCGGGCAGGTCGTAGCCCATCGAGGCGCTGCCGGAATTGGAAAACAGGCGCTGGCCAGCCTTGAGCACAAGCGACTGGAAAATAACGACGCAGGCCGTGCCGTCGCCGGTCACGACCACGTCCTGGCCGTCCATGGCCTGCGACAGCGCTGAGCCGAAGCAGTAGGGATTGACGCCGTTGGCGCCGCGCCAATACTCGTCGAGAACCGTCGGGTATCGCGCGACGCGCGCGCGGCACCAGGCGAGATAGTCGGCGGCCGCGGGACTTGGTCGATAGCCTTCCAGCTCTTCCTCCATAAGGCTAAGAAAATCCCGCAGGTCGGCATGGATGGGCGTGTCGATCGAGAGCGTAGGCTTGGCCAGTTCCGCCTTGTCGATGTCGACCATGGTCTTGTGCGCCGCGCGAGCGAACGAGGGCCAGTTGAAGCTGATCTGCCGGATGTTGAGGCGACACCCCAGAATCAGCAACTGGTCGGCGTTCTGAACGGCGAAATTGCCGGGGCGGTCGCCGACGGTGCCGGCGCGCCCTGCATAGAGGGGATCGTCGTTGGCGATCAGGTCATGAGCGTTGAAGGCGGTGGCGACCGGGACGCCCAGCTTGGCGGCGACGCGGGAGAACAGGTCGGCGCAGCCGGCGATTCGCACGCCGGTTCCGGGCAGCAGGCAAGGGCGCCGCGCGCGCGCGATCCTGTCGATCACCGCGCGCACCTGCGCGCGCAAGGCTTCGCCAGTCACCGGTTGGGCTTCTGTGGCCGGCATGGCCGCCGGACCGTCCTGAAGCGGATCAAAGCCGGGCAGGGCATCGGGGTCTATTGACATGCCCTGGATGTCGACCGGCACGTCGACCCAGGTCGGTCCGGGCCTTCCGCTGACCGCCAGATGGCAGGCCTTCTCGATTTCATAGCGGATGCGGCTGGGGTCCTGCACCGTGACGGCGGACTTGGTGATTCCCCCCACCATTCGCACGATGTCCACTTCTTGATCGCCGAGCTGGCGCAGGCCGATCGGGAAGTTCCAGCTGATCGTCTCGCGTCGCACCTGACCGGAAATCACCAGCATGGGCAGGCTGTCGGTGTAGGCGCCGAACACGCCGTTCAGCGCATTGATGCCCCCAGGCCCGGTCGTCACATTCAATATGGCGGGCTTGCCGCCGACGCGAGCATAACCGTCCGCCGCCATCGCCGCGCCCTGCTCGTTGTGAAAACAGACGCACGTGAGCCCTTCCGCGCGCCCGAACGCATCATTGAGATGCATCGCCCCGCCGCCGGTGACGAGAAAAACGTGGCGTAGCCCTTGCCTGGCGAGAGCCTGGGCAATGTAGTCGGCAACTCTCATAGGGTTTGGTGACCTTGGTTAGCCCACGTCGCCAGCGCCGGTCGCGTGTCTCGACGACCCCGCTGGCTGCGGTTGCAGTTTGTCCGTCAGGAGGCGGCGCGCCGCAGGGGGGGGCGGACCGCGCTAGCCGCGGGCGCGACGCCGCGATCCTCTATCTGTCGTTGCAGCACCAGGCTGTTGGAATAATCGCTGTCGATGTCCCGCAGATGAATCGCGCCATCGACCGCCACGGGACGCCGCAAGGTCTCGCCGGACACGAATTCACGCACCGAGATCTGACCATGCAGCAACGGAACCGCGAAATAGACGTCGTCCCTGGTCAACACCTGTCCCGGCGACAAGAACCGCCGCGCGTACACGCCGCGAACAAGCTCATCGAGGTATCGAGTCTCCTTCTCCGGCGGACGGCGCTTCGCGCTGGCTGGGGCCCCGCACATCTCCTTGGCCTTGTGGAACGCCTTGAACCAGACGTCGGCCTGTTCGGGCAGGGTGCAATAGGGTGACACCGGAACGCCTTCGAAGTCGATATCGACGTGCCGCTCGAACGTCCGCGCGCCTTTGGCGTAAGCCATCATTACCGAGGACGACCAATCGGTCATCTCATGGGTCGAGAAGCCTATGATCGTGCCGGGAAAGCGCTCGCGCAGGAAGTCGATCTGGTTGAGCTCGAGTTCGTCGTCGCGCGATGGGTAGATCGAAACGCAATGATTGATCGCAAAAGGAATGTCGCGCGCGGCGAAAAAGCTGACGAGGTTGTCGATGTCCTCCAGCGAGGAGCCGCCGCTCGAGGCGATTACCGGCTTTCCCGTGGACGCCATCTTCTCGATCAGGTGCCAGTCGCGAATGTCGGAACTGGCGATCTTCAACACTTCGACGTCGAACTCCACGCACTTGGCGACGGACGCTTCGTCGAAAGGGGTGACCATGGTGATCATGCCGGCGCCGCGCACCGCTTCGACCAAGCCTCTCAAGGCCGCCCAGGGCATGTGCGTCGTGCGCACTTTTTTTATGTAGCGGTGATCGTCGCGGAAGCGGTGGTCCTTGTGAATGAACGACTCGACGTCGCGGAACTGCAACTTGATAGCCGCCTTGACGTGATTGCGCCGCACGACGGCGCCGAACTCGTCAACGATCCGCAATCCCCGATCTGCCTTCCCCCAATGATTGTTGGCGAGCTCAAGGACGAACAGGTCGTTGAAGATCGATGTGCTCATAGTTCTCTGCTCCACGCTCGTACGCCGGAAGCCAATGGCCCGGCCATCGCCCCCCCCGAGGGCGCAATGATCGCCGGATGCGGGCCTGATCACGAGACGTGGCCGCGTTTTGCGGCGGTTTCGTGTCGGCGAGGTCCCGTCCAAAGCCCCGAAATAGGTTCACATCGACGAGTCGGTCATAACATCGCGATTCAATGCGGACAACCAGACACTCGTTCCGTCGGGGGGGCGGAGGCCGGCGCTTGGCGTTTGCGAGACGAGGCGTCAGTGACTAGGTTGTCGGCCGTTTCCGGGCGAGCGCCCGCTGAGGGACGCCGATTTTGGATGTGAGACTGTCTGAGCCTGGGTTGGCCGCCAACGTCACCCCGCCGCTGACTCGCGCAAGATCCACTCGGAGCGGACGGGCTGTCGAGCACGCCTTCGGGATAGGTCTGGTGATCTGTATCGGCTGGGTGATCTGGCGCTTCGGGCGGGATGGATACCTTCCACAGCCGTTCTATTATCTGGTCAACGCCTCGCTGATGGATCTCTATACGACGGCCATGTGGGCTCATCGGGAGGGAGCCTACGCCGTCTGGCGCTCGCTTTACCCTCCGTTGTCGTTCGACCTGCTCCGGCTGGTCACCGACGCAAAATGCTATCTCCACGGTGACCTGGCGGGACGCCAGTGCGATCGCGCCGCCGCGGGTTTCCTGGTCCTGGTTTTCTTCGCCAACGCGGGTCTGGTCGTCTGGTCGTACCGGCTGAGCGATTCCCGCACGGCGATCCCGCGGGCGCTCGCCGTCGCGGGGGGCCTGCCGATGCTCTACGCGCTCGAACGGGGGAACCTGCTGATTCCTTGTTTCACCACCTTCGTTTTGGGCACGGGTCCGCTGTTGCGTTCGCGTTGGGGGCGGATATTCGCGCTCGCCCTGTCGGTGAATTTCAAACCTTATCTGCTCGGCGTATTTCTTCCGGCCGTGGCGCGGCGCGACTGGCGATGGTTGCTGCGGTTTGGGGCGATGGGGCTGGCGGTCTATGTCGCGACCTTTCTCCTGCAGGGCGCCGGGACACCGCTAGAGTTGCTGGCCGACATCGGCAAATACAGGACCGGCAACGGCGGCGCTCTCTGGGGAAACCTCTACTATGCGACCTCCTACTGGCCGCTTGCGAGGTTCATGTCGGCGCACCAGGGGTTCGCCGGCTCACTCCAGGCCTGGGCGCCGACGGCGTTTTCATTCGCCATCGTGGTCGTCATGCGGCTCGTGCAGTTGGCCGTGGCCGCGTGCATGATCGCCGCGGCGATCCGTCCGGCGGGCGTGGACTCGCGCCGTTTCATGGCGCTGTTCACGGCGATGATCCTCACGACGGTCACCAACGGATCGAGCGGTTATGCACTGATATTCCTCTTCTTCCTGGTGTTCTTCGAGCCGTGGCGCGGCCCCGCGCGGATCTCCGTCCTCCTGTCGGCCTATCTTCTGTGCCTGCCGCTCGACTGGGCGTTCTGGCCGATGATGCACGGGCCGGCGCACAGCTTTCTGGGCGGGCGCGACGTCACCGTATCCTTCGGCGTTTCCGTCGGGCAGCTTTTGCGCCCGGGCCTGCTGCTGATTATCCAGGTCGGCCTGATCGTCCTCAATTTCCAGGACATACTGCCGGCGCGGCAAAAGCCGGTTCAGCCAATCATCGGGCCGCGCTCCGTTGCGGGCGCGTCGCCCACGCTATAGGTTCCGCCGGTCCCCGACCGGGGAAGGATCCGGAGTGTCACCACGTGGTTGATTTTGTCGAGGAGGTCGAGGAGCAGCTCCGCTCCGACCGCTATCGCTCCTTCGCGCAGCGGGCATGGCCCTGGTTTGCGGCAGCCCTCGTGGCCGTCGTCATCGGCTGGCTGGCGGCCTGGGGATACAATTCATGGCGCGACCGCGACATCGGTCGTGCGTCGATCGCCTATGACAAGGCGATCACGACGCTCGTTCAGGGCGATTCGACCGGCGCCTATGCGGCCCTTCAGGAAACCGCCAAATCCGGTCCGGCCGGTTACCGCACGTTGGCGCTATTGCAGCAGGCCGACATCCGGTTGACCGCCGGCAAGGCGACGGACGCCGTGGCGCTCTACGACTCGGCCGCCAAAGCGGCCCCGAACAGAATTCTGGGTGATTTCGCCAGGCTGCGCGCGGCGCAGGTCCTCCTCGACACCACGCCCTATCCGCAACTCGAAGCGCGACTCAAGCCGCTGATCGGCGACAAGAAGCCGTTCGATCTCGACGCAAAGGAAATGCTGGCGATGGCCAAGCTGCTGGCGGGGCAGACAGCGGCCGCGAAAAACGATTTCACCGCCCTGTCGCTGACACTGGGCGTGAGCGAGGCGATGCGCAGCCGCGCGCAAGGCGCTATCGCCCTGATCGATTCGGGGCAGGCGGGCGCCGTCGCCAGTGCGACCAAGGCGGCCGCCACATTGCCGCCGCTTCCGCCGCAGAGTGTGCCGGCGGATATGGGGGGCGGGCCCCCGCCGCAGGACGGCCAGCCGCAGCGGGGAGCCGCGGATGATGCGGCCGGCGGCTCCGCCGGGAACGCTCAATGACGAAATTTCGTAGCCTCGGCGCTGTCGCCATCGTCGTCGTGCTGGCGCTGGGCGGTTGTTCCACCATCGGCAAGGTCAATCCTTTTCATACGAAGAAGGCGCCGAAGAGCAAGATCGCCGGCGTGCGTATCCCGATCATCAAGTCCAACGATCAACTGGCGGTGTCGGACACGCTCAAGGGCCAGGACTTCTTCCTGCCCGCGCCCGCGCCGCAAGCCGATTGGCCCTTGCCTGGGGGAGCGCCGTCACAGTCGGTTGAAAATGTCGATGCGGCCCCGACGTTGTCGATCGTGTGGCGCCGGTCCTTTGGGGTTCCCTCCTCCCGCCGCCGCCACGTCACGGCCCCGCCGATCGCCGCCGAGGGGCGGATCTATGTCATGGACGGCGGGGCGATGGTTTCGGCGCACGACGCGCGCACGGGCGCCACGGTGTGGCGCGCCAACATCATGCCCAAATCCAAGCGGGATCACGAAGCCTGGGGCGGCGGTCTCGCCTACGACGGCGGCAAGATCTACGTTTCGTCCGGATTTCGTGAAGTCGTCTCGCTCGACGCGACGAGCGGCAAGCTGCTGTGGCGCGCGAACACCGATGCTCCGGTGCACGCGGCCCCGACGGTGTATGGCGGCCGGGTCTTCGTGGTCGACGTCGAGGATGAGCTATTCGCGTTCGATAAGGCGACAGGCCTCCAGGAGTGGACCTACCAGGCCCTAACCGAACCTGCCCGAATTCTGGCCGCGTCCAGTCCTGCGGTGGAGAACGACACCGTGGTGGCCTCATTCGCCTCCGGCGAGCTTGTCGCCGTGCGCGCGGCCAACGGCACCGAGCTTTGGAACGCGAGCCTTTCTCGCGCCAACCGGACCAACGCCTTGTCCGAGATTCGCGACATCCCCGGCCGTCCGGTGATCTACAAGAACGATGTCTACGCGGTCAGCCATTCCGATGTCCTGGCCGCCGTGGACTTGCGGACGGGTGCGACCCGCTGGACCCTGCCGGTGTCCGCGATCACCAGCCCATGGCCGGCGGGCGACGTCGTCTACGCGGTCGATCAGTCCGGAAAGGTGATCTGCGCCTCACGCGACAGCGGACAGGTCTATTGGATCCAAGACCTCAACGCGGGTGTGAAGAAGAAGAAGCGCGTCTACTGGTCGAGTCCCTTGCTGGCGTCGAACCGTTTGATCACGCTCTCGAGCAAGGGCGACGCCGTCGCCCTCAACGCGAAGACAGGCGAGGTTGCGCAACGGATCCATCTGGGAGCCGACGCGCTTATCGGCCCGATCGCGGTGAACGGCATGATCTATGTCGTGACCGACACGGCGCAGCTCGTCGCGATACGCTAAACGTGCGCGCGCCATGGTGACCCTCGCCATCGTAGGGCGCCCGAACGTCGGAAAGTCGACCCTGTTCAACCGGCTGGCCGGGCGGAAGCTCGCCATTGTCGACGACCGGCCGGGCGTGACCCGCGACCGACGCTTCGGGAAGGGGCGTCTGGGTGATCTCGATGTCAGTCTGATCGACACCGCCGGCTTCGAGGACGTCGCCGATGAGAGTCTCGAGGCGAGGATGCGGCGCCAGACGGAACTGGCTCTGGCGCAGGCCGACGTCATCCTGTTCGTCATCGACGCCCGAGACGGGGTCGTCGCCCTGGACGACCTGTTCGCCGCGGTTCTGCGTCACGCCGACAAGCCTGTCGTGCTGGTGGCCAACAAGACCGAGGGTCGCGCCGGGGACGCCGGCGCGCTGGAGGCCTACAATCTCGGCTTCGGCGAGCCCGTGCAGATTTCGGCGGAGCATGGAGAGGGGCTCGCCGACCTTTACGCCGCCGTGCGGGCCGCCGCGCCGGACGAGGATTTCGACGACGACGCCGACTCCGGCAAGGAAAAGCCGGTTCGCATCGCGATCGTCGGCCGGCCCAATGCGGGAAAGTCCACCCTGGTCAACCGCCTGGTCGGCGAGGACCGCCTGCTCACCGGTCCCGAGGCTGGAATCACGCGGGACGCCGTATCGGTCGACTGGGACTGGCAGGGACGGCGCGTGCGGCTGGTGGACACCGCCGGCCTGCGGCGCAAGGCGCGGATCGACGAAGCGCTGGAGAAACTCTCCACCCAGGACACTATACGCGCCATCACCTTCGCCGAGGTCGTGCTGCTGGTGATGGACGCGACCCATCCGTTCGAGACGCAGGACCTGCAGATCGCCGACCTCGTCGAGCGCGAGGGCAGGGCCCTGGTGTTCGTTCTCGCCAAGTGGGACCTCGTCGAGGACCCGGGGCCCCGCCTCAAGACATTCATCGAACATGCCGAGCGCATGTTGCCGCAGCTGCGCGGCGCGGGGGTCATCCACCTGTCGGCCGAGACCGGCAGGGGGCTCGACAAACTCATGCCCGCGGTGATCAAGGCGCACGACGACTGGTCGACAAAGATCAAGACCCGGGATCTCAACGACTGGCTGAAGATGGCGGTCGAGCGCCACCCGCCGCCGGCCGTCGACGGCCGGCGGGTGAAGCCGAAATACATGGCCCAGACCAAGGCGCGGCCGCCGACCTTCGTGCTGTTCGCAAGCCGCGCGGACAAGCTGCCCGACGCCTATCGCCGCTATCTGATCAATTCGATCCGAACCAGCTTCGATCTTCCAGGCACGCCGATCCGCATTACCGTCAAATCGGGTAAAAACCCGTACGCCGATGAGAACGACGATCCGGTCAAAGCCTTCCAGGCGCGTCGCCGCCGGCAGCGAACGGCCGGCGACTGAAACCACGCCTTAGCGCCGCGCTGCGATCCAGTCGGCGAACGTGACCGCCTCGTGCGGCGGACCGGGGTCCGGCCCCGACGCCAGTTCGACGATGAGCGGACCTATATCGCCCGGGTCGGTCAATGTCGCAGGGTCCTCGCCGGGATAGGCCTGTTCGCGCATGCGCGTGCGCATGGCCCCTGGATCAAGCAGGATGGCGCGCAGCGGTGAGCCGTCCACCTCGTCGGCCCAGCAGCGCACCAGGGCTTCCAGCCCGGCCTTGGTCGCGGCATATGATCCCCAAAAGGCCTTGGGGCGCACGGCGCGCCCGGACGTCAGGAAGATCGCGCGGCCGGCGTCGCTGGCCCTCAGCAGCGGCTCCATCGACCGGATCAGGCGGAAGACGCAGGTCAGATTGGTGGCCACGACCTTGTCCCATATCTCCACCGGGATGTGGCCCACCGGTCGCAAGCCGCCCAGGATGGCGGCTGCGTGGACCATGACGTCCAGTTTTGCGTGCCGCTGGAAGATCTCTCCGCCGAGCTGGTCAATCCCTGTGCCGTTGGTCAGATCCATCGGGACCAGAGTTGGGCGCAGTCCCCCGGCTTGCCTGATCGCGTCGTCCAGTTCCTCGAGAGCGCCCTGCGTGCGGCCCACAGCGATAACTTGCGCTCCGGCCACGCCCAGCGCCAGCGCGGCGGCGCGGCCGATCCCGCGCGTCGCGCCTGTCACCAGCGCTGTGCGGCCGTTCAGCGCAGATCGGGGCGGACTCATCGCCTGGCCGGGGCTTTCGCGGAGACTCAGGCGTCGACCAGGAACGACAGCTGCCGCTCGATGCTGTCGTTGCGGGCATGGGCGATTTCGCGATCCAGCAGGCGTGTCGGGTAGTCGCCGGTGAAATAGTGGTCGGTAAACTGCGGCTGTAGCGCATCGCGCGGGCCCGCGCCCATCGCCCAGTAGAGTCCCTCGACCGAGAGGAAATCCAGGCTGTCGACCTCCAGCAAGTGGGCCATCTCCGCCAGCGACCGATTGGCCGCCAGCAGGTGATCGCGATCGGGCATGTCGATGCCGTAGAAGTCGGGCCATTTCAGCGGAGGCGAGGCCGAGCGCAGATGTACCTCGGTTGCGCCCGCCTCTCGCACCATACGCACGACGCGCACCGAATTCGTGCCGCGGACGATCGAATCGTCGATCAGCATCACCCGCTTGCCGGCCAGCACGGCATGGTTGGGGCTGAGCTTCATGCGCACGCTCAATTCGCGCGCGTCCTGCGTCGGCTGGATGAAGGTGCGCCCCACATAGTGGTTGCGAATGATCCCCATTTCGAAGGGTATGCCGCTCTCCTGTGCGTAACCAAGAGCGGCCGGAACGCCGGAGTCCGGCACCGGCACGACCACATCCACTTCGCGTCCGCTTTCCCGCGCCAGCCTTTGGCCCAGGCGCTTGCGCACGTTGTAGACCGACCGCCCATTGACCACGCTGTCGGGCATGGCGAAGTACACATACTCGAACACGCACGGTCGCGCTCTCGCGGCAGGGAACGGGCGCACGGATTCGACGCCGTCCTCGGAGACGATCACCATCTCGCCATGTTCGACATCGCGCACGAAGCGGGCGCCGACCATGTTCAGCGCCCGGGTTTCCGAGGCGAACACCGCGCGGCCGTTGAGATCGCCCAGCACGAGCGGGCGGATGCCCAGCGGATCGCGTACGCCGATCAGCTTCTTGTTGGTCAGCGCCACCAGCGCGTATCCGCCCTCCACCTGACGCAGGGCATCGATGAACCTCTCCACGACCCGGCTTTTCCGCGAACGGGCGATGAGATGCAGGATGACCTCGGAGTCGGAGGTCGACTGGAAAATCGCGCCATCCTCGACCAGTTGCTCGCGCATGGTCAGGAAGTTGGTCAGATTGCCGTTGTGGGCGATGGCGATGCCGCCCGCCAGCAGGTCGGCGAACATCGGCTGGCCGTTGCGCAGAAAACTGCCGCCCGCCGTGGAATAGCGGGTGTGGCCGATCGCCGACGCGCCTGGCAGCCGCCGTGTCAGATCGGCTTGCGAGAACGCTTCGGCGACATGCCCCTGGTGGCGCTCGGTGTGGAAGCCCTGGCCGTCGAACGCGGCGATGCCGCACGCCTCCTGACCCCGGTGCTGCAGGGCGTGCAGTCCGAGCGCGACCACCGCGGCGGCGTCGGGAACGTCGAAGACGCCGAAGACGCCGCATTCCAGTCGAAGCTGATCATCGTCTTGAGTCACCGTGATTTCTCCACGAGCACATCGAGCGCCTTACGTTGCCGCTCACTATAGCCGGAATCATGCCCCGACCGGACAGCTGGGCCGTCGTTCGGCGGGGCATACCGCGTTGTCTGGGTGTCGCCCATGATCGCGCTGGCCACGCCTGGCGCCATGTCGCCTGCCAGCTTCCAGCCCCGCGGCGCGAACGCCCGCAGCAGGCTCGCGGAGGCGTCAGCCACCGGATAGAGTCTGGCCCCGGTGATCCAGGACGGCATCTGTTGCGCGGGCAAGGCCGCGTCGACCAACAGCAAGCCGGCGCCGACGGCGATCAGACCCCTGGCGACGCCGATGCCGCCGCCCAACACCCGGTCGGGTCCCGACAGAACGCTTCGCTGTATCCCGCGCGACAACATGCCCGCGATCACGCGAAAAGCGACATAGACGGCCACGAAGGTCACCAGCAACGCCGCAACGTTGGCCATCCATGGCGTCGCCATCGTATGCGCCGCGATCGCTCCGGTGAAACGCAGCCCGAAGACGGCGATGACCGCCGCGGCGAGAAAGGCCATCACCGTGGTCACCTCGCGGGTCGCGCCACGCGCCAGGCCGATGATCGCGGACACGATCAGCAACAGTCCGGCGATGATGTCGAACAGGCTCATGAGGATTTCACAGCCATGGCTGTTCGCCGATCCTGGCCACCGCGTCGCTCAGACGCGACACGCCGGTCACCGCGACGCCGCTCGCACCCTCGCTCGCGGCCGAAGGCGCGAGGGCGCGTGCGAAGCCCAGCTTCGCGGCTTCCTTGAGGCGCGCGTCCGACCGGCTCACCGGACGAACGTCTCCTGAGAGGCTGATCTCACCAAACACCACGCAGTCCTGTGGAAGGGCCATGTCGAGGACCGATGAGGCCAGAGCCGCCGCGGCCGCGAGGTCGGACGCCGGTTCGCTGATCCTCAGGCCGCCGGCGACGTTCAAATAGACATCGCGACCGCCAAATCCAAGGCCGCACCGCGCTTCGAGCACCGCCATGACCATCGCCAGGCGCCCGCTATCCCATCCTACGACCGCCCGGCGTGGCGTTCCGTACACGGACGGGGCTACCAGAGCCTGGAATTCGACCAGGACGGGGCGCGATCCTTCGATGCCGGCGAACACCGCCGCGCCCGCCGCCCGCTGACCGCCTTCGTTGAGGAACAGGGCCGACGGGTTCTTGACCTCGGCCAGGCCACCGTCGCTCATCTCGAACACGCCGATCTCGTCGGTCGCCCCGAACCGGTTCTTCGCCCCGCGCAGGATGCGAAACGGATAGCCGCGCTCTCCCTCGAACGACAGCACAGCGTCCACCATGTGCTCGACCACCCGCGGCCCGGCGATCTGGCCGTCCTTGGTCACGTGGCCGACGAGGAGGATCGCGACCCCCCGCTGCTTGGCCAGGCGCACCAGTTCGCCGGCGCAGGCGCGCACCTGCGTCACCGACCCGGGGCCGGCTTCGTGGGCGTCGCTCCACAGGGTCTGGATCGAATCGATCACCACCAGGTCGAACGCCTCGCGCTTGATCGCCTCGATGATCGACCGCAGCGCGGTCTCGGCGCCCAGCTTCACCGCGGCGTCGGCCAGGCCCATGCGGTGCGCACGCTCGCGGATCTGTTCGACCGCTTCCTCGCCGGAGATGTAGGCGCACGAGGCGCCGCGCCGTGCGGCGAGCGCGCAGACCTGCAGCAACAAGGTGGATTTGCCGACGCCGGGGTCGCCGGCCAGCAGGATGGCGGAGCCGGGAACAACGCCGCCGCCGCACACCCGGTCGAATTCGGCGATGCCGGTGACCAGCCGGGGAGGCGGCGGGGACAGCGACTCCAGGCCCTCTAACACGAGGCCACGCGCTTTCGATGCGCGCGCCGGCGCCAGGGCTCCGGGTGGGCGAGACACGACTTCTTCCGCGAGGCTGTTCCACGCGCCGCACGCGGGACATTGACCCGCCCACTTGGAGTGGACCGCGCCGCAGGACTGGCAAGCGTATATGGCGCCGTCGCGGGCCATGGGTCTCCGATTCGGCTGAATATCGGACAGGATACTCCAAGCTTCGCCGCCGCGCTCAAAATGCTTGCCCGAGCGCCCCTCGTCAGTGTCGGTGAATTGGCATAGCCTCCCCCTGAAAATTCAAGGTTCGAGAACTGGAGGGATGGACATGACGATTGTTGATGAGCCCAAAGGCGCAGGCTTGGTTGCACGCGTGCAGGGGATTTTGCTGCGGCCGAAATCCGAGTGGGAGGTCATCGACCGGGAGCCCGCGACGACCCAGGGTCTGTTCGCCGGATACGTCTGTATCCTGGCGGCGATCCCGGCCGTCTGCGCGCTGATTGGCGGGCAGCTCTTCGGATACGGCTTCCTTTTCGTTCACGTTCATCCAACCCTGATGAACTCGATCGTCAGCGCGGTGGTCAGCTACCTGCTGGCCCTGGCGACGACTTTCATCCTGGCCTTCATCATCGACGCGCTCGCGCCGAGCTTCGACGGAGAAAAGAACCAGATCCAGGCGATTAAGGTGGCGGCCTATTCCGGGACGGCGGGATGGGTCGCCGGCGTCTTCTCCCTGATCCCGGGGCTGGCGTTCATCGGCGCCTTGTGCGGGCTGTACGGTTTGTATCTGCTCTATACCGGCCTTCCGCGGGTGATGAAGTCTCCGCCCGAGAAGACCCTCGGCTACACGATCGTCACGATCATCTGCGCCATCGTTCTCAACATCGTGGTGGCCGCGGTGGTGGGCGCCGTCGCGGGGCCGGCTCTGTGGGGGGCCGGAATGGCGTCGGCCCGGGGCGGCTCGGGCGTCGTCAGCGTCAATGGCCAGAGCGTGGACATTGCCAAGCTCGCGGCGGCCTCGAGCGCCGCCGCCGCCTCCGCCAAGGCGATGGACCCGAGCCGCAACGGCGGCAAGACCGTGCTCGCGGTCGATCCGGAAAAGCTGAAGGCCTTCATTCCCGACCAGGTCGGCGGCATCCCGCGCACCGCGCTGACATCGCAGTCGGCGGGCGCGAACGGGGTGTCGACCTCCAATGTCGAAGCCGAATATGCGAAGGATGGCGCCCATATCACCCTGCGCGTCACCGATCTGGCCGCCATGGGAGCCTTTGCGGGCCTGGCCGACGCGATGGGCGTGCAGAGCACCCGGCAGACGGCCGGCGGCTACCAGAAGGTCGGCAAGGTCGACGGTCGGCTGACCACCGAGGACTGGAACACCAGCGACAAGAGCGGCAAGTACGGCGTGCTGGTGGCCAACCGCTTCATGGTCGAGGCCCAGGGCGCTACAACCGATATCGGCGTGCTCAAAGCCGCCGTAGCCGCCGTCGGTCCCGACCGCCTCGAAGCCCTGGCCAAGAGCTGACCTCGAAGGGCGCGCCAGCACCCCGAGCCTCGCTTGAGTGCCCGGCGACAGGGATGCAAAAGACCCGGCGATGAGCACCCAGAGCGATATCGCCAACCGGCTTCCGATCACCGCCGCCATGGTCCTGGCGACGCTGATGAACACCCTGGACAGCACCATCGCCAACGTCGCCCTGCCGCACATTCAGGGCAGCGTGTCGGCGTCGCAGGATCAGATTACCTGGGTGCTGACCTCTTACATCATCGCCGCGGCGATCATGACCCCGCTCTCGGGCTGGCTGTCGCAAAAGGTCGGCCGCAAGCGCATGTTCCTGTTCTCCATCGCCGGCTTCACGATTGCGTCGATGGCCTGCGGCCTGTCCACCAACCTCCCGGAGATCGTCATCTTCCGGCTGCTGCAGGGAATCGCCGGGGCCGCGATGATGCCGTTGTCCCAGACGGTGATGCTCGATCTGTTTCCGCCCAGGCAGATCCCGCAGGTCATGGCCCTGTGGAGCGCGTCGGTGGTGCTGGGGCCGATCATCGGGCCTGCGCTGGGCGGCTGGCTGACCGAGAACGCCTCGTGGCGCTGGGTGTTCTTCATCAACGCACCGCTCGGCGCGCTCTCGTTCCTTGGCCTCTTCCTGTTCATGTCCAGCGATAAGGGCGGGCGGCAGCGTCCGTTCGACTTTCTGGGGTTCGGCGGCCTCGTCATGTTCATTGGCGGCCTGCAACTGATGCTCGACCGCGGGCCCTCGCAGGACTGGTTCGGGTCTTCGGAGATCTGGACAGAAACGATCGTAATGTTCATCGGCCTGTGGATCTTCGTGGTCCAGACGATGACGGCCAAGCAGCCATTCTTTCACCGCGACCTGCTCAGCGATCGGAATTTTGTCGGCACGACGATCTTCGGATTCTTTTTCGGCGCCTTGCTGTTTGGCGTCACCGCCATGCTGCCGACCCTGATGCAGAACCTGCTGGGGTACTCGGCCTTGCAGAGCGGCTACGCCAGCATGCCGCGCGGAGTCGGTTCGTTCATCGGCTTCCTGCTGATGCCGTTCCTTATGCGCCGCGTCAGCGCAAGGCTGTTGCTGTTGTTTGGCATCGTGATCAGCCTTTTTTCGCTGTGGCAGATGATGGGATTTGATTTGCTGATGACATCCAAGACCATCGTGGTCGCCGGCCTTACGCAAGGCCTCGGCTCCGGTCTGCTGTTCGCGCCGATGTCGGTGCTCGCCTATGTGACCCTCGACCCGCGCCATCGCCCGGAAGGGACCACCGTCAGCACGATGATCCGCAGCCTGGGGTCGAGCGTGGGCATTTCGGTGATGCAGGCCACTCTGATTCGCCAGACCGCCTTCGCCCACTCGGTCCTCGCGGGCCGCATCGAGCCGTCCGACCCCGTCATCCGCGCCACCCTGCCGCCGGTGATGGATCCGACCACCGCGCTCGGCCTGCAGGTGCTGAACGGCGAGGTCACGCGCCAGGGCGCGATGATCGCCTACGATCAGCTGTTCGGCTATCTGTTCCTCGCCACCCTGGTCTTGTTCCCCCTGCTGCTGTTCATCCGTCCCGCCCGGGCGACCCCCGCCATCGTCGTCGAGGCGACCCACGAATAATCCGGACGGTACTGGACTACCTGACCTCGAAGCGGCCATCGCGGGCCAGATTGCTGAATTTGGTAAGGTCTTCGTTGTAGTGCAGGCGCACCGTGCCGATCGGGCCGTGGCGCTGCTTGCCGATGATGATCTCGGCGAGGTTTCGGATCGGGTCGAGCTTGTCCTGCCATTCCAGGTGCTCGGGCGTGCCTTCCTTCGGCTCGATCCGGCTCATGTAGTAGGCCTCGCGATAGATGAACATCACCACGTCGGCGTCCTGTTCGATCGAGCCCGATTCGCGCAGGTCCGACAGCTGCGGCTTCTTGTCTTCACGGTTCTCCACCTGGCGCGACAGCTGGGCGGCGGCGATGATCGGCACCGACAACTCCTTGGCCAGCGACTTCAGGCCCTGGGTGATCTGGCTGACCTCCTGCACGCGGTTGTCCACCCGCGCGTCGCCGGAGGTGACGAGCTGCAGATAGTCCACGACGATCAGTTCCAGCCCTCCCGTGCGCTTGAGCCGCCGCGCGCGCGCCGCCAGCTTGCCGATCGAGATGCCGCCGGTCGCGTCGATGTAGAGCGGCGCGTCGCTCAGTTCCTGCGCCGCGTCGCGGATCCGGCCATATTCGCTGGCGCTGATCTCGCCCTTGCGTATCTTGTCCGACGGCACCTCGGTGGCTTCGGCCAGCAGGCGCATGGCCAGCTGTTCGGCCGACATTTCCAGCGAGAAGAACGCCACCACGCCGCCGTTCACCGTCTTGCGCGTGCCGTCCGGCTGTGGCTCCCAGGCATAGCGCTTGGCCACGTTGAACGCGATGTTGGCTGCCAGCGATGTCTTGCCCATAGACGGGCGCGCCGCCAGGATGATCAGGTCGGATGGATGCAGCCCGCCCAGCTTCTGGTCGAGGTCGGCCAGGCCCGTCGACAGGCCCGAAAGCCCACCGTCGCGGCTGTAGGCCTCCGCCGCCATCTCCACCGCGCCGGAAAGCGCGTCGCGGAAGTCGACGAGGCCGCTGCTCGCCGCGCCGGTCTCGGCCAGGGTGTAGAGCTGCTGCTCCGCCGCCTCGATCTGCTGCGGCCCGCTCATCTCCGGATCGCCGGCCTGCGCCATGGACGCGATCTCGCCACCGATGCGGATCAGGTCGCGGCGAAGGGCCAGATCATAGATCACCCGCCCATAGTCGGCGGCGTTGGCCGCCGGCGGGCCGCGATCGACCATGTCGGCCAGATAGCGCACGCCGCCCAGTTCCTCGAACGCGGGGTCGCGCTGGAACTGTTCGGCCAGCAGGATCGGCTCGGCCAGCTGCCCGCGCCGCACGTGGTTCTGAACGGCCTCGAATAGGCGCCCATGGAATGGTTCGTGGAAGTGCCGGCCCTGCAGGTGGTCGGTCACCCGCTCGTAGGCGCTGTTGTCGTAAAGGAGGATTCCGAGCAGCGCCTGTTCCGCCTCTATGTTCGAAGGCGGGCGGGCGACTTCGTTGGCCGGCTGCGCCGGACGCAGGTCGAGGAGGGGGGCGAGAGCCATGGGGGGAAGATAGCTGAAAAGAGCGCCGCCGGGGGTTCGGCGTATAAGTCACCCACAGGAAACGATGGGCTGTGGATGATGGCGCGTAGGTCAACAGACCCCCGTCGCGCGCAAGGCCAACCCGGGACCGCCGTGTGGCGATCCCGAGGCGTCCCGTTGGCCGCTCGCTATGAGCGGCTCGCCCTATTGCGATCGGCGGATCGCACACTTCTTGTTGGCGCCGCCGCCGCCGGTTCCCACCGGTTTCTGCAGTTGGACGCACCAGTTGTCTATGCCCGAGGAATAGGACGTCGAGCCTGGGCCTGTTCCGAAGCTGTTTTCGACCGTGATTCCGAATTGGGTCGACATCGCCGGATTACTGAAGTCGGGGTGGGAAGTGCAGTCCAGCAGGTGGTCCGGGATCGACGTGGTCAGCGTGGCCGGAACCTTGCAGAAGTCACTGGCCAGCAGTCCAGTGGCGAAATAGGGGTTGCTGCCGTTTCCCCAACCGCCCGGAAAGACGGCGCCCTGGTTGCCGAGCGCATAGGCATAGGCGACGTTGTTCTGCTTGACCGCCATGGAATAACCGACGGCGGTGCTTCCCAGGTCCTTCAGGTCGTAGCTGTAGGCCAGGCTGGCGAACGTTCCTGTGAACGCGTTTGCAGGATCGAAGTTTGACCAGTATCCGCCCGTGTAGCCGCCGCCAGCTGGACTGATCAAGGTATGACTTTCGGCCTCATAGGCGGCAGGATGGCCGCCCGTCGGAGGGGTGGTGGCGGAATGAACTTCCGTGGCCCCGGCTGAAATCCCTTCCAGCTGGTAGGCCCACGCGGGGCCAAATGCGCCGTCATAGAAGTAGATCGGACTGGCGGCGGCCGGTGAGGCGATCGTAGCGCCGGCCAGAAGCAGCGCGGCAAGAATTGACTTGGTGTACATGACAGTCTCCTTGGACGTTGATGTCGAAATGCTCGGTCTGGACCGGAATGATCACGACCCGTTCGACGGCCTGACCTGTGCGCCGGGCGCCGTGAAGCGGTTCGTGATGCAAGCGTGAAGCTGCCGTCAAAGCGCCAGCCGCCGACGGAATCGTGACACAGACATCGACCGCGACCCGAGGATGATGTCTGTTGGAAAGGATGCGGGAACAGGAACATGCGACCGAACGGCCGGACACGGCTGATCGCTTGGCTGTGGCGCTGGGGGTCGCGCAGACCTGCGGCGTCACGCGACTGGCCGACATCACGCGGCTGGACTGCCTGGGCGTGCCGGTATTTCAGGCGGTGCGGCCACTGGGACGCGCCCTGTCGGTCCACCAGGGCAAAGGTCTGTCGGAACAAGACGCCCGGATCGGCGCGTTGATGGAAGCGATCGAAAGCGACCACGCCGAGACCTTCGAAGGCGAAACGCGCACCTGCGCCTGGGATGATCTGGCCGCCGACCAGCGCTCGCCCGCCCTCGACGATTTCGCGGCCGACCGCGCGCGATCGCCGGGCCCGGAGGAGCCGCTCGTCTGGGTGAGGGCTGAACGCATCGCTGACGCTGGACCCTGCTGGGCGCCGCACGAAGTCGTGTCGCTGGACTTCACCCGCCGCGGCGACGTCCGCCTCGAACGATCGAGCAATGGCCTGGGCGCCGGGTTCGACCGCGATGCGGCGACGCTCACCGCCCTGCTTGAAGTGATCGAGCGCGATGCGACCGAGGTCTGGCGCGCCGCGTCCAGGCTGCGGCGCTCCAGTGACCGCGTCGCCGTCGACACCATTCCGTTCGACTGGTTCAAGGATGTTCTGGCGCGAATCCGCTCGGCCGGCCTACGCCTCGCGGTCTACAGCGTGCGCGCGGTGGTCGATATTCCAGTTTTCGTATGCGAACTGGCGGAGCCGGAGGCGGGCCCGGCCCCGCGCCGGCGGCTCATCGGGTCCGCCTGCCGACCGGCCGCGGAGGAAGCGCTGGCGAGAAGTCTCGTCGAAGCGGCCCAGGCGCGTCTCACCGCGATCTCGGGTGTTCGCGACGACATTCTGCCGGGATTGGCAAGCCCTGGCTCGGAGGACTCGCCCGGCCTGGGGTTTCCGTTGTCGAGCCGGTCGCGGCTGCTGGACTGGAGCAATCTGGCGGACCGCTCTGCGCCTGCCGTCGGCAATGCTCTGCGGGTGACCGGGTTGCTGGCCGGCGCGGGGTATCCGGGCGCCGCCCTCGTCGACCTGAGCCGATCCGGCTGTCCGGTGAGCGTCGTCAAGGCGATGGTCCCCGGTCTTGCGAACGGCGACCGCGTGCGCCGCATCCCGATTGGTCCCGCGACATAAGGGGTCGAAGACAATGGGCGCGTCAACCGGCGTCGGAGCCCCGCTTTCGGGGGGCTCCTCGGGCGGCTCAGCCGCACTTCTTTTCCGCCTCGACGACGAGACCGCTGGGGCCCGACTCGTTTTGGACTTCCGCCTTCAGCGTGTGGACTCCGGGACCGAAACCGCTGACGGTGAAGGGCGTGACGCTCCCCGGCAGGAAACCATAGTTGGGCGTCCCCTGGGATGAGGCGATCAGGTTTCCGTCGAAATACAGCTTGACGGTGTTGTCACCGAGAAACCGCCCGCTGACCGACTGGCTGGCGCAACGGTCGTGGGTCTTGAACCTCGTCTCATAGACATAGACACCCGCGTTTTGCGGTGAGCCGGGTGGGGAAACCCACTGAGCCGGCGAAAGCATTGTCGTCCACGCCACATAGGCGGCGTTCTGGGCCGTCGAGGTGACGTTGGCCGGGGTCGTGACCGACCAGACGGCGGTTCCCGTGCTGAGGTCGTGGTTCGTCGTGTTCGCCAGGACGGGCGAGGCGAGGGTGGCCGCCACCAGAAGCACGGCCGAGAGTGTCGATTTGCAGTTCATGGGTAGTCTCCTTGATTCGAAGCGTTCGATTGCGATCGAAATGATCGCCGCCGGTTCGATGGGGAGACCAATGCCCGGCCGGCCGTGAAGCCGATCGTGACGCCGGCGTGAATCGGGCGTCAAAGACGCCGGACAAATACAAATTTATCGGGTCGGGCATGGACCCGGTCGCGGCGATGGTGTCAGCTTGATAGCCTCTGAGGCCATGGAATATGGCGAGATCCGTAGAAAAGGGGACGAAAACGATGCCGGATGCCAAGGATAACGAGCGACGGGCGGAAGTGACGCATGACGGTAAAACCGTCGAGACGTTGTGGGATCCAGCCTTCATCGTCAAGCGCGGTGACAGATACTACCTGACGCTGGCCGTATGGGAATATGAGAAGGGTCCGGGGCACACTCCCGAACAGCGGGAGGGAGTGGCGGAAGTGATTGCGCTCTTCGATTCTGCGGTGCTGCAGGGAAATTTACTCGCAGCCGTGATGATCCCGAACAATATCGATCATGGAGTGTTTACGCAGATCAAACCCGGCCCGCACCCGCCGCCTCAGCCCACCTAGACGGGACTGGGCGCTACTGCGACGTGCTGTTTACACCGACGATCGCCAACGCTCGGCAAGCAGGCGCCGGGTGGGGCCGAGAAAGCGATCCTCCATCGCCTTGTCATAAAACGGGTGGTGGTTGGCGATCCATGTCACTAGCGCGTCGAGCGTCGGCGAGGTGTCGGCGGGCCAGATGCGAGCGATCTGGCGATCCATCGGCCCCACCGCCGGCGTGATATTCAAGCCCAGCGCTTCGGCGTTTAGAGCCGTGTACAGCGACGCCCACACGGTGGGAATGGCGATCAGGGCGAAGTGGCTGGCGGCCTGCTCATGGTTGCCGCAGATTAATTCGAGCAGTCCGAGGTCGGAAAAAAACCCGTCCTCCGGCGAGGGATTGAGAAGCAGGCAACGGTTCAGCAGAGCGCGGGCGCGTTCGACGTCACCCAGGAACAGCAGGCCGAAGCCCGCCTCCATGACCCGGCTGGCGTGGAACGGATTGAGCTCAATGGCCCGATCGAAATGCAGTTGCGCCGGTCCCCACTGCTTCAGCCACAGATGGCTCCATCCGACAGCCGTGTAGGCATTGGCGTTCGCCCGGTCCAGGCTGAGCGCGCGCCTGGCGAGCTCGAGGGCGCGCGCCCTCTCCTGGGCGCCGCTCGAGCCCGCACGGGTGTAGCCGAAGTCGGTATTGTAGAGAGCGGCCAGCGGTAGATAGGGCAGGGCGAAGTCGGGCAGCTCCACGACCAGCGCTTCCAGCGCCCCCACGGCGGCTTCGGCGGCCGCGAATGTCGGCGGCGCGACGGCGGCCTCCCGGGCGGCGAGGTAGCGCTGGTAGACGAGGTGGCCCGGAAGATTGCTCGGGTTGCGCAACAGGTCGGAATTGATCGTAGGCAGCACGGCGCCGACGGTCTCGGCGATCGTGCTGTCTATGGTTTCCACCATCCGCGCCCGTGTGACCGACAAGCGCTCCGACCAGACGACATGCCGAGTCTCCAGCCTGATCAGTTGCACGACGAGACGCGAGGCGTCGCCCATGCCCCTGAGACTGGCGCCCAGCAGATAGTCTCCCGGCCGCTGGACGAACGTGTCGACGCTGATCTTGTCCATTGGGCGAGGATCGGTGATGACTCTCAGATCACGGAAGCGAGACAGGCCCGCCACGATCTCGTCGCGCAGGATCGTCGCCAGCCGGTCGGTGTCCTGCGAGGAGCCCGTCGATTCGAACTGCGAGACGACGACCAGGGGCGGTCCCAGCGGAGTTTGAGGCGCCTGGACCTCGGTCGCTGGAGACCTCATGCCCAGCGCGCCCGGCTTGGCCGCCGACGGAGCGATCCGATCGAGGGCGTCGCGCGCGGCCGATCCTGGCGCCACGCCGAGCTCGCGGGCCAGCGCTTCGTGCAGGAACCGGTAGCGGCGGTGCGCGGCCGCCGCATTGCCGCTGGCGGCGTCGGCGCGGATGGCGGCCGCAACCACGGCCTCGTCCAGCGGGTCGCGGTGAAGGTACGCCTCGGCGACCACCACCACCCCCTCCCAATGGCTCGCCGCTTCCAGGCGGCCCAGGTGCTCTCGAACGCCCACACGCAGGGACTGTTCGAGTCGCGCGCGCGTCTGCTGCGCCCATTCGTCGAAGAGGCCGCCGAGCTCCAGGCCGTCGAGCAACGGGCGGCTGTCGCCAAGGGCGGCCGCGGCCGCAAGCGGGTCGCTCCCGGCCAGCGCCCTCTGCAGCACATCCACATCCGACGACAGGCCGCTGGCCCACAGCGATATGGTCTGGCGGCCGACATCCAGCAGATCCAGCCGCGCGCCCGAGAGTACCGATCGCAGGTCCCGCAGGCATTGGCGCAGATTGGCGCGGGCCTGCGTCTCCCCGCGGTCGCTCCACAGCAGCCCGGCCAGTTTTTCCCGACTCGCTGAATGGCCCGGCTCGAAATGGAGATAGACGATCAGGCCGCAGCCGCGCCGGTTGCTGATCGGGACCGCGGACCCGTCGGGGGCGAGCAGCGCGAAGTCCCCGATCAGTCGCAGTCGCACGGGCGTCGCGCCGGCATGCGTGCCGCTCACCACGTAGAGCGCTGTGCGATCGGATCGGGATTCCGTGTTCGACATCGGACAACGCCCCGCAGGTCCCTGAGTCGTCGACGGTAATCGAATGACCCGTGCGGCGCCATCTCCGCCGCCGCGCACGACAAGCAGGGGTGCGGCGCGTGGACGCGCGGCGATCGATGTGGTCTGATCCTGCAATGGGGGTGAGCGCGGGCGGCGGGAGCATGGGAAGCTTCCGGCCGGCGTCGACGTATTCGAGGCGCAGCGGGCGGGACCATCTCGATCAAGGTCGTCTTTCCCACCGCGGCGCGTCTGCGCCCAGGCGGCGCGAAACGGAGTTGTCGCGATGACGTCTGATGGCGGGATCATCGTGTTTGCCGGCCCCTCCCTGCCGTCCCACGCGCGCCCGCTCGATTCCAGGCTCGATTGGCGGCCTCCGGCGATCGCCGGCGACGCCCTCGAAGCGATGGAGGCGAGACCTCGCGCGGTGGTCCTGATCGATGGACTGTTCGATGAGTGGCCGGCAATCCGCCACAAGGAGCTGCTTACCCTGATCGCCGAAGGCGTGCTGGTTTTCGGTGGGGCGAGCATGGGCGCTCTGCGCGCCGCTGAACTGCATACCTTGGGCATGATCGGGGTCGGTCGGGTCTTCGACGCCTACCGGCGCGGGCTGATCGACGGCGACGACGAGGTCGCGGTGCTGCATGGGCCCGCGGCATTCGGCTGGTCCGCCCTGACCGAGCCGCTGGTCAATGTCCGCGCCACCCTCCTGCGGGCGGTTCGGCGAGGCGTCGTGCCGGCGCCGCAAGCCCGAGCGCTGCTGCGAGCCGCCCGATCGATCTTCTACAAGCATCGCACCTGGCCCACGGTTCTCGAGGCCGCCGCGAAGGACGACGCGGTCGCGCCGGGTGTGCTTGACGTCTTGCGCGCATGGTTGCCCGACGGCTACGTCGATCTCAAGCGAACGGACGCCCTCGACTGCGTGCGGGTCGCCTTGCGCGCCCCTCCCGACGACCGGCCTCTCCGGCCCCATCCGCCGCGAACCGTCTTCAGTGAACTCCTCGCCGACCAGGTCGCCAACTGTGTCAGGCCGACGGCAGAATATCCCTGAGCGCCACCAGAAACCGCGCTTCGGCCTCGGGCGACCTCAGTGGATGATGCGTCGAAACCCAGGCGACGACATCCCCGTTCGTCATCGGCGCGTCCGGCGGCCATATGGCGCGAAGGCGCTCGATGACCGCGCCGATCTTCGCCTCGCTGTCGAGTCCGGCCGCCCTGGCCGTCATCGCCCGATACATCAGTCCCCAGATGTCGGGCTTGACGATCTGCTCCAGGCAGCTGGCCGACAACGCGAGGTCGCCCTCGATGAACAGAACTAAGCCCAGTTGCGTGTGGTACGGATCGTCACGGTCTCGACCAACAAGCCGATTCTGGTCCAGTATTTTGCGCGCGTGTTCTTTTTCATCCAATAATAAAAATGCACGGACGAGTTCCATCACGTGTCGTGGATGTAATGGATTGAGAGAAAACGCGCTTTCGAAATATAAACGCGCGATATCCCACTGCTTGCGACGAAGATATGCCCAGCCGCAGATCGCGTAACCGTCCGCATGTCCGCGATCGAGGGAAACGGCTGTCTTGCCCAGCGCGAGCGCGCGCTCTTTCAGGCCGGGCGTGCTGCTGCTGGCGCGCGTGTAACAGAAGTCCGTATCGTACAAGGTCGCCAGGGGAGGATAGGCGAGGGCGAACGAGGGCTTTGACTGAATGAGGCCCTCCAGCGCCTGCGCCGCGATCCTCGCCTGGTAATGGGTGCGCGCCCGCGCCGCCGCGTCGCGCGCCAGGAGGTAGCGCTCGTAGATCGATGGGCTGGGACGACGACTGGCGTTGCGCAGCACATCGGACTCGATCCTGGGCGCGACAGAGCCGACCACCCAGGCGATGATGCCGTCGATGGTGTCGGCGACGTCCAGTCCCGCGGTCTCCAGCCCGCCGGTCCAGATCAGGCTAAGATCACCGCCGCGCACCAGCCTGAGCGTCAGCCGCGCGCCATGGCGGCCGGCGCGCAGGCTGGCCCCGAGGACATAGGCGGCCTCGGGGTCGGCCGTGGGCGTGAGGTTGACCAGGCCGAGCGGGCGCGGGTCGACCAGGACGCGCAGGTCGTGGAACCGTGACAAGGCGGCGACCACCTCGTCGCGTAACGTCGCCACGGCCCGCGGCGCACCGTCGACGGCGTCACCGGTCTCGAACGAGGCGATCACGACCAGCGGCGGCGTCGGGCGGTCGGCGACTTGCAAGTCGCGTGACCGCGCCGGCGGCGGCGCGGTCACGGCCTGCGGCCTTTCGGCCGCGGCGAGCGCCTCGTGGGCCTTGGCCCCGGGCGAGGCGCCGAACGCGCGGTGCATGGCGTCCTGCAGAATGCCGAACCGCCGACGTGCGGCGGCGCCGTCGCCGGTCGCGCCGGCTGCGCGAATCACGGCGGCGGCGACGTCCTCGTCGAGCGGGTCCCGGCGCGCGAACGCCTCACCCAGGACGCGGACGTCTTCCCAGCGGCCGGCCCGCTCGAAGCGTTCGAGCTGCGCATGGACTTTGTTGGCGATCGAGCGCTCCACGCGCGGCCGCGCCTGGTCGATCCAGGCGCCGAACGCCCCGGGCAGGTCGAGGTCTTCGAGCAGCCGACGCTGACCCACGAGCGCCAGCTGCGCGGCGCCGACCCGGGGATCGTCATCCGATATTCCGCCGAGCAGGTCATCGAGGTCCGAACGCACGGTCAGCCCCCGCATGGCGATTCCATCACGTCCGACATCAGCCAACTCAAGTCCCAACCGCGCCAGAACCTCGCGCAGTTCGAGCAGGCATTGGCGCAGGCTGGCGCGTGCCTGAGGTTCGGCGCGATCGCCCCATAAGTGTCCCCGCAGGCGCGCGCGACTCTCCTCGTGATCGGGGGCCAGGAACAGATAGGCGATTAATCCGCGCCCACGGCGGCTGGTGACCAGCACATCGACGCCGCCGGGAGCGATCAGCCCGAAACGGCCGAACAGCCGAATCCTTGCCGGTCCAGGACGAAGGTCCATGTTGGACATGAGATATCGCGGCTCCGGCGTCGGGAGAGCGACGATCCTAGCCACACAGAGCCGCTCGCGCTAATCGCGGGTCATGGCTCTGGCGCTTCGAGGCCGGAGAGAGGGGCGCGCGAGACACCGGCGTCCGCAACCACCGGCCATGCCCGAAGGCTCTGGCGGGCGGGCCGTCTACGCCGCGACCGCGCGGCCGGCCCACGCGGGGCCGGCGTCGGTGTGGACTCCGAGCTTACGGTCGATGGCGTGCACGATCATGGCGGCCGCCCAGCGGTGCGCTGTGAACAGGTCGGCGAAGGCCGAGCCGGCGATCGGAACGCTGCCGGCGATCGTGCGTACGCCCAGCAGGCCGGCCGCGGCCATCAGGGTCGGCGCCGCCACGCCCGCGCGAACCCCCTGCACGACGATGAAGGTTCCGGCCAGCACGCTGTAGGCATCGCCCACGACGGGGACCCAGCTCAGGACGCCGTCGATTCCGAGGTTGAGGGGGCCGACCCTGACGATGCTGTCGGACATGCGGCCGACAAAGGCGACGCTGTCGCGAATATCCCTCAGGTGTTTTTCATTTCGATACATTTTATGCTCCGATCTTCCTGGCTGGCGATCAATCGACTAGTGCGCGGCGGGGTCGCCGGCGCCGGTCTCCGGCGGGGTCTGACCCTGGGCGTGACTTCCGCCCTTGCGTTCGTCCAGACGCCGCCCCATCGCCGCCGAGACCGTTTCGGCGGCCTTGCGGACGCCGTCGAACACCCGCTCGTCGAGCTCGTTCATGCGTCTGGCGAACGGCGAATCGGGACCTATGCTGTCGTTGATGCGCCTTCCCAGAGTGCTCAGTTCATCCTGCAGCCGCTTGCCGTTCGCGCCGAGGTCATCGCTGAACCGCACCGTGTCGCCGAGGCTCACGCGAACGGATTGAGCGATGAACCCCGACCGGGTCATCCCTCTGGCTTCCGCGGCCGCATCCAGTCTCTGCACCAGCCGCTCGCCGAGCGAGACATTCACCCGTATGGGCGGGTCGTCCACGGCGACGTCGATCGGAATCGCGATCGCGCCTGGCTGGGCCGCGATCGCTTCGATCGGTGTCGCCGGCGGCCAGGCGTCGCCGCCGCTCTCGATGGCTTCGAGACTGGTGATGACAGCGGCCCGGGCGTGCGCCAGCAACTCGGCCAGATCACGCCCGACGGCCTCACAGCCCGGCAGGTCTGGAAATGTCGCCCGATATCCCTGGTCGTCGGACCGAACACGCGCCACATAGATTACCGTCGACATGATTCACCTCGATTGTTGCCTCCCCAAAATTGTGTACTTTTGCGCAATTTCAAGGGACCGGAGGAACAAATCGCTTGCGAGCGGCTTTCGGATTGACGGGTGCGTGTAGACGCCCTGATCGGCGGCCAATGGTGGCGCGGCTGGCGGGAATTCCGGACCGAAGATGCGAGAGGACGCGAATGACTGAGGCCATGATGAAAACCGGCGACATCCAGGGGATGCCGGTCACCGGGGCGGACGCGGCGAAGCTCGGCGCCGTGCGTGAACTCTTCATCGACCTGACCAGCGGCCGGATAGGATTTCTGATCGTGGAGTCGGCCGGCCTGCTCGGCGGATCGGGTAAGTTCCATCCCATCCCATGGTCGGCGGTGCGCTATGACACCGTCGCGCGAACCTTTCAGGTCGAGATGGCCAAGGACGACTTCAAGGCCTCGCCGAGCTACGATCGAGACCAGCTTTCAAACAGTAGCTATGGCTGGGACGAACAGTCCACGCGCTACTTCGCCGCTTGAGAGCAGCGATCCGTGTCGTCAGCCGGCTCTTCCTCCGAGTATCGAAAAAACGGCTGACAAGCCGGTTGTGATGCGGAGAGGCTATCGGCGCCTCTCGCAGCTAGTCGTCGCGAATGCCGAGCTCGTGGCTGCCCGCGCCGCCTTCCATCATGTCGGCGGCGGCCTGGGCGTCTGAGGCGCGATCTTCCTCGAATTGCGAGGCGATCACGTTCTCGCCCTTGGCCTGGCGCTCCGCCTCGTCCACGCTGCGGGCGATGTTGATGTTGACGGTGACCGTCACCTCGGCGTGCAGGCGCACCTTCACCGGATGCACCCCCAGGGTCTTGATCGGCCTGTCGAGCACGACCATCGCGCGATCGATCTTGCCGCCCTCGGCGTTGACGGAGTCGGCGACATCGCGACCGGTGACCGAGCCGTACAGCTGGCCGGTCTCGCCGGCCTGACGGATCATCACATAGCTGGTCCCGTCAAGGGATTCGCCGGACTTGGCGGCCGCCTGGGCGGCGCGTGCGTTGCGGGTCTCGATCTCGCCCCTCTGGGTCTCGAAGACCTTCAGGTTGGCGGCGTTGGCGCGCAGCGCCTTGGAGCGCGGCAACAGGAAGTTGCGGGCGAAGCCGTCCTTGACGGTGACCATGTCGCCGATGGCGCCGAGGCGCTCGACGCGTTCGAGCAGTATGACTTTCATCTGATCTCTGGCCCCTATTTCACGACGTAGGGCAGCAGGGCCAGGAACCGGGCGCGCTTGATCGCCTGGGCCAGCTCGCGCTGCTTCTTGGCCGACACCGCGGTGATCCGGGACGGTACGATCTTGCCGCGTTCGGAGATGTAGCGCTGCAGCAGCTTGACGTCCTTGAAGTCGATCTTGGGCGCGTTCTCGCCCGAGAACGGGCACACCTTGCGCCGGCGCATGAAGGCGCGGCGTCCGCCGGCGCTTTCGGCAACTACGGTTTCATCGGTCATGATGTCCTGTTCCCCTTACAGCGCCGGGACCGGAGCGTCGTCGAACCGGCGTTCGCGTTCGCGTTCGCGACGCGCCAGGACCGGCGACAGCTCCAGGTCGAGCGCGTCGACGCGGATGGTCAGATAGCGCAGCACGTCTTCGTTGATCGAAAGCTGCCGCTCCATTTCTTTGACCGCCGGCGCCGGCGCGTCGATGGCCAGCAGCGAATAGTGACCCTTGCGGTTCTTCTTGATGCGGTAGGTGAGGTTACGCAGGCCCCAGTACTCGATCTTGGCGATGTGGCCGCCGAGACCTTCGATGATGGCCTTCATATCTTCGTTGAGTTGCTCAGCCTGTTGGGG
>JBBRAV010000025.1:0-57825 GCA_038206535.1 Caulobacterales bacterium
AGCAGCGGACGGCCGAACTTGTCGAGGCGTTCGCGCTCCACGACGATGCCAGTGGGCGGACCCTTGAAGGTCTTCACGTAGGCGACCGGAAACCGCATGTCCTCCAGACGCAGGCTCTTGAGGGGCTTAAATCCGAACACATTGCCGATGATCGAGGCGGTCAGGTTGGCGATCGATCCTTCCTCGAACAGGATCAGGTCGTAAGCGATGTATGCGAACCACTGACCAGGCTGACCGGGCACCGGATCGACGCGGTAGGCCTTGGCGCGATACTGATCGCAGGCGGTCAGGCGGTCGGTCCAAACCACCGTCCAGGTGGCGGTCGAGCTTTCGCCGGCGACGGCGGCCGCGGCCTCTATCGGGTCCACCCCGTCCTGCGGCGTGATGCGGAACAGGGCGATGATGTCGGTGTCCTTGGGCTCATAGTCGGGCACATAATAGCCCATCTGTGCATATTTCAGCACGCCGGCGGCGTAGCGTTGCTTACCTTTGATTTCGATATTGGCGTCATCCATTGGGTCGTCCTCCGGTTTGCTATAAATGGTGTTCAGGTTGCGGCGACCGTGGCCGGCATTGAATCGAAGGCGCCGCGCGCATAGAGGCGAGCCATTTCGGCCATCGGGATCGCCTTGATCTTCGAAGCCTGGCCGGCCGTGCCGAAGGCTTCGAAGCGGTCGCGGCAGACGGCGCCCATTGCGTCCATCGCGGGCTTGAGGAACTTGCGAGGATCGAACTCGGAACGGTTCGTCGTGGCGGCCCGTCGGAATTCGGCGGCGGCGGCCAACCGCAGGTCGGTGTCTATGTTGATCTTGCGCACGCCGTGCCTGATGCCGCGGATGATCTCGTCCACCGGCACACCATAGGTTTCGCGCATTTCCCCGCCGTTGGCGTTGAACACCGCCTGCCATTCCTCCGGCACCGACGAGGAGCCGTGCATGACGATGTGCGTGTTCGGCAGCCTGGCGTGGATCTGTTCGATCACCTCCATCGCCAGAACCTCGCCGGTCGGCTTGCGAGTGAACTTGTAGGCGCCGTGACTGGTCCCCATCGCCACGGCCAGCGCATCGACCTTGGTCTCGGCGACGAACCGCATGGCCTCTTCGGGATCGGTCAGCAGCATCGAGCGATCAAGCTTGCCGTCGAAGCCGTGGCCGTCCTCCGCCTCGCCTTCGCCGGTCTCGAGGCTGCCCAGGCAGCCAAGTTCGCCCTCGACCGAAGCGCCCACCATGTGCGCCAGTCGGGTAACCTCGGCCGTGATCGCGACGTTGTAGGCGTAGTCGGCCGGCGACTTTGCGTCCTCCCTGAGGGATCCGTCCATCATCACGGACGTGAAGCCGTGTTGAATCGCCGACAGGCACGTGGCGACGTTGTTGCCGTGGTCCTGATGGACGCAGATCGGGATCGCCGGATACATCAGTTCCAACGCCTCGATGATCTTGGCGAGCATGATGTCGCCGGCGTAAGAGCGCGCGCCACGCGAAGCCTGTATGATGACCGGGCTGTCAGTGGAACGCGCGGCCTCGAGGATCGCGAGGCCTTGTTCCATATTGTTGATGTTGAAGGCGGGGACGCCGTATTCGAACTCAGCCGCGTGATCGAGCAATTGTCGCAGAGTGATCCTTGCCATGACGTCAGTTGTCCCTGGTTGTGGTTCGTTCTTGGCGCTCTGGCCGGGCTCCGCCCTGGTGCACGAGGCCCCTGGCCACTTCAGCGACCCGCTCGGCGGTGATTCCAAAGTGTTCGTAGAGCTGAACGGCCGGCGCCGACGCACCGAAACCGGTCATGCCGATAAAGACGCCCCGTTCGCCGATCCAGCGGTCCCAGCCCAGCCGCGCGGCGGCTTCCACGGCTACGCGCGGCGCATGACCCAGGACGGCGGCCCGGTCGTCGTCGCTTTGGGCTTCGAACCTTTCCCAGCACGGAAGTGAAACCACGGCGGGGGCGATGCCTTCGGCCGCCAGAAGATCGGCGGCGCGGACGGCGATCTCCACTTCCGACCCGGTGGCGATCAGCGTGACGTCGCGAGCGCCGGCGGTTTCGCGAATGACGTAACCTCCCGTTGCCGACAGGTTTACGTCGGTGTGCTCGCGCCGCAGTGTCGGCACAGCCTGACGGGATAAGGCGATGATCGACGGCGATGCGGGAGATGCGAGGGCGGCCAGCCAGCATTCGGCGGTCTCGACGGCGTCGGCCGGCCGGAAGACCTGGAGGTTGGGCGTCGCCCTCAGCATCGCTAGATGCTCGATCGGCTGGTGCGTGGGTCCGTCCTCGCCCAACCCGATCGAATCGTGGGTCATCACATAGATGACCCTCTGCCCCATCAACGCTGAAAGCCGGATGGCCCCCCGGGCGTAGTCGGCGAACGCGAGGAACGTGCCGCCATAGGGGATGAATCCGCCGTGCAGCGCGATGCCGTTCATCGCCGCCGCCATGCCGTGTTCCCGCACGCCGTAATGGATATACCGGCCGGCGAACGAGTCCGCGGTGATCGGCGCCAGGTCCGGCGTGATGGTGAGGTTCGAATGGGTCAAATCCGCCGATCCGCCGATGGTGAGCGTCGTTGCGGCGTTGACGACGGTGAGCACGGCCTCGGAGGCCTTGCGCGTAGCGATGGCGGGCGCCGATGCGGAAAACGACGCCTTGCAGGCGTTGAAACGCTCGGCAAGATCGGCCGGCAGCGCAGCGGCGACCTGTGTTTCGAACATCGTCCGCTTGGGCGACGCCAGGAGGCGTTCGGTCCACGCGCGCCGGGCCCGCGTCCCGCGACCGGCGGCCGCTCGCCAGGCATCCAGGATTTCGCCGGGGATCTCGAAGGGTTGGTGCGGCCAGCCGAGGGCGGCGAAGGCGCCCGCCGACTCCTGCGCGCCCAACGGTTCGCCATGCGCCTTCGCCGTGCCGGCGCGCGTGGGGGCGCCAAAGCCGATGACAGTCCTGCACGCGATCATCGACGGGCGGTCGTTCGCGGCCACCGCCTGGGCGATGGCGTCTTCGACGGCCGTGAGGTCATGTCCATCGACGGCGGCTACGCGCCATCGCGCCGCCTCAAACCGCTTCAGCTGGTCCGTCGATGTTGAGAGGCTGGTGGCGCCGTCGATCGATATCCTGTTGTCGTCCCAAAGAACGATCAGTTTGCCGAGGCCAAGGTGACCGGCGAGATCGATCGCCTCCTGGCTGAGGCCCTCCATCAGGCAGCCGTCGCCGGCAATGACGAAGGTTCGGTGATCGACGAGATCGTCGCCAAAGCGGGCCTGCATCATGCGCTCGGCCATGGCCATGCCGACAGACGTCGCCAATCCCTGTCCCAGGGGCCCCGTGGTCGTCTCGATCCCCATCGCATGGCCGTGTTCGGGATGGCCTGCCGCACGGCTTTGCAACTGCCGGAAGCTCTTGATCTGCTCGATCCCCATGTCGGCGTAGCCGAGCAGGTAGTGCAAGGCATATTGCAGCATCGATCCGTGACCTGCCGAGAGTACGAACCGATCGCGGTCGGGCCAGTCGGGAGCCGTCGGGTCGACTGTGAGGAACTTGGCGAACAGCACGGCTGCAGCGTCGGCCATGCCCAACGGCATTCCCGGGTGGCCCGACCGTGCGCGTTCGACGGCGTCGATGGCCAGGGCGCGGATGGCGTTCGCCATCTGGCGTAGGAAGACCGGCGCACCGGACTCCGCTCCGGGCGTGGGCGATGCTTGATCGAAAGAGGGCAGGGAAGACATTCGGCGGCTTCCTAGTGCTTCGCGCGCCGACCGCGCTCTACGAGCCGGTGGATCATCGGGGTCAGGATCAGTTGCATCGCCAGGTCCATCTTGTCGCCGGTGATGACGATGGAGTTTGCCCGGCTCATCCAGCTGTTCTGAAGCATCGACACCAGGTAGGGGAAATCGATGCCGCTCGGGTTGCGAAACCTTATCACCACCATCGACTCGCCTGCCGTCGGTATCCATCGCGCGATGAAGGGGTTCGAGGTGTCGACCATCGGCACGCGTTGGAAATTGATGTCTGTTTCGGTGAATTGCGGACAGATCACGTTCACATAGTCGTGCATACGCCTCAGGATCGTGTCGGTAACCGCTTCCGTGGTGTAACCACGATGCGCACGATCCCGATGGATTTTCTGAATCCATTCGAGATTTATGACTGGCACGACGCCAATCTTGAGGTCGGGATAGGCGGCGATCTTGAATTCGGCTGTATTCATCGCGCCGTGGAGACCTTCGTAGAATAGCAGATCCGATCCGGCTCCGACTTCGGACCAATCGGTGAAGCGGCCGGCGGGGAGCCCGTATGGCTCGCCTTCCTCATCGGTGTGGACGTATCGACGCGAACGGCAGTGGCCGCTCTCCGAATAGCTGCGAAATGCCCCCTCGATTTCGGCAAGAAGGTTAGCCTCGACGGAAAAGTGACTGAACGTGTGGTCGCCCGCGCTGAGCCGACGGTTCATTTCAGCCTTCATGTCAGCGCGATCGAAACGGTGGAATGCGTCCCCCTCGATCGACACGGCCTCGATACCTTCGCGGCGGAATATCTGGTCGAACGTGTGCTTGACGGTGCTTGTGCCCGCCCCCGAGGAGCCGACCACGGAAATGATGGGATGTTTGACGGACATTGTGCGCCTCACGTCCGGAAAAGGCCACGACGGCCGAACAGGGGCGCCTGTTCGTCACGGCCGGCGGGGTTGGCGTGGGCTTCGGAGATGACCGCCATTGTCTGGGTCGAACCAAAGAACAAGGGCGTGCGTTCGTGCAATTCGCCGGGTGTCTTATCCAGTACGGCGCGATAACCATCGATTGCACCCCCGCCCGCCTGTTCGGCGAGCATGGCGATGGGGAAGGCTTCGTAGAGCAGTCGCAAGCGTCCTCGTTCGTAGCCGGCTCGGCGGTCTGCAGGGTATAGAAATACGCCGCCGCGCGTGAAGATGCGATGCGTTTCGGCGACAAGCGACGCCACCCAGCGCATGTTGAAATCCTTGCCCCGAGGTCCGTCCCGACCGGCGACACAGTCGTCGATGAAGGTTTGCACGGGTTCAAACCAGTGCCGGTAGTTCGAGGTGTTGATGGCGAATTCCGTTGCTTCGGGCGGAATAGTCAGGCCTGAGCGAGCCAGGCGGAAACGCATCACGTCGCGATCCAAGACAAACAACTGCACGCCATCGCCCGTCGTCAACACCAGGGCCGTGTGCGGGCCATAGACGAAATATCCAGCCGCGATCTGCTCACGTCCCGGGCGGAAGAACGAGGCGGACGCCCCGTCCTGCGAAGCCGCAAAGATCGAAAAGATGGTGCCGATGGAGACGTTTACATCGATGTTTGAGGATCCATCCAGCGGGTCGACGGCGACGGCGAGCGTGCCGCTGGGATCCATAGCGAGGATCACATCTTCCTCCTCCGAGGCGAAGAAGGCGGTCGGAGTCCGCTTCAGGCATGCCAAAATTTGTTCGTTGGCCAGCACGTCGAGCTGTTTCTGGCGATCTCCGTCGCAATTTGCCTCGCCGGTCTCCGCGCCGAGTGATCCAGCCAACGGACCCTCCGCCACCAGCATCGATATGATCGCGGCCGCATCCGCCAGGGCCAAGATCGTCGCAGACAAGGCTGCGCCGTGCGCGCTGTTCAAATTGGTGTCGAGGTGAGTGGCCAGATCCATGCCCATATGGGCCTCCGAAGGTTCCGGTCTTTCCATCATAGCGCCTCTCCCCACCCGGTGTAGCGCCGGAGGAAGTCAACGCTGACCAAGTTTTAGAAAAAGAGAAATTTAAAAAAAACACACGGCTGTGTAGGATAATTGAATGCCTGATTTTCGGCGTCTTTCGCTCAAACAACTACGCGCCTTCGTCGCCACCGTGCGTCGCGGATCGGTCACCCTTGCGGCCAACGATCTCTCGGTGACGCCTCCCGCAATCACCACCCAGCTCAAGCTCCTCGAGGCGGGCGTGGGGGCGGCGCTGTTCGACCGATCGATGCATGGTTTCGTTCCCACCGACGTTGGGCGTGAATTGCTGGGGACGGCGATCGATATCGAAAACCAGATTGCCCGGATGGGCCAGCGGATCGGCGCCCTGCAAGCGGGCGCGCTCGGATCGGTGGTTTTGGGCGTCGTGAGCTCGGCCAAATATGTCGCGCCGCGTCTGGTGGCGGCGTTTCAGCGAGAGCACCCGGACATTCGCGTGAAGCTGGTCGTGGGCAATCGCGAAGAGATCATCCGTGGCCTCGTGGAAAACAGATTCGACTTGCTGATCACAGGCCGCCCCCCCCCGCATATCCATGTCGAGAGCACAGTCCTCAGCGATCACCCCAATCTGTTGATCGCAGCGCCGGAGCATCCCCTCGTATCCGATCCAGACATTCTGGTTGAAGATCTGCTGCGAGAACGTTTCCTGGCGCGCGAGCAGGGCTCGGGAACGCGAGCCCTGCTCGATAATTTCCTGGAGCGGATCGGTGGCGGTCGCCAATTCGACGTGGTCGAAATGGGCACGAATGAAACGATCAAGCAGGCGGTCATGGCCGGCCTGGGTGTCGCGATCATTTCGGCCCACACGTGTTACACCGAACTCCAAGAGCGAAAACTGGCAACCCTGCGCATGTTGGGGTTGCCGCTCGTCATGCAATGGCGACTTATCCATCGCGCAGATCGCCCGCTGACATCGGCGGCCGAGGTCTTGAGGGCATTTCTCCTAAAGCACAGCAGATCCGTCTTTCCCCAGCTCAGCGATCTACGACCGCACATATCCTCGCGATAGAAGGCGGTGGCCCGGTGCGATCCGACCCTTCGGGTCGTCAGCCGGGCCACCGGCCGCTCGATCGATGACGCAATTCTCAGTCGATCGAGAAAGCGTAGTGATGCGCAACGGCCCAAGCGTGCCAGTCGTCGACGAGCGTGCCGGTGATCAAGATACCGATGCCGCCGGTCAGAGGTGTCAGCACTGCGAACCACCAAGCCCATCGGTGGATCGACTCCATGGTCGCGTTGAACCCCATCGTCCAGCGCCAGAACAATGCAGCGCGTTCCGACGCGGTGCCGCGGTCGGTGATCTGCTCGAGTTCGCGCTCGCCGCCGTAACGACTTACCGCCATGATCGTCGCGCCATGCATGGCGAACAGAAGGGTCGATCCGTAGAGGAAGACGATCGAGAGGCAATGGAAGGGGTTGTAGAAAAGATTGCCGTAGCGAATTGAGAACGATCCCACCCAATCGAGATGAGGAAAGATGCCAAACGGCACGGCCTCGCTCCAGCTGCCCATGAGCAGCGGCCGGATAAAGCCCAGAACAACCATCAGCCAGATCGCGGACGCGAACCCCCAGGCGACATGCGTGCCCAGGCCAAGGGCCCGGGCGCGTGTATACGTCCTCACCCACCAGAGCATCACCGAGGTCGTCATGAAAAAGCCCGCTATGAGCCACCAGCCGCCTTCGTTGAGCGGCGGTAGAATTTTCAGGCCGTACTGTGGCGGCGGAGGTTGCAGCGATAGCCAAGGCAATTGGCGAACGAACTCCACGGGGTTCCAATTGACCGAGGCGAACATGTTAAGTCCGATGATCTCGAACGCCATGAACCCGCAAAACAACGAGGCGACGCCGAGAAAGCCTAGGTAAATGGGTCCAATCTGTGCGTTCCCGATAATGCCTAGGAGACGAGAAAATCCAGGAGTTCCGTCACGCGGCATCGCGCCGGCGGGCAGAGGGACGCCGAAATCCACGGGACCACGAACCTGAACCTGGGTGAAAATGTTTTGATAACCGGCCATGTCGCTCTTCCTTCATTAGCTCCAGATCGGGAGGTTGCGCCACCAGTTCCACCATTCCGGCCAGCCCTGTGACCAAACCGGGCCGCTGATGACGATGCATACTGCGCTCCAAAAGCCCGCCGAAAGAGCGAGGAAGAGCCCTAACCTATGAATTCCCAGAGTGCCGATCGAATAACCCATGATGTCGCGAAAGAATGTGTCCTCGTGTTCCGGGGTTTTTACTGATTGACCTTTTCCGGGATTTGTCGCCGAAAGGATCAACGACCCGTGCAGCGAAAGTGCAAATGTCGTCGCAAAGAAGAAGGAAACCGCGATCATGTGGGCGGGATTATAGTGGAAATTCAGGTACTTATAGCCAGTGTTGGAAACCCATTCGAGATGGCTGAAAATTCCGTACGGGAAGCCATAGCCCCAGGCGCCCATCAAGGCCGGCCGAGCCACCTCCAGAGTAAAATAGGCGAATATCGCGACGCCGAACGCGAAGGGCACATGGATCCCAATGCCGAGCTTGCGTGCTATCTCGACCTCGCGCAGCGCCCAGGATATGAACGAACCAAGGGCGCAGACAGTAATCGCTTGCCAAAGACCGCCCTCGCGAAGCGGCGCGAGCGCCATTCCGTAGCTCACGTCCGGCGGAGAGATGTTAATGCGCCAAATGTTCCAGGTCGGTCCGATGGCCGCCGCGTATACGATGAGCAACACACCAAGCGCGGTAAAGAAGATTGTCGTCACGCCGAAAAAGCCGACGTAGAACGGACCAACCCAGAAATCGAAGAGATCGCCGCCCATCAGCGTTCCCCCTCGTACACGGTATTTTCGCTCAAAGCTTAGCAAAGCCATTCGATGACCCTCCGCATTAGATCAATATCTCGGCCACATGAGCAAAATCCGGGCGACGGGCGGAAGCGGTTAGTCTCGATTAGCGCCCGCGCCCTCTAGATGTTTGCCGAAGGCCGATTTCGCCTAGGCCGATCTGATCGGCGCCTTGGCCGGACTGACCGTCAGTGTCTGTTCCGCCGTCGCGGCCGCTTTCTTCATGCCGGGCCCTTCGATCCAGTTGAAGCGCGACGTGCTGAGAAGAATAAAGTGGATCAGCAGCGCTAGCACGAACAGGAAGACGAAGAGAGCGACGAGCACGCGGCGCGGGTCAAATAAAAGCCAGATTCTCCACATGTCAGCTCTCCATCATCCTAGGTAGGTCATCGCCGCCTGGGCGGCGAATTTGGCATGGTCCGCTAGCATCGCGTACCCATGAACGCCGGGAAGCCAGGGCCGCCAGTTCCAAACGAGCACGTGAGCGACGATGGCTATGACGGTGAAGCCGATAAAACTTCCCATAAATATCCGATGGAATTCTTTCGCCTCCGCTTCCGTCAGGCCGGACAGACTGCCCGTGTCTACATTTCTTTCTGTCACTGTTATCCTCCAATCTCGCCGGTGCTTAGCCGCATGGCGGTTTCGCGTATCCAGCGTTGTCCGCCGCGACGACAATCATCGCGGCATTTCGTCTGAGTTCGCAATCAATGAACCCAGTTGAACGCGGACCTCGGCCGCAATACTCGTGCTTTAGCCCGCTCTTAGGCGACGCGAATGCGCTCCTAATCGTCATGCCGCTTGGCCCTCCATCAGGCCTGCGCGTGCTGCATTCACCCGTTCGGGTGAGACCAGCGCCTCTCCGGCCAAGCGGGCGCTGCGCTCCGCGGCGTCTCTCAAGCGTTTTGCCGCGGAGATTCGCACCAGAATCGGCTGGGCCTCGACAATGTGATCCAGCGCCGCTTTGGCGTCGGTGCTCCATGCCATTTCGGCGTAGGGTCGCGCGGGCGTCGCTTCGACCTTGTCCATCTGCGTGGCGAGCGGAAGAATGTGGAAGAGCGCGTCGAAAAGGGCGTTGCAAACTTCCTGCACCAGGTAGGTCGCGCCTGCGAAACCCATGAACGGCGTACCGGTGTGCCTTCGAATGATGGCGCCTGGGAAGGATGCCGGAATGTAGGTTGAACGACCGCCGGCCTCGGCGATGTACATTCGCTCGTTAAAGCTTCCGAACAACACAAGAGGCGGCGTCTCGCGCACCGCCCGACGCACCGCCTCATTGTCGGATTTTGATCCGGCGACGCGCGCAAATGAGAATGTGCAGGGCAGGCCCATATCCGATTCGAGGAAATGGCGCACGCCGCGCGTATATGTTTCATTGGCTACGATTGCGAAGCTCGCCGTAGCGAAGAAATCCTGGGTTACCGACCGCCAGAGGTCCCAGATAGGCTTGATCGTGGTATGTTTCTCTCGGGTGATGAAAGGCTCTGGGTCCAGGCCGGTGAGTTCGCCAAGAGAACGCAGGAATAGAGTTGTCGACTCGAGTCCGATTGGCGCCTGAAGGTAGGGCCTCTCCAATACTTCGCACAATTGTCGGCCGAATTCGCGGTACATGCATATATTTATGTCGGCGTCCGAAAGTAATCGCACGTCAGACAGGTGGCTTCCGAGCGGAAATACCATATTTACCTGCGCGCCGATACCTTCGACCAGGCGCCGGATCTCAGCCAAGTCGGACGGCATGTTGAACATGCCGTACATGGGGCCGATGATATTGACACGGGGCGGTTCGCCGTCCTTTCGCGCACGCGGTCTCGATACTTTTTTCGTGCCGAACTGCGTCCAAAGCCAAGTCAAGGCGCGATCGGCGCTCTGCCACTGGTCCTCATCGATGGTCCGCGGGAGGAAACGCTGGATATTGGTGCCTTCGGGCGTCACGCCGCCGCCGATCATCTCCGCGATGGATCCGGTCACCACGACGGCGGGTAGGTCGCGATCGAGGGTGCGCCAGGCGCGTTTCATCGCGCCTTCCGTGCCGTGCTGCCCCAATTCCTCTTCTCCAAGGCCGGTGACGACGATCGGCAGCTCATGAGGCGGCAAGGCGTCGGTGTAGTGAAGCACCGACGTGACGGGCAGGTTCTCGCATCCCACGGGACCGTCGATGATTACCTGCAGCCCCTTGATGGCGGTGAAAGCGTAGACAGCGCCCCAGTAGCCCCCGGCCCGATCGTGATCGAGAATGAGGGTCATGTGCCGACCGATTCTTCGCGCGCCCGTGAGGCGGCCATCGTCTTGGCGTACCGGGCTTTGAACTCGGGCCTGTCGAGAGGCGTATCTTCGAAGATTCCGGCGGCGTGACCGGTCCCGACGCCTTCGAAGAAGGCGCTCATCCGATTGAAGCGGTGTTTATTGGCGAGGGCGGTGTTGACGACCTGCGCGAGAGAGCCTGCGCCGGCAGGGCCCATCAGCGGACGGGCGGAAATCAGATTGGTGAAATAGAGGGCCGGAACAGACCGCTGCTTCGCGTGCTGCACTACGGGCGTGGTCCCGATGGCGAGGTCCGGTCCGAACTCCTCGAATGCGGCTATGTCTTGTTCCAATGACGCACGGAAATTCACCCTCACCCCTTTGGCTTCCAGCCATTCGCGATCGGGGTCGGACCAGATCGTGCGTGGGCATGCCGTACCGACATAAGGCACATCCGCCCCACTCTCGATGAGCAGACGAGCGACCAGGAGCTCCGAGCCCTCGTAACCGCTCAAGGTTACCCGCCCCCGTATCGGGGCGGCTGCCAGCGCCTCCGATATCGCGGGCAAGAACCGATCTTTCGACGCATCGATCCGACTCTGCGCGACGCCGCAAACCATGCCGATCGAGTCCAGCCAGGCCGCGGTTCCATCCCGTCCCACCGGAGCCGATCCCACAACGGCCCGACCCGCCGCGATGAATTCCCGGACCGACGCGGTATAAAACGGATGAATCGCCGCCACGGCTGCGCAATCCAATGCGCTGTAGAGCTCTCTCCATTCCCGTGTGGGCACCACGGGTCCGGCCGCGAGTCCCAATGGTTCGAGCATCATGCCCACGCCCACGGGATCGGCGGGAAACATCTCGCCGAGCAGTGTTATGGTCGGCCGGTCAACTCGCGCGCGCGGAGCGGTAACGGGACCTTGCTCGGCTTCGCCGCGGGCGTATTTCAGCATCGCCCCGGCGAGGACGTCTTTCGCCTCGGCGTGAGTCGGCACGCCAAAACCTGGCACATCAATGCCGATGATCCGTACCCCGTTGATCTCCTTGGGAAGAAGCTGGAGAGGAACGCCCGACGCGGTCGGCACACACAGGTTGGTGACAATGACGGTGTCGTACAGTTTCGGGTCTGCAAGCTGAAACACCGCCTCGCGGATGTCTTCGAAAAGCTTTCCAGTGACGAGGGTCTCTGAATTGAAAGGCACATAGCCAACGGTGCGACGCGCGCCATAGAAATGGGACGTAAAGGTCAGCCCGTAGACGCAGCAAGCAGAGCCTGAAAGAATAGTGGCGGTTCGCCGCATGCGCAGTCCAACCCGCAGAGATCCGAAGGCAGGACACATGCTTTGGGGCTGATCATGAGGACCTTTTGGGTAGTCCGCGGCATATCGATCGAGCACTTCTGATTTTCCGGCCGACGAGGCCGCTGCGCTCAGTCGCGCCGCGCCGGCGTGACAACCCGCTCCGTCGCCCGCGGCTACATTCGCGTCATCGGGGGTGGCGCTGTCGATCATTGGCTAGGCCGCGTCGTAAACTATTTCGAGGGATTGCTTCACGGCGAAGTCGCCTCCTCTCATGTCGGCCTGTGTCGCCGGCTTGAGAACAAATGCGGCGCCTGTCTGATCGGCCGAGAACAGACCCAGCAGGCCATCCTGCGTCAACGGCTTGGGCCGAACGGGGGGCGCGCTCGCGACGTTCTCGGCAAGCCCCTCAAACAACGGACCCCAGCGCTCCCCTGGCATGCCGATTATCTGATAGTTGGCCGACTTGCGACGGATGTCCTCGTCGGCAGGAATTGCGGCGAGAACTGGAATTCCGACGCTCTCGGCGAACGCCTGAGCTTCACCCGTGCCGTCGTCCTTGTTGATGAGCATCCCGGCGACGCCGACGTTGCCGCCAAGTTTGCGGAAATACTCCACAGCCGAACAGACATTGTTGGCCACATAGAGGGACTGCAGGTCGTTCGACCCGACGACGATGACCTTCTGGCACATGTCGCGCGCTATCGGCAGGCCGAAGCCGCCACAGACCACGTCGCCCAGAAAATCGAGCAGAACGTAGTCAAATCCCCAGTCGTGGAAGCCAAGCTTCTCCAACAGTTCGAAACCGTGGATGATGCCGCGTCCGCCGCAGCCTCTGCCCACCTCCGGACCCCCCAGTTCCATGGCAAACACCCCGTCGCGGGTGAAGCACACGTCTTCTATGCGTACCTCTTCGCCAGCCAGCTTCTTTTTGGCCGACGTTTCGATGATGGTCGGGCAGGATTTGCCGCCAAACAACAGAGAGGTTGTGTCCGACTTGGGGTCGCAGCCTATCAGAAGAACGCGTTTGCCCTGCTGGGCCATCATGTAACTCAGGTTGGACAGTGCAAAGCTCTTGCCGCTGCCGCCTTTGCCGTAAATCGCAATGACCTGCGTCTCTTTGGTCACCGCTCCAACATGAACTGCATCCGGTTCAATTGCGGCTTCTTCACGAAGACGACGATTATTTATCACCGTGACGCTCATGGGTTCGTTTCCCGGCGCGGTGGAGTGCCACCCAACCATGTGTCAGCCTAGCTTGACGCTCAGCGATGTCAATTCAAATGTACGTCCATTCTTTAAGACGGAGATGAACCGCGATCGACGCATTTGGTGCGGCATCGGGATATCATCGGCCGCGATGCGGATTCGCTGGATCAAGCTTCGCACGAGCAACGGTTTGAGAGACTCGTCGTGCTGCGCGGCGACGGATGGTGTGGATGTCGCGCTCACGCCGCCGCGGCGATTAACAAAGGCGCCAGTCGAGGACCATCTTCAGGCACGATGAGTCCGAAAAGGCGGTCTCGTAGGCGTCATCCGCTTGGAGGGCGTGGGTGTGGTGAGTGATCAGGCCTTCCAAAGACAGTGCGGCGCCCTCCACCAGACGCGTGATTGCGGATAGATCTTCAGGCGCCCATTCGGCCGCGACGCGGATGCGCGCCTCCCGAAGAAAGGCCGGAGGAAATTCAAACGACAACGGCTGATCGTAAAAACCGGCCAGTACGACCTCGCCGCCTCTGGCCAATCGACCAATTAATGAACCCAGTAGCGAAGAGTCGCCGCTAACGTCGTAGACTGCTTGGTAGTCCCGTCTCTCGTCCGAACTGGGATGGACGACCGTATAGCCCTCCGCGCCCGCTGAACGGGCCGAGTTCGTCTCCCAAACGGTTGGGGCCGGTCCACCTAGCGCGCATGTCAGCCGCGCAAGGAGGCGACCCAAGACGCCGTGACCGACAATCAGGTCGGGCGCCGCTCCCGTCCCCCCGGCGATTGCATGCCGCGCAGTGGCGGCCAGCGCCAGAAGCACGCCTCTCTCGCCGAGCGCCTGCGAGATCGAGACAACGCGGGGGCTCCGGGCCACCAGCATACGCGCGGCCCCGCCAAACAGGCCGCGAGCATCCTTGAAGCCCGTCGATCCGGGAACGAAAACTGTCTCGCCGATCCTCGATCGCGCCGCCCCGCCCGCGTCGACGACCCTGCCCACGGACTCGTATCCGGGGACAAGCGGGTAGCCCATTCCAGGAAACGGCGGCATACGCCCCGTCCACAGTAACCGCTCCGTTCCAGTGCTTATTCCGCTCCAGTCGATCTCCACCAGAAGATCGTCGTCGCTCAATTCCTTCAGATCAAGATAGCGAACCGACAATAGTTTCGGTTCCTCGAGAACCACGGCAAGCGTATCCATTCCGATCCTCCGAAGCCTGACTTTGTCGACGGTCAGGCCTTTGTTGTAAAACAAATTTGACACCGGATCGGGTCAAATGGCAAGCGCCTCTTAGGGCCGCGCGAGGATGACGCGAAGCAGGAAGGGTGTTCGCGTCCTAAGAACACGGGTCTGGCGAAATCCCGCAGCTTTGGCGATAGCGGTGATTTCCGCGGGGGTTCTTACCCGGCCTCGACCCATAGCGAGCAGATAGAATGCGAAATAGACATCTGTGACCCTGTCCGGCACAGGCGCCGCCGACATCGGCTCGGCGATCAGCAAGGCGCCGTTGGTCGGCAGAGCCTGGCGAGCGGAACGCAACAGGGTGAGGACGCCGTCATCGTCGTGGTCGTGAAGAATTCGGATCAGCGTGATGAGATCGGACCCTTTGGGAAGAGGCTCGGAAAGAAAATCTCCGCTCATGATTTTCGTCCGGCCCGCCAGGCCGGCGTTGCGAAGGACTTTCTCGGCGCGTTTCGTCACGGCTGGCAGGTCGAATACAACCAGATCGAGTGCTGGAAAGCGCGCGCCCGCGGCAACCAGAAAAGCGCCCTGGCCGCCCCCCACATCCATGACCTGACGATGTCGTCGTAGATCATAGGCGTGCAGAATGTCTTCCGCCACCGCTGGCTGGGAGGCGGCCATCAAGGCCGAATAGGCGGCGACCGAATCCGGCGAGGCCTGCGCCGGTGAATTCGAGGTGGCATAGGGCCAGTAGGCGGCCAGATTGCCGCGGCCACCGGACCGCTCAATGGCTTCGACCCCATCGACGAGATCGGCGTAGAAGAATCGGTGATGACCGATCATTTCCACCAGGCCGGTATTTCCAAGCGCGGCCGCGCCCTGGGGACCTAGTGCGTATCGGTTTTCTCCGGTCTCCTCCACCAAGCCTAACGCAGCGGCGGCGCGCAACAGACGTCCGACGGCCTCCTGTGAGAGGCCAAGGCGCATCGCCAGGCTCGACTTGCTTTGGGGGCCCTCTCGCAACCGATCGAGCAATCCAACCTCGACGCATGTCGCGAGGGTCTGAGAATAAACGAATCCCGCAACCAGGTCGAACAATGCCCGCGCCCGACGCTGAGCTATGCTTCGCGTCAGTGGGAAGTCCGCGGCCCAGCGCTGAAAGTCGGCGTCGGCGAGAAGATTGTTTCGCACGGCGATCCAACTGTGTCGCAGCTTATCGATCTGGCGCGTCATCCACTCCTTGGGAGATGAACGCGGTAAGGTCCTTTGTGGGCGTCCTTCAACCAAGTGGGAAGGGATTGCCATTGCCTATTTCCGCCCCGCAGTTGAACCTCGCCGCGACGCTTGCTTCAGGCGGCCCCGCGGGCAAGCTGCCTCGGCAACAGGCGCAGCGCCTGCATGCGCACCAATTGACATAGGTCGCCGGCGCCATGGCACGCGGGGACCGCCTCCACCGCTTCAACAACCAAGTTTTCAAGCTTGTCATATGCGCCGACGAGACCCAACTCGGCCACAACGCTTGGCCGCGCCAAGACCGAATCACGACCGGTGGGCTTACCGCACTCGCCCTCTGGGCCAACAGCGTCCAGCAGATCGTCGGCCACCTGGTAGGCGGCGCCAAGCTTGTCGCCAAGTTTGCGCCAGGGGCTCGGGTCGGACCCGGCTGCTATGGCGCCGGCCGTCACCGCGGCGACGAAGAGGGCGCCGGTCTTGGCTCGGTGATAGCTCTCGACCGGCACATATGCCTCGCTTTCCCAAGCCTGTCCGGCGACGATCCCAGACGGCATGCCGACGCCAGCGGCAATCGTCATCAGTAACGGCGCCAGTCGAGCGGGTGACGCGGCGCCCGCTCGGGCGACGGCTTCGAATGCCAAGACGATGAGCGCATCCCCCGCCAAGACCGCCAGAGGCTCGCCAAACGTGGCGTGGACGGACGGTTTTCCGCGTCGGGTGGCCGCGTCGTCGAAACAGGGAAGATCGTCGTGGACCAAGGAAGCGCAATGGAGGCATTCGATCGCCACGGCTGCTGCGTCCGCCAAGTTCGGATCATCGCCGCCGCATGCCTCGGACACGGCCAGACAAAGTTGCGGGCGAACTCTAGCTCCGCCGGGGAATATCGCATGTCTCAAGGCGGCGGCCAGGCGGGGAGGCGCAGAGTCTGCTTCCGCCCGCGCAAGAAGCGCTTCCAGGGAGGACTCGATTCTCAGTCGTATTGTCATGGTCATCTCCCGAACTCGGGGCGCTTCGTAACGGCAGCGTGTAAACCTAAATGGACAATGATAGTGTCCCATGTGTTGGACATATGCTAGTGTCTAAATCCACGAGAAGGCGGAAAGTCAGTGCGCCAGGAAAAATTCCTCGTGATCGGGGCCGGAATCGCCGGGCTGTCCTGCGCGATCGCGCTTGCGAGACAGGGGCTCGCCGTGACCGTGGCGGAACAGGCCAAGCGCCCCGGCGGGAAAATGCGCGAGATCGCAATCGACGGCTGTCGCATCGACGCCGGCCCAACAGTGCTGACAATGCGGTGGGTATTCGATCAAATTTTCGAATCTGCGGGCGCATCACTCGACGACCATTTGAAACTGCTTCCGGCCGACGTGTTGGCCCGCCACGCTTGGGGGCCGTCCGAATGCTTGGACCTCTTCGCCGACACCGCCCGGTCCGCCGACGCCATCGCCGGCTTCGCCGGACCTTCCGAGGCTGCGGGCTATCTCGATTTTTGTCGTGAGTCGAAAAACATTCACGATACGCTGCGGGAAACCTTTCTTGCCGCAGAGAAGACCGGTCCCGTCGGTTTGGCGAGACGGGTAGGGCTTCAACATATCGGCGCGCTCCTGCGAATCCGGCCGTTCGAAACTCTCTGGAGCGCGCTCGGCGCCCATTTCCAAGACCCGCGGTTGCGGCAGCTTTTCGCCCGTTACGCAACCTATTGTGGCTCCTCCCCATTCTTGTCGCCCGCTACGCTGATGCTTATCGCTCATGTCGAGCAGCAGGGAGTCTGGCTGGTGGCGGGGGGCATGCAGCGCCTGGCGGACGCGCTGGAGGATTTGGCCAAGTCGCTGGGTGTCGTTTTCCGCTACGGAGCCCAGGTCGACCGGGTCGATCTGGAGCGGGGCCGGGTTAGCGCCGCCACCCTGGAGGGCGGCGAAAGGCTCCAAGCCGACTGCATCATCGCAAACACCGACGCGGCGGCGATCGCGGAAGGCGCCCTGGGAATCCGCGTTGCGCACGCAGCAACCCGGCGCCGACCGGCCGAACGATCGCTTTCGGCCATCACATGGGCCCTGAACGCGCCAACACGCGGCTTCCCGCTCGCACGGCACAACGTCTTTTTTTCACGCGACTACGCCTCTGAATTCAAAGACATATTCGAACGAGGTCGCCTTCCGCGGACTCCGAGCGTCTATGTCTGCGCACAGGATCGCTCCGATCGCGTCATGCCGGCTTCAGGCGCGGAGAGACTGTTCATTCTTATAAACGCGCCGGCAAACGGCGACCAACGAACCTTGACCGAAGAGGAATTTGCGGCGTGCGAGACGAACGTATTCAGGCATCTCAGCCAAAGCGGTCTCACGATCAACCACACTCAGGGGGCGCAGGTGGTCACGACGCCTTCACAATTCGAAAATCTGTTTCCTGCGACGGGCGGGGCGTTGTACGGGCGGGCGACCCACGGTTGGGCGAGCGCCTTCAAGCGTCCGGGGGCCAAGACCGCCATCCCGGGCTTGTATCTGGCGGGGGGCGGAGCCCATCCCGGGGCGGGTGTCCCAATGGCGGCATTGTCGGGTCGATTGGCGGCGCAGCAGATTCTCAAGGACCGCGCTTCGATGCGAATGTCCCACCGGGTGGCTACGTATGGTGGTATGTCGACGCCCTCAGCAGTGATGGACGGCAAGGCCTCACACTGATCGCGTTCATCGGCAGTGTCTTTTCTCCATACTATGCATGGTCTGGTTGGACCGACCCGCTCAATCACTGCGCCGTGAATGTGGCTCTTTACAACCCGCGCGGACAGCGGTGGGCAATGACGGAACGGGGACGCGCGAGCCTTCGCCAGGAGGCGCAAACTCTTTCGATCGGACCCAGCAGCCTCGTTTGGGAAAATGATACGTTGACCGTGACAGTCGACGAGATAGCCGTGCCATCACTTTCGCGCATTCGCGGGACGATCAAGATCCACCCCACCGCCGTTGTCGACAGAACCTATTGGCTCGACGCATCGCAGCGGCACGCCTGGCGACCCATCGCGCCGCGCGCGATTGTCGACGTCGCACTCACAAACCCCGCGTTTAACTGGTGCGGCCAGGGATATTTTGACACCAACGCAGGCGAAGCTCCGTTGCAAGATGACTTCTGCGCCTGGGATTGGTCCCGAGCCCATCTCAAGACGGACACCCTGCTCTTCTATGACGTGCAGCGAGTAGATGGCGGCAACGCTCAATTGGCGTTGAGGGTAGGCGACAGCGGCGATGTGCAGGCGGCAGACCCGCTCTCACGCTGCCGATTGCCGCCGACTTCCTGGCGGATCGTTCGCAATACACGGGCGGAGCCTGGGGCCGCCCCGACAGTTCGCCGTACGCTCGAAGACACGCCTTTCTACGCCCGCTCGATTTTGGATGGTCGCTATAACGGTCAGGTCGCCGATATTGTTCACGAAAGCCTGTCTCTGAACCGACTCAAGTCGCCAATCGTGCGCGCGATGCTACCGTTTCGCATGCCGCGAAGTTTCCGTTGATTGCTGCGGCGTTGAAACGGGATCCTCGACCTTGGTCTTCTTTGTCGGTCTTGCTGACCAGAATTCCCAGATGCCCCACGCGACCGCCAAGCCGTCGAACAGAGCCAACTCGGCCAGGAACATGGTGTTCGACGTCATGATCTTTTCCTTTCGTTATTGAGCTTGCCTCAGAGAGCGACTTTCGACAGCGGACCCGAAGGTTTCATGCGAGCTCTCCGTTCAAGGTTCGCGAACAGGTCGATGGCCCAGACGATGTCCTCCGCGGCGCGTCGTTTAGGAGTCTGGCCGGCGAAGGGCGAAGTATTGGTCAGCTCAACAGCGTCCACCAGGAAACGTGTCTCGGGTAAGGGCGGCGCAGCGAAGACCGCGGTCGGCCGTCGAGCTGATCGCGCGACCGATCGCGCGACGAGTTGAGCCTTGCGCCAAGGGGGAACGCGCGCGCGGCGCGAAATCGAGTCGTAACCGTTCTGTGCGATACGCGCTCCGATTTCGGCGTAAAGATATCGCGCTGCAAAGATGGCCGACCGATATGCGGGATCAAGGTTGGCGACCCCTCCGTCCGCTCGGGCGTACAGGATATCTGCATACTGCAACAGGCGGGCGACCACGGTGGCGACCGCGGGTCCAAAGGATGGAGCCGCCAGCCACTCGTCCGGATCTACCCCCGCCTCGCGCAACCAGGCGCGTGGGAGATAAAGTCGGCCGGCCCTGGCGTCCTCGCCGACGTCGCGCGCGATATTGGTCAACTGCATCGCAACGCCGAGATCGCATGCCCGGGAGACCATGTCCGCGGTTCGCGCACCCATCAGAGCCGCCATCATCGCGCCAACGGAGCCGGCGACCCGGGCGGCGTACGCGCAGGTGTCGGAGAGCGTTTCGTAGGTTTTCCCTTCGACATCCCACTCGAGGCCTTCCAGCAAGGCGTCCATCGCCAGCCTCGGTATGCGAAACCTAAGAACGGTGTCAGTCAGCGCCCGATCTATTGCCTCCCGCGATGGGGCGCCTGCATAGATGCCATCGAGGCGCTCGCGAAGGCGCAAGACCGCCGCGGCCTGGCCACCTTCGACGTCCACGGCGTCGTCAGAGAGTCGGCAAAAGCCGTATAACGCGTAGGCGGCCTCGCGCACGCCATCGGGAAGCAGCAAAGATGCGGCGTAGAAAGACCGCGATCCGCCGCGGATCAGTTCCCTGCACGCGGCGCTGTCCGCTGGTCGTGAAAACCTAGTGTCGAGCGCGACTGACGGCATCGGGGACCAGGGCGTCGAGCATGCGGGCTGATGAAAGCACTCCAGGTACCCCAGCCCCCGGTTGTGTTCCCGCGCCGACAAGAAACAGTCCTTTGACATCTTCGCTCCGATTGTTGGGTCGAAACCATGCGCTTTGCGTTAAGACCGGCGCGAAGCTGAACGCCGCACCCTTGAACGACCTGTAGCGGTCCTCAAAATCCACGGGTGTCATCACCATCGACGTGGCGATCTCGCTCTCCAGGCCAGGCAGAAGCGTCTGCGACAAGCGTCTTTCGATCGCGCGACGGTAAGGTTCTGCTTCCGTCGTCCAGTCGACGCGCCCATCGAGGTGCGGCACCGGAGACAGCACGTAGAACGCGTCGCACCCCGCGGGCGCCAAGCTGGGATCAGTCGCAGTCGGCCTATGCAGATACAGGCTCATATCAGCGGAGAGCACTTTCCTCTCGAAGATGTCCTTGAGCAAACCATGATACCGCGGCCCGAGAAGAATGGTATGGTGATTGACGTTGGGGTAGCGCCTGCGGACTCCAAAGTACCAGACAAAAAGACTCATCGAAAATTTGGCGTTGTCGATCCGCCGGTCTGTCCACCGTTTTCGCCATTTGGCCGGCAAAAGATCACGGTAGGTGGTGGCCGCGTCGGCGTTTGAAACAACGATGCGGGCGGCGACGGATTCGCCCGAAGTCAGTCGCACGCCGCGTGCAATCCCGCTTTCCACGATGATCTGCGAAACATCGGCGCCATAGCGGAGCCGCCCACCCTGGCGCTCGATCAGGCTCACCAACCCCCTTACGAGCGACCCTGTGCCGCCCATGGCGAAATGCACGCCCCAACGCCGCTCGAGGTGGGCGATCAGGGCGTAGACAGCCGTGGTATCGAAAGGGTTGCCGCCCACAAACAGCGGGTGAAAGCTCAGCGCGATGCGCAGGCGCGGATGTTTGACGTATTGTGACACAAGCCCATAAACGCTTCGCCGCGCGCCCAGCCGCAACAAGTCTGGGGCTTTGAGAGCCATGTCGCCGAGCGACATGAAGGGAACATGGCCCAACGCCTCGAAGCCGGTGGCGCAGATGGCTTCGCTCCGTTTCATGAAGCGCAGATAACCGGCAACGTCGGCGGGAGATATCCGCGCAACCTCCGCAAGCATGGCGGCCGGATCCGCGTGGCAATCCATCGCATGACCGTCGTCGAACACCAGGCGGTAGAAGGGATCGACGCGACGGAGTTCGACGTCGTCGCTCATTCTGCGCCCGCACAGTCGCCACAAGTCTTCAAACAAGTGCGGTACGGTAATGATGGTCGGGCCTGCGTCGAAGGTGAACCCGTCCTGGCGATGGACGTACGCCCGCCCGCCGGGCGAATCGAGCCGCTCCAGAACTGTGACCCGATACCCGCGCGCTCCCAGTCTGACCGCCGCCGCCAATCCGCCAAAGCCGCTGCCGATCACAACGGCGTGCGGACGGCCGTCCTCACTCGCTCTGTCAACTATTGGGGCGCGTTCCAGTGTCAACACGACGTGACACTATGCGGATCAGCGCGGGCCTGACAAGGCGTTAGCGCCCACCCCTCCATCGATCGTCTCCAGAGCCAGGGTGCGCCGACGAGCATAAGGGCGCGCAGGTGTGGACTAGTCACGTGCGTATGCTTCTCGCACGATCGCGGCGACGCGATCGGGCGCCTCTTCGTGCGCCAGATGGCCAAGGCCGGATAGGGAGACGAGTTTGGCGCCGGGCGTGCCGGCCGCGACGGTCCGCCCTACGCTGGGTGGCACAGCGTGGTCATTCTCACCCACGACCAGTGTCAACGGCCGCGGCAGCCCGCCTTCGCGCGCGATTAGCGCTCGCAGGTCCCAATTGGCCATCATGCCGAGCGCGCCTTCGATATGGCCTGTCGTCCGCAGCAGCCGCCCGTAAAATTCCAAGCCGGCGGCGTCGATTTTCGATCCCGTGTTTTCAAGAAGTCGCGCGACCGCGCCTGCGCGTCCCGCCCGCCAGGCGAACACCTGGCTGGCGAGCGGATTCAAAAACAGCAGCCTTGCCATGGCGGGAAAGATTTGACCGGCGGCGCCGGTAAAGGGTTGGAGCGCCCCGTTGAGGCTTACGACGCCCGAGTCTCCGATGCGGGAGTCCAGGCGCAGGCGCAGGGCGATTGCGGCGCCCGCCGAATGTCCCACCGCCATTGCAGGTTGCACATTCAGTGCATCCATCAAGCGAGTGAGGCTTCGCGCCATCCCCTCGAGCGAAAGGCCCGCGCCGGCGGGAGTGTCGGTGAAACCGTGGCCTGGAAGATCTGGGGCCACGACGGTGAAGTCATGGGCTAGAATGGGCGCGAGGTCACGCCAGGAGTGCGTGGCTGCTCCCGCGCCGTGAAGCAACAGCAAGGTAGGTCCAGATCCCATGACCTGTGCATGCCATCGCAGGCCGCCCGCCAAAACGAACCGGCTCGCATCGCGATTGGGCCAATCGCGCCCTTGCACGGTCCAATCAGGTTTGCCGTTCACACGCCGGCCGCCCGGACATTGTCAATGAGCGCGGCAACCGCTTGTGCGTCCGCATAGGGCAGTGGAACGTAAGTCGCTCCCATGGCCCGCGCGAAACGGTCGCCTTCCAGCCGAGGTCGGGCCGATGTGTCGAGATATACGGCAGCGATTCCTGCCGTCCTCACCTCGCGGGCGGCGTGCATTGCGTCTTCCTCCGCGGCGACGCGTCCGCCAACCCCGCCGCGGGTTACGTTCGGTCTTCCGTCCGTCAGGAAAACGAGCATCGGCGTCTGGTCCTTGGCTTTCTCCGAATTCGCGAGGTTCAGCCCAGCGTCCATGCCGGCCGCCAGCGGCGTGCCGCCGCCACCTGGAAGTTCAGCCAAGCGGTTCTTCGCCCGCGTCAGTGAGCGGGTAGGCGGCAGCAGCAGTTCGGCGCCGGAACCACGAAAGGCGATCAAGGCGACCCGCGCCCGGGACACGTAGGCCTTCGCAAGCAGCAGTTCCACCGCACCCTTAGCCTCTGCGAGGCGCTGCGAGGCCGTGGACCCTGAAGCGTCGACCACAAAGATGGTCGTCAGCTGCTGGCGCTGCACATATCGACCGATGCGGAAATCGGCCTGGCGAACGTGTATGCGGCCCGCGTCGTCACCTTGCCTTCGGAGCTTCTGCCAGGGCGCGGCGGCCCGCAGGGTCTCCACCAGGTTCAAGCGGGCGCCGCTACGTGGCGAGCCGGCGCGCGAGCCGACTGGCCTGCCGCGATTAGCCGACTTTGACGCGGCGCCCGACCCGCGGGCGCCGCAAGTCCTCGAAATTCTCTGGTTCTCCAGCCCTACACGCGCCAGCAGGTCGTCAGGCAAGGCCGCCTGAATTGCTTCAACGACAGTGTCTGAGCCGTGCGTCGGCTCGCCGGCGTCGCTTGGCGTTTCATCGGGGTCGGGATGATCCTTGGACTCGCCTGCTTTGTCTTCATCGTCGGGCTCGGACGTAGCGGGGGCCGTCATCGCGCGGGGCGCCAGCACCAAACGGGCGGCGACGCCGGCGTCCTCGGCGTTGATGGCCAGGCGTCCGTTGAACGCCGCATGGGCTCGCGCCGCGCGCAAGGCCAGGAGAGGCCCGCGAACGGACGCAATTCCCAGCATCTCGGCTGTCTTGCAAAGCGCGTGAATGATATCGCTGTCGGCGACCGCCACCTGGGCGAGCAAGCGGCGCGCTTCATGCGCCTCGGCGACGATCTGGGTTTCGTCTCGCAAATCCCGGGCGCCGACGTTGGTCAGGTCGATGTGGAAGGCCAGGCGTTCAAGCAAAGCCATTGGCGGCCTCTCCTCTGGCGCAATTCCTTCGTCGAGCGCGATCAACCCAAGTCGAGCGCTCAGCCGCAATGCCAGTCCTTCGCGCTCCACACGGACTTCACCTTGGTCCAACGCTGCGGCGAGCCGGGCGGCGACACCTGCATCGATGCGTTCCGCCATCGGTACGAGAGCGACGCCGCCGTCGCATTCGGACAGCACGCCACGCTGGGCGACAGGGCGGCCGGCGGCGAGGCTTGCAGCGAGATCCAGCCCCCCCAGGAGGCGCTCGTCGTCAATGTGAGCAGGGATTCGGCGGACCGGGACTTGCTCCGGCAACAATGCACGCACCAGTGTCACCCATTGATCTCGCACCGGGCCAGGCGCGCACCGGAGGGCGACGCCGCCCAAGCCTTGCGGGTCGACGGCGAACAACACGGCGGCAAGACTCGCGTCGGTCCACGCCGCGGGAACAACTGCCGCCATCGTCACCCGCCGAACAATTCGGCGAGAGCCATCTCGATGCGTGTGGTGGAGCCGGATGCGTCGAGCGGGTTCCGCCGCAGACGGTGACGCAACGCCATCGGCGCGCCACTCTTGATGTGGCGTTCCTCCACCACAGCGTCACCGGTGAGCGCAGCTAACGCCCTTGCCGCGCGTATAAGAGTTAGCTCGCCCCGAAGCCCGTCGGCTCCGATCGCCATGCAAAGGCGCGATGCTGATTCGAGGACGATGTCCGGGACATGCAATGTTGCGATTGAGGCGCGCGCCTTAACGATCTGCTTACGAATGCGCAATTCCGCACGCGCCCACGAGGTCAAAAAACCCGCCGGATCACGGTCGAAAGCGTCCCGCCGGCGCACGACTTCCACACGGTCGGCCAACACCGTCGGTGTCTTTACCTCGACCGACAGCCCAAACCGATCCAGCAACTGCGGGCGCAGTTCGCCCTCCTCCGGGTTACCACTGCCGACCAGGACGAACCTGGCAGGGTGGCGCACGCTGAGCCCCTCACGTTCCACCACGTTTTCACCTGACGCTGCGACATCCAGGAGCAGGTCGACCAGGTGATCCTCGAGTAGGTTGACCTCGTCGATATAGAGGAACCCCCGATGCGCCCGAGCAAGCAACCCGGGCTCGAACCGCTTTTCCCCTCTCGTGAGCGCCCTCTCAATATCCAGCGCTCCAACGACACGGTCTTCCGTCGCGCCCAGTGGCAGATCGACGACCGGGGTTGCGATCGTATCGATTCGCGTTCCTGAATGGCCTCCGAACGAGGCGCAATCAGCCGTGCAATCACTGGCGCTGAGTCGGGGATCGCAATGATACGGGCATCCTTTCACGACCTTCAGCGGCGGCAGCAACGCGGCAAGCGCCCGTACGGCCGTCGATTTTCCGGTGCCGCGATCGCCAAACACCATGACCCCGCCGATCCCCTGGTCGACCGCCGCGACGAGGAGCGCCAGCTTCATCTCGTCTTGGCCGACGATCGCCGAAAATGGGTAGGGACTGCGCATGCGCCGAGTAGCACCTCCGATGACTAACAAACTTGACGTCAAGCTATCCCAACACGCAAATTGTGGATAGTCCTTAACCCGTCGCGGACGAAATCTGACGCACCCATGAGCCTGCGCCGTGGCCGGGCGGTCCTAGATCGGGAGCGCGACCAGACACCAGGAATTTGGCTCCGGTGAGTAGCTTTGCACCTCGGTCGCGCGGAGGCATGGGCGACCGGCAAGGTCTCGACCGGTCTCGAGCGCCTTGGTCCGCGAGGCCACGGCTTGTGCGTGGCGACCTCGATCACGCGAAAAATCCGATGGTTGATTTTGATCTATGAAGCCAAGCGAGAAACAGCGACCTGTCTTGAAATTTTTACGGTTTTTCGTCAATTGGACTAGACGATTCACGATGGTTTGGTCAGAGTTGGCTGCGCCATAGAGCGTTTTGCAAAACAGGAGATCGCATGCCCAGGATCACGGTGAACCTAGCGATAAGCATTGCTTGTACAGCGTTGGTCGCGCTTACGGCGTGTTCTAAGTCAAAGGAAGAAAACACGAGCGAAGCGACGGCCGCGGACACGTCCAACACGACTGCGGCGGCTGCGGCGCCGGAGACAACAAACACCACAGCGGCCGCCACGCCCGAGGCGGCCACGCCTTCAGCGACGATGATAAAGCTGGATATCAAGGACGCTTCCGGCACGCAGCTCTCGGGCGATCCGGAAAGCGGCAAGCAAGTTTTCATGCAGTGCATGACCTGCCATTCCAAGGAGGCGGGTGTGAACAAGGTTGGCCCTTCACTTCATGGGATTATCGGGAGGCACTCGGGTATGATCCCGGGGTTCAACTATTCGACCGCCAACAAGAACTCTGGTAAGGTGTGGACGGAGCAAGAGCTATACACCTACCTTGAAAATCCTCAGAAAGAGGTGCCCGGCACCTACATGACGTACACGGGCGTGAAAGATCCGCAAAAACGTGCGGACGTAATCGCCTTTTTACAAGAAAATACGAAGTAGATCTCGATACGATTACTTTTCTGCGCGGAGAGGCGGTTGGCGATTTCCAGCCGTCTCACCTTCCTGTCGCCGTCGCCTCGCCAGATCGGCAATATGAAGCGGAAGCGAGGCCGACAGCAGTGCGACGACCCAAAGTCCTCCGTGGCCGCCCAGCGCGATCCGCAACGCCAGCATGAGGCACACTCCAGGCGCGAGAGCGAACAGCAGATCGATCATCACCTTGGGACGCCAGGCTGACCGCCAGCCAAGAAACGCGTACTCCGCGATTGTGAAGACAATGGCGAACTCGACCAACCTGTGAGCGGAAAAGACATCTTGAGCTTCAAATGTCGGAAACAAGCGGTCCGGCCTCAGGCAAACGGTGGGTTGGCGCGCACGACATCGTAGTTTAGCAATGCGGCGACTGAGACCCATGCCAGATAGGGAGACAGCAGCCAGCTGGCGAGGCGCGAAATTCGCGCCAGGAACAACATCATTATCGCGATCGTCAGCCATAGGCCAAAGACCTCGAGCAGCGCCCAGTCCGGGCGTTTCAATCGAAAAAACAGGAGGCTCCAAAGGACATTGGCAAAGCCATTCAGGGCAAACAATCCTATTGTCCATTCGCGCGCTGCAACCGACGCGGTCGCTCGCCAGGCCACGACCCCCGACGCGGCCGCCATGGCGAAGATGGCCGTCCAGATCACGCCGAACGCGACATCGGGAGGTTGCCAATCGGGCTTTCTGAGCGCGCGATACCATGGGCCCAGGTCGGTCATGGTGCCCCCCACTGTGGCGACGGCCGTCGCTGCGGCCGCCGCAACCAGAACCGCGCGAAGCTGCGCGGCGCGGATCACGGCGTAGACAGACCGAGTAGGTGCCCCATGTCCTTGAAGAATATCCGCGCGTGGGCGGCCGGATCGCTGCGCACGAGCTCCTTGTTCATATAGGCTTGCCAGGTCATCCTCTGCACATCGGGATCGGCGCACATTTTGACGAACCGCTCCCGGCGCTTGTCGCTGCGATACCAGAAGTGCTGCATTATGCCGAGTATCCAGAACACGGTTCCGTGGGAGCGCATGAACCGGCGGCGAACGTTAGCGAGTGCGCGCGCGTCACCGGTCCGCAGGAACTGATCGACGCCCTCGGCGGCAAGCCTTCCGCCTACCATGGCATAGTAGATGCCTTCGCCGGAGGCGGGCGCGACTACGCCGGCGGCATCTCCGGCGAGCACAATATCACGTCCATTGTCCCAGCGCCTCAGAGGCCGCAGTGGGATCGGCGCGCCTTCGCGCCTAATGGTTTCACAATTCTCCAAGAGAGTGGTCGCCCGCAGAGCCTTCACGGCGCCGCGCAGGGAAAACCCCTTGCGGGCGCTGCCCACGCCTACGCTGGCGGTTTCGCCATGCGGGAAGATCCAGGCGTAAAAATCGGGTGACAGCTTTCCCTGGTAGAATACGTCGCACCGGCCCGCGTCGAAATCGGCCTTCGCCTCTTTCGGCAAGCGGATAATCTCATGATAGGCAAAGACACACTTCGGACGGTCGGCGCCCCTGATGACCTGTCTGGCCAGACTGGAGCGCGCGCCATCGGCCCCTATGACCGCGCGCGCGCGCACACGCACCAATTCGTCTGTTGAGGTCATTTCATTGGGTCGATAGCAAACAGTCGCTACGCCGTCGTCATCGCGTTCTATACGTTCAAAAACACCTGACCGCCGCTCACTTCCCGCGCGAGCGGCGCGTTCGCGTAGCCATTCGTCAAAGACGTCACGGTCCACCATGCCGACGAAGCCGCCCTCAATGGGCATATCGACCTGGCGGGTCGAGGGGGCGACCATCCGCGCAGAGGTCGCGCGGGCGACGAGGATATCGTCGGGTATCTGAAAATCGCGCATCAGGCGCGGTGGTATGGCGCCACCGCAAGGCTTTATCCGGCCCGCGCGATCGAGCAACATCACAGACCGGCCTGATCGGGCGAGGTCCTCCGCCGCGGTCGCCCCCGCCGGCCCGCCGCCGATCACGACAACATCAATGATTGCATCCGCCGTACGGTTCATCCATGCGCTCCGCCGAATTCGAGAGTTGTGGGCCCCTGCTCCACGTCGTTGGGGTGTCTGGACGCCCGAGCCCGCAGACCACTGGCCAAGAGGGCGGAGATCACAAAAACCACGGCCTCGGCGCAGAACACGGCCAGGAACGCCGGCGCGGCCTGATGGAATTCGCCGCGCAGAAAGCCAACGCCGACGGCGCCCATGAATCCCCCTAGAGCGAAAGCGCCAGCCTGAGCAGCGCCCCATACGCCCATTCGAACGCCTTCGCCCGATTCGCGACCCGCGCCAGCCAGGCCCATCATTGAACCGATCGCCGAGACGGCGAAGACGCCATTGGCGAAACCTAGGATGAACACGGTCGGCGCGAGCGGCCAGGCTCTGCCAGCGACACAGGCGAGGGCGAGACCGCCTAGGGCTGCGGCGGATCCCACGCAGCCTGCGATCGTCCATCGCCGCATCCAAAGTGATTTGCGATCGCCAAACCGAGAGCCGACAAGCCCTATCAGGACCATGCCCAGCAGGACGCCTCCGTGCTGGACTCCCGATAACTGCGCGGACTGACCGGGCGACATCCCGAACACCAATGCGCCAAATGGCTCAAGGATCAGCTCCTGAGCGCTATAGGCCAACATCGATACGAACACGAAGACAGTAAATCTTCGCGACAAGGGGTCGCTCCTGATCTCGGCAATCACGTCCGCGAACGACGCGCGTCTGGCGGGGACGGGCGTGATGGCCTCCCCGGCAACCGCCGTTTCCCTTTCCGCTCCCCGGACCGCGAAAAGTGTGAGGAGGAAGCCGACGCCCGCGATGCCCGACCCGACAAGCGCCAGCCGCTGCGCCGAAAAGGGTTGCAGCAGGGTTCCGCCTATGGAAGCCGACATGACGATCCCAAGGATCATCATGACCCAGGTGATCGAAGCGGCGGCGGGCCGCCGCGACGGGGCCACCCGCTTGGCCAGGAGCGCCAGAAGCGAGGTGCCGCAGGCGCCGACACCACCGCCGATCATGGAAAAGGCGACTAGCGCCATCAAGGCGCCCCCCCACGGGGAACTCGACATGATAAGTGTGGCGTCGGTGGCCAATATCGCCCCTAAAGCGAGCACGCCCATGCCCCCGATGATCCATGGCGTGCGACGCCGGCCAATGTCCGACCCGTACCCCCAATGCGGACGAGACAGTTGAACCGTGTAATGCCACGCGATGAGAGCGGCGGGCAGTATGGCCGGCATCGCCTCTTCGACCACCATGACTCTGTTCAAAGTCGATGTGGCGAACGCGACAATCCCACCCAGAGCACTCTGCACAAGGCCAAGCTTTAAGATGCCCGGCCAGTCCAGAACCTCGGCGCCGTCAGCGGCTTTCATGCCACGCCTCCGGCATGCCCACCGATCGCAAACCCGCTCATCAGCATTCCTAACACATAGAGCGACGTGCCCGTGGCGTTGTACCAGGGCGCGAATTGTTGTGGATCGCGCAGGAGTCGACGCATCAGGACGCATTGCGTGATCAGCGAAGCCCCAACCGCGGCGGCATATATCGGATGGCCCCACGATAGCAGAAGGGTGGTTACGACCACCTGTGGCGCAACCATGACGACGCAGGCGAGCCACGCGGCGTTCTCGACGCCGAGATCTACCGGCACAGACAGAATCCCGAAGCGACGGTCGCCTTCGATTGCCTTGAAATCATTCAGAACCATTATCCCGACCGCCCCGAAGCTGTAGAGCGCAGCCAGCGAAAGTATCCTTCCGTCAGGCAAGCCGCCTTGCATGACCGCAGCGCCGGTAAACCACGTGAGACCTTCGTAGCAGAGGGCGACGGAGACCGGTCCCCACCAACCTCTCTGTTTCAGGCGCAAAGGCGGTGCGCTGTAAGCCCACGCCAGCGCCATTCCAAGGACGGATGCGTTGAAGACCCATACGCCCAGAGACCAGGCGAGCAATAGAGAGCCCAGGGTCCAGGCCAGCGCGATAAACAGCCCCCATTTCCCCGGTATCCGGCCAGAAGGAATGGGCCGGTTCGGTTCGTTGATCGCATCGACATGGCGATCGTACCAGTCATTCACCGCCTGGCTCGTCGCGCACACCGCCGGCCCCGCCAGGACGATCCCCAACACAGCGAGCAGCCAACGATGCGACAGCGGAACGCCCGACGAGACCACGCCGCACGCGAACGCCCACATCGGAGGAAACCACGTGATCGGTTTCAGCAATTCCAGGACGGCTGAAAGCGAGGGCGTTCGCGCCGACGACAAACGGGTGTCAATCGCATGGTCGAGACCGGTCATCCCATATTGTTAGGGTTGACACATCCGACTGTCAATTCGTCTTGACGCTCAAACGGCGTGTCTCTCTGACGCGTCGCAGGTGGCTCGAGATTCGTCCGTCGCGGAACCAGGCGCGCCAGAATGTCAGCCGACTAGACAATATCAACCTCGTTCGACAGCGACATCGCCGTGAGGTTCACTTAGTGGTCCGTCTCCGAGATTGTTCCCAAGCCAAAGCGATTGAGTTTCGAATAAAGACTCTGCCGACTTACACCCAAGAGGTCCGCCGCTGCGGCTCTATTACCCTTCGTCAGTCCAAGCGCCGACTCTATGCAGAGGCGCTCGACAATATCAGTAGATTCACGCACCAAATCCTTAAGCTTCATTCGCCCTATCAACTCGGTCAATTGTCCGACCGAGCGGCGGGCTTCAGGCTCGATGAGGAACGGATCCGCCTGTCGTCGGCGGACGCCACGAATTATGAAACCGAACACTTCCTGCGCGTCATCGGCGACAGATACCGCCGAGATTTCCACGTCCTCTTGATCGGCGAACTGATTGCGTAGGACCGTGCCGAAGCTTCGAACCGAGCCATGCTCTCGCAAGTTCTCGACGAGGAAGTTGCGCTCGAGACCGGCGCGGCCTAGAAATTGGCTCAGTTGTTCCCCCATCGCCTGTTGTTTGGTGGCGATTCCCGTCATGTCGAGAAAAGCAGCATTCACGTAGAGAATGCTCAGCGAGCTGTCGGTAATCACGAAGGCGTCGGGAAGTCGTTCCAGAACCGCGAGGGAGTTTGCCTCGACCTTCGGCGCGGTCGGGGCGCTCTTGCTCGTCGGCGCCAAGCGAACCAGGCACTGGGCTGCGCGGCCCTGGCGAAACGAAGAGGCGAAAACGATCAGTTCCTGGCCCCCGCTGACCAGGCGCGCGGGCGGGCAGTTTGTCCGCGCCGTCGACTGGACGGCATTCAAGAGCGATGCAGCCTCATGTTGACTTGCCTCATCAAAAAGCTTGATGAAAGACTCCCCAACCATCCGTGTGCCGAACTCCGCCAGCAGTTGTTCGGCCGAAGGGTTGGCCTCGACAACTTTTTTTGTGCTCATATCGACGACGACAATGGCCTCGCCCGACGTCTGAAAAAGCATAAGGTAGCGGGTCTTTGCGTCTCGCAGCTGACTATAGTCGCGCTCTATAGCCTGCTGCGCCTCGATCAGGCGTTGATGCATGTACAAAGCGACCCGATCATCGCGACCGATCGCAATGACATTGCCCTCAACGTCTAACCGCACACAGATGTAACGGACGATAAAAGAGTCCGTAAGCGGCGTGAATTGACTCAGCTCTTTCCACTCGGAGCGTTCGCCATTGAGCGCTTCACGAATCAGTGCATCGACCTTGTGTCGGCTTTCGGCAGTTACGGTTTGCGACCAATGCTGGCCAAGCCAAGCGATAGCGCCATCCCGCTCGATCTCACGGCTGCTGATGGCCATATCGCGAATGACGCCATCCCTGCCGACGATCAGCGCCACGTCTCCAGCCGCCGCTATCACAGCCGCCGTGCGCGCTGCGTCAAGCGTTCCGAGGGTCGCGATCGACAATGATCGGACATTCTCGGGATTCCTGGCGAGAGAAGAGCGCTTTTCGTCCATCGCGCGGATAGAACCCCGATATGTCGGACCCTTGCTAGTCGATTGCCGGGCATGTCAGCGCCCGGTCGATGATTCTGAGCGCCTCGTTCGCATTCGATGCGGCTGCATGTGCGCCGATCGTGTTGACGAGCGAAGGACGTTCCACACACAGGCCGCCATAAGCAAGCACGTATAGGTCACGGTTTCGCGAAACTCGCCGAACGATGTCTATCGTTGCCGAGACGGCGTCGATATCCGCCTCTCGCGTCACGTTCAGGCACACCGCGTCAAACCATTGGCAACGAGCCTTTGCGCCGACATCATCATTGTCTGTTTCCAGCTCCACCCAGGTCCGCCAGCCTGACCACCGGAACCATTCCTCCATCAAGTAGAGGCCGAATGTGTGCTGCCCTCCGGGGCTTGGAGCGAACAGGGCGGAGCGTGCGTAGGTCTGTCCATTACCGTTATACGGTAACTCGTCACTGAGGCTGCGGCAGAGCTGTTGCAGTCGATTCAGGGAAACGGTGACTTCGACATAGGATATGCCGTCCTTGGCCCACAAATCGATTAGTAGAAAGGCCGAAGGCGCGATCACTTGGGCGTAGATCTGTTCTGCGTTGACCCCGTCTCGTAGCAGGTTGTCAACGTATTTATTCATGCGCTCGGAGGTTCGTTCCAAGATGCTCCAAGTGAACGCTTCAACCACGCTGCCATCGAGCGTCATGGTGGGCCCGGCGTCTTGTTTCGCTGGCAAGGGCGCCTCGTACGCGGGCGCGCTTGGCGAAGGTCGGTTGGCCTGCAGGAGGCGCGGAATTATCTCCCGCTCGATAACCTTGGCCAGTTGTTCCTTCGTCGACCGTTCGGGACGAGGGGAGGGGATGAGCTTGAAAGCGGGCCAAGGGCCGGGGGGCGTCCGTTGTGGATTTACCACGTCGACGACGCCCCACCCGCTCAATACCCCTTTTAAGGATGATTGGAAGCTGTTCATACCAGTCCCCTTTCATTACAGTGCGAAGCATTTCCTTGCGCTTCGCATCTCCCTCAGAGTCCCTGGGGCTTCATCCCCGGGTCGGCTCGCGTTTGCAAAGGCGAGGTCAACACCTTTTTGACCCGATGTAAACGATCCAAGAAGCGGTCATCACAAACTGTTCATCCGCTATTAGGTGTTGAACCCCCGGCCGCCCCTACTGTGGGCCGACAACCCAGGGTCTCGCGGCCTTGCGTCAGTGTCAAGGGAAGTGGACGTCTTTTCGCCTTGACACTCATTTTGGGCGATCATACGCTCCTCGACTGACGGTGTTTCGCTGTTGGAGCCGGGCCATGAACATTCAATTCATGCAGCAGGGGACGGAGGGAGCCACCTTTGCGTCGGATCACTCAAGCGATGCCTTGGGCTCCTTGAATCTCGGCCCGAGCCCATTGTCGGACGGCGGTTACCCGGCGATGCTCGGGAGACTGATTGATGTGGTCGCGCCCTGTCCATGGCAGGCGAGCGCCGGATCGCGCTTCAGCGTTCGAAACTCGACGCGTGGCGGGTCCAAGCCCACTCTTTACAGCGCCGACGAGCGGGTTCGCCGCGACCGCTCGCCCTGGACGGTCGTGCAGGGCGTATTGGCTCCGCTTCAATTCCTGGTTTTTGCTGTGAGCATATGTCTGGTCTTAAGATATCTGCTTACCGGCAAGGGCTATGAATTAGCAACCGTTTCTATTCTAGTAAAGACGGTGATACTTTATACCATTATGATCACCGGGGCGATTTGGGAAAAAGATATATTTGGTCAATGGCTATTCGCTAAAGCGTTCTTTTGGGAAGACGTCTTTAGCATTCTTGTGCTGATCCTTCAAACTGCGTATGTTTGTGCGTTGCTTGCAGCTTGGGGATCGCCACGCCAGCAGATGATGATTGCTATCGCTGCCTACGCTGCTTACATCATCAATGCGGCGCAATTCTTGCTCAAACTGCGCGCCGCCCGCCTTGAAGCGCGCGGTCATTCGGCTGTTCCCGCCGGGGCCGTGGGCGGCGTCGTGTGACCACTGTTTTGGACATCGATGCTCCCGGACAGCGTGAGGCGCGCGCCCTTTCAGTGACGTCGCGACCGCATGACGGGCGGGTCATTCGCGAGCGCGGACAGCGAGAAGTTTTTTGTGGCCTGACAAGCATCGTCTGGCTCCACCGAAAGATACAGGATGCGTTCTTTCTCGTGGTCGGCTCGCGCACCTGCGCCCATCTGATCCAGTCCGCCGCGGGGGTCATGGTGTTCGCCGAACCGCGTTTCGCCACCGCGATCATGGAAGAGCGGGATCTGGCTGGGCTGGCCGACGCCAACGAGGAACTCGATCGGATCGTCGAACAGCTTCTGTCTCGCCGGCCCGACATCCGCTTACTTTTTCTGGTCGGCTCCTGTCCGTCAGAGGTCATCAAGCTCGACCTGTCGCTGGCGGCGTCGCGTCTTTCAAAGCGCTATGCCCCTGATCTGCGCATTCTGAACTACTCGGGCAGCGGCATAGAGACGACGTTCACCCAAGGCGAGGACGCCTGTCTCGCCGCCCTGGTTCCTGAAGCGCCGGAAGCGGTTGGCGCGGAGCCGAGGCTGCTCGTCGTTGGAGCGTTGCCCGATATCGTGGAGGACCAATTCCGACGCCTGTTTGGCGAATTGGGCATTTTCGAGGTGGATTTTTTCCCACCGCGCAGGTCCGCCGAACTTCCCTCGGTGGGCGCCAACACGCGCTTCCTTCTGGCGCAGCCGTTCCTTGGCGAAACATCGCAAAGGCTAGCCGAACGTGGAGCTGTTCACCTGTCGGCGCTCTTCCCATTCGGCGCCTTGGGAACCACCGCCTGGCTTAAGGCAGCCGCCGATTCTTGGGGTGTCGACGAAGCTCGCTTCGATCGCGTAACGGCGCCGGGGCGCGAACGCGCCGCTCGCGCTTTGAGCCGGTATCGCCCGGCGCTCCAGGACAAGACCATTTTCTTCTTCCCCGATTCGCAGCTTGAGCCTTCCTTGGCCCGTTTTCTGACGCGCGAATTGGGGATGAAGGCGATCGAGGTGGGCACTCCCTATCTCAACCGTGGATTGGTGTGCCGTGAGCTAGAGCAACTGCCAGACGCGGTCATAAGCGAGGGACAGGACGTCGATCGTCAACTCGACCGCTGCCGGGCCGCGCGTCCCGACCTCGTGGTTTGCGGGCTCGGCCTCGCCAATCCGCTAGAGGCGGAAGGCATCACGACGAAGTGGTCCATCGAGCTGGTGTTCTCGCCGGTCCACGGTTTCGACCAGGCCGGCGACCTGGCCGCGCTGTTCGCGCGTCCGCTCGAGCGCTTGCAACGGCTGCGGGTCTGAGTCGTGAAGCTTACAGTCTGGACATATGAAGGCCCGCCCCACGTAGGGGCCATGCGCGTCGCGACGGCCATGACGGACGTTCACTATGTGCTGCACGCCCCGCAGGGCGACACATATGCCGACCTGCTTTTCACGATGATTGAGCGGCGGGACCGGCGGCCGCCGGTGACCTACACGACATTTCAGGCGCGCGATCTGGGCGCGGATACCGCCGAGCTTTTCAAGAACGCCGCGCGGAACGCCTTTGAGCGCTTCAAGCCCCGCGCGATGATCGTCGGTGCATCGTGCACCGCGGAACTGATCCAGGACGACCCCGCGGGACTTGCGCGGGCTCTGAACCTGCCGATCCCCGTGATCCCTCTGGATCTTCCATCCTACCAAAAGAAGGAGAACTGGGGCGCCTCGGAGACGTTTTATCAGATGGTTCGGGCTCTCGCCGCTGAGCCGGAGCCGCGAGGTGCAACCAGGACGCAGCCTTCCTGCAATATTCTCGGCCCGACCGCTCTAGGATTCCGCCACAGGGATGACCTCGTCGAGGTCAAGCGAATCCTCGACAAGCTCGGGGTCAGCGTCAATGTCGCGGCGCCTCTTGGGGCATCCGCGGACGATCTGCGGCGGCTGCCCGCCGCCGACTTCAACATCGTGCTCTACCCCGAGATCGCCGAAGCGGCCGCGGCATGGTTGGAACGTAATCACGGACAGCCCGCGGTACGGACTGTTCCGATTGGCGTCGGGGCCACTCGGGATTTCATTCGGGATGTGGCTCGGCTCGCCGGCGTCGAGCCCACCGAGGCGCTGGCTGACGGCGAGTTGCGCGCGCCCTGGTGGAGCAGGTCGGTCGATTCGAACTACCTGACAGGCAAACGTGTGTTTGTCTTCGGAGACGCGACTCACGCGATCGCCGCGGCGCGCGTTGCGTCGGATGAACTCGGCTTCGAAGTCGTGGGCCTTGGCGCCTACAACCGCGAGTTTGCGCGGGAGGTTCGCACCGCCGCGCGTCTATACAATCTCGAAGCTCTGATTACGGACGACTACCTGGAGGTCGAACGCGCGATCTCCGAGGTTCAGCCGGAGCTCATCCTGGGCACTCAGATGGAACGGCACATAGCCAAGCGCTTGCGCATCGCCTGTGCGGTCATTTCAGCGCCCGCCCACGTACAGGACTTTCCTGCTCGCTATTCCCCCCAGGTCGGGTTCGAGGGCGCCAACGTTATCTTCGATACCTGGGTACACCCGCTCGTGATGGGCCTGGAAGAGCACCTCCTGGCAATGTTCCGCGAGGACTTTGAGTTCAACGATGACGCCGGTCCATCTCATATGGAGCAGACTGCGGCGCCCGCCGCGCCGCCGCCGGTGCGGCAGGCCATTCTTTCCTCCGAGATCGTCTGGAGCCGCGAGGCCGAGGCGGAACTCACGAAAATTCCCTTCTTTGTGCGCGGCAAGGCGCGCCGAAATACCGAACACTTCGCCACCACCCGGGGCATTGCGCTCATCCAGATCGAGACTCTTTATGAAGCCCGCAGCCACTTTGCGCGATAGGACCCCGCCGGGCGGCGGCGCGGAGGTCCGCGTGGTGATTGTCACCCTGGATCGCCACCTCGCCGGCGTGGCGAAGCGCGCCGCATCGGATCTGGCGCGGGATCTTCCCAATATTACTTTGTCGCTGCACGCAGCCACGGACTGGGATTCGGACAAGGATGCGCTCGCCCAATGCGTGAGCGACATCGCCCGAGGCGACATCATCGTCGCCACCATGCTGTTCATGGAAGATCAGGTGCGAGCGGTGCTTCCCGCCCTCGAAGCCCGCCGCGAATCCTGTGACGCCATGATCGGCGCCATGTCCGCCGGCGAAATTGTCCGGCTGACCAAGCTTGGCCCCCTGCGCATGGACGGGTCTGACAAGGGACCCCTGTCGCTTCTCAAAAAATTGCGGGGCTCGACCCGCAAGGCAAGCGGCGGCGCCGGCCAGATGGCCATGCTCCGCCAACTGCCAAAAATCCTGAGATTCATTCCCGGCGCCGCCCAAGATCTCCGGGCCTACTTTCTTACCCTGCAGTATTGGCTCTCGGGGTCCCAGGAAAATGTTGTCGCGATGGTGCGCTTCCTGGTTGGACGCTATGCCGAGGGACCGCGCAAGCCGCTCCGCGGACGATTGAACGCGCCATTGCCACGTGAATACCCAGACGTGGGGCTATACCATCCTGCAACGCCTGAACGAATCGTAGGCGAAATAGATCGTCTTCCCTCGCCGGTCGGAAAGCAGCTCGGCGTAGTGGGGCTTGTGATACTCCGGTCCTACGTGCTTGCCGAAGACAGCGGCCACTATGACGGAGTGATCGAAGCGCTCGAGGCGAAGGGCCTGCGCGTCGTGCCCGTCTTCGCCGGCGGACTAGACGGGCGTCCGGCGATTGAACGCTACTTCTTCAAGGACGGCCGGCCGGTCGTGGACGCGATTGTGTCGCTGACGGGATTCTCCCTCGTCGGCGGCCCTGCCTACAACGATGCGCGCGCGGCCGAAGAGGTGCTGGCGAGCATCGGCGTGCCGTATATTTCCGCGCAACCGCTGGAGTTTCAAAGCCTTGAGGCCTGGGGCGCGTCCTGCGCCGGTCTCACGCCCGTCGAGTCCACCATCATGGTCGCCATTCCGGAGCTGGATGGCGCGATCGCGCCCATGGTCTTTGGGGGCCGGTCTGATGGCGCTGGAGAAGCTTGTCAGGGCTGCGGGCGACGCTGTCAGTTCCCCCCGACACGCGACGCGCCGCGCATGCGCGCCTGCCCAGATCGCGCCGATGCTCTTGCCGCCCGCGTCGCCAAGCTGGTGGCCTTGCGCAAGACATCAAGGAAGGATCGCAAACTCGCTGTCATCCTGTTCAACTTCCCGCCGAACTCTGGCGCTGTCGGGTCCGCTGCCTACCTCTCGGTGTTCGCTTCCCTGCACAATACGCTCGTCGCGCTGCGTGAGGCAGGATACGACGTGAATGTTCCTGCGACGGCGGACGTGCTTCGCTCCAGCCTGATCGAGGGCAATTCAGCCCGCTTCGGAACCGACGCCAATGTTCATCACCGCGTCATGTTGGATGATCATCTGCGTCGCGAGCGCCACCTCGCGCAGATCGAGGGCCAGTGGGGACCGGCCCCCGGCAAAACACTCAGCGACGGGAATTCGATTTTTGTCCTGGGCGCCCAGTTCGGCAACGTCTTCGTGGGCCTTCAGCCCGGCTTTGGTTACGAGGGCGACCCGATGCGATTGCTTTTCGAGAGGGGGTTTGCGCCGACTCACGCCTTTTCGGCTTTCTACCGCTATCTGCGTGAGGACTTCGCTGCGGACGCCGTGCTGCATTTCGGCACTCACGGAGCGCTGGAGTTCATGCCAGGAAAGCAGGTGGGGCTGACCGCCGACTGCTGGCCGGAACGTCTGATCGGCGATCTGCCGAACTTCTATTTGTACGCCGCGAACAATCCCTCGGAGGGGGCGCTGGCCAAACGCCGTTCAGGCGCGACGCTGATCAGCTATCTGACGCCGCCGATTGCCCAGGCCGGACTGTACAAGGGTCTCATCGATCTTAAGGCCTCGCTCCTGCGCTGGCGAACGTGCGCGCCGGAGGCGGCGGCCGAGCGTGCGGTCTTCGAAAGTCTGATCCGCGACCAGGCCGGCGCCTTGAACCTTTCGACGGCGAACGGCGCCGATGGAGCGCCGGGAGCCATCGACGCCATCGCCGACCAGGTCAATGAACTGGAACAGACATTGATCCCAGATGGGTTGCATACTATCGGCGAACCCGTGTCGGCCGAGGCCCGAATCGACCTGCTGGCGGCGATGGCCGAGGCCCGGGGCGGCCCGGCGCCGTCGCGCGAGGCGATCGCGGCTCTTGTCGAGGGCGTTGCGCCGGAAGCCGCTGTCGCATTGAGCGGCCTGAAGTCCAATCAGGCGAACATCGGTTTGATGGCGGAACTGGCCCAGACCAATCGTCTTCTCGCCAGCGACCACGAACTTGAGGCCATCGTCCACGCTCTGGACGGCGGCTACGTCCGTCCGGCGCCGGGTGGTGATTTGTTGCGCAGCCCCGACGTCCTGCCGACGGGCCGCAACATGCACGGCTTCGATCCCTTCCTGATTCCAAGCGCCATCGCATTGCGAGACGGCGCTCGGCAGGCGCAGACGATTCTGGACCGGCACCACCACGAAACCGGCTCCTTGCCTGAGTCGATCGCCGTCGTGCTGTGGGGATCCGACAATCTGAAGAGCGAGGGCGCGCCGCTCGCTCAGGCGCTAACCCTCATGGGCGCGCGCCCGCGTTTCGACGGCTATGGCCGGCTTTGCGGCGCCGCGCTCATCCCGCTCGAGGAATTGGGTCGGCCCAGGGTCGATGTGCTGATGACCCTGTCGGGCATCTTTCGCGATCTGCTGGCCTTGCAGGCGCGGATGCTCGCAGAGGCCGCGTATCTCGCCGCGAGCGCCGACGAACCGCTCGAAATGAACTTCGTTCGCAAGCACTCTTTGGACTACCAGCGCGAACATGGCGGTGATCTGGAGACCGCGGCGTTGCGCGTGTTCTCCAACGCCGACGGCGCTTACGGTTCCAACGTCAACCAGTTGATCGACGCCGGTTGCTGGACGGACGAGGACGAACTCGCAGACGCCTATCAGGCCCGCAAGTGCTTCGCTTACGGTCGTCATGGAGCGCCGGTTCGCCAATCCTCCATGCTTCAGGATCTCTTGAAGCGGGTCGACTTGGCCTATCAGAATGTAGAGTCGGTGGAATTGGGGGTCACCACCATCGACCACTACGTCGACACCCTGGGCGGGATCAGCCGCGCCGTCCGCCGCGCGCGGGGCGTGGAGATGCCCGTCTATATCGGCGATCATACGACAGGTGACCCGAAGGTCCGGACCCTGTCCGAACAGGTTGCGCTCGAAACGCACACTCGAATGCTCAATCCGCGTTGGTATGAAAGCCTTTTGAAACATGGCTATGAGGGCGTGCGCCAGATCGAAGCGCAGGTGACCAACACCATGGGATGGTCGGCGACGACGGGCCAAGTCGATCCATGGATCTACCAGCGGATCAGCGAGACCTATCTGCTCGACGATGCAATGCGTGAACGCCTGGCCAACCTCAACCCCGTTGCTTCCGTACGCATGGCGCGACGACTGCTGGAAGCCTGCGATCGAAAATTGTGGAAGCCGGACGACGCGACGTTACGGGCCCTGCAGCACGCGAGCGACGAACTTGAGGACCGCCTCGAGGGCGTTCCGCATGCGGCCTGATGCGCTAGGAGAATTTGAAATGACCGTACTTGACTTGCCCCGCGCGCCACCCAGACGCCCCGACGGCGAAGGCAGTGTCCAGGTCCAGATGGATCCTCGGCTGCGGATCGACAAGGCGAAGGTGTTCGCTGTCTATGGCAAGGGGGGGATCGGCAAGAGTACCACGTCGTCAAATCTATCGGCCGCTTTCTCAAAGCTAGGCAAACGCGTGCTGCAGATCGGCTGCGATCCGAAACATGATTCAACCTTCACGCTGACCAAGAAGCTCGCCCCGACGGTCATCGACATCCTCGAGACCGTCGATTTTCACACCGAGGAACTGCGCCCGGAGGACTACTGTTTTCCTGGTTACAACGGCGTGATGTGCATCGAGGCGGGCGGCCCCCCGGCGGGGACCGGATGCGGCGGCTATGTCGTTGGTCAGACGGTGAAGCTTTTGAAGGAGCATCACCTGCTCGAGGATACGGACGTCGTCATTTTCGATGTGCTGGGCGACGTCGTCTGCGGCGGGTTCGCGGCGCCGTTGCAGTACGCCGAGCGGGCGCTGGTCGTCGCTTCGAATGATTTCGATTCCATCTTCGCCATGAACCGCATAATCGCGGCCATCCGGGCAAAGTCGAAAAACTACGACGTCCGACTGGGCGGCGTGATCGCCAACCGCAGCCGCGAAACCGATCAGATCGACCGCTTCAACGAAGCCGTCGGCCTGGGGCGGGTCGCGCACTTTCCTGATCTGGACGTGATCCGGCGCAGCCGACTGAAGAAATCCACGCTCTTCGAGATGGAGTCCTCTCCAGAATTGGACGCCGTTCTGAACGAATACATGCGTCTGGCCGCGAGTCTTTGGGCCGGCTCGCAATCCTACGACGCCATGCCGATGAAAGATCGGGACGTGTTCGATTTTCTGGGATTCGAATGATGAGCGCCGCCAGCTACGCCGAACGTCGCGGCCGGTTGCAGACCTATTTCGACCAAACGGCCGTCGAAGCTTGGGCGCAGCTGACCTCGACCGCTCCGGTCAGCCGTATCCGCCAGACGGTTCGCGCGGGCCGAGACGAAATGCGCGCATTGCTGCTGTCCTGGCTGCCTCATGACATGTCGGGTCGGGCGCTCCTGGATGCCGGCTGCGGCACCGGCGCTTTGTCGGTGATCGCGGCCCAGCGCGGCGCTCACGTAACCGCGGTCGATATCGCCGAAAATCTGGTGAATCTCGCGCGCGAGCGTGCGCCTCGCAACTTGGCTCCGGGGGCGATCGCGTTTCGCTCCGGCGACATGTTGGACGCCGGTCTTGGCCAGTTCGATCACATCGTGGCGATGGATTCGCTGATCCACTATCCGACGCGCGATATCGTGTCCGTTCTCGAAGCGCTGGCCAGACGAACGGGGCGATCGATCGTGTTCACCTTCGCGCCTCGCACGCCCGCCCTTTCTGTGATGCATGCCGCCGGGCGGCTGTTTCCTCGGGCGGACCGCGCCCCGGCGATCGAGCCGGTCATGGAAGCCAGGTTGCGCCGCCTCATCGCGGCGACGCCCGAACTCGCGGACTGGCGGATTGGCCGAACAAGCAGGGTCGCGAGCGGGTTCTACACCTCCCAGGCCATGGAGCTTCTAAGGCGGTGACAAACGTCACTTCGATCCCTCGCTGGTCCTGGCGCAATCTTGGTCCGCGCATGCTGCCGTTCGCCGATGCGGCGACGGCGGAGCTGCCCCTCGGCCGCCTGCTGCGCCTGTCTCTATTTCAGGTGACGGTCGGAATGGCGGCTGTTCTGCTGATCGGCACGCTCAACCGTGTCATGATCGTCGAGCTGGCCCTGCCGGCCTGGCTGGTGGCGACCATGATTTCGCTGCCGCTGGTTTTCGCTCCGTTTCGCATGGTGGTGGGCCATCGCTCCGACACCCACCGCTCAGTCCTCGGCTGGCGGCGCGTACCCTATATCTGGTTCGGCAATCTGCTTCAGTTCGGCGGCCTGGCGATCATGCCGTTCGCCTTGATCCTGCTTTCCGGAGATTCGCACGGGCCGCCGATCATCGGCCAAGCGAGCGCCGCCCTCGCGTTTCTGCTTGTCGGCGCGGGTCTGCATATGACCCAGACAGCCGGGCTGGCGCTCGCCACCGATCTGGCGCCCAGGCATGCCCGGCCCAGGGTCGTGGCCCTACTCTGCTTCATGCTCCTGGTGGGCACGGTGGTTTCCGCGCTGGCGTTCGGCGCGCTGCTTAAGCCGTTCAGCGAGCTTCGATTGATCCAAGTCGTTCAGGGCGCGGCAGCCACCACTATGGTGCTCAATGGTTTCGCGCTCTGGAAACAGGAGCCCCGAAACCGCAACCGTATCGCCGAAGTCCAACGACCGCCGTTCAGCGACTCCTGGAAAGCGTATATGAAGGTCGGCCGCGCCCGCCGGCGGCTTCTCGCAATTGGCCTCGGCACCGTGGCGTTCAGCATGCAGGACGTTCTTCTCGAGCCCTATGGCGGGAAGATCCTGCATCTGTCCGTGAGTGCGACGACAATGCTCACGGCGCTCCTCGCCGTCGGCGGCGCGGCGGGTTTGGGCTTGGCGGCGAGAAACCTCAATCGAGGCTCGGATCCATATTGCGTGGCCGGCTTTGGCGCCCTGGCGGGTGTATTCGCCTTCACCTCGCTGATCCTCGCCGCGCCGATGGCGTCCGCCCCCCTGTTCGCCGCAGGCGTGTGGCTCGTGGGGTTTGGAGCCGGCCTGTTCGCGCATGGCACTCTCACGGCGTCGATGAACATCGCCCAGGGAGATTCCACGGGTCTGGCGCTGGGCGCGTGGGGCGCCGTTCAGGCCTCCTCCGCCGGCATCGCGATCGCCTCAGGCGGCCTGCTGAGCGACACGATTGCAGCGTTGGCGCGCTCAGGGCGTCTGGGCGAAGTGATCAGCGGACCCGCCACGGGCTATACGGCGGTCTATCTGATTGAACTCGTCTTGATGTTCGCGACCTTGGTGACCATCGGCCCGCTCGCGCGTCGCGGTCTGGTCCCTCAAACACAGTTGTCCGTCTCGTTAAACACGATGGCGGGGTCTTCGACATGAACGAGCCATTTAGGGAGGTGTGTCATGCATGACGCCTACTTCTACGGAAATACTGATATTGCCGAAATAATACTGAGCATATTTGTATTATTTTTCTTTGGGTTGGTCGTCTATCTCCGACGGGAAGATCGTCGCGAGGGCTACCCGCTCGAGGATGACGTGACGGGACGCCTCGAACCCCTGGGAGGCCTATTCTTCTTGGCGCGTCCGAAAACGTTCATTTTGCCGCACGGCGCTGGTAGCGTGGCGAGGCCAGACTATGCGCGCGATATGCAAGGCGTCGCCGCCGGAAGGACCTCCAGGGCCCCGGGAACCCCGCTCGAGCCGATCGGGGACCCCATGCTCGCCGGCGTTGGGCCCGGATCTGTCGCGCGTCGAGCGCGCAAGCCAGATGTGATGTTCCACGGCGCGCCGAAGATCGTGCCTATGCGCATCGCCGATGGTTTCTTCATCGACGGCAAACAGAAAGATCCGCGCGGGATGACGGTTATCGGCGCCGACGGCGCGCAGGGGGGCGTTGTCACCGATGTGTGGGTCGATCGCGCCGAGGTGCTCATTCGCTATCTCGAAGCGGAAGTGGCTCCTGGCAAGCGTGTCCTGATACCCATGACCATGGCGGTTTTGAACGCTTCAAACCGGACGGTGCGCGTGCGGGCTATCCTCGGCTCGCAATTCGCCGGCGCACCGACGCTGGAGAACCCCGACCAGATTACTTTGTACGAAGAAGAGCGGGTCTGCGCCTACTACGGCGCGGGACTGCTTTACGCAACGGCGGCGCGATCGGAGCCCTACCTGTGAGCGAACACGACTTTGAGCCAATTCGCGGTCTACCGGGCCCGTTGCCCGACGGCGAAACAATACTCTGGCAGGGCGCTCCGAACTGGCTCGTGCTGGCCGAACAAGCGTTCCACGTTCGGGTCGTCGCGCTCTACTTGGGTGGGATGCTCGCGTGGCGGACATTCCATGCCATCATGGGCGGTGAGGCGCCGTGGAAGGCCTTTGAATCGGCGCTCTTGGTGGCGCCCATCGCTTTCGCGGGCGTCGGGATGCTGGCGTTCCTGGCCTGGTTAAACGCGCGCACGACCGTCTACACGATAACGAACCGTCGCCTCGTCTTTCGCTTCGGCGCGGCCCTGCCCAAGGCCATCAATTTTCCGTTCAAGATTGTGGAGGGCGCCGCCTTGAAGCCGCTCGCCCACGGGAGCGGCGATCTGGCCGTGACGTTGAAGGCGCCGAACAAGATCGCGTTCCTGCTGATGTGGCCCCACGTCCGCCCATGGCGGATCGCCGCGCCGCAACCCACACTGCGGGGCATACCCGACGCAGGCGCGGTGGCCGAGACGCTCGCCTTGGCCATGGCGCGGGTCGCGCCAATAGAATTGTCGTGCGACGACGTGACGGCCCGTCCATTGAAGCCTGCCCAGACGGGGCTCGCGCGTCCTGAAACCATCGCGGCCTGAAGGGGCGAACGATGAGCGAAATCGACAGAGAACCGTTTCCGCGAGGAGCGCTGATTGCGGCGGCCTCCGTGGTGGCCTTCACCCTGGCCGCCACCACCGCGGCCCGATTGCTCGGGGTGAGCCCTGCGGGGGGGCCCAGCATGGCCGGGCCCGCGCGGTCGGTCGACCTTAGGTTCGTCGACGAACCTAACGGGTCGGTCAACGTACGTGACGGCCGCGACAATCACATGGTGGCCTATCTCGCCCCGGGCACGAATGGCTTCGTGAGAGGTGTGATGCGCGGCCTCGCGCACGATCGCATCAGGCGCGGCATAGGCAGTGCGCCGCCTTTCCGCCTGTCGGTTTGGCGGGACGGGCGGCTGGCGCTGAAGGATACGGCGACCGGTCGCATGATCGATCTCGATGCGTTCGGCGCCTCCAATAAGGATGCGTTCGCACAGCTGCTGCATGACGATGGCGCCCCAGTATGATCACAATACCCTTCCTCATCCGGCGCCGTCAGCCCGTGCCCTGCACGATCGAAATTGAGCATTCTGCGTGCAGTCTGCATGCTCACGTCGAACTCGACGGTGAGATCGCACTGGGTCCTGGGGATAGAGTCCGGGTCCACGGCGCTCCGATCCGAATGGTCTTTGGCGAGCGGTTGATCTTGCGCCGTGACGCCACCGTGGAGCGCGCTGGCTGGCTGGAGCGGCAATGGACGCGCATCGCCGCGCGTTTTGGATTGTCCGAATTGTACGAAGTAAGTTTCACCGCCGGGAGGTTGCCTTGACCGCCGTCACGTTCGACGAACAGACATTCGACACGACAAGCGCGGCGCAACGCGACACGATTCTCAGTCCGCGCTTCTACACTACAGATTTCGCGGCCATGGACCGTATCGATGTGACGGGGGTGCGGAGTGAGTGGGACGCTCTGATCGCGGAGATGGCCAGTGATCCCAATCGCGATCATTTCAAGCGTATGCAAGCGTTCGAAAACGCCCTTGACGAGCTCGAACCGTCATTGCGAACGGAGTTCGTGGATTTCCTTGTCAGTTCGCTTACGGCAGAATTTTCCGGATGCGTCCTCTACGCCGAGATAGCAAAAAGAGTAAAGAATCCCGACATTAGGGCGCTGTTCAAGCTCATGAGCCGCGATGAAGCCCGACATGCGGGATTCATCAATGACTCGCTAAAGGACTTCGCGGTTGGTGTGGACTTGGGTTTTCTCACAAAGACCAAAAAGTACACGTTCTTTAAGCCTAAGTTTATTTTCTACGCGGTTTACCTGTCGGAGAAGATCGGTTACGCACGATACATAACCATCTACAGACAACTCGAGCAGCATCCGGAGCTTCGTTTTCATCCGATCTTCAAGTGGTTCAAGGAATGGTGCGCCGACGAGTTCCGACACGGAGAGGCGTTTGCTCTGCTGATGCGCGCCGACCCCAAACTGCTGAGCGGCGGCAACCGTCTGTGGATCAAGTTCTTCCTGCTGTCCGTGTACGCTACCATGTACGTGCGCGACCATGCCCGTCCCGCGTTTCACGCTGCTCTGGGCCTTGATCCGACCCAGTACGATTACACCGTGTTCGGGATCTGCTCGCAGATTTCCAGGCAGGTGTTTCCTCTGACCGTCGATATCGATCACCCGAGCTTCCGCGCCGATCTCGATCGGCTCGCCAGGATCACCTCGGAGATCTCCGAAGCCGCCGCGCGCGGGGGCCTGGCCGGCGGCTTGAGAAAAGCGGTTCTGCGCATCCAGGCCGCGGCCACTTTCCTTCATCTATACCTTCTACCATCCCAGTCGAACACGCTCCCCGCCATGGTGCGGCTGGCGCCCGTTTGGTAGAGGCTTCAATGCGATGATGTTTGCCCTGATCGCAGCCGGCGTCGTTTACGTGGTGTTCCTGTGGTGGTTCAGCACCGGCGCAATCCTGTGGCTCGACCGCCGACCCAAGGCCACTTATCGCTGGAGTCTGATTGCCGCCACGGCGATCGCCTCGGTGGCCGCGTGCGGCCTTGCCGGGAGTCTGCGGGACATGACGCCGTTGGGCGCCGTGATCGCATTCACCTGCGGTCTGGCGCTTTGGGGCTGGCACGAGTTGACCTTTCTCACAGGGCTGATTTGCGGACCTCGGACAATCGCCTGTCCGCCGGACGCGTCTGGATGGCGGCGATTTCTGTTGGCCGCGTCGACGCTTATCTACCACGAGATCGCCCTCGCTATCACCGCCGTTACAATCATGGTAGCGTCTTGGCAGGCGCCTAACCAGGTTGCAGCCTGGACGTTCATGATTCTGTTTGTCAGCCGTCTAAGCGCTAAACTGAACCTTTTTTTCGGTGTGCCAAATTTCACCGACGAATTATTTCCAGATCACCTGAGATACCTGTCGAGTTACCTGAGAAAGGGCCCCCCCAGGGCGCTCTTTCCGCTTTCCATCTTGGCGGGCATAGCTCTTGCGGTCCTCTTGGCTAGACAGGCTCTGGATCCTGCAGCGGACATGTTCGATGTGACCGGATTGTCGCTGCTATTCGCCCTCGCGACGTTGGCCGTTATCGAGCACGCGTTCATGGCTCTTCCCTTGCCCGACGCGGCGCTGTGGCGATGGGCGCTACCCGCCCCCAAAGGCGGAGGGGCGCCCTAGTGTTTTCCATCACCCTTCTCGTAGTGCCGGACCGCCGCGATCGGGGCTGCCTTTCACCCGCCCAAGCCACAACGACAAAAACAATGGGAGTAAACAGACATGGACTATGAAGGATTTTTTCGGACCGAGCTTGATGTGCTGCGGGGGGAGGGCCGATATCGGGTATTCGCCGATCTCGAGCGCAAGGCAGGATCGTTCCCGAACGCTAAGCGCCACCAGGATGGCGAAGTCCATGACGTCACGGTCTGGTGTTCAAACGACTACCTGGGAATGGGGCAGCATCCGAAGGTGCTGGCCGCGATGCATCAAGCGCTAGACTGTTGCGGCGCTGGCGCCGGCGGTACGCGGAACATATCTGGCACCAACCACTACCATGTCCTGCTGGAACGCGAACTTGCGGATCTGCATGGCAAGGAAGCCGCCCTTCTTTTCACGTCCGGCTACGTTTCCAATTGGGCCGCGTTGAGCACCCTCGCTGCGCGATTGCCTGATTGTGTGGTGTTGTCCGATTCCGCCAACCATGCGTCGATGATCGAAGGGATCCGGCACAGCGGAGCCGAGCGGGTCATTTTCAAGCATAACGACGTGGGCGACCTCGACCGCAGGTTGCGGGCGATCGAGCCGGGTCGTCCGAAGCTGATCGCCTTCGAGTCGGTTTATTCGATGGATGGCGATATCGCCCCGATCAGTGAGTTGTGTGATGTTGCAGACGCCCATGGCGCCATGACCTACCTCGACGAGGTCCATGCGGTGGGTCTCTACGGGCCCAGGGGTGGGGGCATCGCGGAACGCGAAGGTCTGATGGATCGGTTGACCGTCATTGAAGGCACGCTAGCCAAGGGCTTTGGCGTCATGGGCGGCTACATTGCCGGATCGGCCGCAATGTGCGACTTTATCCGCAGTTTCGCGTCGGGCTTCATCTTTACCACCGCTCTGCCGCCGGCGCTTGCCGCCGGCGCCTTGGCCAGCATTCAGCATCTCAAGCAAAGCCAGATGGAGCGAGCGCGCCACCAAAACCGCGTCGCGCGGCTACGGCGGGAGCTGAAGGCTATTGGTATCCCCGTCCTGGATAACGAAAGCCATATCATCCCAGTGATGGTGTGCGATCCCGTAAAGTGCAAGATGCTAAGCGACTGGTTGCTGGATAATTACGGGATCTATATTCAACCCATCAACTATCCAACCGTCCCCCGCGGCGCCGAACGGCTGCGCATCACGCCGTCTCCCGTTCACTCCGACGCCGACATAGCCCATCTGGTGAAGGCCTTGTCCGAACTCTGGTCCGCTTGCGCGCTCAGCCGGTCCGCGGCGGCCGCTTGATCTGATGATTCGTGCGAATCGTTGAGCCGCGACGATACGAGCCAAGCCACACTGAGGATCGCTCCCGCCGCCGGGAGCGTCACGGGGGCATCGCGGGCCGCACTAGGGCTCGACGATGAGCTTGGCGGCGCGCCAGACGGACTCTGACACCGAAACGTTCATCTCGAACGCCGAAACAGCCGCCTCGATGACCCGGTCTCTGCCGAACCCGAGCGTCGAGCGGTTCAGAGCGTCCCGAAAGGAGCCTTTGTAAGCTTCGAGGTCGCCAATTTCGGGAAAATCATAGAAGGTCAGCGCGGCCGGCGAGAGCTCCAGCGACGTGGCCAGCCGCCGCTTTACAATCTGTCCACCGCTCAAGTCCCCGAGGTAGCGGACGTAGGCATGGCCGACCAGGGCCAGGCCATCGCCATTCGCAGCCGTGGCCACGCACGCCGCATAGTGCGCGGCGGACCGCAAGAGAGGTAGCGACTTTTGCCAGCCGCTCCCCGCCAGCGCGGCCAGATCCACCTGGATTGCATTTGCTCGATAGAGTTCCTGCCGCGCCATCTGGCCCACGCCTGGCGTCTGTCTATGTTTCTCGAGGCCGATTTCCATGGCTTGATAGGCCGGCAATAGATTTCGTAGGAAAAGCGCATAGGCGCGGCGACTGACCCGACCACCGAGCATGTCAGCGATTACGCCCGATTGCTCGGCGCGCCGGTGTGCCGCGCCCGTCAACGTCCGCAATTCAGACGATAGGGCAGGCGCCTCAGCCAATTTCATGCTCTTGGCCTGTCCTGTAACGTTGCCTGGACACTTTTCCGGTGGCTTCGCCTTGCAAACGCCGCGAACCCAGCGCGACTGTCACGCCAACCGAAACTGTGATACTCAAATTACCATCTTTCGGTACGCAAAGCGGAGAGATCATCATTCAGGCGTCACTCAACAGTGTCAACGGCATTTCCATGCCAGACATCACACTGACTCTCGATATGAATGCGGTGATCAGGGACGTGTCCGTGTCCAACACAGTGTCCGGTGAATTCGTGCAGACCTGGTTGGGGCGGCCGTGGATCGAAACCGTCGCCGACAGCGGTGTCGAAAAAGCGCGGCGATCGCTCAATGAGGCGCGGGAAGGCGGAGTTTCGGCATTCAGGCGGATCTTACAGCGCTTTCCCAGTGGTCTCGAACTGCCAATCGAATATACGACGGTGCGCCTTGGCGGCGATCAGGGAATGATTTCAGTCGGGCGCAACCTTCAGGCGTCGTCCGAGCTTCAATCTAGACTGATCGCAGCGCAACAGGCGATGGAGCGCGACTATTGGAAACTGCGGGAGGTTGAGACACGATACCGTCTTCTATTCGATTCATCAAACGATGCGGTGCTCGTGCTGAATTCCGAGGACATGCGCGTCGTCGATATAAATCCGGCCGCGATCAGGGCGCTCGGCCTCACCCGGGGCTGGGATTTTATTGATGAAATAGCGCCAAGAGAGCGGGACGCGTTTCGAGATATGCTCATGCGAGCCCGCGAATCGGGCCGCGCGCCTGGGGGCGTGTTTCATATCGGCGCAGACGCGGCCCCGTGGATCTTGCGATCGTCGATGTTGAATGACGACGCGTCGATCTTCTACATGCTGCAATTGGTCAGTGTCGCCGAAAGTCGCCCTCCCGACAGTCCCGCGGTCGGTTCAGCGGGCCTTGCCGGCCTGGTGCAGGCGATGCCCGACGGGTTCATCGTGCTCGATCGGTTTGGTGTCGTACTCGCGGCGAACCCGTCGTTCCTTCGGTTGGTCGAGGTCAACGAGGAAGGCGCTGTTGTGGGCCGGCGGCTGGACCGATGGCTGGGGCGCGGGCAGGACGATCTCAACGCGTTGATGTCGGGCTTGCGACGCCGTGGCGCGGTCCGTCTTTTTTCCACGACGCTGTGCCGCGAAAACAGCGGGCGCGTCGATGTCGAGATATCCGCGGGCGGCAACGCGGATGAGGATCCAGCCTATGTGGGCGTCGTTGTCCGCGAGCTTGCGCGCAGGATCCCGGCTGTGGGAAGGGGCGCGGCCCCGGCGCTACCGCCACTTGATGACGGCGCGACGCCGCTGAAGACGCTTGTCCAGGCGGCGGTCGCGGTCGTCGAGCGCCATTATGTCGAAACCGCGCTGCGCATCACCGATGGCAACCGGACGGCCGCGGCGGAACGGCTTGGCGTCAGTCGCCAAAGCCTCTATGCTAAGTTGAACCGTTACGGGTTGGAGAGCGGTACGGAGAGCGAGTCGCAAAAGAGCGACTGACCGATCGGGAGGTCGACACGTCGTGCAACGCGCTTTGTCAACACCCGCGTTCGGTCAGGCTGATCTCTCTAATTGCGAGCGGGAACAGATCCATCTCGCCGGATCGATACAACCCCATGGCGCCTTGTTGTTGTTGACTGGGGCTGACTTCACCATCGTCCAAGCCAGCAGCAATGCATCTGCGGTTCTTGGATTGACCGGGTCGGTGCTCGGTCGACCGCTGGCGCAGGTCTCGAACGGTTTGGCCGACCAACTCGCACGGTATCAGAGACGATCCCAACACGCGGCGCCATTCTCGATCCGGTGCCAAATTGATGAATCGGCTGTCGAAGTCACCGCGCTGGCGCATCGCCCGCCTGAGGGGGGGGTCGTCGTAGAGTTTGAACCGGTGTGGCCAGCATCGGAATCCGTCTCTCTGCTGGCCGATGCCTTCGATAAAATCGTCGCATGTCATAATCTGGGCGCGCTCTGCGATGAGACCGCGAAGTTTTTCAAGCAGGTCGCAGGCTACGATCGCGTCATGGTCTACCGCTTTGACGAAGATGGTCATGGAGAAGTGTTTTCAGAAAGCCGCGAGGAAAACCTCGAGGCGTTCCTTGGGAATCGGTATCCGGCCTCAGACATTCCGCAAATCGCACGCCGCCTGTATATACGCAATCGGGTTAGAATATTAGTTGATGTCGCCTACGATCCCGTTCCGCTGACCCCGAGACTCTCACCGATTACTGGGCGAGATCTCGATATGTCATTGTGTTCGCTGAGAAGTATGTCTCCGATACATATACAATATTTAAAGAATATGGGCGTAGGGGCGACTCTGGTAGTATCGTTGGTGGTCGGTGGTAAGTTGTGGGGGCTAGTGGCGTGCCACCACTATGATCGCCGCTTTGTACCGTTCGAAGTCAGATCGATGTGCGGGATGCTGGCGGAGGCGGTGGCGACGCGGATCGCGGCGCTTGAAAGCTTTCTGCAGTCTCAGGCCGAGCTTTCCGTGCGGCGCCTCGAGCAGCGCATGATCGAGTCGATTTCATCTGAGGGCGACTGGAAAGGCGCGTTGTTCGACAGTGCGAGGAGCCTGTTGCAGCCCGCCGGCGCGAGCGGCGCGGCGCTTCTCATAGATGGTCAGGTGCAGTCGACCGGTGAGGTGCCCGGCACGAGGGAGTTGAGGGAACTCGGGAGATGGTTGGACTCCAGGCCATCGACATCGGTGTGGGCCACGGCGTCGCTTGGTCTGGACGCGCCACAGTTCGCGCCTTTGGCGCAGGTTGCGAGCGGACTGCTGGCCGCTCCGATTTCAAGCTCGCCGGGCGAATACCTTCTGTGGTTTCGACCCGAGCGCGTCAGAACCATCACATGGGGTGGAAATCCATTCAAGCCGGTGGTGATCGGTGACGACCCACGCGACCTGTCTCCCCGCAGGTCCTTCTCCCAATGGCACCAGCTTATGGAGGGCGCCTCCGAACCCTGGACGGCGGCCGATCAGGCGGCCGCGCGGCTGATTTCCGCCACGGTCGCCGACTTCGTCCTGCAATTCCGTTCGGTTCAGATGCTGATCCTCCAGGACCAGCTCGATCAAGTTCGCCGCCAGGTGTTGGTTTCGGACCAACCGCTGATGATCGCTGACGCAGACGGGCGGGTCATTCTTAGAAACGAGGCCTTCGAGCGACTTATGCCGTCGAACCATATCCACCTGGAATGGCTGGACGATTTGGCGGAAATGTTTTCAGGCGCGGCCGAGGCCCGCGTCCGGTTTGCCGATCTGGTCGCGCGCGGCCAGACCTGGCGTGGAGAAGTTTTTATGAACTTTGACACGGCAGCCGCCAAAGCCCTGCTCATTCGGGCGGACCCCGTTTATGCCTCTGCAGATCGTGTAAGGGGGTTCGTCATTCTCTTGAATGACAACAAGGAACAAAAAGCTGCAGCCTTGGCGCGGCGACGGTTCCAGGAAGGTCTGGTTGAACAGAGATATATGGCGCCCGGTCCGCTCGCCACCGTCGCGGATCTGGAATATCATAATCTTCTGTCATCTCTTGTTGAAAACGCGCAGCTCGCAGCGCTCGAGATTACAGATCGCGCTGACGTCGCGCTAATTCCAGAAATGCTCGAAAATGTGCGCATTTCTTTGTCACATGCAGCCGAACTACTTAAGGATTTGCTCTTTCGGCGAAATAAAATAGGTTGAGCTGTTTAGCGACAGACTCCAAGCTGCAGAAAGTCGACGCCGCGGTCAAACGATGTAAAAGGTTGGCCGATTAATCGCGAGCGCGTTTTACGAACAAACTTGAGCTCCCCAGACTGCGGGATGCCCTGAGGATTCTTCAACGCGAGACAAGTCTCGTATACAAATGCCAGGTCGCGTAGCCGAGAACCGGCAGGACGATCGCAAGGCCTACAAATAGCGGCAACGATCCCAGCACGAGCAGAGCGGCGACTCTCAGCCCCCATGAGGCCGCGGCCTTGGGGTTGTCTGCGACAGCGCGGATTGAAGTCGTGACGGCTGTCGCCGCATCCACGGGTTTGTCGACGACCATGGGAAACGAGACCAGAGAGACAGTCAGTGTGACCGCCGCGAAGGCGAACCCGATCAGATTGCCGACGATGATCATCGTCCAGCCCTGCGACGTGGTGAACAGCCGGTTGAGAAATGTGGAAATTCCGATCGGGTAGCCGTCGCTCATCGTCGCTGAATATATGAACCAGGCGGAGAGCAGCCAGGCCATGAAAAGTGCGGCCAAGCCGAGTGTGAGGGTCGCCAGACCGACCCGGCCGCGGCCCCGAAGCGGGTCCAGGAAATGCATCCAATTCGAATCCAGCCCGGCTTCTCGACGCCTCGCCAGCTCGTAAAAGCCAGACGCCACGGCGGGACCAAAGATCGAGATGCCGGCGACGAGTGGAAAGAACAGCGGCAACAACCTGCTGTCTGACATTACCGCCACTGCGAGGAGGCCGACAAGCGGGTAGATCAAGGCGAGCGGGACCAGCTCGCCGCGCCTGTCCTTGAAATCCTTCCATCCTTCCGAAAGAGCCCAGTCGAGGTCGACGTCGGTTATCCGCCTGATCTTGGGATTTTGGCCAACGCCGGGTATTGCGGCGGCATCGATCATGGACACGGCTCGATCTCCCTTTCAGGTCGCTTTCCCAAGTCCTATTGTTGTTGAGAAGGATACGCTGTGATTGACTGATCGTCAAACATGGCGGGCGGGGCTCGATCATCTGTTTAGACTGGTCTTGGATCCCTTCAATTCGGCCCCGAGGCCTTTCAGACGGTCATGGCCCTCGCGGCGCGATGAAATAGGTGGCTTGCGCATATTCACGATTCTGCGCTTCGAAGACATCGCTCAATGTGCCGCCGCGTCCGCGCTAGAGGTGACGGGTGGACGATCTGGCAGTTGCTGGAAGAGACCGCAGCGACTGGCGACAGCAGTGACCGACCCCTGATGACCTCGAAATCGCCGCCAAGGCTTGGCCGATGCGTTCCTTGGCGGCAGAAGTGCGAACGCGTCGCTTCAGCGAGGCGCTAAGAGATGACAAAAGGGGCCGGGTCTCACGCGAGACTTTGGAAAGTTCCAAGGTTCCTGTTTTGATCTTCCCGATTCCCCGTAAGTCTTTCATTCTATGGTGGGTGCAGTAGGGATCGAACCTACGACCCGCTGATTAAGAGTCAGCTGCTCTACCAACTGAGCTATGCACCCGTCCGGCGCGAGCCCGGATGGGCCCCGTCGAAGGGCGCGGACCATACTTCAAAACGCGTTCGTGGCAAGGCGGCTCACAAGATTTGTTTGCCGACCTCGCCGGCGATATCCTGGATGAACTGCCAGGCGACGCGACCCGAGCGCGCGCCACGCAGTTGCGACCATTGCAAGGCGCGGCGCTCGAGATTGGCGATCTGGAGGTCGAAACGCTCGGCATAGGCGCGCACCGCCGCAAGGAATGTCGGCTGATCCATGGGCGGAAACCCGATCCAGAGGCCAAACCTGTCGGAGACGCTGACTTCTTCTTCCGCGTCCTCCGCAGCCGCGATCGCACCGCGATCCTCGGCGTGATCGCGTGGCATCAAATGGCGGCGGTTGCTGGTGGCGACAAACAGCACGTTCGCCGGCGGCCCCGAGACGCCGCCCTCCAGCGCCGATTTCAATGCCTTTGCGGCCGCGGCGCCGTCCTCGAACGAAAGGTCGTCGCACAACACCACGAACCGCTCCGGCCTCGCGCGCAAGGTCTCGAAGACGGCCGGCAGGCTGGCGACCTCGTCCCGGTCGATTTCGATCATGCGCAGGGCCGGGACATCTTGGGCCACCGTCATGAACGCAGCCTTGGCGAGCGAACTCTTGCCTGTTCCGCGCACGCCCCAAAGCAGGACGTGATTGGCGCTAAGTCCACCGGCGAACCTGCGGAAGATACCAAGGACCAGGGCCTTCTGACGGTCGACCCCGACCAGCAGGTCGAGCGGCAGGCGATGGTCCGGCGCGGCGACATAGGCGCCGGTCCTGGTGTCGTGGCGAAACAAACGCGCGCCGTCGAATGCGACCGCCGGCGACGGCGGCGCAAGGCGCTCGAGGGCGTCGGCAATCCGCTGGAGCGCGGCGATCAACCGCTCAGACATCGCCGCCCTCGAGCAGACGGCGGTCTTGGCCTAGCATCCGGCCCGCGAGGCTCCCCGGCGGCGCACGCGGCGCCGTAGCTCCCGTGGCGGAGTTTCGCGACGCGGGCGAAGATCGTCGACTCATCACTTTACGAACCTTGTTTCGAGATGGCGCCGCGCGGATGGGGTCATCGATCATAGCGCCATGGACGGCATCGTGCATCAGGGCAAGGTTGGGGCGAACATGCCTTGGTCCGAAGCACGAACTCTGCCGGACGATCAGAGGCAAAAGTGTGCGTGAGGCCCTCCATCGGCATCTGCCGCGCCAATGTCGTCTTTGGCGACGGCAGGTTCGGGGTGGCGAACCGCAGAGACTGCGGCCAAACCACCTCTGGGAGCCGGCGCCCGCTTATGGCCGATAAGCGTCGCCCGCCTTCCACGGGGATCGGGCCTTAGGCGCAACGAGGCGCAAAAGCCACGACGCGCCAGCGCCTTCGCACCTGTGGGCGTCGATAAGCCCGCTCTGGTCCGCTTTCACACGACGCCGTCTGCGCCGGGTGCGCGCCCACCTGTGCGAGGAAGCCCGTCGATCGACGATCGATCGTCGCGCATTGCCAAATGGTCTTGGGCCGCATAGCTTCCCGCGACTTTTCAGCGGGGCCTCTCCAGAGCGCGCCCGGGTCGACGCCATTTCGGAGACACGATGATCGCCAGTACCGCCCTTGTTTTCGCGCAAGCCGCAGCCCCCGTCGGGGGGTTGCAAGGTTTTTTTGCGGCGGAGGGACCCTTTATCCTGCTGATCCCGATGGTCGTGCTGTACTTTGTGATGATCATCCGTCCGCAACAGAAGCGCGCGCGAACGCACGCGGCGCGCATCGCCAGCATCAAGCGCGGCGACACTGTGGTCCTTTCAAGCGGCCTGATCGGCAAGGTCGTGCGAGTGGAGGATACCGAACTGGGTTTGGAGATAGCGCAAAACGTGACCGTCAAGGTCGTAAAGACGATGATCGCCGAAGTTCGGGCGCGCGGCGAGCCAGCCGCCAACGATTCCAAGTCCTGAGCCGAGCGCCGTTCGCCCCCCATGCTCACTCTGTCTCGCTGGAAGGTCATACTGGTCCTGGCATCGGCTCTTTTTGGCCTGCTGTTCACCTTGCCAAATCTACTGCCGCCGTCGGTCGTGGACTCGCTGCCCGCCTTCATGCCGCATGACCGGCTCAGCCTCGGCCTCGACCTTCAAGGCGG
>JBBRAV010000026.1:0-57772 GCA_038206535.1 Caulobacterales bacterium
AAACCAGCGGCCGCGCGGCCCGCGCCGCCAAAACGCCGAACACACCCGAAGATCGCTCACCCCAAGTGTCCGCTCCAACCATAGGCGGACACTACCGCCTTCCCTGAAGCGGGGGCAGGCGGCCCAAAAGGGACGCTTACATAACATCCTCGTATCTGGTGATTATTTCCGGATGAAATGGCTGGCGGTCGAATTCGACGGACTGCTCCCAATCGTCGTATCAACGAGCGTTCTACCCGAATTTGATTTCAATGCTAGGCGCCTGCAAAACCTCTTAGACAATCGTGCGCTCGATGGACTGAGCATGAATATAACATCGTTTCGAGGGCGGTCGATTGTCGTCTTTACCTGGCTTGGAGACGCAGGTCCGACGCCGAACGCGCTGGCGGAATCGTTTGTCGCTGACGTGCCGGACGTACACAAAGCGAACGCCATAGTCTGCGCCTCATTCGAACTTGCTGAAAATACGTTCATTAATCCGGCATGGTGGGAAGCCACAACCGATTTCCAGCGATATACACTCATGGAGCGAACCAAAAGTGGCACGCCTGTGAAGATGCGGAAACCAGAGTGCCTAAAGTCTTTTGGTACGCGTTATAGCACAATCGCTGTTGTTGGGATTTATCGATCAGTATGATCACCGCACCGATGCGGGAAGGATGACCTTGATGCCGTGCCGACGCTCGACGCAGCCTCCTATCCGAGTTTAGGCACGAGCCTCGTGCCGACGGCCGTTGAGCTGCAGCAATCGACGACACTTTTGATCGCGCTTACGGATGCCGAGGGTTTGGAGCAACTTGAGCAAGCCGGCCTGCGCGTCGAGCCTGTGGCACGCTCCGGTGAGGCGATCCTGCTCGAAGCTTGGCAAGCCCGTTAACCGGGCGCCGGCCTCCAAGGCCAGCCCGCGACCGGCCGCCAGGACAATATGCTGGACCATGCCATCATGCGGTCCGGCGAGCGGGTCCGTCTGACGTCAGAATGGGCATGCCGAGATGTCGCGCGCGAAGAAATAGGCGACGCTGTCTTGCCGCACAGCGCTGTTGATGTCGGCGAGGTTGCCTTCGCTGATCTGTCCGTCCGGCGCGCCAGCAACGAGGGCGATGACCGGAGAGATCGGGATGATCGTGCGATTGGACACGTCCGGCACGATGAACTCACCAGACTGGGGCCGGATAACACCCCAACGATCGATATAGGAGAGCTGCTCGTGAAAGGCGTTCATGCGCTGCTCGATTTCCAGACCATTGAGCTGGCGCGCCGGAATCAGACCGCCATCTCTGATGAAGGCCCGACTTTCCTTCTCCAGCTGCTCCTCTTCGGCCTTGGTCAGGCTGTGCCCCTTTAAGCCATTGAGTTTGATTTCCTGGGCTTCGATCGCGCGGTAGCGGGATCGAATATACCAGAGGGCGTACATTCTGGTGACGGTCGCGACTTGGTCAGTCGCCACCGTCGCGACGCCTCCGTCGACGATCGTGGCCGCAAAGGACTGAAAGGCTTTTTCCGTCTCACGCATGTAGCCGGCCTCGGCCCGCTGGTCCCATGCTCGCCGGGCGCAGAAGGTGACGTCTCGCGCGCTTGTTCGGCGGACCGTGTTCCGGACCAAGTCATGCAGGTCTACGCCCCCCTTTGCATCGGCAAAGCGGAGCATGGTCCGGTGCGGGAAGACATGCTGGTCCCGAGTCAGCTGGTGCGGGTTTTTAGTCTGCGCCTTCTCCGGGCGACTGGCCAAGCTTGAATCCGGCGCCGCGACCGGCTGCGACAGCTTGACGGCCATGGCACCCATAACCGCAGCGGCGGCAGCGGCGCCATCGGATCCGGCGAATACCCTGATTACCGGCATGCCCGTCCCCCGCGATTGGCCGCGCTCGCAACGCTGACGGCGCGCATGTCAGCCACCGTGCTGGGCCTTCGCATCCCGGGCCTTGTCGCGCAGCAGATAAACGCCGACGGCGCAGGCGATAGTGACCACCAACTCGGCTTCCTCGAAGCGGGGTTCGCGTCCCTCCCGGATATGTCGGCCCTGTTCCGAGGCGACCCCCAGAGTTTGTGCAAGGCGGAGTCCAGCGGCGGCGGCAGGGTCAACCGGCCGATGATCTTCCCGAGCGTGTCACCGCTGCCATCGATCTGTCGTGCGACGCATTCGAGCGCAGCCATGGCATGCTGAATCGAACCAGTGAGGTCCGGGGCCGGGCGCCGCGAAATGTCCGTTAACGCCTCGTGAATCTCGCTTGCAGCCGTGGGTGCACCGGCCTCCATCATTGTCACGACGGCGTCGCGAGTGGCCAAGGTGAAGGCCTCTGATCCACGGGCGATCAGAATCCCATTCTCCAGCGCCCAGCCAACCCCCATCTCGCGGAAGGTCTGGTTGAGCTGCTCGGCAAAGCGGCGTTGAAAGTCGCCTGTATAGTCGCCCTTGGCGACCTCGGTATAGAGGCGCTCGGCTAGGTCGTAGACCTTGTACCATGGCGCGTCGTCCACCAGCGCCGAGACCTCGCGCTCGATATTGCCGACGGACCAGTTGTTTTGATCCGGTCGCTTGAGAAGCACTTCGCACACGACATCGCGCATCCTGCCCGGACTGTTATCGAAGGCGTAGCCCAGCATGGTGACCGCATCGCGCACTGGCTCGGGCGCGTTATCGCGAATAGTGATCTCCGCGTCGGGCGCGCGGAAGCCGAATCGAGCCGAAAATGGGGAGCCAGGACCACTCATCGCCAAGTCATAGCAGAAGAAGGAATAGGGGGACAGGAGCAATATTCCCCCTTTGTTCTCCTCGTGCTACGGTCCGGACATGGCCCGCTTCGCACGCATCGTTGCTCCTGGATGCCCGCACCACGTCACGGCGCGTGGGAACCGGCGCGAGCCTATCTTCTTCGAGGAAGGCGATCACGACATCTATTGCGACACCCTCGCCGAGCAGATGCGCAAGGCCTCGGTGGCCGTGTGGAGCTATTGCCTGATGCCCAACCACGTCCACCTGATTCTCTGTCCTGAGAACGAGGACGGGCTGGCGCTCGCTCTGGGCGCGGCGCATCGCCGCTGGGCGAACTTCGTCAGCGCGAGGGGCCGATGGCGCGGGCGCCTGTTCGATGGCCTGTTCGCGTCAGTGGCGATGGACGAGGCGCATCTAATGGCGGCGGTGCGGTACGTCGCGATGAATCCGGTGCGCGCTCGTCTGGTCGAACGGGCCGCCGATTGGCGCTGGTCCAGCGTTGGCGCTCATTTGGCCGGAGTGGATGACGGCCTGATCACCGTCGCGCCGATATTGGCGCGGGTCGACTCGTTCGCCGCGCTCATCGAGGGCGACGCAAGCCGGCTGGGCTAGAGCCCGAGACACCGCGGCTGCTGTAGCTGAGATTGGGGTATATTACTCCTGTCCTCCTATTCCCAGTATTCCTCAGCTTCCGGAGGAATGGGGTCAGAGTGATTAACCCCTACGCCCCACGGCTCTGCTTGAGCGAGGCCAGCATTTCGCGCCGCAGTATGGCGTTCAGGCGGCCCTGATATCCCTTCCCCTGCGACTTGAGCCAATCCAGCACGTCGGCGTCCACGCGGGCGGTGATCTGCTGTTTCACCGGCCGATAGAAGCGTCCCCGGACGCCGGCGGCCCATGCCTCGTCGGAAAGCTCGGGGATATCGCTGGTGTCGATCGATTCGTCGGGCAAGGCCGCCAGTTCGGCCAGGCGGCGGCGCTGTGCGTCGGTCGAGGGAGGCGTTGTTTCTGCATCGTGTTTAGCTGGCTTCGTTTTCATAGCGTCGCCTTTCTCGCGGGGTGGCCCGCCGGGCTGAAATGATACGGATGACTTCGACCGATTCACCGTCGGGGTCTTCCTCCTTGACCGTGTGCGCCACCACCAGGATCACCAAGCCAAGGATCGCCCCGACGGTCTGCCAGCGCTGCTCGCCCCCCTTCGATTCGGTCCTGCACGGAGACATGCAGCGGATCCTGAAACACCTGACAGGCGTCGTCGAAGCTCACACCGTCATGCTTGCGCTGATTTGAGAGGTTTTTAGCCCCGTCCCATTCAAATCGGACGCGCGTCATGCGTCGACGTAATTATAATATTGTAATTGCACAAGGCGCGCTAGTCAACTTCCTTCGCGACCTCGACCGATGGCGTGGCAAGGCCGGAACGCAGGGTCAATACGGGGACACCATAGTTAATGGGCCGTGGATTTATGCGGTTGAGGGAGTGATAGACGCATTAAATATGATGTCCCCCTATTTCCCGGTTCGTCGCGATTGATTGGCCGGCTGTGACTCGGACCGTCCTAGATCACCCTCAGCGCGGTCGGCTTGGGCTTGCGTCCTCGCACCATCAAATCTCCGATCTGACCCACGAGAGTCTACCATAAAATCCAGGGACGGCGCGCCAGCCTCCGCGCGCTCCACTGGCAGCGGGGCCCAAGCCTCATTTTTTCTTCTGCAGCCACTTAGTCTGCAAGTAGTTCAGGTCCGTGGCGAACTCCGCCTTGGAAAGTGGGGCATCGTAGACCAGGACTTCAGCGATATCGCCTTCCCACAGCTCTACGTTGGAGTCGCCCTGCGACCCGAGATACCAGCCCTGGGCGAGATCCCTTTTCGACAGGGGCGCGCCAAGTTGATATTCGGTTTTCTTGTCGAGGCGTATCAGAGTGTTGTGGCCACTGGCCAGGCCGGTGAGGATGAAGGCCTTGGTGGGTTTGGCAATTTGACCTTGACCGGTCTGCCCCTGATCCTGGCCGCCGATGGCGTCGGTGAAGCGGATACGATCGGCGGCGACGCCTCCGACATCGCTCCACACGGTTCCAAGGAAGATCGACGTGGTTCGCGTATTTGTGTCCCAATTGGATATCACCTCGCGAAAGCTGCCGCCCGCCACGCTGTTGTCCGTGACCACGGCCAGGATCGTGAAGTGCTGGCCGGAGAGGACAGGTCCGGCGATGCTCATCGCCTGGCCACCGCTGAAAACCGCGACCGGAAGTCCGTTGAGACCCGCTTGCTGGACAACGGGCGCTTCGCCGGCAACCGCTGTGGCATTATGATTGTTGCCGGAACTGTCCGCCCAGGAACTCCCGTCGGCGGCCAAGCCGCTGTCAGCCTTCAGCCACAACGCCAGATCCGCGGTCGTCGGACCCGATTGCGCGAGTACTCCGGACGGAGCGGAAAGCGCGAGCGCTAACAGCGAAATCGAGCGAGCAATCGATGGCAGGCGCGGCATAATGATCTTCCCTAGGTTGTTTGAGGCGCGTGGTAGCAGACGCTGAGCTCGCGACAAAGGTGTTGAACCAACGCATTGATGCGGTGCAGCGCGGGAGGGCGCCGACTAGACCTTGGGCCTCGAGAGCGGCTTTTTTGCCGTTCGCCCGCCAGGGCCGCCAGGAAATACGGGGGCACCATACTTAATGCGCCGCGGATTTATGCGGTTGAGGGGGTGATAGACGCATTAAATATGATGTCCCCCTAATTCATCGCGAGGCGCGGGCTCGCCAGCGCCATCGGGTTGAAGGCCTCACCCTGCGTGTGATGGATCGAGGGGGACGCCGAGGCGGCCACACCGGCGGCGGCCTGGACGAAACCCTGGACCATCGCGGCCAGGCCCTTGTGCTGGCCGGTGACGAGCACGCCGCCGTGGCCGTCATCGGCGGCGACGAAGCTGGTGCTCCTGTAATCTCCCAAGAGGGCTATTTGTGCGACGTGGGTTCCATCGGAGACGGTGAGCACGCCGCTGGTCGCGGTTCCGGAGAAGGTCGCCTCGGACGGCCCCTCGAAGGCTATGTCGTCGAGGTCGAAGCTCGTCTTGCCGATTCCTGAAAAGCCGGCGACGGTCCCGGCGAAGGCCTGCGAGTCGCCCAATTCAAACAGGCCTCCCGGCCCGCTGAACGTCACGGCCTGGCTCGCCGCGCCGCCAAAGTCGAGGGTCCCGGCGCCGATGATCGTCGCCGTACCCGACCCGCCGACGGCCCCGGTCACGCCGATCGAACCCCCGTCGGCGATCAGCGCGCCCGTGTTGACCACGGACCCGCCGAAGGTGACCGCCCCCGCGCCGGTGGCCTCGATCAGAGCCGCCGTGGCGATGGCCGCGCCCCCGGACGCCAACGAGAGCGTTCCCGCCGACTGGATCGTCAACCCGGCGCCGACAGAGACGAGGGCGTCGGTCGCGAACGTCCCCGACGAATCGATCTGCAGGACGGCGAACCCCCCGAACTGGGACTTCGCCATGCTTCCCGAAATCGTCAGACTGCCGGTGGCCGAAAGCGTCCCCCTGGCCGACGTGATGAGCCCAACGCCATTGGCGAGTTCCAACACGCTGCCGCCTCCTCGGACGTAGCCGACGAACGCCGACCCCGCCTCCACGACGAGACGGTTCGCGGCGTTGTTCGCCAGTTGGAGCGAAACCCCGTTGCGGCCCCAGATCGTGCCGAAATTCGTGATCGTGGCGGCCGCCAACCCACCGGCGCTCACGCCCTCGAAACCTTGGATCAGTGCGTGGGTGGCGATCGAACTGCCGTTGGTGATCGTACCCCCGTCCCCGACGTCCAGACCTACCTGCTGTCCGTACGCCACGATACGGCCGAAGTTGGTCGCCGTCAGCGCTCCAACCCGCGCGGCCGCTCCGCCCAGAATCTGCGCCCGCAGATCCGCGTTGCTGCCGTTTGTGAGAGAGCCGCCGCCACCCAAATATACCGCGGCGCCGCTACCACGATTGGCTGTCCCGATGATCGTTCCGAAATTGGCGACGGTGACCGCGGGGAACTGGCTCCTGATCGCGTAGAGGCCGGTGATCAGCGCGCTCCTGTCCGTGTTCGATCCATTGGTGATGATGCCGCCGACCTTCATCTCGACCGTGGCGAGCTGTTGGGCGAAGTCGCTCCGCGTCGAGATCGTCCCGAAGTTGGCCAGGGTGTCGAGGGTCCCGGACTTGCCGGCTAGCACGACGCCCAGATCGTAGGCCTCGATCGACGCGCTGGTGTCGCTGTTGGAACCGTTGGTGACGCTGCCGCCGCTGTCGAGCACGACGCCGTGGCCGTACACGCCTTCGATCCGGCCCAGATTGACGACCTTCCCCCTGCCCCCGGATATATGCACGCCATCGAAGCCCGAGACGACCGCCGTGGCGCCGCCGCCGCGGCCATTAATCACGCTTCCGCCCTTCGTGAGCACGATGCCGTTCTGCTCGAGATAGGCGGCCGCTTCGACGCGGCCGTCGTTGATCACCTGATAGGCATGTGTCGCCGCAGCCGGCGAGAAAACCCCCTGGCCACCCACGTAGCCGCTCGCGGTGATGCTCAGGGTGGTGACCGGCGCCTCCAGCGCGTAGCCGCTGCCGTAGGTTCCCGTCAGGGTGATGGTGGTCATGGGCAGCCTTTCATTTTGCCGGCTTCCAGTGAACGTCCAGCCATGAAAATACTCTGGAGCGGATGGGGATCAGTCTCAAGGCTTGTCAGAGCGGCGTCGTCCAAATCAACCTGACCGGGAATGAACCCTTGGGGCGCCCCAGGTGTTGAGGCAGGATGAAAACGCCCGCCCTTCTCTCTTCCGCCCTGATCGGGGCTGTCGCCAGCGCCCGCTCGATGACGCCGATGGCGACCCTGGCGGCCGCCCGCCTGGCGGGGCGGCGCACGCCGGGGCGGCTGGTGTTGCTGGATCGGCCGCTGTTCGAGGCCGGCGCTCTGGCCATGGGCATCGGCGAGTTGCTGGGCGACAAGATCAAGACGGCGCCCGACCGCACGGTGTTCCTGGGCCTGCTGGCGCGGGTGCTGAGCGCGGGCATAGCCGGCGCGGCCCTGGCGCCGCGCGGACGCGAACGGGCCGGGGCGGCGGCGGCGGTCGCCACCGCCGTGCCGCTGGCCTATCTGACGCTCGCCGGGCGCAAGGCGGCGATCGCAAAGCTCGGGCAGACGCGCAGCGGACTGATCGAGGACGCCCTGGTGGTCGCCGCGGGGGTGGCGGTGGTGTTCTTATCGGTGAGAGGGCGGCGCTAGGCGACAGGCTGCGGGATCACCTTGCGGTCGGCGAGGCGTTTGAGCCACGACCTGAACATCACCTCGGTGTCGACGCAGTCGCCAAAGCCCGCCTGGCGCAGCTTGGTGGTGCTGACCAGAACCGCCGACGGCTCGGCGCCGCCGAAGCCAAACACGAAGTCGGCATAGTGATGAGATTCGCCGACCAGGGTTTCCATGCTGATCGGGCGCAGGTCGTGCCTGGCGACGATCGCGTCCCAGACCTTGGCGTGCGCGGGCAGGAAGGCCGAGAGGGTGATCGGCGCGTCACCGTAGGCCGGTTCGAGGCCCACGGCCCGCGCGATCGCCGGCCAGACGTTGCGCCAGATAAAGACATCGCCATTGGTGATGTTGAAGGTCTCGTTGGCGGCGCCGGGCGCGCGCGCCGCCCAGGCCAGGGCTTTGGCGATCAGGTCGGTGTCGACCGCCTCGAGGATGTTGGGCACGGTCGCGGGGCATTGGAACGGCAGGCCCTGCTCGCGGCAGATGGCGGCGTAGGCGCCGATGATCGGGATCAGGTTCATCGCCACGCCCGTGGCGCCGCCGAACACCACCTGCGGACGCCAGATGGTGAAGGTCCAGTCCGCGCCCTGCTGGGCGGCGCGGATATAGTCCTCCTGCAGCCAGTAGAAGTTCTCGTGCCGGTCGCGGGGGCGGTTCTCGCGGCAGGGGATCTCGATCCCGTGGACGTGGACGCCATAGGCCTTGGTGCCCTGCAGCACGCTGACATGACGCAGGCCCGTGGCCGCCGCGCGCAGCGGGTCCATCAGGTTGCGCATCATCGCCAGGTTGGTCGTCATCTGGTCCTGTTCGCGCCAGCCGGGGACCAGTCCGGGCTTTTCGTAGAGGGCGGCGTAGACGACATGGGTGACGCCGGCGAACGTGTCGGACGCGGCGCGGCAGGCGGCGGCGTCCCGCAGATCGAGGGCCAGGTGCTGGTAGGTTACGCCGGGCTCGACGTCGGCCGGACGGCGCGAGGCGCCGATCACCCGCCAGCCCAGATTCGCGAAATGCTCGATCGCCGCGGCGCCGATCACGCCGCTGGCGCCGGCGATCAGCACCGTGCCTGGTTGCGTTGTCTGCGTCATGGTCGATCCCTCACCTGTCTTGGCCGGCCCGGACGCGTCGGGGCCTCCGGTTGTCATCGGCGTAGCATCAGGGCGCGAGGGTGAACAGGTGGCCGCGACAGCGGAGTGGGCGGGAGCGGTCGGAGCGAGGACGCCCCCAGTGCAATCCCTAGCCTTCCAGGTCCTCCGCCAGGATCGCCATTTCGAACATGAAGGAGCCGGCTTCGTCCTCGTCCTCGTAGATGACGCCGATGAATTCGCCCTTCAGCTCGACCTCGGCCGAGTCTTTTTGTTTGGGGCGGGCTTTGACGGCGATGTGGGGGTTGCCGAAGGTCCGCTTCAGGTGCGCCTGCACGCGGTCGATGTCTTTCTGGTTCATGGGCGCGCTCCTAAACCAAAAACCGGTGCGGCCCTAGAGGCAATCGCCGGACAAAGTCCAACGGGGAGACGACTCACAGGACCGGATCGAACACCGCGCCGGCCAGCATGTGGTCCATCGTCTTGGCCGGCTCCTCGCAGCTGGGGCAGTTGATCAGTCGCGCGGGCACGCCGGCGGCGGTGCAATGGGCCGGCACGGCCTTGAGCACCACCGAGCCGGAGGCGATCTTGGCGTAGTCGCCGACGGCGATGTTGCCCAGCACCTTGGCGCCGGCCCCCAGAAGGACGCCGCGGCCGATCTTGGGGTGGCGGTCGCCGCGCTCGGCGCCGGTGCCGCCCAGGGTGACGCCGTGCAGCATCGACACGTCGTCGCCGACGACGGCGGTCTCGCCGATGACGATGCCGGTGCCATGATCGAAGAAGGCGCCACGGCCGATCGACGCGGCCGGGTGGATGTCGACCTGGAACAGCTCCGAAACCCGGCTCTGCAGATAGAAGGCCAGGGTCTCGCGGCCTTCGCGCCACAGCCAGTGGCCGACGCGATGGCTCTGCAGCGCCAGGAACCCTTTGAAGAACAGCATAGGCTGCACATAGCCCTTGCAGGCGGGGTCGCGCTCATAGGTGGCGCGCAGATCCGCCTCCGCCTGGTCGACGATGGTCGGGTCGGCGGCATAGGCCTCGTCGGCGATCTCACGCAGGCTCATGGCCCGCAGTTCCTGGTCGCCCAGCTTGCGCGCCAATTGATAGGAAAGGGCGTCGCCCAGCCGGTCGTGACGCAGGATGACGGCGTTCACGATCGAAGCGAGGCTCGGCTCGACCCTGGCGATATGCTGCGCCTCGTTCCTCAGGGCGGCCCAGACCGGCGGAGTCGCACTGCCCTCGACGAGCTCGAGATGTTGAACCATGCGTCCTCCGATGCGCGATCGACTTCGCGTCATTAGCAACAGGGATATGGGGCCCTTAGAAACGCGGCGCCAGAGCGGGTCACGACCAGGAAATTTGATGACGGCTCACGGGAAACTATGCGTTCGGCGCGTGTGGTCGGTTTGGGTACGGACGCTGCCCAGGCCGGCGCCAGCAAGATGAACCACGAAGGACACGAAGAGACCGCGCGCTGCCGCGCCGCAGGCGCAATCAATCCTCAGGCCGGGGTGCGAGCGACGGCGTCGCCGTCAATCAGACTTCGTGTCCTTCGTGGTTCATCTTTCTTTCGAGCCTGGACCGCGCTCCATCCATCGCTCGAGGTTTTCGTGGAAGTAGCGCACGCGGTCTTCCTGTCCGGCAAGGTAGTCGCGCCGGTAGCCGCGCGAGTGAAGGCCGCGTTGCTGAACCTCCCAGACCGCGAGGTCCTGGTTGATCGTGGGCCCAAGGTTTACGTCGCCTGCCCTGCCCTCCTGATGCGGCGCGGGAACGCTCAGATCGACCCATTCCTGCATGCTGTAGGAGAAGTACTGCGTCGCGCCCTTGGGGAAGAGGGTCATGTACCACATGTCGAAGTAGCACTTTTCCGGATCGGTCTCGTGCGGACGCGCCCGCAACCAGATGTTGCCGTCGGGCTTGAGGCTGAACGACAGGTTGGGGAAGATCGTGAAGTGCCAGTTATCGGTCAATTGGGCGTCGTGATAGGTGGAGAAGTCGAAGCCTTTCTGCTCACCCAGCAAGCGTTTCTGGCGTTGCAGCGCCGCGCGCATGCCTTGCATGCGGCCGCCGCGGAACTGTTCGGGATCCAGCTCCCAGAAGCGGAGTTGCTCGCCCAGCCTGTCCAGGGTTTCAGCCTCGCCGCCCTGCAGGGAATGGGCCGGCTCGCCGCCCGGCATCAGCATGCGGGCGTGGCCGCTGGGATAGAGGTCGAACTGACACTGGTCGTAGGCGTACTCCAGCGTGAACTTCAGTTGCGGGTGGACGAACGGGACGTGATAGGATTCGTTGAAGTTGTCCTGGATGAGCTTCCAGTTGAAGGCGCCCTCGACCGTCATCCAGTGGGTGCGCACCATGTCGTCCATCGGATAGGTGTCGATCATGTCGGCGATGGGATGCATGAACGAGCGCAGCGAGGCGCAGTCGGGGTCCATGTTGTACCAGATGAAGCCGGCCCAGGACTCGCACGGGATCTCGACCAGGTTCTTCTTGCCGCACGGGCTGCCTTGCGGGAAATCCGCCTCGTCGGGAACCGCGCGCAGCTCGCCGCGGGTGTTGAACGCCCAACCGTGATAGGGGCAGACGAGCCGCCTGGCATTGCCCTGTTCTTCGGCCATCAGCAGCATGCCGCGATGCTGGCAGACGTTGTAGAAGGCGCGGATCTGCTTGTCGTCGCCCATCACGCACAGGATCGTCTCGGTTCCGAGCCTGGCGGTGATGTAGTCGCCGGGCTTGCGGATTTGCGCCTTGACGCCGGCGACCTGCCACGTCTTCGTCCAGACGTGATCCCACTCCTTTTGCCAGAAATCCCTGGACCAGTAGCGCTCGGGAGAGATCGGCGCGTCGCCGAGCGGCGGGCGCGGCGTCTGGGCCAGGTCCGCCAGCGTCCTGGCCGGATGGGGGATTTCGCTGCTGGGGGGCGCCTGAAGCGTGTCGGTCATGGAGCGGGCCTCCGGAGTTTTGGACCACAACCAAGCCTGCGCCGCCGCCAGAAAAAAAACAATGACGCTTAAAATCCTGAACGTCTGCCGGCGCCCGGCCGTGGCCGGACTGGAGGCGATTGCGCCAGCGCCTCCCTGGCGATCGCGCCGCCGAAAAGGTCGAAGGGCCGGGCCAACGCACCGATAGAAATTGGCCGGACGTCGACTACCCGCCAGGTCATTGAACCTGGCCGCGGGTTGCGAGACAGTCGGATGAAAACCGTGAGGGTTCAGAGTGTCCACATCGACCTCGGCGTCGCATTCCGACTCGGAAGCGGGATTTCCCCGGCTGTTGCGGGACTGGCGTCAGAAGCGCCGGCTCTCGCAACTGAATCTGGCCCTCACGTCAGGGGTGTCACAGCGCCATGTCAGCTTCCTGGAATCCGGACGGGCCAACCCCAGCCGAAACATGATCCTGCAACTGAGCGAGACGCTGGAGGTGCCGCTCCGCGAGCGCAACGCCTGGCTGACGGCGGCGGGATTCGCCCCGATCTTCCAGACCCGCGCTCTAGAGGATCCCCAGATGGGCCAGGTGATGAGCGCGGTGCGGATGATGCTGACGGCTCACGAGCCCTTCCCGGCCATCGCCCTCGATCGGGCCTGGAACGTTCGGATGTCGAACACATCCTTCGACCGCCTCGGCGCCCTGTTGGGCGAAGATATCTGGACCCGCGTCGGCGGCGACCAGCGCAATCTGATGCGCTTGTTCTTCCATCCATTAGGCATTCGACCATTCATCACCAACTGGTCGGCTGTCGGGGCCTTGATGTGGCGGCGCGCCCTTCGCGAAGCCGAAGCCCTGGGCGGGCTCGAGATGAAGGCGGTGCTGGATGAGCTCGCCCCCCTGCAGGATCCGAAGCTCCTGTGGTCGCCGGCCGATACCGCGCTCTTGCCGGTGATCCCCTTCAGCCTGGCGATCAATGGACTGACGCTTTCCATGTTCGCCGTCGTCGCGACCTTTGGCACGGCTCAGGACGTCACCGCCGACGAGTTGAGAATCGAAACCCTGTTCCCGGCGGACGCGCAGACCGAAGCCCTGTTCCGCGGCGCGGAAAGCTGAAGAGGAGCGATGACCCGCGGGGTAATTGCGCTCGGCGCGGCAGCCGTCGACAGTCCCAGGACACCAGAACGCAGGAAGCCCAAATGTCCGCAGCCCCCATGTCACCCAGCGATGTCGTTCGGCAGTTCATGAAGCTCATGGAGCCGCTGAACTACGACGCCGCCTTGAAGCTGGTCTCCGAAGATTGCGAATACGCCAACCCGCCGCCGTTCGGCACGGTGCATGGCCCCGCGGGAATCCGCGCGGTGCTGGAGCCTTTTTTCCAGCCGACGTCGCAGAATGAGTTCAGGATCCTGCGTGAGGTCAGCTCCGGCCCCATCGTGTTCTTCGAGCGCCTCGACCGGCACCTCATTGGAGACACGTGGGTCGAGCTGCCGGTGACGGGCGTCTTCGAGGTGCACGATGGCGTGATCACCTGCTGGCGCGACTACTTCGACACGCCGACGATCATGTCGCAAATGCCGGCGGCGGCCAGCGCCTGACGCGATACAGCCTCTCCTCGCCTGCATCGTCCGACGGAGCAAAAGCGTTGACCCGCGATATTCATCGATTCTGGCTGAAGATCACCGCCCTGGTGATCGGATCGTTCGGGCCGGTGTTTTTTCTGGGAACGATGGCGCCGACGCTGGCGCCCGCTCGCTTCACCCTTGATCTCCTGGGGTGGCGGTTGAACAGGCCTTCGATCTACGACACGCCCGATACGCGGTTCTTATCGGCGCTGACAGGCGGCTTTCTCCTGGGCTGGGGCGTCATGATCTGGTGTCTTTCGACCTGGGTCTACGACAAGGCGCCAGAAGGCGTGCGCCGGACGGTGCTGACCGGCATCATCGCCTGGTTCTGCCTCGACAGCGCCGGATCCGTCGCTTCGGGCAATCCCTCGAACGCCCTCTTCAACGTCCTTGTCCTACTGCTGGCCGTCGGGCCGCTCTGGCGGCCGGCAAGGGACTGACTGCAAACCGCGCTTCGCCGGTTACTAGACCCCGAAAGCGGACGCCATCCGACAACGTCACGGCCGCCTAACGTCCCCGATAGGCGGGCACGCCCTGGTCCGGGAGCCAGAGGCCGTCCGGCGCGGGGCCGGTCTGCCAGAAGACGTCGATGGGGATGCCGCCGCGCGGGTACCAGTAGCCGCCGATGCGCAGCCACGTCGGCGCGCCGACCTCGACGATCTTGCGGCCGATCGCCAGGGTGCAGTCCTCGTGGAAGGCGCCGTGATTGCGGAACGAGGCCAGATAGAGCTTCAGCGACTTGGACTCGATCAGCCACTCGGCGGGCGCATAGTCGATGACCAAATGCGCGAAATCCGGCTGGCCGGTGACCGGGCACAGGGAGGTGAACTCCGGGGCGGTGAAGCGCGCCAGATAGAGCATGCCCGCTTGCGGGTTGGGCACGCGCTCGAGCACCGCTTCGGCGGGGCTCGCGAAACCTGGGACATCGCGGCCGAGTTGTGACAGGGGCGGCTGATCCATCGCGACGGGCTTAGCGCGAATTACCCCCAAGGTGAACGCGACAAAATCCGGCGACGGGGCTATCGATGCGCAAACGCCCCGCACAACTGGAGGACACGTGATGGCCGGACGGGATTTCGAAGGTTGGGTGGTGTTGGTGACCGGCGCCTCCACGGGCCTGGGGCGGGCGATCGCCGTCGAGACCGCCGAGCGCGGGGCCGGCGCGGTGGTGATCAACTACGCGTCCAGCCAGGCCGAAGCCGAAGAGACCGCGCGGCTGGTCGAAGCCCACGGGGCCAAGGCGATCCTGGCCCAGGGCGATGTCGCCTCCGACGAGGATTGCCGGCGGATCGCGGCGGCCGCCGCGCCGCTGGGACGGGTGGACGCACTGTTCAACAACGCCGGCGTGACCAAGTTCGCGAACAACCATGCCGACCTGGACGCGGTGTCGGCCGATGACTTCCAGCGCCTCTACGCGGTCAACGTCGTGGGGGCCTTCCAGATGGTCCGCGCGGTGCGATCCCTGCTGGAGGCGGCGCCGCAGCCCGGCGCGGTGGTGAACACCGCCTCGGTGGCCGGCGTGATCGGCATCGGTTCTTCGGTGCCCTATGCCGCTTCCAAGGGGGCGATGCTGACGATGACGCTCTCCCTTGCCAGGGCCCTGGCGCCGAAAATCCGGGTGAACGCCATTTGCCCCGGCTTCATCGACACGCCGTGGTTCGGCCGCGGCATGAGCGCCGAGCAGATCGACCGCATGCGCCAGGGCGTTGCCGCCTCCATGCCGCTGAAGGCGGCGTCGAGCGCCGAGGACATCGCCGGCGCGGCCGTCTTCCTGGCGTCCCCGGCCGCCCGGCACATCACCGGCGAGACCCTGATGGTGGATGCCGGCCTGCACCTGGGTTATGCGCCCATGGGCATGCGCTGATCCACACCCATCGGCGGCTATCTTTCGTTTACGCCGCGAGCGGACGTCGCTGATCGACCCTTTAGGGTGATCGCGGTCAAATACCGCTGATGAAAGCCCACCGCCTCAAGAGCTGGAAGCGCGCCGGCGCCCAAGGATTGGGCGCCGACCTTCGCATGCCGCACATTATAGCGGACCGACGCGCGGAGGCCTCTTCAAACAGATGAGTTTTCTTGGGACGCGCGAGGTTACGCACGACCATGCCGATCGCAGGCGCCCGCTGCCGATGACCGGGCGGGTAAAAGAGACGCGCGCCGTTGTTGCGGCGCATTAAAACATAAGGGGATTGTGAATGAAGAATTGGCAGCTTTCGATCTGCGCCGGTCTTGTCGCGCTGGGATCCGGAGCCGCCGGACTGGCCCTCGCCGATCCGGCCCCAGACACGACCACGGCGCCAGCCGCTCCGCCCGCAGCGCCGGCCGCGCCGGCCGCCAGCCCGATGACGACGCCGGCGATGTCGGCGACGCTGTCGGCCAATCCCAATCCGTTCAGCATCAACGCCGGCCCGCTCGGCAAGATCTATGTCACCGGAGCGATCACGGGTTACGGCGAGGTGCAGAGCAATCCGATCCCTGGAGATCACAAGTCGTGGGCGGACATCGGCGCCGCGCAGCTGTTCATCCAGAAGACGGACGGCATGTTCCAGTTCTTCGTCCAGGTAGGCCCCTATTCCCTGCCCTCTCTGGGCGTGCCCAATGTGCGGTCGACGACCTACGACGAAGAGACCTATGGTTATGTGCCTTACGCCTTCATCAAGTTCGCGCCCAGCTCTTCGTTCAACATCATCGCCGGCAAGCTGCCGACCTTGCTGGGTGACGAAACGACTTTCACCTTCCAGAACATGAACGTTCAACGCGGCCTGCTGTGGAACCAGGAGAACGTCGTCAACCGGGGCATTCAGGCGAACTATTCCAAAGGCCCGGTCACGCTGTCCGTCGCCCTGAGCGACGGGTTTTACTCAAATCGTTTCACCTGGATCACCGGGCTGTTGAGCTATGCGCTCACGCCCCAGGACACGCTCGTCTTTGCCGCCGGCGGCAATTTCGACAAGAGCACCCACAACACCTTTGTCTCGCCTATTCTTTATGACAACAGCTCGATCTACAATGTGATCCTCACTCATACGAAAGGGCCGTTCATGATCAGCCCCTATTTCCAGTACACGACCGTAGGGGCAAATCCGGGTATCGGCATCACACATGGCGCATCGACCACCAGCGGCGCCATCCTTACGAAGTACTCGTTCACGCCGGCGTTCAGCGTGGCGGCCAGGGGCGAAGTGATCTCGTCCACCGGCGGCAACGTCACCAACCTGCTTTACGGACCGGGCAGCCAGGCCTATTCGCTGACGCTCACGCCCACGTATCAGTTCAAGATCTTCTTCCTTCGGGCCGAGCTGTCCTATGTCAAGGCGCAGGACGTGACCCCGGGCTTCGGCTTCGGCCGGGACGGAATGAAGACCGACCAGGTGCGAGGCCTTTTGGAAACCGGGGTCCTGTTCTAGCCGAGGATTTGGGGGCGGGTTCAGCCCCTGCCGATGAACGGCATCTTCGTCGCCATGACCGTCATGAACTGGACGTTCGCCTCCAACGGAAGTGCGGCCATGTAGACGACCGCATCGGCGACATGGCGCACGTCCATCACCGGCTCCGCCGCGATCTCTCCGCCGGCCTGAGTCACGCCAAGCGCCATGGCCGCGGTGAGCGGGGTAGCGGCATTGCCGATGTCGATCTGCCCGCAGGCGATGTCGTGGGCCCGGCCGTCGAGGGCGGTCGAGCGGGTTAAGCCGGTGATGGCGTGTTTCGTCGCGGTGTAAGCCACGGACATGGGCCGCGGCGCATGGGCCGAAATTGAGCCGTTGTTGATGATCCGCCCGCCGCGCGGAGTCTGGGTCTTCATCAGTCCAAACGCCCTCTGCGTGCACAGGAAGGCGCCCGTCAGGTTCACGTCCACGACGCGGCGCCAAGCGTCCAGCGACAGGTCCTCGAGCGAAACGGGCGGCGCGCCGCAGCCCGCATTGTTGAACAACAGGTCGAGGCGGCCAAACCGCGCGAGCAAGGCGCTGAACAGCCGGTCGATCGCCGCGGGATCGGCGACGTCCGCGGGGAGCGGCAGCGCCTCGCCTCCCGCGGCTCGGATGGCCTCGGCGACACGTTGCAAGGGTTCGGCTCGCCGCCCGGCCAACACCGTCGACCAGCCGGCCCTGGCCAGCGCGAGCGCGCAAGCCTCGCCGATACCGCTGCCGGCCCCCGTGACCAAGGCCACTCCGCCGCTCGTCATGGCCTGTCCCTCTTCGTTCGACCTCGTTTCGGACCAGGGCTATCATGCCAGGAAGCAAACGCCACGACCTAAGGGTATGCCATGCAAACCTCCACCCGCGAGAAGATCGAGCGCTTCCGCGCTCTGCACGCGCGAGGTTGCTTCGTGATACCCAATCCCTGGGACATCGGCTCGGCGATCGCGCTGCAGAGTTTGGGCTTCAAGGCCCTCGCATCGACCAGCGCCGGCTTTGCCTGGGCGATCGGCCGCCCCGACAACGCGGTCGGGCGGGACGCGGTGCTTGGCCACCTGACCGCGCTGGCCTCGGCGGTCGACATCCCGATAAACGCCGATTTCGAAAACGCGTTCGCCGACGAACCCGACGGCGTGGCGGCCAATGTCGCCATGGCCCTAAAGACCGGAGTCGCCGGCCTGTCGGTCGAGGATGCCACGGGGGACCCGGACAGCCCGCTCTATGCGTTCGAGCATGCGCTCGCCCGTGTCGCGGCGGCGCGCGCGGCGATCGACGCCAGCGGGTCCGGCGTCGTGCTCACCGCCCGAACGGAGGGCTTCATCGTCGGGCGCCCGCAGATGGAGGACACCCTGCGCCGGCTCAGGGCCTTCGCCGCGGTGGGCGCGGATTGCCTCTATGCCCCGGGCCTGCGCGACGCCGCGCAGATCGCCGAGGTCGTCGCCGCGGTGGCGCCCAAGCCGGTGAACGTGCTGACCCCGGGGCTTTCGGTCGCCGTCCTGGCGGATCTGGGCGCACGCCGGATCAGCGTGGGCGGTTCGCTCGCCCGCGCGGCCTGGGGCGAGTTCTTCCGCGTGGCCCGCGACATCGCCGACCATGGCGTTTTCGACCGCTTCGCCCAGGCCGAGCCGGGACGCGCGCTGAACGCCCTGTTCAGCGCGGCCGACTGAGCTAGTACCTCATCGCAGAGGTTCCGACTCTCTGGTTTCGAGCTTGGGATAGGCTTTGGCGAGTTTTTCCCGGACCTTCTCGATTTAGAACATCCAGTCGATGGGGTTGGGTCAACTCGACACGGTAGCGTACATTCATGCCAAAGGCCTCGATGCCCAATCCGTCAAGAACTCTGCTTCGAGGTACTAGGCCAACGCCGCGCCGCTCATCGGCGGACTGACCGCGGCGACGATGTCGTTGTGTTCGGTCTGGCGGATTCCCTCGCTGATGTTCAGGCGGGTGAACAGATGCACTTCCCCATAGACCGCCTCGGCCTCCGACAGGTGGACGCGCGCGTCGTTGATCAGGTTCTGCCCCTCTCCGGCGTACACGATCTCGTAGGTCTCGCCGGCGTCTCGCACATAGAGATAATTGCCGCCGATCGGAGAAAGCGGACGGCCGTCGCGGATAAGTCCGAACCGATAGACCGCGCCGGACACGCCCCTGACATCGATCAAATCTCTCATGGCGCCCTCACAAAACGACAAAATGGCTGGATCGCCGCCTCGCCTGAGCAGGCGAGGCCGCAACGATCCGAACTCGGCTATCATCGTAGTCGATGATCGGCAATCGCGCGAAATGTTCGTATCGACATGGGATCATTTCCTCGCCGGATCGCTTCGCACGCTCCGGCGCCACCGGGTTAGCGTTCAGGGAACGGACGGTTGCAACGCTTAGGATCGAGCGCCATCTTCGGCTTCGGGTTCGGTCGGACCAAACAATCCGCGGCGTGGTTTCGAGCAAACATCGTCGCACCCGCTGGGCGACAATTCGCCGCACCCTGACTGACGCACATGGCGTGGCGCCGCGCGGTCTTATTGCATACGGTCGCGGCATGGACATTTGGGAATTGATCGGCGGATATCTCGCCATCTCGCTCGTGTGCTGTGGGATCCTGGCGCTCTTGGGGGCCAAGGAGGCCGGCGCGGCCGCACCGTGCATGCGGCTGCCGCCGTTGGCGCGGCGACGCGGAGCGGGCAATCCTCGCCGCCTGGGATCGCCCGTCGCCGCACGTTACATCAACCGGCACAAACTGCGCGTGTCGGCCCGGCGCGCTTAAACCCCCGCGTCCGCGGGTCGCGGCGGGCTCGACGCGCGCCACATCCATCGCCACAAGTCCGGTCGCCACCCGTCATTCTGGTGCTTCGAACGGGCCGACGGCGACTGGATGGGGGCGCCCGGGATCTGGAAACCGGGGGCAGGCAATCAGCCACCGGGTTTAGCCTTGCGACAATCGAACCTGGCCAGGACGTCGGCGAAGTCCACGATCGACAGATCGTGGTGCTGAAAACGCCGTTTTGGAAACGCCGTTTTGGAAAGGCTGGCTGGAGAACGGCGACAAGCGCGGCTTTGCGCCGTCCGCCGCCGGGACCTTCACGCGAACCCTGCAGGGCGCAGATGGAGCCCACGCGAAGAGCGCGTGAGAGGAGGACCCGAGCGGCGTCGCGGCGCCTGCGCGCCTGGGAAGACCGCTGCGCGCCTTGATCCGCCGCCTCGAAAACTTCCACCAGAGGTTGACTTCTCGTCCGGTGAGGGCGAAGCGGGCAAATGATCTGGGTCGAGTGGATCGCCGGCGTATTCGGCGTGGCTACCGTTGCCGCTGTTTTGGCCGGCGCCTATCTGCGTCGGCTGACAGCCGCGGAGCAGGATGACCTGGACCCATTGCGCGAATTCAACCAGGACGCGATTTGGCCCGGAAGCCCCCCGCGCCCGTCGTCGCCATGGGAGAACGACTCGCCCGGGCGAGGAGGACGCGGTCCTTGATCTGGGCGGTCGGCCCCAAGGGGACGCTTGCAAGGCGATCGGGGGACGCTCGCATTCGCCCCGCTCGGGTCGCAACGCTTCGGTGGTGGGGACGGAGGGACTCGAACCCTCACGGCCTCGCGGCCAACGGATTTTAAGTCCGCTGCGTCTACCGATTCCGCCACGTCCCCATGGCGGGACCATAGAGGGCCCGCTCCAAGCCGTCACGCGCAAGGTCCCCGGGCGAGCTCGCGGCCGATCTCCTATTCCGGCGCGAGGGGGATGATCGCCTTGGCGCCTATGCCATCCAAGGCCGCCACCAGCTCGTCGACGGTGGCGGCGACCTCCGCCGCATCGCGCCCGCGGATCACGAGATTGGAGCCGAAGCCCTCGGGGCCGAAGAACGGATAGCTGCCCAAAGACAGGTCGGGATGCGCCTTGGCGAGGGTCTCCAGCGGCGCGGCGATCGCCCCCTCGCCCGCTCCCTCGACGCGCACGGTGCGCGCGATGACCACCGCGCCGGTGCGCAGACGCGGGCCGATGTCCTCCAGCATGCCGCGCATGATCTGGGGCACGCCTGCCAGAACGAAGACATTACCGATCTGGAACCCCGGAGGGCCCTGAACCGGATTCTTGACCAGGCTGCCGCCCTCTGGAATCCGGGCCATCCGGCGACGAGCGGCGTTGACTTCGCCGCCCCAGCGCGAGCGCATCATCGCGATGATCTCGGGATCTTCATGCAGAGGCGCGCCAAACGCTTCGGCGACGCAGTCGGCGGTGATGTCGTCGTGCGTGGGACCGATCCCGCCCGTGGTGATCACGTAGTGGTAAGCGGCCCGGAGCGCGTTCAGGGCGCCGATGATGTCGGGCGGATTGTCGCCGACGACCCGAGCCTCGGCCAGATCGACGCCAAAGGGCGCCAGATAGCGGGCGATGGCGTTGAGGTTGGTATCCTGGGTGCGTCCCGAGAGGATTTCGTCGCCGATGATGAGAACGGCGGCGGTCACGCGTTCGTGGGTCGCCATGGCTGCCTCCTCTGGACTTCGCCCTTGCTCCAGCGGCATAGGCCGCGGATGCTCCTGCCGCAACCGCTCGCGCACGGTCGCCTCGTGCGGCGATACAAACGCTTCTTCGCCGACATCGCGCTGGACGACGGCCGCGAGGTGGTGGCCCACTGCCCCAATCCAGGCGCCATGCTCGGCCTGAATACGCCCGGACTTGGGGCCTGGATTTCCCCCGCAGCCGGCGCCAAGCGCAAGCTGGCGTGGACGCTCGAGCTGATCGAGGCCGACGGCGGGCTGGTAGGGATCAACACCCTGCGCCCGAACGCCCTGGTCGCCGAAGCCCTGGCCGCCGACGCGATCCCCGAGCTGGCTGGATATGCCAGCCACCGGCGCGAGGTGCGTTTCGGCGAGGCCAGCCGGGTCGATTTCCTGCTGGAGGGCGAGGGCCGCTCACCATGTTGGCTGGAGGTGAAGAACGTGCATCTGCGGCGCGCGGGCGCCTTGGCGGAGTTTCCGGACTGCCTGGCGACGCGTTCAGCGAAGCACTTGCGGGAACTGTCGGCCCGGGTGGGGGCCGGCGACCGGGCCGTGCAGCTGTTCGTCGTGCAGCGAACCGACTGCGAGGGTTTCGATGCCTGCGCCGACCTGGACCCCGTCTATGCCGCCGGCCTGGAGGCGGCGGCCGGCGGGGGAGTTGAAGTCTTGGTCTATGCTTGCGACATTAGGCTGACCGATATCCGCCTCGCGCGCCGCCTGCCTTGGATCCGCGCCCGGCCAGACCTGAAAGACCACGATGGCCCTCGTCGACGACCCGTATGAAGCCGCGACACGCACCGACCACATCAAGATCCACGACGCGGCGGGGTTCGAGGGCATGCGCCGCGCCGGCCGCCTCGCCGCCGAGTGCCTCGACATGCTCACCCCGCACGTGCAACCGGGCGTCGTCACCGCCGATCTGGATCGGCTGGCGCGGGAATTCGCCCTCGACAACGGCGCCCTCCCCGCCTGCCTCTTTTACCGCGGCTATCATCATACCCTGTGCATCTCGCCCAATCATGTCGTCTGCCACGGGATCCCCGGCGAGCGCGCCCTTCGCGAGGGCGACATCGCCAATATCGACGTCACGCTGATCGTCGATGGCTGGCACGGCGACCATTCGCGCATGTACGCGATCGGCGAGGTCGCGCCTCGGGCGCGTCGACTGATCGACATCACCTACGAGGGTCTCGAGCTCGGCCTCGCGCAGGTAAGGCCCGGCGCGCGCCTGGGCGACATCGGCTACGCCATTCAGTCCTACGTCGAGTCACAGCGCTGCAGCGTCGTGCGGGATTTCTGCGGCCATGGGCTTGGGCGGGTCTTCCACGACGCCCCCAACATCCTGCACTTCGGCCGGCCTGGAACGGGGGAAGTGTTGAGACCCGGCATGTTCTTCACGATCGAGCCTATGGTGAACCTGGGCCGGCACCCGGTGAAACTGCTGAACGACGGCTGGACGGCTGTGACCCGCGACAAGTCGCTCTCGGCGCAGTGCGAGCATTCGGTGGGCGTGACCGAGACGGGCTTCGAAGTCTTCACCATCTCGCCGCAAGGACTGTTCAAGCCGGCCTAGACCCGACTGCGCGATTCAGCGACTTTGCAAATAGCGCTGGCGCGGGGCACGGTTTGTTCCTACTATGTTCCCAGGCCACAGCCACGGGCGGGATCATTGCGCATGCTGGAGGAACAGGGCGGGTTCGCCTTCCAGGCTGAGCTGGAACTTCCACGCCAGACGACCAGACGGACCTCGCCACACGCAGGACATCGCGAGCGCCTGCGCACCCGGGCGGCGATCAGTTTTGCGGCCCTGCCGGACTATGAGCTTCTCGAACTGCTTCTGGCGCGCAGTCTCCGCCGCGGCGACGTCAAGCCGATCGCCAAGGCGCTGCTGGCGCGATTTGGCGGTCTGGCGGCGGTGCTGGGCGCCACGCTCGAAGAACTGACCGCGATCAAGGGCGTGGGCCCGTCGATGGCGCTCGACCTCAAGCTGCTGCAAGAGGCCACGCTGCGCATCGGGGCCGGCGAGGTGCGCAAGCGCACGGTGATCACGTCGTGGACCGCCCTGCTGGCCTATGTCCGCGTGGCCATGGCGCACGAAGGGCGCGAACAATTCCGCGTGCTGTTCCTGGACAAGAAAAATCAGCTGATCGCGGACCAGGTGATGAACCACGGCACCGTCGATCACGCGCCGGTCTATCCGCGCGAAATCATGCGGCGCGCGCTGGAACTGTCGGCGAGCGCCGTGATCCTCGTGCACAATCATCCCTCGGGCGATCCCACCCCCTCGTCCGCCGACATCGACATGACCCGTCAGGTGGTCGAGGCCGGACGGCCCTTGCGGGTGACTGTGCACGACCATCTTGTCGTCGGCCGCGACGGTGTCGCCAGCTTCAAGGCGCTGGGACTTTTCTGACCGGCGATTTCAATCGCCGCGGACTCTGCGTCGGGCCTTGGGGGGTGCGGCGAGACCCACGCGGCCGACAAGCTGAATTGGCGTGTGTGCCGGCGCAGCTTCGGCCCGGAAAGGACCGACAGCGGCTCAACGCGCCCACGAGGACGGTGATGATCTGGCCGAGGCTCGCATCGAGCGAGGGTGACATCAATCCGCATCACCCAGTCTGCGAGCGCTGAGGGCGGCCAGTCCGGCGAGGATGACCAAGGCGACGCCGAGAGGCACATGGATCCACGTCAGGTTGGCGCCCTTGGCCGACAGGGCGCCAAGAGCAGCCTGGACGAAAGCCGCTCCGGCAAGCGACAACAAAGTCAGGCCGAGCCTTGGGCCGTGGGGGATACCGCGCAGGGTGACCAAACCAGTAAGACCCGCCGTCAAGGCTGAAGCGACCAGGATCATCGCCATCGCGGCATGGGCCCTGCGCGCCCAATTCACACCCGACAAGAGTGAGCCGGCGAATATCGCTTCCACGAAGAAGGCCGCCGTCAGCAAAACCGTGATGGCGGTCCACCAGCCCCGCAGGTCACGACCAGGCTGACCCGCATCCCCTGCTCGGTTCGGTCGGGCCGCGTCGATCGTATTCATATACCAACTTTCCTTGTTTGGAGGGCGGCCACCGCGATGCATCGGCCCATCGCTCGCCCAGTCAGTCAGGCCCGTGAGCCCATCGCGGCGGACTGAAAGAGTTCGACGAAATTGCCGGAGGGATCCTCCAGCAAGATTTGCTTGCCGCCCGGGCCTGAAACGATCTCGTTTCGGAACGACGCGCCGGCCGCGCGCAGGCGGGCGACCTCCGCCTGGATGTCTTCGACGATCAGGTGGATGCGGTTCCAGCTGCCAGGACCGGGCTTTGCGCCGTTGGGCATAGGCCGTCCAGCGGAGCTCGTCGGCCCGCTCAGCAGCAGGCGCAAACGTCCGCGGGCCACGTCGGCGAACACCGGTGGGAAGTTTGTCAGGACTTCGAACCCGAGCATCCGGGTGTAGAAGTCGACCGCCGCCGTCACGTCGTCGACCATGTAGCGGATGCTGACCATCTCTGTGGGTTGGGTCACGCGTCACTCCCGTGCGTCCTGGCGCCGGCTTTTCCATCGCTGATCGCCAGAGCCAGCGCGATGACAAAGGTGTGGCTGCCCCCGGTGACCGAAACCGTTCCGCCGCGGTTCACGGTGGCAAGCTGGTCATGAGAGAGCACCACCGCGTGCGTGTGATTCCACGCCTTTGTCGAAACGAGGGTTGCGCCCGGGGCCGGCGGCGCCCTCAGGATCGCATGCGGAATCCAGAGATCGTGCGTGTGGGGCACGAAGCCTTGACCCGAACGGATGACGAGGTATTCGGCGGCATTTTTGTTGTCGCCAGACGCCCTTTCTGGCGCACACGCCACCGACGGCAGCAATTGTACGGTCACGAGCGCGAGGCCGACCCGCTTGATGAAGCCTCTTCGGTCCGCGCCGATCTCGTCGAAAACGCGCATGTCGGCTCCTTGTTTTCTCAGGCTGCGATTCGATCAGGCAGCGCGGCGAGCAGGAACCCGATGCGGGTCGCCAGTTCAGCCGCGGCTTTCTGAAACAAAGGGTAAGTTGCTTCGTCGGATTTTCCGGTTGCGGGGTTGGGGATGCTCCAATGGATGGCCTCGTGGCCGCTGGGAAATTCGGGGCAGACCTCGCGAACCCGGTCACACAGGGTGATCACCCGGTCGAAAGGCTGATCGGCGAACATATTCAGGTGCTTGGATGCGTGATTGGTCAAATCCAGATCGAACGCCTCGCGCATAACTCGGATCGCGTTCGGGTGAACAGGCCTGGGGTCGCTCCCGGCGCTGTGCGCTTCTACGGCGCCGCCGGACCAGGACCTGACCAACGCCTCGGCCATCTGGGACCGCGCACTGTTGCCGGTGCACAGGAACAGCATCTTCGCCGGGCCGATCAGGGCAGGGTCTCGCGAGGGCGTCGTCAGACGAAGGCCGGGATGGAGCGCACCCCCCGTGGCCGACAGGAGCGCGCCAAACCGCGCCAGTTCCAGCCCGTAGTAGGTGTCGCGCCCGTCAGCCGAACTGCGCCGCCCCGAGACCAGGCGCGCGTCCCGGAGCTTCGCCAAATGGTAGGAAACCAGGTTCTGGGCCTCGCCAACCCGGCCTGTCAGCTCGTGAACCAGCCGGTCGCTCCGCGCCAATTCGTTCAGCAGCCGCCACCGTAGAGGATGACCGGCGAGCCGCAGAAAGGCCGGCGGCGATACGTCGGTGTCGACGGCTTGCGGATCCATGACGTCAATATAGATCAATCTCAATTGATGTGTCAATCAGGATTGATGTATATAAACGTCCGATGGATTTCCGCGGCCACAGGAGCGAGGTCCGCACCGGCGTTCCCATCCGCTATTCGGCGGTATCTTGATTGCACGAGGAGGCAGTGTGCCCATGAGCTTCGAGCTAATGATGCTGGGCGTCGCATGCGTGTGGGGTTTGGTTCAGCTTGTCGCCGCCGCCCAGGCCGCGAACACTCAGTATGGCCTCAAGTGGGCTGCGAGCCCGCGCGACGTCGAGTCGCCGCCGCTCGAGCCAATCCCTGGCCGCATCAACCGCAACTATCGCAACTATATGGAAACATTCCCGTTCTTCGCCGTGGCAATTCTCATTGCCCAGGCGACCGGCGTTCACACCAGCCTGACCCATTGGGGATCGGTCGCCTATATCGCTGGGCGCGTGGCCTACACCGCGCTCTATATCGCCGGGATACCACTCATCCGCTCGCTTTTCTGGAACATCGCCACCTTCGGCATGCTCGGCGTGCTGGCCGCGCCTTACCTGTCTCACTGACACTGGGGTGGCCAGTCTCTCCTCGCCAGGCCCCGGCTTCGGAGACATCCGCATTTATGGGGTGCAAATTTTTGGCGCGGGTTTTTGTTGAAAGCGCCGGTTTCAATGCGTCGGCCGTAGTCTCTACGGGTCTTTGCGGGGATCCATCTGTTTCAGCGCAAACACCCGTCGGGCGATACCGTCGCTCCGACCGCCGACAACGACGTGACCCGCCAAGCGGTCGAAGCCGGACGGCCCTCGCGGGTGACCGCACACGACCATGTCGGCGTCGGCCGAGACATCCTCGCCGGCATCAAAGCCTTGGGATCGTTGTGATCGGCGAGCTGAAACACCGACCGCTTGCGTCGGGACCTAGTGGGGACGTGGCGCGTTGTTCACCGCGTCTCCCGCATCATTGGACTGCTGACGCCAGTCGCGACGGGTCATGCACACCTTCTTGCCGCCGAGACGGGAGCCGAGTTCGTCTTCCCGCTTGCAGACGATTTCATCGTCGGAATTGGCCGGCGGCTTCTTCGCGCCGGGAGGCGGCGGGGCGGGGGCGGCGGGCGACTGGGCCGCCGCGCGAATCGCTTGTTCATCGACGGCCAGGACAGGGCTCGTCGCCACGATCGAGAACAGGGCTGCGAAGATCGGAAGTCGAATTCGGTTCATCGAAAAATCCAAAAAGGCTTACACGCTAAGTCGCTCTTACAACGCAAGCCGAGGTATTTCGAGCGTGAACGCAATCCCGCTGCAACCGGGTCCGTTCGATCGCGCGGCGCCTGATCGAGAGGCAGGGGCATACCGACCCTCAGCGTGGCCGCCTTCATGGATTGAGGCGGATCTTCCATGTGTCGAGCGTGGTGCCGAGCTGCTGATCGAGCTGTGTGATCGCGTTGAGATAGCCTATCTCGGCGTCGAGAGCCTGGCTGTCGGCGGCCCGCAGGCTGGTTTCGAAGCTCAGCACCTCGAAATTCGACGTTCGACCGGCGCGCAGTTTTTCGCGCTCGATGTCCAACGTCCGCGCGGCCAGATCGCGCGCCTGCCGGGCCGCCTCGACGCGCCGCCAGGTCAGTTCCACTCCCTGGACCGAATCGCGCACCTCGGATTCGATCTGCTGGCGAAGGTCGTCGATCGCCACCTCCTGGACCCGCAGCGCGGTGGTGGCCTGCACCTCCGCCTGGGCCAGCGTATGGTCGCCGATCGGGATGGTCAGTTCGATGCCGACGCTCGAATTCACGCCGGCCGTGTTTATCGGCAGTCCGGTGATGGGGTCGAAGGGAGCGAAATCGCCGCTCACCGACTGGCGCTGGATGCTACCGACCGCCGAGAGGTTCCATAGGCGGTTGTTCTTTGCGACCAGCAGGTTGAGCCGATCCTGCTCGAGGGTCCGCTTTTGCGAAAGAAAATCGGGGCGATTGTCGATGGCCAAGGCGATCGTGTGATCGAGGTCGATCGGGATATGGTCGACCTCGATCGCATCACCGGCGGAGATGTTGGTGTGCAGATCCAGCGCCAGCAACCGCAACAAGGCGAGCTGGGCGGAGTTGCGCGCCTGCTCGGCCTCCAGCAGCGCGACCTGCTGGTTGGCGATATCCGCCTGGGTCTGGACGATCTCCGAGGCGGCCATGCGTCCAGCGTCGATGAGCGCCTGGTTTGTCGCCAGTTGCGCCCGCGAGCGCTCGAGCGAGTCCTGCGCGATCACGAGTTGCTGTTGCCCCTCGAGCAGCGCTCTATACGCCAGGATGATGCTGGTCACCGTGTCGATCACCGTCGACTTCAAGCTGAGCTGATTGATTCGCTCCTGCAGTTCGGCGACCTTGATCGGCGCGTTGTTCACCGCGAACCCAGCGCCCTTCAGCAACGGCTGTGTGACGCTCGCCGTAAGCGTGTTGTACCCTCCGTTCTGGGCCAAGCCGCGCATCTGGAGCGTCGACCATGAAACCTGGAACTCCGCCCCCGTCGGAATCAGCCAGCTCACCGTCGGCGCCACCGTGAGCGACGAACCCCAGGCCCCGGCCTGATGCGTGGCTTCATAGCTGGCGTTGATCGTCGCGGTCGGCTGGTAGCGCGTCCGAGCCACGAACAGATCGAATTTCTCCGAAACCCTGTTGATGTACGCCGACTTCACCGTGCGATTGTCTCGCAGGCCGATGAACACGGCGTCGGCGAGACTGATCGGAGCGCGGGGGCCCAAAGGAGTCGGCGTCGGCGCCGGTGGCGACGCTGCCGGCGGATGGGCAGGCGGCGTTTGCCCCTTCACGGCGCCTGCGGTCAGGATCACAATTGCCGACATCGCCCAACGGGCGCCGGATAAGGGAGTTCGCTTTTGCACGTTCGCATCGCCCTGGGCGTTATGTCGCTTGCGACGCTGGGCGCCTGCGCGACGCCCCACGTCCTCAAACGCCCGCCGAACGCTCCGACCATGGCGCGACCGATCGACTCGGCGCCCCGCCCCGCCTTCGCCACACCCGACACTGCTGCTCAAACGCAACCTCAATCCGATCCGCCCGCCGCGCCCGGTCGTGCTGCGTCCGGTATACGCTAACCGTGGCTGCGAAACGACACTGCGGCGGGGCTCAATCCATGCGCATCGTTCCATGACCCACGCCATCCTGGAAGTCGTCGGCCTCGAAAAAACCTACGGCTCGTCGGCGCGGCCGACACCCGTTCTGAGGGGCGTGACTTTCACCATCGACGCCGGATCGTTTTGCGCCATCCTGGGACCTTCGGGATCGGGCAAGAGCACGCTGATGAACATTGTCGGCCTGCTCGACCAGCCGACTGCCGGATCCGTCCTGCTGGCCGGAGAGCGCGTCGACCCTGGATCGGCGGTGGCCGCCGCGCGCGCGCGAAACCGCCTGATAGGCTTCGTCTTTCAATCGTTCAACCTCCTGCCGCGGCTCACCGCTTGGGAGAACGTGGCCCTGCCGCTGCTATATGCGCGAACACCGCGCGGGCAGCGCAAGCCTCTGGCGTTGACCATGCTCGAGCAGGTCGGATTGACCGATCGGGCCGACCATCGACCGGCGGCGCTGTCGGGCGGACAGCAGCAGAGGGTCGCCCTGGCGCGCGCCTTGATATGCGGACCGCGCCTCGTGCTCGCCGATGAGCCGACAGGCAGCCTGGACAGCGTGACGGCAGGCGAAGTCATCGCGCTGTTGCGAGACCTCAACCAGCGACTGGGCGTCACCGTGCTGATGGTGACACACGATCGAGACCTCGCGGGCCGATGCGATCGCCGAATAGAAATGCTCGACGGGCGCATTGTCGCCGACGAAACGGCCTGATGGGTTTGTGGCCCTTTGCCGGCGCCCACCTCTCGCTGGGCGAGTCGGCGAGCGAAGCCCTGCGCAATCTTCGAGCCCAAGGTCAACGCTCGGCGCTTGCGCTTCTGGGCATACTGATCGGCGCCGCCTCCATCGTCGCCGTGCTTACCGTCGGCCACATGGCGCAGCAGGAGACCTTGAAGATGTTTCGCCACCTGGGCGTGGACATGCTCAACATCCACGCCATGCCGTCGGACTCGGCCACGACCGGCGTGCTCGATCGCGCGACCATCGAACACCTTCCCGCGAGCGACCCTTCCGTCGTGGCGGCCGCTCCTCTCATCAACGATCATGAAACCGTGTCGGCCGGGGGCAGGACCGCGACGGTCGCGGTAGCGGCGGTGACCGAAGCTTTCCCCCGCCTGATGACCATCCCCATGCGACAGGGCCGATTCATCCAGTCGATCGACGCCGATAGCCTGGTCGCTGTCGTCGGCGCAGGCGCCGCCGAGAAGCTGTCCTCGCCGGGGGCGCCGGTCGCGCCCGGCGCCAGGATCGCCCTGAAGGGATATGTCTTCACCGTAATCGGCGTGAGTGGTCCTGTTCCGTTCACACCGCTTGATGCGCTGGAAATCAATGACGCCGTTCTGGTCCCGCTGGGCGGAGCCCGCCGCGTGTTCGATCCGCCGGAGCCGACCAGCGCGCTCGTGCGGCTGCGCCCCGGGACCGACCTCGACGCGGCCGGCCGACGGATTTCATCGGCGCTGGCCAACCCAACGGCCACTCTGCAGGTGATCAAGGCGCGCGATGTGATCAAGAGCATGAACGCGCAGAAGGTGATACACGGCCAGTTGCTGACGGCCGTCGGGGCGATCTCGCTGCTGGTCGGCGGCATCGGCGTCATGAACGTCATGTTGATGGGCGTCATGGAGCGCCGCCGGGAAATCGGCCTGCGCGCCGCGATCGGGGCGACGCCGGCGGATCTTGGCCTGATGTTCCTGATCGAAGCCGCGGTGCTGGCGTTCGTCGGCGGCATGGCGGGATTGGCGTGCGGCCTGCTCGCGGCCCTCGTCACCGCCAAGGTTTCGGGGTGGGGCTTCAGTGTGGCGCTTTGGGTCCTGCCGCTCGGGCCAGGCGTGGCGACATTGGTGGGCGTCGCGTTCGGCCTCTACCCTGCGCTCAAGGCCGCGCGACTGAACCCCATCGAGGCCCTGCGCGCCGGATGACGCGCGCCGAACGACCGGCGCTCCGGCGCCCACTTTGGCCCTCGCCGGTGTTGGGGTAAGCCATCGGCATGAGACCGTTGCGCGTGTGGCCCTGGAAATCGCGAGCGACGGCGCTGGTCGCCGGCGCGGCCATCATCCTCGCCTTGCTCATGGGCGCCTTGGTCTTGCGACGTCCTTCCGCCGGCTCAGCGCCGTCCGCGCTGCAGAGCGCGGTGATCCAGGCCGGCCCCTTCGCCTCGACACTCGGGCTGACCGGAGTGGTGACGCCGGGTGACGTGGCCGGCGTCACCGCGCCGTTCGATGGTCGGGTCTCGAAGGTCGGGTTCGATTTCGGTGCGGAGGTGGTCCAGGGCCAGATGCTGGTCACTCTGGACACGTCGGAGATCCAGCGACGGCGCGACGAGGCCGAGGCCGAATACCTCAAGGCCGCGCAATCGGCCGCCGACATGGCGCGATGGTCGACCGGACCGGAGGTTTCGCAGGCGCGCCGCGCCGAGTCCTCGGCGACGTTCGACATGGCGGACACCCAACGTAAGATCGCCCAGACCAAGGCGCTGCTCGACCGCGGACTGGTCGCGCGCGACGAGTACGACGGCCTCCTGCAGCAACAGCGAAGCCAGGAGCAAGCGCTGGCCGCCGCGCACCAGGAGCTTGGCGAGGCTCTGAGGAAGGGCGACGCCGCGAACCGCCGGGTGACCGCCATCGAACTGCAGTCCGCCAGGGCGCGATTGACCGAGGCCGACACCGAGCGAGCCGGCGCCGTGGTTCGCGCCCCGGTGGCGGGGATACTCGTCCGCCCTCCGGGCGAAAAGGGCGAAGCGAACGTCTCGCCTCTGCACATCGGCATGACCCTCAGCAAGGGCCAGCTGATCGGCGCCATCGCCCACCCGGGCGGCCTCGCGGTCACCTTCCAGCTCAGCGAGGCGGACGCCAACCGCGTACGCCCCGGACAGCACGTTCAGGTCACGGGTCCTGGTTTCGAAGGCCTCACCCTGAGCGGAAACGTCGCCGAAGTGGCCGGAGAGGCCACGGCCGCAGCCGGCGGCGACGGCGCCGGCGTGACCTTTGCCGCCCGTGCGCGACTTGATCCGCTGACGCCGGCCCAAGCCGCCATCGTCCGCATCGGCATGAGCGCCAGCGTGTCGATCGACATTTATCGCAATCCCTCCGCCCTTGTGGCCCCACCGGGAGCCATTCTTGGAGCCGCGCCCGACACCTTCGTCATGGTCAGGGACAAGAGGAGCGGCAAGCTCCGCCGCATCGCTGTACGAATCGGTCAGGTCGCGCCTGCCGGAGTGGAAGTCCTCTCCGGCCTCAGGCCCGGCGATGTGGTGGTCTGGTCCGCTCACGCGTCCGACAGCGACTCCGACTAAGCCCCCCGGGGTGGCGCTAGTCCCCCTCCGGGGTGCATGGCGGCGGCGCGGTATGGAGCCGAGGGTCGATCAGGATCCGAGGATCGTGATCGAAGGCCGCGTCGTCAGAGCGTCGACATGGACGCTTGAAATCACTACGCCACCGCGGCCCGCCGACTTGACCCGCCAGGGCAGGCCAAGCGGATGCACATTACGGCAGGCTCCAAGCAAGCCGCCGGCCCACCTCCGCCATCAGCGTCGCCACCACCCGCCGCAGCTCCTTCAGCGGCAAATCATCAAACGATTCAGTGGGCGGCGGCGTCATCCACAGGGTGAATCACAACTCGATTCCCATGCATACCCCTGCACGGGAATTTGCCCCGGGCACCCCGTTTCTTCCCTAAGCCATTACATCCCGCCGTTTGCGGCCAGGCCACATCGTTTGTTTCGTCCGTCGGCCAATCGAGGCCGAAAGGCGACACACGGTCACCTCAAATAGAAACTAACCTCCTTGTCAATAGCTGTTGACACGCTTGTGATCATCACATCATCGCAGGCAGCAGGCGCGCCGCCAGCCTGCGCACGGCTTCGGGATCCCGGCCCAGCATGTCTCTCAGAGGCGGTCCGATCAGCGCATCGCCAAAGGCGCAGAGCGTGATGAACAGCAACGCGGAAGGAATGTGCCGCGGCGGATCGCCCCCCGCCGCGGCGATCTTGTCATCGACCGCCGCGACGAGATCTCCGACCGCCTCGCGGATCGGCTCGAGGTGCTCATACCGGTTGGAGAGCGCTATCCACGCCGCCAGCGCGCCGGCCCCGCCCTGGTCGAAGGCGTCGAACACGATGTCGACCAGCGTGCGGGCGGCGCCTTCGTCGGAACGCACGTGGGCGACGGCGCTCTCGATAGCCTTCGTCAGGTCCCGCACCATCGCGCCCATCAGGGCCGACTGCAGGTGCGCCGCCGAACCGAAATGGTGGATGAGGTTTCCGTGGGTGACGCCGATCTCGCGCGCCACCGCTTGCAACGTCACACCGTCCGGACCTTGGTCGATGAGCAGGCGCCGCGCGCACTGCAACGCTTCGGACCTCGCCTCATCCGGTGTTCGCCGCCGGCGCCGCGCAGGTAGCGATTGGCCATCCCCGTCCATCGAAAACCCCCGTATTCATAGTCTCGTCAATTGCAGCATGGCCCGCTTCCCTGCCCGGCGCAACCTTGGGTGCCCCCCCCCGCGGCGTGCGCGCGCCGGCCGGTTGACGCCGCCGCAATTTACATCAATGTATATTGCGTTCCAAACCTTCCCGTGTCGCGAGGACGCCATGGCGAGCAACCGTCCAAACCCCGTCGATCTCACGATCACGCCCCGTGACCGAACCTTCGGCCGCGAGACGGCGCCCGGCAGGCGCTGGCTCGGAGACGACCCGGTGGCCACCGCATTCTACGATGCGCTCTCCGCCACCTTCCCATTGGGCGAACGGTTCTTCATGGACAGCGTCCGGCGCTATGGCCATCTCGCCGGCCCACGGCTTGGCGAGCAGATCGCCAGCTTTCTGGCTCAGGAGGCCATTCACTCGCGCGAGCACGTGTTTTTCAACCGGCGAATCGCCGATCACGGTTTTGACGTGGCGGCGATGGAGGCGCGCACGCAGGCTCGCCTGACCTTCGTCAGGTCCCGGCACGCGCTGGTGCAGCTGGCCGCGACGGTCGCGCTCGAACACTTCACAGCGATCCTGGCCCACGCCCTGCTCAGCGATCCTCGCCACATGGGCTCCGCGGACCCCGAGGCGCGCGCCATGTGGCGCTGGCACGCCATGGAGGAGATCGAGCACAAGGCTGTCGCGTTCGACACATACCTGCTCGCCACGCAAGGACGGGGCGATGTGCGGCGCTGGGCCATGCGCTGCCTTGCGATGGCGACAGCCACGTACCTGCTGTTCTCGAACGTCTTTTCCAGCATGGGGTCCATGTTCAGGACGGATGCTATCGACCGCGTGCAAACCTGGGGACGCGTCCTGGCCTTCCTGTTCGGCCGTCCCGGGATCCTGCGCCAGATCCTTCCCGACTACCTGAAATTCTACCGTCGTGGGTTTCATCCCTGGGACCTGGACGACCGGGCACTTCTCGAGGAGACTCGCCTGTCGGTGGTCCAGGCGCACGCGGTCTGAGCGCCGCGGCGCGGACAGGCGGTATCTTCGACTCGTCAGCGCCCGGTCACTCGGGGGTCGGCCAGCGCATCCGCCTCCCATCGGAGAAATTCCGGAGTTTGCAGCAAGCGCGTGGCGTAGGCGGCCGCCGGGCCGGCGTCTCCAAAATCGCCGAGGCGCAAACCATAGGTGCGAATTCGCGTCGCCACCGGGGTGTAGAAAGCATCGGCGATCGACCACTCGCCCAGAAGGAACGGTCCGCCGAATCGGTCCAGCAGGTCCGTCCACAAGGCGACGACCCGACGGAGATCCTTGGCTGTCGCCTCGGAGGCGGCGACTGTCACGCGTTGCGACAGATCCATGGCGCATTGGCCGCGAAGCGAAGCAAATCCCGAATGCATTTCGGCGGCCGCGCACCGGCCCAACGCCCGTTTGGCCCGATCCGTCGGCCACAACCTCGCCTCTGGCGCGACGTCGGCCAGGTATTCGCAGATGGCGAGGCTATCCCAGATCACCAGGTCTGCGTGCTTCAACGCCGGCACGAGCCTCGACGGGGAGCCAGCCGCCGCCGCGGCGTCCGCGGTCAGGTCCGAACTGGACTGGCGCAATCGCACCAAGGTCTCGGTGAACTCCAGCCCGGCGCGCTTGAGCGCCAGCCAGGGCCGCATCGACCAGCTCGACCACACCTTGTCGCCGATGATCAATTCCATCTCGCGCCTCGCTCGGAAAAAAACCCCGGACAAGAAGCCTAGAGCCCCGTTAGACTTCTGCAAACAGGTCGAAGCGCGAACCGCGCCGGCGCAGGGAGGAGACCAATGGCGCAGACCATCCGGGCGGAGGCCCCCGCCCCGGTCGCCGCGGGCGTTTCCGGCGCATACCGCAATGTGGTGCTGGGCTTCCTGGTGCTGGCCTACACGTTCAACTTCATCGATCGCACGATCGTCTCCACGATCAATCAGGCGATCAAACTCGACCTGAAGCTGTCGGACACACAGCTCGGCCTGCTGGGCGGCCCCGCCTTTGCGCTTCTCTACACCTTGTTTGGCGTGCCGATCGCGCGTCTCGCCGAACGCTACAGCCGCGTCTGGATCATCACCATCTCGCTGATCGTCTGGTCGGGCTTCACCGCCGCCTGCGGCGTGGCCGCCTCGTTCGTCCAGCTCCTGGCGCTGCGGGTGGGGGTCGGGATCGGCGAGGCGGGCTGCTCGCCGCCCGCCCACTCGCTCATCAGCGATTATTTCGAGCCCAAACGACGGGCGACGGCGTTGGCGATCTACGCCTTCGGCATTCCACTGGGCGCCATGATCGGGGCCGCGTTCGGGGGATGGCTGGCCAAGTCGTTCGGCTGGCGCGTGGCCTTCATGGTGGTCGGAGCGCCGGGGCTGATCCTGGCGCTCGCCTTCATCCTGGTCGTCAGGGAGCCGCGACGGGGCCTTTCCGATCCGGCCGAACGGGCGATCATCCCCGACATAGACGATCCCGCGCCGAAGCCCGTTTTCTGGCTATGGTCGGAACTGAGGGCGCTGGGCGCCGTCGGGACCCGTCTCTTCTGCAGCTGGCCCGTGTTGAACATCATTCTTGGCCTGACAATCACCTCGTTCGCCGGCTATGGCGGCGGGGCTTTCGCGGGCCCCTATTTCATCCGGGCATTCGGCCTCGACTACGCGACGGCCGGCCTCATCCTCGGTTTGGGCGTTGGGCTGTCCGGCGGCCTCGGCACCTTGGCCGGCGGTTTCGTCAGCGACTGGGCCAGCCGGCACGGCGCGCGCTGGTACGCCCTGACGCCGGCGATCGGCATCGCGCTCGCCGCGCCGATCTACATACTGGCCTACCGTCAGGGCGATTGGCGCGCCGCCGCCGTCCTGCTGATGATCCCTGGGATTTTCCTCTACACCTACCTGGGGCCGAGCTTCGCCGTGGTGCAGAACGTGGTCGAGACGCGCCAGCGCGCGACAGCCGCAGCCTTGCTCCTGCTGTTCGTCAACATCATCGCGCTGGGGGGCGGCCCCCTCTTCACCGGCTGGATCATCGACCAGTTCGCACGGTTCAACCTCAACCACCCGCACGCGCCCCACATCATCGAGGGGCTGCGCGGCGTCTTCGGGCCTGCCGCCGGCGGCGCGGACTTCACGACGTCCTGCCCTGGTGGCATTGCGCCGCCGGGCGCCGGGGCGGCGATGGCGTCGCGTTGCAAGCTCGCGCTAGTCACCGCCACGCGCGAGGGAATGATCGTCACCATGAGCTTCCTGGTCTGGGGCGCGTTCCACTACCTGCTGGCGTCCTTCGGCCTGGCCAGGCAGCTCGCCGACGCCGCCGACGCCCGCAAGGCGCGCGAAGCCTGACGTCTTCCGCCGCGCGCCGGGCAAGGGTATGGACAGGCCATGATAAATCGCTACGCGCGCCCCGAGGCGGCCGCCATATGGTCGCCGGCCACTCGTTTCCGCATCATGTTCGAGATCGAGGCGCACGCGGCCGACGCCATGGCCGCGCTGGGAACCATCCCGCAATCGGCGGCGCAGGCCATCTGGGCGCGCGGCGGCGAGGCCGTCTTCGATGTCGACCGCATCGACGAGATCGAGCGTGAGACAAAGCACGATGTCATCGCCTTCCTGACTCACGTCACCGAGATCGTCGGGCCCGAAGCGCGCTTCCTGCACCAGGGCATGACCTCGTCCGACGTGAACGACACCGCGCTGGCGGTCCAGCTGACCCGCGCCGCCGACCTGCTGCTCGAGGACACCGAACTGGTGCTGGCGGCCCTCAAGCGCAGGGCGTTCGAGCATCGTCTGACCCCGTGCGTCGGCCGCAGCCACGGCATCCATGCCGAACCCACAACCTTCGGGCTGAAGCTGGCGGGCCACTATGCCGAGTTCGTGCGCGCCCGCGAACGTCTGGCGATGGCGCGCTTCGAGATCGCGACCTGCGCGATCTCAGGTCCCGTGGGCACCTTCGCGAGCGTCGATCCCCGCGTTGAGGCGCACGTCGCCGATAAGCTGGGCCTGCGTCCTGAGCCCATATCGAGCCAGGTCATCCCGCGTGACCGTCACGCCGCCTACTTCGCGGCCCTGGCGGTGGTCGCCTCTTCGATCGAGCGCCTCGCCGTGGAGATCCGCCATCTGCAGCGCACCGAGGTTTTGGAGGCGGAAGAACCCTTCGACGTCGGCCAGAAGGGGTCCTCGGCCATGCCGCACAAGCGCAACCCGATCCTGAGCGAGAACCTGACGGGGCTGGCGCGGCTGGTCCGCTCGGCGGTGATCCCGGCGCTGGAAAACGTGGCGCTCTGGCATGAACGCGACATCAGCCATTCCTCGGTCGAGCGCGGCATCGCGCCGGACGCCACCGTGCATCTCGATTTCGCCCTGCGGCGCCTGGCGTCGCTGGTCGAGCGCCTGGTGATCTACCCGGAAAACATGGCCAAGAACCTCGAGCGCCTGGGCGGCCTGGTTCACTCGCAACGCGTAATGCTGGCCCTTACCCAGAAAGGCATGCCGCGCGAGGACGCCTACACCGCCGTCCAGCGCGCCGCGATGCGGGTCTGGCGCGGCGAAGGCGCCTTCATGGCGCTGTTGCAAGCTGACCCCGCGGTGCGATCGAGACTGACCGACGAAGATCTCGCCGACGCGTTCGACCCGGCCTGGTGTTTCGTCCATGTCGACACGATCTTCCGCCGGGTGTTCGGAGAATAGTCGCTGACGCAATGTTAGCTCGCGCCGTCGCGCTCCGCGGCGGCCATGGAGCCCGATGCCTTTGCATGCAACGAATGCAAAGGCTGAATCAGGATCTGATAACAAACCTGTAAAACATCTACTCTGCTCGTACGAGAGTCGCGCTTCCCAAGGATGTGGATGACTTTTTGTTTCGGAGCAGGATTCAGATTTTCGACGGTTCCGTCCTAAATCATCCTGCTCAGGTCTTTCCAACGTCTGCTGCATTTCCTTGGCCAGAGAATCGATCGCCTCGCGCAGCCTTTTGCGTTCGTTGATCCCCGCCTCGACCATCTCATTGATGATTTTCCAGCGTAGGCGCAGTTCGAGCAGGTCGCGTCCGGGATTTTCCCTGGCCGAAGTCGCGCCGGCTTTTTCGGCGACGGGTTCCACTTTCGCGGATGATTTTGCGGAGGCTCTGGGCATCGAAAATCCTCGGGCGAGTCGACGTCTCCTGCTAGCGCAAGATTTGACCCAAGACAAACATGCGCCCAGCACGCCCGCGAGGAAGCGGTCGCTTCAGGTCCGTCGCTTCTGGCGCTCCACGCGCCGGCCGACCCTTTCAAACAATGCGCGCCGCTTTTTTTTGGGCTTTATCGGCGATGCGTGGAGGATGTAACGCCGGGGCTCGCCCCCTGCGCGTCGAAACCCGTGTGGGAAGCAGGCCTAAAGTTACTAGTCGCCATTTTGCCGCATGGCACTCACGCAGACCCGCAACTCAAGGATTTTCAGCTGTCGACAACATTCACGAGATTGCCCGCAGGATCGCGGAAAAAGAAACGCCGAAGTCCCCATTCTTCCGAAACCGGCCCGTAGACAACCTGTGCCCCTGCGGCGCGAACGGCGGCCTCGGTGGCATCGAGGTTGTCCACCCCGATCGAGATGACGGGCAATTCCGTCCCAGAGCCTCCTTGAGACGCAGTGTGCAGTTCAATTTTCTGGGTCGCATCTTTGTTTAAGAACGCGATCCAGCCCATGTCATGAGGTAAGTCTAGCTCGAAAACCTGTTCGTAGAAGCTCGCCAAAGCCTTGGGGTCCGGCGCAATGATGTTAGCGACGATTCTAGTAACGGCCATCGTGAACACCTCCTGCATCAGATGGGGCATTCTCCGCGGTTACGCAATGTCCGCAGCGGGTCGACTACCGCCATTGGGCTGCGGCCAGATTCCCGACATATACACCGGCTACCTAGTCGACACGCGACCAGGACTCATGTGTCAGATTTTGACCACTAGGTCCCGGCCTGGATCTGACCACGGGCGATCGCCAGGAACTCGTCCATTTTCGCGCGCACCTCGCCGTCGCGCACGTGCACGCCCGCGCCGGTGAGGTCCTGCGTCACCTTGCGCAGGACATCGGCGTCTCCCGGCTGCTCGAAGTCGGACTTCACCACCGCGGCGGCGTATTCCTCGACGTTCTGCAGCCCCATGAGTCCCGCGGCCCATTCTCCCAGCATGCGGTTGCGCCGCGCGGCGGCCCGGAACTCCTGCTCCTGGTCATTGGCGAACTTCTTTTCGAAGCCTCTCTCGCGCTCGTCGAAGGTTGTCATGCTGATCCTGATACGCCCAGTGGAGCGCGATCATTATCCCGCCCTCCGCCCAGGGGCAATCGGCAGACGTGAGGCTCCAGCGTTGAGGCGGTCGTCATTCGATATCGTGGAAGCGCCTGAAATCGATGATCCGGCGGCCGTCGGGGTCGGAAACGAAGATGTCCGCCAACCTCCGGCCCCAGACGATTTCGTCCGGCGTGTAGGACGTGCGCGCGTGGATGGTGGAGACGAAGGTCTCGTCGACGCCCTTCATGACCACCACAACCTCCGCGTGCTTTGCGAGCAGACTTTCCTGGGTCTCGCCCCAGAGCGGGCTGGCTTCGTCGATGCGATGCATCACCGTCCAGGTCAGGAAGAAGAGCGGCGTGCGCCCGCGGACGACCTTGATGTCGTCGAATCTGCGCATCGTCGCGCCTTCCAGCGTGGTGATGTCCCGCAACAGGCTGACACTGACCTCGGCTTCGACGACGAGGTTGCGGCGACGGTTCGCGGCGCGGAAGATCAGGGTCGGCTCGCCTTCAAATGGGGTGACGACAGCCTTGTCCGAGAACATGATCCGCGCCGTCGGCCGCGAGATCCGGGCGAACAGCAGGCCGGTGGCGGCGGCGAGGTTGAACAAGCCCAGGAACACCTCCGCGGTGACCACGATGTTCTCGTAGATCGACCGCGGCGCCATGACCCCGTAACCGAGCGTGCCCAGGGTCTGGACGGAAAAGAAGAAGGCGTCCGCGAAGCTGTCTGGCCGCGCGCCGATCAAGCCGCCGCGATCCAGCAGATACAGGCCGGCGAAGAGGGCGTTGATGGCCACGAAGGCGAACGCCATCAGAGAAAAGAACGCCCACAGCGGCATGGTCAGCAGATGATGGTAGCCGTCTCTCCAGCGGTCGTTCGGCAGGCCCTCCGCCGGCAGTCCCTTCGTCCCTATTCTGGGGTAGCGGCTCGGCGGCTTGACATCCGCCATGGGCAAGGTCCTTCGCCTTTATCGGCCCGGCCGGCCGCGACCGCGAAATCTCGCAACACTCTGACGTGAGGGCAAGGGCCCGTTTGCGTGAGGCCCGCTGTTCGGTTAAGAATGACAAGCCCTGATGAAGTCAGGCGTGACCGTCCGAATCGGCTCCCGCGCGCAGGATCGACCGTCCGCGCGCGATTTCATTTTCGGATCGCCGGCGCCTGGCCGGAGGAGGCTGAACACACATGACCCGCCGCAAGAAAATCTACGAGGGCAAGGCCAAGATCCTCTACGAAGGCCCCGAACCGGGCACCCTGATCCAGTATTTCAAGGACGACGCCACCGCCTTCGACGGCACGAAGAAAGCCGTGCTCGAGGGCAAGGGCGTCATCAACAACCGTATCAGCGAATACATCATGACGCGGCTGAACGGCATCGGCGTGCAAAATCACTTCATCAAGCGGATGAATCTGCGCGAGCAACTCATCCGGGAAGTCGAGATCATTCCGCTCGAGGTGGTCTGCCGCAACATAGCGGCTGGCTCGCTGTCGAAGCGTTTCGGCATTCCCGAGGGTCAGGCCCTGCCGCGGTCGATCATCGAGTTCTACCTGAAGGACGACAAGCTCGGCGATCCCATGGTCGCCGAGGAGCATATCACCGCGTTCAACTGGGCCCAGCCGCAGGACATCGACGACATGATGGCCACGACCCTGCGTGTTAACGATTTTCTTTCGGGCATGTTCGGCGCGGTCGGGATCACGCTGGTGGATTTCAAGATCGAATTTGGCCGGGTGTGGGAAAACGACTTTTCGCGCGTGATCCTCGCCGACGAGATCAGTCCCGACAGCTGCCGGCTGTGGGATTCGACGACCAACGAAAAGCTCGACAAGGACCGCTTTCGTCGCGACCTGGGCAACGTCATCGAAAGCTACACCGAAGTCGCCCGTCGCCTTGGAATCATGAAGGAAATGCCGACCGTCATCCAGGGCGGCATGGCGTAGATGACGATGAAGGCCACGGTGCATGTCTTCCTCAAACCCGGCGTGCTCGACGTGCAGGGAAAGGCGGTGGAGAACGCCCTGCACGGATTGGGGTGGCTGGGAGCCTCCGAGGTGCGCGTCGGTCGGGTGATCGAATTCGACCTCGCGTCCCCCGACAAGACGGCCGCTGAGCGTGAGGTACAGGCGATGTGCGAAAAACTGCTCGCCAACCCGGTGATCGAAGGCTACCGCGTGGAGATCGCGTGATGAGGGCCGCGGTCATCGTTTTTCCCGGGTCCAACTGCGATCGCGACTGCAAGGTGGCGATCGAGCGCTCGACCGGGGCCGATGTCTCCTTGGTCTGGCACGGGGAGACGGTGCTGCCCGCTCGCCTGGATATGATCGTGCTGCCAGGCGGGTTTTCGTATGGCGACTACTTGCGGTGTGGCGCGATGGCCGCCTTGTCGCCCGTCATGGCCGACGTTCGCGCCGCCGCCCTGCGCGGCGTGGCCGTAGCCGGCATATGCAACGGCTTTCAGATCCTGTGCGAGGCCGGGCTTCTGCCGGGAGCCCTTCTGCGCAACACTGGATTGAAGTATGTCTGCAAGCCGGTGACGCTCGAGATCACCAACTTGCAGACCCGGTTCACCGCCGCGTTCGGGGACCAGCGCGAAGCGACGATGACCGTAGGCAACGGCGAGGGAAATTTCTTCGCCGACAAAGCGACTCTCGACCGGCTCGAGGGCGAGGGCCAGGTGGTGTTCCGCTATCGCGACAACCCCAACGGTTCGGCCAACGCGATCGCCGGCTTGGTCAACGACAAGGGAAACATCCTGGGCATCATGCCCCATCCCGACCGCGCCTTCGAGGAAGACCTGGGCTCGGCGGATGGGGCGTTGCTGTTCCAGAGCGTGATGGCCAGCGCCTGAGCGTCAGCGTCCGCTCAGCGACGCGCTCGTCATAGGCGCCGACGCCTTCGCCGCTGTGTTGCATCTGGCCAGAGATTTCTCGTCGAGCGCCTTGTGGTCGAATGTATAGGCCGTCAGGCGGCCGACCTGCTTGGCCAGTTCCTTGCAGCCGCTGACGCCCACCGCGTCATCGGGCGCAACGCCGGCGAAACAGGTGTCGCCCTGGCAATTCCACACCGCGCTGGCGGCGATCAGCTTCAGCGGCGCCGGTTGCGGCGCCGCCAGAGTGGCGTTGATCTGGCTGTCGGCGAAAGCGGCGCCGGCAAGTGAGAACGAGAGGGCGGCGCAGGCCGCGGCGAGGGCGTGTTTCATGGATAGCGCCTTTCAGGATTTGCGCGATGACGAACAAAAACAATGTGGTACTCGTCCCTGCCGCACGCCGGTGATGTTTTGCCGGGGGAGCGGCGTGGAACTTAACGCTGAATAGATACCACCGATAACCTATCGTGCAAGAAAAATCTAAACGCCGTTAAAATCTATTTTGCGTCTGACCATCCAATAGGCGCCTCGCGACGGCGCGATGGCGTCACGCCGGCCATCCCGCTATGAACGCGCTCATGAATGAGACCCCCCAATCCCTCGTCGAGACCGCCATCGCCTTCGGCCTCGAGGCGGCCGAGTACGATCTGATCGTCCGGCGTCTGAACCGCCATCCCAACCACCTGGAACTGGGCGTGTTTTCGGTCATGTGGTCGGAGCACTGTTCGTACAAGTCTTCGCGGCGGCACCTGGCGAAATTCCCCACGAGCGGCCCGCGTGTCATCCAGGGGCCGGGCGAGAACGCCGGGGTCGTCGACATCGGCGACGGTCAGGCCGTGGTGTTCAAGATGGAATCCCACAACCACCCCTCGTTCATCGAACCCTATCAGGGGGCGGCGACAGGCGTCGGCGGCATCATGCGCGATGTCTTCACCATGGGCGCGCGGCCGATCGCCCTGCTCAATGCGCTGCGCTTTGGAGACCCGGGACACCCGCGCACCCGCCGCCTGGTGGCGGGCGTCGTCGCCGGCATCGGCGGCTACGGCAACTGCGTGGGCGTGCCGACCCTGGGCGGCGAGACGAATTTCCATCGCGGCTACGACGGCAACATACTGGTGAACGCGATGTGCGTTGGGCTCGCCGACACGGACAAGATCTTCTACTCGGCCGCCCCCGGGGCCGGGCTGCCCGTGGTCTATTTCGGGTCCAAGACGGGCCGCGACGGCATCCACGGCGCCACCATGGCGTCCGCCGAGTTCGACGCCGATTCGCAGGAAAAGCGCCCCACCGTCCAGGTCGGCGACCCGTTCGCCGAAAAACTGCTGATCGAGGCGACGCTGGAACTGATGGCTTCGGGCGCCGTCGCGGCCATCCAGGATATGGGCGCGGCCGGGCTGACCTCCTCGAGCGTGGAAATGGCGGGCCGCGGCGGGGTTGGAATCGAACTCGATCTCGACCGAGTGCCGCAGCGCGAGGCGGGCATGAGCGCCTATGAGATGATGCTGTCCGAGAGCCAAGAGCGCATGCTGGCGATCCTCAAACCCGGTCGGGAGGCCGATGGACGCAGGATCTTCGACAAGTGGGGGCTCGACGCGTCCACGATCGGTCACACCACCGACACCGGGCGAATCATCCTCAAGCGCCATGGCGAGATCGTCTGCGACCTGCCGCTCGCGCCCTTGACCGAGGATGCGCCCAATTATGATCGGCCCTGGACCAGCCCGCCGCCGCCCGCCGCGATCGACCCAGGGCAAGTCCCCGACCCGACAGACTGGGCGGCCGCCGTTCTCACGCTCGTCTCGTGTCCCGACGCCGCGTCGAAGCGGTGGCTGTGGGAGCAGTACGACCGCCATGTGATGGCCGACACGCTCGAGGAATCGGCGACGGGCGCCGACGCGGGCATCGTCCGGGTCCATGGGTCTCGAAAGGCTCTGGCGCTGACGAGCGACTGCACGCCGCGCTATGTCGCCGCCGACCCCTATGAGGGCGGCAAGCAGGCCGTCGCCGAAGCCTGGCGAAACCTCACGGCAGTGGGCGCCGACCCCATCGCGATCACCGACAACCTGAACTTCGGCAACCCCGAACGCCCCGAGATCATGGGCCAGATCGTCCGCGCGATCGACGGAATGGCCGAGGCCTGCCGCGCCCTCGACTTCCCGGTGGTGAGCGGCAACGTGTCGCTCTACAACGAGACCAACGGCGTGGCGATCCCGCCCACCCCGACCGTGGGCGCCGTGGGCCTCTTGCCCGACTACCGGACGCGGGCGGATTTCGCCGGCCTGCGAAACGGCGACTGCCTGCTGGTGGTGGGCCAGGGCGGCGGCGCGATCGGCGCGAGCCTCTATCTGCGCGAGTGCCTCGGCCGCGAGGACGGCGCCCCACCCCCCGTGGATCTCGCCGCCGAGCGCCGCAACGGCGATTTCGTGCGCGGCCTGATCCGATCGGGACGCGTAACCGTCGTCCACGATCTCTCCGACGGCGGCCTCGCGCTGGCCGCCGCCGAGATGGCCCTGGCGTCGGACCAGGGAGTCGAGCTGGGGATCGACCCCGCTCACGCCCTCGCCACGCTGTTCGGTGAGGACCAGGCGCGCTATCTGTTGGCGGTCGCCGACCCTGACCCGATCATCGACGAGGCCACGCGCCAGGGCGTGCCGATCGCCCGCGTCGGCAGAGCCGACGGCGTCGACTTCGCGGCGGATGGCCTCTTCAGACTCCCCCTCGCGACGTTGAGATCGGCGCATGAGGAGTGGATGCCCGCCTTCATGGAAACGGCGGCGGGCGTCTGATTGCTCTGGCGACCTCGTGCGTGGTCGAACGATGACCTAAACTGACTGGATCGACGCAAACACCGAAAGGACCGCCCCATGCCCATGCCCGCCGATGCACTCGAAGCTCATTTGCGAGAGGCCTTCCCGGACGCCTCGATCACCATCGAGGATCTCGCCGGCGATGGCGACCACTATCGGGCCAAGATTGCCTCCTCGGCTTTTGCCGGACTGTCGCGCGTGCGGCAACACCAACTGGTCTATGCCGCGCTGAAGGGAAAGATGGGCGGGGAACTGCACGCCCTGGCTCTGGAGACCACGGCGTCTTGATCTGGCGCGGTCTCCGCCTTAGCTCTTGTCGCCACACCGCTTTACGAAAGACGCCGCCATGTCCGCAGCCGCCGAAGCTCCCGCCGCCCACGACTTCATCTCCAGGACGGTCGCGGAAAACGATGTCGTCCTGTTCATGAAGGGATTTCCCGATCAGCCCGGCTGCGGCTTTTCGGCCATCGTGGTGCAGATCCTGGACCACCTCGAAGCGCCGTTCGCCGGCGTCAACGTCCTGCAGAACGAAGAACTCAGGCAGGGAATCAAGGCCTATTCCGACTGGCCGACCATTCCTCAACTCTATGTGAAAGGCGAGTTCGTCGGCGGCTGCGACATCGTGCGCGAGATGTTCCAGTCCGGCGAACTGAAGACCCTGCTCACCGAAAAGGGCGTGCTGAGCTAAAAAGGAGCGCGGGCCTCCGGCCCGCCACCAAAAAAAGATGCGGGCCAGAGGCCCGCGCTCCTTTTCTCAAGACGCGTAGAATTCGATGACGAGGTTGGGCTCCATCTTCACCGGATAAGGCACTTCGGCGAAGTCCGGCGTGCGGATGAACTTCGCGCTCATCGCCTTGGCGTCGACTTCGAGATAGTCGGGGGTGTCGCGCTCCGCCAGTTGCAGGGCCTCCAGCACCAGCGCCATGTTGCGTGACCGCTCGCGCACCTGCACGACATCGCCCGCCTTGACCCGATAGGAGGGAATGTTGACGCGCTTGCCGTTGACCATGACGTGGCCGTGGTTGACGAACTGGCGCGCCGAGAACACCGTCGGCGTGAATTTCGCGCGATAGACGATGGCGTCCAGACGCGATTCCAGCAGGGCGATCAGATTCTCCGACGTATTGCCCTTGCGCTTGGCGGCGTCGTCATAGGTCTTGGCGAACTGCTTTTCGGTAAGGTTGCCGTAATAGCCTTTGAGCTTCTGCTTGGCGCGCAGCTGCAGGCCGAAGTCCGACACCTTGCTTTTGCGACGCTGGCCGTGCTGGCCGGGACCATATGAGCGCTGGTTGATCGGCGACTTGGGCCGTCCCCAGATGTTCTCGCCCATGCGCCGATCGAGTTTGTATTTTGCCGAATGTCGTTTGGACATGGTGGTTCGTTTGTCTCTTCTTCAGACCCGGGCCGGCGCCTCCCCAGATGGAGGCGCAATTTCAACGGCGGCCGACGCGTCACCCGTCATGAGCTTTCGCGCCGGGCGGCGAGCCGCGCGGCGGAAAGCGGTGCTTATCGAGGAGTGGGCCGATCATGTCAAGAAAGCTCAGTCGTGGTCGGCGCCGGCGCGCCGGGCCGCGAGCTTGGCCAGCACGCGCCCCCTGCCCTTCGCCAGCGCCGTGACGACGCCGCGGAACGTGCGCACTTCCTGATCCGACAGTTGGGCGCGCCCAAACGCGACACGCAGATTCCTGACCATGGAAGCGCGCTTTTCCGGCGGATGGAAGAAGCCGGCGGTTTCGAGCTCACCTTCCAGCTGCTCGTAGAACCCCAGCACCGCCGCCTGTTCGGCCGGCGGCGGGCCCTCGCGGAACGCCGCAGGCGCCTCGCCGTTCACCGTCAGTCGCCACTCGTAGGCGTTTATCGCGACCGCCTGCGCAAGGTTGAGGGAGTGAAATCTCGCATCGACAGGAATGGTGACGATGGCCTGGCACAGCGCGACGTCGGCTGTCTCCAGGCCCGCGCGCTCGCCGCCGAACAACAGCCCGCTTCGCCACCTGGCGTCGGCGGCGGACCGCAGCTGTCGCGCCGCCTCTCGCGGCGTGCGCACCGGCAGCAAGGTCTCGCGCGGCCGCGCCGTGGTCGCCAGCACCAGCTGCAAGTCGGCGATGGCGTCCTCGAGCCGCGCGAAGACCTTGGCGCCGTCGAGAGGCCAGTCCGCCCCTGACGCGCTGGCCCAGGCCCGGGACTGCGGCCAGCCGTCCCGCGGGCGCACGAGCCGAAGGTCGTCCAGTCCAAAGTTGGCCATCACCCTCGCCACCGCGCCGATATTCTCGGCCAGTTGGGGTTCATTGAGGATCACGCAGGGAGCGTCGGTGTTCATGACGCACGCCATAGCGGATTTCGCTCCGAGCGCGGATATGCTGTTTCGCACCGCCTTCGGAGATTCGCGCGTTCATGGACCCAGCCCGCCGCCGCGTGATGATCTGTCTGGGCGCGAGCGTGGCCGGTTGCGCCCGGCGGCCGAAGTCGGCGCTCGCTCCGCTCGTGCTCGATCGCGCGAGGTTGGATCGCGAGTTTCCCGCCCTGGCGGCGCGCGCCCGGCCGGCCTTCCTGAACGCCGGCGTATCGATCCCGGCCACCGGCCAGAATTGGGTCTGGGACCTGACCGCGCGGATGCCGCTGCAAAACGTGTTCGAAGCCCCCCTGGCGGCCGCGGCCCTGGCCGATGTCGACGCCGGCCGGCTGAAGCTGAACGAGAGGATACGGCTCACGCCCGATGACCTCTCGCCGCCCTACGGCCCGATCGACGCCGTCTGGCCGTCTCCGCCCCGGACCCATGTGATGGACCTCCCGGCCGTGGATCTGATCGCCCTGGCCGTCCAACAGAACGACAACACCGCTGCGGATGCGATCATGAAGCGGATCGGCGGGCCTCGGGCAGTGACGGACTGGCTGCGCGCCAAGGGCGTCGATGGCATGAGCATCGATCGCTATGAGCGCGAACTGCAGCCGGCCATTGCCGGCATGCCGCCATTCGAGCCCGAGTGGAAGGATCACGCCGCCTGGATGGCCGCCAGGGACGCTATACCGGCCGGGTCGCGGGAAGCGGCGATAAACGCCTACCTGGGCGATCCGCGGGATACCGCGACCGTCTCCGCGGCGCTCGAGTTCCTGCGGCGGTTGGTGGTCGGATCCTTGATTTTGCCCTCCTCGACGCGACTGTTGCTGCGCCTGATGAAGGAGGGCGATACGGGCGCCCATCGTCTGCGCGCCGGGTTGCCGTCGGGCGCGAGCCTGGCGCACAAGACCGGGACGGCCCCGACCGATCTCGGCCTGACCCCCGCCGTCAACGACATCGGCGTCGTGACCCTCGCGGATGGCCGGGTCATGGTGATGGCGGCGTTTCTCGCCGGCTCCAGCGCCACCGAGGCCGAGCGCGACCGGCTGATCGCCGATACCGCCAGGCTTTTCTGCAGCGCCGTTCGCTGACCTCGGACGCTTCCCCAGCGACGACGAAGCCTCTATAGCCAGCGCGGGCGCAATTCGGCGAGGCCGAGGCCGCCCCACACGTGAACATTTGAGAGCCTTCGCCCGCCCATGACGAAAATCAAGGTCGCCAATCCGGTCGTCGATCTCGACGGCGACGAGATGACCCGCATCATCTGGCGGCTGATCAAGGACAAGCTGGTCCTGCCGTTCCTGGACCTGCCCATCGACTACTACGACCTGGGCATGGAGCACCGCGACGCCACCGACGACAAGGTGACGATCGAGGCCGCCGAAGCCATCAAGCGCCATGGCGTGGGCATCAAGTGCGCCACCATCACCCCAGACGAAGCGCGAGTGAAGGAATTCCACCTCAAGAAGATGTGGAAGTCGCCCAACGGCACGATCCGCAACATCCTGGGCGGCGTCGTCTTCCGCGAGCCGATCCTGTGCAAGAACGTGCCGCGCCTGGTGCCGGGCTGGACGCAGCCGATCATCATCGGCCGCCATGCGTTCGGCGATCAGTACCGGGCCACCGACTTCGTCGTGCCGGGCAAGGGCAGGCTGACCATCAAATTCGAGGGCGACGACGGCCAGGTGATCGAGCACGAGGTGTTTCAATACCCCGGCGGCGGCGTCGCCATGGCCATGTACAACCTCGACGAGTCGATCGCCGAGTTCGCCCGCGCCAGCCTGACCTATGGCCTGGCGCGCCACTATCCGGTCTATCTGTCGACCAAGAACACCATCCTCAAGGCCTATGACGGGCGCTTTAAGGACATCTTCCAGCACATCTACGAGACCGAGTTCGCCGACAAGTACAAGGTCGCCGGCATCGTCTACGAGCACCGCCTGATAGACGACATGGTCGCCTCGGCCCTGAAGTGGTCGGGCGCCTTCATCTGGGCCTGCAAGAACTACGACGGCGACGTGCAGTCCGACCAGGTGGCGCAGGGCTTCGGCTCGCTCGGCCTGATGACCTCGGTGCTGGTGACGCCCGACGGCAAGACCGTCGAGGCCGAAGCCGCGCACGGCACCGTCACCCGCCACTATCGCCAGTTCCAACGCGGCGAGAGCACCTCGACCAACTCCATCGCCTCGATCTTCGCCTGGACCCGCGGCCTCAAGCATCGCGCCAAGCTGGACGGCAACGCCGCCCTCGACCGCTACGCCGAGACGCTGGAAAAGGTCTGCGTCGACACGGTCGAAGCCGGCTTCATGACCAAGGACCTCGCCCTCCTGGTCGGCGACCACCAGGGCTGGCTGACCACCGAAGGCTTCCTCGACAAGGTCGCGGAGAACCTGGAACGAGCCCTGGCGGCCTAACCCGACCGACCTCCCTCCCCTTCATGGGGAGGGACAGGACGCGAAGCGTCCAGGGTGGGGAAGTCTCTCCGCCCCGAAAGCTGTGTGGGATTTCATAACCACTACCCCACCCTGACGGCGGAGCCTGTCCTCGGGCGCGCGCTCGCCGCATCCACGGTGAGGGTGATCGGGTCGATCGAAGCGCGGGCTCGCCCGCGCCGCGAGATACTCTATTGATTCCCTGACATGAGTCAGTTATTTCTTACATATGAAACTGAATACCGTCACCAAGGCGCACGGCGACCAGCTGCTGGCGACCCTGGCCGCCTTGGCTAATCCGCATCGAATGCGCGTCGTCGCGGCGCTGGCCGGCGGCGGTCGAAACTATGTCAGCCGGCTCGCGCGCGAGATCGGCATCAGCCGGCCCCTGCTGCATCTGCATCTGCAGAAGCTGGAGGAGGCCGGCCTGGTGACCAGCAAGCTGGAGCTGTCCCCGGACGGCAAGGCGCTCAACTATTTCGAAGTCACCGATTTCGCTTTCCACCTGACGCCGGCGGCCGTTGCCGACGCGGCGAAGACACTCACCGCCAAACCTTGAAAACCTAGGGGATTCCCAATGACCGCAATCTTCTACCTGTTGACCCTGATAATGCCGTTGGCGACGGTCCTGATCATCTTCGCCATGCGCTACTACGCCCTCGTACAGCAGGCGCGGGCGCGGCTCGCCAACGACGACGCCTATCGCCAGCTCGCGGAAAGCGCCTCGGCGCTTCAGTCGCGGATCACAACCAGCCTGGCCGCCATGGAGGCGAACCTGTCGGACGCTCGCAACCGCTTGGCCGCTGTCGAGATCATCTTGAAGGCGGTGGAATAGGGCCGCACTGTCGTAACCCATCCCAATTTGCCCCGCAACTCTGCGGTCGTCTGGCTCGACTGACGACACGCCCGACCGATACACGGTCTTCTTCCGATCAAGATCACCGATTTGCCCGCAAGCCGGTTGCCAGCGTCAAGGTCGCTGACCAGGACGATTGCCTCGGAGACAAAGGCGGTGCGGCTGATAGGCATCGAGACCTTGCCAGCGGCGCGCCACGCGCGACTGGACTTCGGCGGGCGCGCCATCGATCGCGCGAGCCTAGGCCGTCGCCAGCTCAAGGTCGCGCTTCACGCCGAGCCCACAGGGGCGCCTGTCCCACCCGTGCCGTTATGCAATCCCTGAGCTCACGCCGCGACCTTCGCGAACTGTCGCGGTGGGCGCCCGATCACCCGCTTGAACGCCGCGCCAAAGGCGCTGTCGGAGTCGTAGCCCACGGCGGATGCGACCACCGAGATCGACAGTCCCTCGGCGGTCAGGCGTTCGGCGGCCACCATCATCCGCCAGCGCGTCAGGTAGTCCATGGCGGGCTCGCCGACCGTCGCCTTGAAGCGGGCGGCAAAGCTCGATCGCGACATGCCCGCCACGCCCGCGAGGTCTTTCAACGTCCAGCGCCGCCCAAGATCGGCATGCATCGCGGCAATGGCGGCGTGCATTTTCCGGTCCGCGAGCGCAAACAGCCAGCCTGTGCTGTTGCTCGACCGCTCGGCCAGGTGCCGCCGAATGGCTTCGACCAGCAGGGCTTGAGCGAGGTGTCCGGCGATCAGCGAACTGCCGGGCTGCGGCGCGCGCATCTCGGACATCAGCCGTTCGATCGACGATCGCAAGGCCGCCTTGTTGGCTTCGGCGCGGATGTGGACGAGGGGTGGCAGCATCGCGAGCAGACGGTCCGCGTGAAGTCCGTCGAAATCGAAATAGCCGCCGACCCCCAGGCAGCCCCCGCCGCCGTTCAGCACGGCGATCTCGCCGGTGGGAAAGCTGGAGAAAAACGCCTCCGCGTCCAAGGGCGCCGCCTCGGTCGAGGTGTAGAGCCGGAACGCCTGCCCGGTCGGCAGCATGACGAAGTCGCCGGCCTCCAGCCGGACCGGGGCCGGGGGGCCGGCCAGCTCCACCCAGCAGGCGCCCGAATAGAGCGCAAAGCACTTGATCCCCTCGATCGCCTCGAAGTCGATCGACCAAGCCCCGCCGGCGTCGAGCCCTCGAAACGCATAGCTGGCCGGCTTCAGCAGAGACAAGACGTCAGACAGGGGGATCCATGATCGGTTTGGACGATAGCGACGGGAATTCGGACCCTAGCGCATGGTCCGTCCCGTTCCAAACGCCCAGATTGGCGTCAAGGAGTTCACGATGTTCGACAGCCACAGCCCAACCGTCAGCGCGCCATCGCCTTTTGAGCATGACAGGACGATCGTCAGCGTAACCCGCTTTCGCGCCAGATCGCTATGGTCGCTGCCGCTGTTCGCCTTCCATGCCCATCGATCGATCGCACAGCTTCGCCTGGCGAAAGGCTACATCGCCGGCGCCGTGCGCGGGCCATCGACCTGACCCTATGGACAATGACGGTGTGGCGGGATGAGCGCGCGCTCCAGGCCTATGTGGCCGGCGGCGCGCACCGCTGGGCGATGCCGCATCTGCGCGTCTGGGGCCAGGAAGCCGGCGTGGTGCGTTGGGCGCAGGCGGGCCAGGCCCTTCCCGCCTGGGCGGCGGCGGAGCGTCGACTGCGGACAGAGGGACACGCCTCGCCCTTGCGCCACCCAGGGCCCGCGCACGCCGATCTCCGCTTCGCCGTACGGCCCCGTCCGCCATACCGGCCGCCTGTGCCCCAAACCTCCGCGCCCGTCCCGTCCTTGCCGATCCAACAGGTGACACATGCAAGACCATCAACCGTCCGCCACGCGTCCGCTGACGATCGCCGTGATCGGCCCGGGCGGCATCGGCAGCACCTTCGCCTATCATCTGGCGCGGGCCGGCCATGACGTCACCGTCATCGCGCGTCCCGGATCGCAGCGCCTGCACCAGTTGCAGCGCGACAAGGGTGTGGTGACGTCATCGGGGCCGCGCCCGGCGATGCGCGTCGCCGATGCCTTGGACGAGGCGGCGGCTTACGACCTGGTAGTGGTGACGACCCTGGCGCATCAGGTCGACGCGGTCCTGCCAGCCCTCGAGCGCAGCCGGGCTCAGGCGATCCAGTTCATGTTCAACACGTTTGAACCCGAGCGCCTCGCCACGGTGATCGGCGCGTCACGCTGCAGCTTTGGAATGCCGTTCGTGGCCGCGACCGTCGGCGGGGACGGCGTGCTCAGCACCGCCCTCAATCCAGGACAGAAGACTCTGCACGGCGATGCGCGGTGGGCGGAGGTGTTTAGGGACGCCGGCCTTCCTTCGTCCTTCGAGCCGGACATGCCGCTCTGGCTGCGCTGCCACGCGCCGATGTGTGTCGCCATGGAAAGCATCTGTGCGACCGCGCACCGGCGCGGCGCTGGCGCCACCTGGTCCGAGGCCATGACGGTCGCGCGGGGTTTGCACGCCGCTTGGGCGGTCATCGCGGCCTTGGGTTATCGGATCTATCCCGGAGCGAAGGCCGTGCTGAAATCCTCGCCCCCCGAGGGGGTGGCGGCCATGTTGTGGTTTGTTTCGCGCATCAGGACGTTCCGCGCCTTGCTGGCCACCGGCGTCAGGGAATGCCGTGTATTGGCAGGGGTGATGGCGGAGGCAGCCGTCCAGACGACGCCACCCCTCCCAGCCGCTCGCGCCGCGATCCTGGCGATGACGCCGCGCGAACTCAAGCTGTAGGCAAACCATCTCAGAGCTAAAATATTGCGATATATAAGTAATGTCTGACAACAAAGGTTAAGCGCGACAAAGATAGAGATTTGACCCGACTGAAGGGCAGAGAAGGGCGCAACAGGGACACCGGACAGAAAACCCCGCGCGATGACGCTGAAGCTGAACGTCAGAGTCCAATCAGTTGCGAAACATGCCGCCAGGGGCTTAACTTGACCGCGACAACGGTTGACTTGGGAGACGAAATCGCAAGTCGCTCGCGACAGTCCAAGAGGACAGACCGCGAGGATGATGCCCGGTTCTCCCATTCAACTCATATCGGTGGATCTAACGTCTCAAACAGGCTACATTTCCGCCTGAAACAGGCTTCGTACATTTTAGTTGCCGGTCGAATTCTAGCGGCGCGCCCTCGCATCCAAGCGGCTCAAAAATTTCTTAACCAGCCAGCGCCCGGGACAGCGCGTTGGTAACGACGGTCTGGAGAGCGGCGTCCTGCACCAAGCTTCCTCCGAAGCAAATCGATCCGACCGAGAAGACAAATCCGCCGGCGCCGGTGTCATAATAGGTCATGTCCGCCGCATGTGTGTCGGTGTTGGTTCCTCGCGCCAGAAGCTGGAGGTTGGCCGGTGGCGTCCCGCGGTCGCTGGCGACAGTGGCGTCAACGATGATGCCGTCGTCGCCGTGATTTCCAACGTTTGAAGTGTCCATTTCCCATCCGCTAGCGCCCCCCCCGTTAACGCCCTGACGTCCCGTTTGGCCGATCAGGTCGCCATTGGCGACTCCTGAGCCCGCGAACAGCGGATGCTCCGCCGCAATGACTTGATAGGGGAAGGCGACGTTTGTCGATGGAGGAGGACCCCAGGCGTCATCGAAGCGAAAAGCTACGCCCAACACCGCGCGCTCAGGGCGTGGTGGTTGCAGATTGCGCAGGTAAGCTTGGGGACGGCCCAGGGTGACGTCTCCGTTAAAGAAGGTGAGCGCGGTAGCGTCGTCATTGAATATGCATCGCTCAAACATCCCATTCCCGCCCAGGTAGATCAAACTGCCGCCAGCGGCGAGATAGGTTTGGATCCGGTCAACCATCTCCAGGCTCCAGTACTCAGGATGGCTAGTCAGCACGAGTGCCTGGTACTCGCTCAGATCACTCAAACCAAGGTGGAAGTCGGTGTCGGTAATGACGTCGGGCCGAAAGCTGACATCCTCCATCCAGTTGAGAATCCACAGATCGGCCCGTGTCAGATGGTTGGCATTGCCGTCGTCGAGCGGCGTAGCGCTCGGATTAGGCCGCAAAAAACTGAGAGTGTTGGGTGTCATAGGCCCGTATTTCGAGTATCCACCCCAACTGTTGTAGGCATTCCATGTATTGGTGCTGGCAAGCGCCAGCACCTTGGCACTATTTCCGGCGGGGGGCTTGACGATGAACGTGATATAGAAGCTATATCCCGCGGTATCCGAGCAGTAAGCGGCATAAATTCCGGAGTTCCAGTCTTGGGGAATCTGCAGTCTAAACGTCGTCGACCAGTTGCATCCCTCGCTGACCCAGTTCGCCGCGGTGTTTTGGATCGAGGCAGCGACGTCGGCCGGCGGACCCATGGGAATGCCAGGATCGCCGTTGGCCTGAGTTTTCAGCCGAAGATAGGTTACGATACAGGCTGAACCCGAAGAGACCTTAAATTCGATGGTTTCTCCCGGCCCCGCGGAGAGCGGCCAGCAATAGCCCTCGATCGAGACCGGTGCCCAGCCATTGCCGATCTTCTGAGGAAGGCCATTGAAGGCCCAATTGAAGTGGCCGTCACGGCCCTCGTCGCGGTAGTAAAGGAGATCACCCGTGGCTGTGATCGCATAGACGATACCGCCGCCTCCAGCCAGCACCGTCCAGAACCCATTCCAACCATTTCCAATTCTCTGACCGAACCCGCCAAACGCCCAGTTCTTTGTGCCGTTGGCCGCTAGATCGCGATAGAAAAGCAGACCGCCGTCCGGCGCGATTGCATAGATGACGCCTTTGTCCCCGCCGAACACGTGGAGAAAATTGCCCCAACCGACGCCGATGTTCTGGCCAATTCCGTTGAACGACCATCCGGACGTGCCGTCACGATGCTCGTCGCGGTAGTAGAGCAGATCGCCGTTGGCCGCGACGGCGTAAATGATCCCGCTGCCCCCAGAAAACACTTGGCGAAAGCTTCCCCAGCCGTTGCCAATCCTTTGGCCGACGCCGGCGAATGCCCAGTTTTCCGTACCGTTAACGGCCAGATCCCGGTAGTAGAGCAGATCACCGCTGGCTGTGATCGCGTAGATCACGCCATCTCCGCCGGCGAACACGTGCAAGAAGCTTCCCCACCCGCTGCCGATCTTCTGGCCGGTCCCGCCGAATGCCCAGTTCTCGGTTCCGTCGCGCGCTTGATCCCGATAGTAGAGCAAGTCGCCAGTGTCCGTAACGGCGTAAATGACACCTTGCTGGTCGGCAGTGACAAACTTGAAGCTCATGGATCATGACTCAGCTTAATGAAAACCGCGTGGCCACGGACTCCCCACGGCTGCTTGGCCAAGCTCGGGTTCGGCGTCAAGGGCTTGGCGGTTTTGGACCCGCTCCTTAGCTGTTTGCCAGGATTGCCAAACACAACCTGGCCTTTAGTTGCTATGTGCGGAGCAGCATGCATCACCTACAAATTCTCACGAGCTTGCCAGTTAGCCTGGCGTTCGACCACATGCAAGACCGCAAACAGCTCGGCACTACGGCCCACCCCCTCCGACCGTCCGGCAGACCGTAATGCCCACCTCATGGCCGTTCACCACTATCGATCCGACCGCCTTTATGTTCCCCTGGCTTACAGCGCCATTGCCATTTTTGGGGGTCATCAAAAGCTTCGCCTCACTCCACACTGCTTGAGATGGTCTTCGCGTGCGCGAGTCTCGCTCCCCAGCCATTCCGGCCGCGCGGTCAAACACCATTGGTAGTGATTGGGGAAGTTGGACTGCCACCGCGGGCTATCGGGGATCGAACACTGCGGAAAGCGCCGCATCGTTTCATAATCGGCGAGAGCGTTGTGGGCATAGTCGACGCAACGTTGGTTTTCGGGCGGAGGGAGCGTGTCGTTCCTAGGCGGGTCCAACTGTGCCAATGTAATGCGAGATTCAACATAATGACTGCCAACAGCGGCCTGAGACAGCGTCGCAATCGATGTCATAATTATTGTTGAAAATAACGAAAATAGAAAAGTATTACGGAAATATTGGCTATTCAGCATTTTTTCAATCCTCTAAGAGTTTCAAAAGCCAAACCGCTCTATTCACGGTTGAGGTAGATCTCGACCTGTACGTGTAGCATGAGTAGCTGTCTTGAAATAGAATTTGGCTGCTCACTCCAATCCATTCCAAAATTGGGAGGCGTCGTGCCTGCCATGGATGACGATACCAGCGTTCACAGCGATTTGCCAAGCGAGTGTCGCAAAAGGTGAGCGCGACCTTCGAATTCGTAGAAATACGCGCGCGGTTTGTTCGGCGGTCCCGCACGTGGTGAAAAGAGAGAACCGTCAAGACGACGTCGCACGACTGTTCGGGCAATGGAATTTGGTAACTGCTCACCCCGTGGTTATGCGGGTTTGGGGGCGAGTTTGGGTGCGATGATGTCCTGGATGGCCTGCAGTGCGGATTTGCCTCGGAGTCGTCCGGTGGCGATGACGGAGACGGCGGCGGC
>JBBRAV010000027.1:0-53585 GCA_038206535.1 Caulobacterales bacterium
GGGGCGCCAAGCTCTACGCCGCCGCCGTCTCCGTCATCGCCACCGGACGACTCCGAGGCAAATCCGCACTGCAGGCCATCCAGGACATCATCGCACCCAAACTCGCCCCCAAACCCGCATAACCACGGGGTGAGCAGTTACGTTGTCAGTGAAATATATGGACTGGATTTGCATCTGCTGCGGATAGGATGGAGCAATGCTTCCTGATTTGAAGGTAATTGTTGTGCTACCCGTAGTTCCTGTGGGCGTCGTGTCTACCACAGTGATTGGGGAATCCAGCTTTGTCGCAAAGGGTCCGCGATCCCAATACGCATAACTGCCAGCAGTGCTAGTTCCAATTTGAAACCCCATACCAGTCATAGACCCGGCCAAATTCGTTGTCGCCAGAGTAGCTGGACTAGTGCCTACGGTAGGGAAATAGCCATAGCTGATGAAGTCAAAGGCACTTACAACCCCCGGCGTAGTCATAACAGTTTGAACCTGCTCGACTATGATCCTCGGCGGCGTCCCGCTAGAAGTCGTTCCTGGAGTGGTCACTCCAAGTATGTCGCCGACCGCATAATGGGATCCCGCGGTGTAGGGAGTGTTGTTCATCAGTGACCATCCAGACCAAACAGGATTTAGTTTCGCACCGGTACCGGTGGTATTACTAAAATTGGATTGAGTCAGCGCGCCGGACGGGCCCGGTGCAGCATATAACCCGCCATACAGGAAATGAAAATCGTCGATTTGGCCCCCATTTTGGGTCGAATCGACAACAATAGTTACCATCTGTGAGAAATTTGTCGAGCCTCCATCATCAAAGGAAACAATATCACCGCGGGAATAATTGGATCCCGGAGAACCCGGGTAAGAGAAATTTGATTGTTTTGTCGCCCAAACGGCGTTCACTGAGGTTCCACTGACCGCGTCGACGGTGGGGCCGCCAATCTGAGACATCACAATGAAATCCCCAGCGACGAGGTGCGCGCCTGTGTAAACACTGTCTTGAATTGTAAGCGTTGGCTCTGTAAGCGTTCCGTCCCACGTGACGGAAGCGGGAGCTTGGATCACCTGCACGTCGCATTTCGCGCCCCATGCCCGAACATCTGTTGGTATCGGGCCTTGGAAGTTCCAGGGACACTATACTGATCTCTTCTGGTCGACGGCCGGCTCTTAGGCCCAGGTCGCGGCGCCGGCGGGCATGGCCGGCCGGCCCCGATCGCAGCACTGAGTGACGCGGTGCGCCGCCTCCTCCATCACCATGCGCCCCAGCCGAGGCATGAACGATGGCCGCCGCAAGCACGTACGCCTTTCAGTTACATACTGTGTCCCTGTATCTTCCCCTGTATCTTCTGAGGACGAACTGGACGCCGAGCGGGACCGACAGGCGGATCACGGTCGCCGGCCGGAGCCCTTGACAAAATGCGTTGGGATTGCAATATGTAATGTCTATGCCCCTATGGGCGGCAGCCGTTACGCTGATGCGGAGGCCCCAATGACGGTGGCGAACCCCAGATACGATGCCGCGACGGTCGAAGCGGAGGCGCGCCTCAGAAGAATCCCGAATAAATTCAATCTCGTGTTCGCCATTCACGCCAATAGCGGACCGCCAGCCAACCGCCATCGAACCGCCATCGAACCGCCATCGAACCGCCATTCAGCCGCCCTGGCGCCGCCGGACCACCGCAGCGCAACAGCCCAAGGACCGCCGCCCGGCCGCCCGGCCAGCGCCAACCCGGACCCCCCGACGGACCCCCGGGCTCACATCCCGAAGGCGCTCGCCCGTTGTTCGGTGACGCTCTCCCCCGCCGGCCCGATGCGCCGGTAGACCAGCGCTTCGGCGACGTGCACCCGCCGCACGGCGGCGGCGCCGTCGAGATCGGCGATGGTGCGGGCCAGGCGCAGGGTGCGGCTCCAGCCGCGCGCGGTCAGGGCGCCGGCCTCGGCGGCCTTGGCCAGCAAGGCCTTGGCCGGGGCGTCGAGCGCGGCGATCGTGTCCAGCCAGGCGCCGCCGGCGCGGGCGTTGAGCGGGGCGGCGTCGTCTCCGCCCTCCTCAAGCGCCCGCGCGGCCTGGACCTCGCGGGCCCGGGCGACGCGCGCGGCGACCTCGGCGCTGCCTTCGGCCGCCGGCGGCAGGGACAGGTCCGCCGCGCTGACCGGCGGCATCTCCACCACCAGGTCGATGCGGTCCATCAGCGGGCCGGAGACCTTGGCCTGATAGGCCTGCTGGCAGCGCGGGGCCTTGCCGCAATAGCCGCGCCCCAGGCCCGCGTGGCCGCACTTGCATGGGTTCATCGCCGCCACCAGCTGCACCCTCGCCGGATAGCGGACGTGGGCGTTGGCGCGCGCGACGACCACCTCGCCGGTCTCCAGCGGCTGGCGCAGGCTGTCGAGCGCCTGGGCGCTGAACTCCGGCAGTTCGTCGAGGAACAGCACGCCGTTGTGGGCCAGGGAAACCTCGCCGGGCTTGACCCGCAGGCCGCCGCCGGTGAGGGCGGCCATGCTGGCCGAATGGTGCGGCGCGCGGAACGGCCGCGCGCGGGTCAGCGCGCCCTTGGCGATCAGGCCGGCGATCGAATGCACCATCGAGGTCTCCAGCAGCTCGGCGGCGGTCAGCGGCGGCAGTATGCCCGGAAGGCGCTGCGCCAGCATCGACTTCCCCGAGCCCGGCGGGCCCATGTAGAGCAGGTTGTGGCCCCCGGCGGCGGCGATCTCCAGCGCGCGCTTGCCGTTCTCCTGGCCTTTGACATCGACCAGGTCCGGGCCGCGGGCGGTGTCGATCATCGGTCCGGGCCTGGGTTGGCTCAGGATCTGCGTCCCGCGGAAATGATTGACGAGCGCGATCAGCGAGCGCGGCGCCAGTATGGCGGTCTCACCGGCCCAGGCGGCCTCGGGCCCGCAGCTTTCCGGGCATATGAGCCCCAGGCCCATGGCGCCGGCGGCGATCGAGGCGGGCAGGGCGCCGGCCACCGGCGCGATCTCGCCGTTCAGGTTCAGCTCTCCGATCGCCGCCCAGCCGTCGAGGGCGTCCTGCGGAATGATGCCCATCGCCGACATCAACGCCAGGGCGATCGGCAGGTCGTAGTGATTGCCCTCCTTGGGCAGGTCCGCCGGGGCGAGGTTGGCCACGACGCGCTTGGACGGCAGGGCAAGGCCAAGGCCCGCGAACGCCGCGCGCACCCTCTCCCTGGCTTCGCCGACGGCCTTGTCGGCCAGGCCGACGACGACGAACGCCGCCAGGCCGCCGACGGTCTGCACCTCGACGTCGACACGCCGCGCGTCGACCCCCTCGAATGCGACCGACACCACCCTCGAGGCCATATGACTGGCGCCCCCCGCCCATGGTTTCCTCCACAGGGTGCTCATGAGGCTGAGGGCGGATCAAGAACAAAGTGAGAACGGAAAAAGAAAATGTGACCGGACCGCAACGAACCGGCCCTCGGCGGCGTTCGCTATGTCAGGAGCCCGCCATTGCCACAAACTAGGGTGCGAGGATCACCGGCCCACGCCGCGGATGGCCTCCACCCTGTCCCACAGGGCCGCGGCCGCATCGGCGCCGCCGAAGCGCTTGAGCTGCTGCGCCCCGGTCGGCGAGGTGACGTTGATTTCGGTCAGGTAGTCGCCGATCACGTCGATGCCGACGAACAGCAGGCCGCGCGCCCGCAATTCGGGGCCGATCGCCTCGCAGATCTCCAGATCGCGCGCGGTCAGGGCGATCGCCTCGGCGCGGCCGCCCTTGGCGAGGTTCGAGCGCACCTGTCCAGCGGCCGGGATCCGGTTGATCGCGCCGACCGGCTCTCCATCGACCAGCAGGATACGCTTGTCGCCTTTCGACACCGCCGGGATGAACTTCTGGGCGATCACCGGTTCGCGCCCGATCATCGCGTGCAGTTCCAGGAGGGCGTCGAGGTTGGGATCGTCGGCGGCCAGGCGCACCACGCCGGAGCCCCCGCCGCCGTACAGGGGCTTGAGCACCATGTCGCCGTGCCGGGCGCGAAAGTCTTCGATCGCCTCGGCGTCGCTGGTGATCAGCGTGGGCGGCTGCAGGCCTGGGAACCGGGTCACGAACAGCTTCTCGGGCGCGTTGCGCACCTCCAGCGGATCGTTGACCACCAGGGTGGCGGGATGGATGATCTCCAGGAAGTGAGTCGCCGTGATGTAGGCCATGTCGAACGGCGGGTCCTGGCGCATCAGCACCACGTCCATCTGCGCCAGCTCGCGCACCTCGTACTCTCCGACGCGATGGTGATCGCCCTGGACTGCCTGGATGTTCAAGGGACGACCCCGCGCCAGCACGCGGCCGTCCTCGAGCGCCAGATGGTCCGGCCGATACACCCACAGGCCGTGGCCGCGCGCCTGCGCCTCCAGCATCAGCAGGAACGTCGTGTCCGTGTCGATGTTGACGGCTTCGATGGGGTCCATCTGGACGGCGACCAGCAGCGACATGCGCACTCCTCAAAGGGCTTGTGTGGCGAACGCGTCAGGACTCACCCCACGCGCCTCGAATATGGCGCGGCAGGCGTCCCGGCGCGAGGGCGATCAGGTCGAGACGAATTGGGGCGTTCGCCAGCCCAGGCCGCCGCGCGACGCTCGCCCTCGCCGCGCGGGTCAGACGTTCGCGCTGCGTCCAGGTCACCGAGGCGAGCGCCTCCTAGATATCGCGCCTGCGCTTTACCTCGACGATCACGACGGTCGCGCCCTTCTGAACCAGGAGATCGATCTCGCCCAGCGGGGTGCGCAGCCGGAAACCCAGCAGCCGGTAACCCTTGGCCATCAGCCAGAGCGCGCAGAAGACCTCGCCCCGCCGTCCGGATCGCCGCGCGCGCCCCCCGCGCTCCGCGCGCGCGGAGCCCACCTCAGCGGCCGCGCATGGCGAGGGCGCGCGCATAGAGGTCGCGCCGGGGCAGTCCCAGGGCCTTGGCGACTTCCGCCGCCGCCTCGGCGGGGCCCGCGCGCGTCAGCGCCTCGGCCAGCGCCGCCTCCATCGTCTCGGGCGTGGCCGGCGCTTCGTCTCCGGGACCGACCAGCACCACGATCTCACCCTTCGGCGCGACGAAGCGCGGGTCGGCGGCCAGGGCGTCCAGCCGCCCCCGGATCACCGTCTCGTGCAGTTTGGTGAGCTCGCGCGCGACCGCGGCCTCGCGCGCGCCGAACACCGAGGCCATGTCGCCAAGACTGTCGGCGAGCCGCGATCCGCCTTCGAAGAAGATCAGGGTCGCCCGGATATGGGCCAGTTCTTCGAACAAGGCGCGCCGGCCGCTCGACTTCGCCGGGGGAAAGCCGGCGAACAGGAAACGGTCGGTCGGCAGGCCGGCGACCGACAGCGCCGCCAGGGTCGCCGACGGCCCCGGTATCGGGATCACCGCGCTGCCCTGCTCGGCGGCTTCCCGCGCCAGCCGGTAGCCGGGGTCTGAAATCAGCGGCGTGCCGGCGTCTGAAATCAAGGCCACCGCGGCCCCGCTGGCGAGATCGGCGAGGATGCCGGGTCTGGCGCGCGCGGCGGCGTGCTCGTCATAGCGTTGCAGCCGCGCCTTTATGCCGTGCGCCGCGAGCAGCTTGCCGGCCACGCGGGTGTCCTCGGCCAGCACCACGTCGACGCCGCCCAGCACATCCAGCGCCCGCAGCGTGATGTCGCGCAGATTGCCGATCGGCGTGGCCACGAGATAGAGCCCCGGCGTGACCTCGTTGGGGGACAGGGCGCGGGGTGAGGTCATGGCCAAATTCTAGGCTCGCGCGCGCTCAAGCGCCATGGGCGAGGTCGCGGACGATCCGGTCGAGCACCGGTCTTCCTTGCGGCGTGATCAGCACGCGACCGTCGACAATCTCCGCCAGCCCCGGCAATTGGGCGACGCGCGCCGCGTCGATCCCCAGCGGCGCCAGCTCCGCCAGGCGAACGCCCTCGACGGTGCGCAGTCCCATGAGCAGCCGTTCGGTCGCGACCTCCCTGGCGTCCAGGCGTTCGCGGTTGGCGCACGACAGTCCGCTCTCGACCTGCCGCACATAGTCGCCGATCGACTTCGCGGAGACGCTCGCCCAGCGTTCGCCGCCGAGCGTGATGCGTCCATGCGCTCCGGGCCCGACGCCTAGATAATCCTGGCCACGCCAGTAGATCAGGTTGTGTCGCGAGCGGGCGGCCGCGCCGCGCGCATGGTTGGAAACTTCGTAGGCTTCATAGCCGGCTTCCCCGAGTGTCGACTGCGTCACCTCGTAGAGGTCGGCGGCGCTGTCCTCCGGCGGTGGCCGGAGCGTCCCGCGGCCGACGGCCCGGTGGAACGGCGTGCCGGGCTCAATGGTGAGCTGATAGGGGGAAATGTGCTCCGGTCCCAACGCGATGCAGGCCCGCAGCTCCGCCGCCCAATCGCCGGGGGTCTGATCGGGCAGGGCGTAGATCATGTCGATCGACACGCGGCCAAACGCCTGGGCGGCGCGCTCGGCGGCGCGCTTTGCCGAGGCTGCGTCATGGTTGCGCCCCAGGCGCCGCAGACTGTCGTCGTTCAGCGATTGCAGGCCGAGGGACAGGCGGTTCACGCCCGCCGCGGCGAAGGCGGCGAAGCGGTCTGCCTCGGCGTCGGTCGGATTGGCCTCGAGGGTGATCTCGAGGTCGGCGGACGAAGGCCAGAGCGCGCGCGCCAGGTCGACGATCGCCGCGACGTCGCCTGGGTCCATGAGGGAGGGCGTGCCGCCCCCGAAGAAGAGCGCTCCAAGCCGGCGTGGACCGATGGACGCGGCCTGGCCGCGCAGATCCAGCAATATCGCCCGGACGAGGGCCGTCTTTTCCTCGAGCCGCCCACGGTCGCGAAACACGTTGAAGTCGCAGTAGGGACAGATCCGCGCGCAGTAGGGCCAGTGAACGTAGACGCCCAGCGGCGCCGCGTTCAAAACAACGAGGCCTTCAGCGCCTCGAACGCCTTGGCGCGATGGCTGATGACGTCCTTGGCCGGCGCGGACATTTCGCCGAACGTCTTCGAATGACCCTGTGGAACGAATATAGGATCGTAGCCGAAGCCGCGCTCGCCGCGCGGCGGGAAGGTCAACGCCCCGTCGACGCGGCCCTCGAAAATCACGATGGGGCCGCGCGGCCAGGCCACCGCCAGGGCGCAGGTGAACCAGGCCGTGCGATCCTCGTCGTCGCCTGCGACAAGCCGGCTTTCGACCAGAGCCATGGCGTGGGCGAAGTCGCGGTTGGGCCCTGCCCACCGGGCCGAATGGACGCCGGGAGCCCCCTCGAGGGCGGCGACGCTCAACCCGGAATCGTCGGCGATCGCGACCATGCCCGAGGCGTCGGCGGCCGCGCGCGCCTTGACCATGGCGTTGCCGGCGAAGGTGGTCTCCGGTTCGTCGGGTTCGGGCAAGCCGAGTGCTCCGGCCGTCACCAGTTCGAAGCGGTCGGACAGCAGTTCGCCCAGCTCGCGCGCCTTTCCCGCGTTATGGGTGGCGGCGACCAGACGCGTTCCGGGATCGAGACGAAGGATCATGAAGCCAGTTTACCGCGTTCCGGGCGCGCCGCCAAACCGTGACGCAGGTCTCAATATTGATAAACGATAATTCATTTGATCGAAAATTGTCGCTGGCATAGCGTCGAGCCAGTTGAACGCATTGGTGGTAATCGGGCTCCCGGCCGCCGCTCGGCGCGGAGGTTAGGAGAGGTTGTGATGCGCACCCTGGGCCCAGGCTCCGTGTCGAGCTTCCTGAAGGTCATCCTCGATGTCTTCTACTTCGCCCTGCTCGTGGCCGCCGTGGTCTTGGCCGTGGCGATCCTCGCGGTGCTCCTCGTCAGTTTCCGCCCGGACCTGCTGACCCACAACATCGACCTGGAAGACCTGCGTCTCAAGGGTCCATGGATCGGCCCCGCCCTGGCGGGTCTCCTGCTGGGCCTCGATCTTTATGTGGGCGGCGCGATCGTGATCGTCGGACGCCTGCGCCGCATCTTCCAGACCCTGATCGCGGGAGACCCTTTCCACCCGGACAACGTCCGCCGCCTTCGAGTGATCGGCTCGACCCTGGCGCTACTGGAGGTGGGCCGCTATGCCGCCTCGACCATCGACCATCTGGTGTTTCGCGGCCATGCCAACATCGGCGGCGGCGTCAACCTGACCACCTGGTTTTCGGTCCTGGTGATCGTCGTGCTGGCCGAGGTCTTTCGCGAGGGCGCGCGACTTCGCGGCGAAGCGGAGCTGACGATTTAACCCATGCCCATTCGCATTCGCCTCGACCGCCTGCTGCTGGACCGCCGCATGTCGCTGACCGAGCTGGCCGACCGCGTGGGGGTGACCATCGCCAACCTGTCCATCCTCAAGACCGGCAAGGCGCGCGCGGTCCGCTTTTCCACGCTGGCCGCGCTCTGCCGCGAACTCGACTGCCAGCCGGGCGATCTCATGAACTATGAGGCGGGCCCGCCGGACGATCCGGACGACGACGCGGAGACGAGCTGAACAGACGTCAGCCTCCGATCGCCGCCTTCTGCAACGCCACGAGCTTGCCGATGCCGTCGGTCGCGAGGCCGAACAGGGTTTCGAACTCGCCGCGTGAAAAGCCACGCTTTTCGCCGGTGGCCTGGATCTCGACGATGTCGCCGGCGCCGGTCAGCACGAAGTTTGCGTCGGCCTCGGCGTTGCTGTCTTCCTCGTAGTCGAGGTCGAGGACCGCGGCGCCTTCGAAGAGGCCGCAGGAGATCGCCGCCACGTGATCGAGGACGGGATCACGCTTGAGCACGCCTTCCGCGACCAGATAGCGGCAGGCCAGCTTCAGGGCGACCCAGCCTCCGGTGATGGCGGCGGTGCGCGTGCCGCCGTCGGCCTGGATGACATCGCAATCGATCGTCAGCTGCCGCTCTCCCAGGGCCTTCAGATCCACCACCGCTCGCATCGAGCGGCCCACAAGGCGCTGGATTTCCTGCGTGCGCCCCGATTGCTTCCCCTGCGCCGCTTCACGGCGCCCCCGGGTATGAGTGGCGCGAGGGAGCATGCCGTACTCGGCCGTGACCCAGCCTTGGCCGCGGCCGCGCAGGAAGGGCGGCACGGTCTCTTCGACGCTGGCGGTCACCAGGACGCGCGTGTGGCCAAAGCCGACGAGGCAGGAACCTTCCGCATAGCGGTTGACGGAGGTTTCCAGGGTGACGGCCCGCAGGGCGTCGGGGGCGCGGCCGGATGGTCTGGTCATGGGGATGTACTGGGCTCCGAAACGGGCCGGCGCCGCTTGCGCCGTGGGAAGGCGCGCTTATCCTACTAATCGCGATGGAGCGTCCATGACCAAACCTCTCCTCGGCCAAGTCGAGTCACGCGGCGCAAGTCTGAGCGAACTCGACGCGCGCGCCCGCGACATCTTCCGGCGGATCGTCGAGAGCTATCTGGAGACCGGAGAGCCCGTGGGATCCAGGACGCTGTCGCGCGGCGGCGTGCATCTGTCCGCGGCGTCGATCCGCAACACCATGCAGGATCTCACCGAAATGGGCCTGCTGGGGGCGCCGCACGTCAGCGCGGGGCGCCTGCCGACCCACGCCGGCCTGCGGCTTTTCATCGATGGGCTGCTCGAGGTGGGCGACATAGCCGAGGATGACAAGCGCAACATAGAGGCGCGCCTGTCGGCGCACGGACGCTCGTTCGAAGACGCCCTCAACGAAGCCAGCGCCATCCTGTCCGGCCTTGCCGGCGGCGCCGGCGTGGTCGTCACGCCGGTTCGCGACGCCGAGGTGAAGCACGTGGAGTTCCTCGCCCTCGGCCTCGATCAGGCCCTGGCCATCATGGTGTTCGCCGACGGCCTGGTGGAAAACCGCCTGATGCGCCGGGACGCGGGCGTGACCCCGGCCGCGCTGCAGGAAGCATCGAACTTCCTGAACGCCCGGTTGCGCGGCAAGATGTTGTCGGACGTGAAGGCGGAAGTCGCCGCCGAGCTGGCGAAGGCGCGAAGTGAACTCGACGCGGTGGCGGCGCGCCTGGTGGAGGACGGCCTGGTTGCCTGGGGCGGCGGGGAAGGCTCCGACCGCGCTCTCATTGTCCACGGCCGCGCCAACCTGCTGGGCGATCCCGACGCGCTCGCCGATCTGGACCGCGTGCGGCTGTTGTTTGACGACCTCGAACAGAAGGGGCAGGTGATCGGTCTGCTGGACGACGTGCGCGACGCCGCCGGCGTGAGGATATTCATCGGCGCGGAAACCCGTCTGTTCTCACTATCGGGTTCCGCTCTGATCGCCGCGCCCTATATGTCCGGTCGACAGCGCGTCCTGGGTGCGATCGGCGTGATCGGTCCCGCGCGTCTCAACTATGCCCGGGTGATCCCCTTGGTCGACTATACGGCCAGGGCGCTCGGGCGAATCATGGATGGATGACCTGTGACGACCTCAGACCAAGAAGCCGCCAACGGAATGTCGGGCGCTGAACAGACCGCGACGACGGACGAGGACGTGGCAACCGCCTTGCGCGCCGAAGCCGCCGCCCTCAAGGAGCAGGCCTTGCGCTACGCCGCCGAGGTGGAAAACACCCGGCGCCGCGCCGAGCGCGAGGTCAACGACGCCAGGGCCTACGCGATTCAGAAATTCGCCGCGGACCTGCTGGGCGTGGCCGACAACCTCGCGCGCGCCCTGCAGCACGCGCCCAAGGACGCCGAGGATCCGGCCACGCGCAGTCTCGCGATCGGCCTTGAGATGACTCAGAAGGATCTGATCGGCGCGTTCGAGCGCAACGGCCTGAAGTCGATTGCGCCCCGTGTCGGCGAGAAGTTCGATCCGCACCTTCACCAGGCGATGATGGAACAGACGTCCGACGCCGTGGCGCCGGGTATGGTCATCCAGGTTCTGCAATCGGGCTACGACCTGTTCGGCCGCGTCGTCCGGCCTGCCATGGTCGTCGTGGCGGCCAAGGATTCCACCGGCCCGGGAACGGCCGAGTCCACGGCGCCCGAACGCGCGGGCAGCGTCGCCAGCTGAGCTGGCGTCAATCCTTGTGGTCTTCGGCCGACGAGCACCCTCTCCAGCTGGCGGGTTCGAAGTTCGGCCAGGGCACACTAAACCCTTAGGAGCAGGCGCTCGGGCCTGTGGTTTTGGCCCCCCGGCCGTTGTTGCTCGAAGGCCCCTTCCTCACGGCGTCAATTTCGCTAATCTGCCAAGTCCCTTTTCATCCGCCGCGCTCGGGGTGTGATCCGCGGCGGCGCCGGAGTTGGACGCTTAAGAATGAAGCTGACGATCGAGCGCACCGCTCTGCTCAAAGCCCTGGGCCACGTTCAGAGCGTGGTCGAGCGCCGCAACACCATACCGATCCTCTCAAACGTTCTCCTGACCGCGGGAGAGGGGTCCCTGGCGTTTTCGGCGACCGATCTCGACGTCGAGATCACCGATTCGACCGCGGCGCGGGTCGAGACTCCCGGCCAGATAACCGCGTCGGCCCACACGCTGTACGAGATCGTCCGCAAATTGCCGGAGGGCGCCGAGGTCGCGCTCAGCTACTCGGGCGAGGATCCCCGCCTGCAGGTCCACGCGGGTCGATACAAGGTCAATTTGCCGGTGCTCCCGGCGGGTGATTTTCCGGTGATGTCTTCGGACGGTCTGAGCCCGACGATCACGGTCGACACCACCGACCTGATGCGGTTGATCGACAAGACGCGGTTCGCGATCTCGACCGAAGAGACGCGATACTATCTGACAGGCATCTACATGCATACGGTCATCGAGGACGGCCGCCCGCTTCTGCGCGCCGTCGCCACCGACGGCCATCGCCTCGCCCTGGCCGACATGCCGGCGCCGGAAGGCACGGCCGGACTGCCCGGCGTGATCGTTCCGCGCAAGACCATTCAAGAAGCCCGCCGCCTGATGGAAGACGCCGGCGAAACCATCGGGCTGCGCCTGAGCCCGCAGAAGGTGCGGTTCGACTTCGGCGCCGCGGCGCTGACCTCGAAGGTGATCGACGGCTCGTTCCCCGACTACACCCGCGTCATTCCTCGCGATAACCATCGGCTGATGAATGTCGACAACCGCCTGTTCGCCGCCGCTGTCGACCGTGTCGCGACGATCTCCTCGGAAAAGAGCCGGTCGGTGAAACTTTCGGTGGAGGCCGGCCGCGTGGTCCTCACCGTGCGCAACATGGAGACCGGACAGGCGGTCGAGGAGCTGGAGGTCGACTACGACGGCGACCCCTTCGAGATCGGCTTCAACGCCCGCTACCTGATGGACGTGGCGGCCCAGATCGGCGGCGAGACGGCCGAGTTTCGTTTCGCCGATCGCGCCGCGTCGGCGACCATGCTCGATCCGGTCCTCGCGCTCGATCCCACCGACGCCGGCGTGCAATATGTGCTGATGCCGCTGAGAGCCTAGGAGGCGCGTTTTCGCGACGCGCGCGTGCGCTCCTGGCTCGGAACGATCCGGCTGACCGATTTCCGCTCGTATGACCGGGCGGAGCTGACGACCGGTGGCCGCAGCGTGTTCCTGTTCGGCCCCAACGGAGCGGGAAAGACCAACCTGCTCGAAGCGATCAGCTTCCTGTCCCCGGGGCGGGGGCTGCGCGGCGCCGCGCTCTCGGACGTCGGGCGCCGGGCGCCGGGTGAGAGCGTCGGCCGGGCCTGGGCGATCTCCGTCGACATCGAGGGCGAACACGGCTCGGTCCGGCTGGGCGCCGGCGTCGAGAGCGGGACCGCGTCGCGCCGAATCGTGCGCATCGACGGCGAGACCGTCGCCTCGGGCGCCCTGACCGAACACACCCGGCCGATCTGGCTGACGCCCGCACAGGATCGCCTGTTCCTGGAAGGCGCAAGCGAGCGGCGGCGGTTCTTCGACCGGCTGGTGTTCGCCGCGGAGCCCGATCACGCCGCCAATGTCGCGGCCTATGACCGCGCGCTGCGCGAACGCACGAAACTGCTCGTCGACGGGCCGGCCGATCCTGATTGGCTGACCGCTCTTGAGAGCGCGATGGCGGCCGCCGGAGCCAAGGCGGCCAGCGCGCGGGCGCGCACGCTGAGCGATTTGCAAGCGGAGATAGACGCGCGCGGCGACCGGGACTTCCCCTCCGCCAACCTGGGCCTGGCCGGTCAGTGGGAACAACTGGCGCTGGCTGGGGTCGACATGGCCGAGATTGCGGCGCGGCTCACCTCGGCCCTGGCCGGCGGGCGCGGCCGTGACGCCGCCGCCGGGCGCGCTCTGACCGGCCCCCATCGTGGCGATCTGGTGGTCGTGCATCGCGGGAAGGATCGCGTGGCCGGCGAATGCTCGACCGGCGAGCAGAAGGCGCTGATTCTCAATCTGGTTCTGGCCCACGCCGCGCGACTTTCCCGTTCGAAATCGCAGCCGAATCCTGTATTGCTGTTCGATGAAGTGGCGGCACATCTGGATCCTCTCAGACGCGCCGCCCTTTTCGACGAGATCGAGGCGCTTTCCCTGCAGGCTTTTCTGACCGGCACCGACGCGCTGCTCTTCGAAACCCTCAAGGGTCGGGCGATAGGCGTTCATGTCGACGCATCGACCCTGACCGCCCTGGACTCCTGAAACGACGATGACCGACGAAAACACCCCCATCCAAGAAAACGCCGATCCCGCAACCCCAGGCGTCGAGCACGACAACGAGGCCGCCGACGCCGCCGCGAACGAGTACGGCGCCGATTCCATCAAGGTGCTCAAGGGCCTCGACGCGGTGCGCAAGCGCCCTGGAATGTACATCGGCGACACCGACGACGGTTCGGGCCTGCACCACATGGTCTACGAGGTGGTCGACAACGCCATCGACGAGGCCCTGGCCGGCTGGGCGACCCGGGTCGAGGTGATCCTCAACGCCGACGGCTCCTGCACCGTCACCGACGACGGCCGGGGCGTGCCCACCGACATCCACGAGGGCGAGGGCGTCTCGGCGGCCGAGGTGATCATGACCCAACTGCACGCCGGCGGGAAGTTCGATCAGAACTCCTACAAGGTCTCCGGCGGCCTGCACGGCGTCGGCGTCTCGGTGGTCAACGCTCTGTCCGACTGGCTTGACCTGACCATCTACCGCCATGGCCAGCGTCACACCATGCGGTTCGAGCGCGGCGACACCGTCCGCTCGCTGGAGATCACCGGCGCCGCGCCCCTGCGCGCGAACGGCGAGTTCCTGACCGGCACGGAGGTCAGCTTCATGCCCTCGCTGTCGACGTTCTCGCACATCGATTTCGACCGCAAGACGCTGGAGCACCGGCTGCGCGAGCTGGCCTTCCTCAATTCCGGCGTGGTGATCTATTTCCGCGACCTGCGCGGCGCCGAGCCGTTCGAGGAAATCCTGCACTACGAGGGCGGCGTCGAGGCGTTCGTGCGCCACCTCGACAAGGCCAAGACCCCGCTCCTCAAGGCGCCGCTGGTCATCCGCGGCAAGCGCGACAAGGTCGAGATCGATCTCTCCCTCTGGTGGAACGACGGCTATCACGAGACGATGCTGTGCTTCACCAACAACATCCCCCAGCGCGACGGCGGCACCCACCTGTCGGCCTTCCGCGGCGCCCTGACCCGGGTGATCACCTCTTACGCGGAAACGTCCGGCGTGGCCAAACGCGAGAAGGTGTCGGTCACCGGCGAGGATGCGCGCGAGGGCCTGACCTGCGTGCTGTCGGTCAAGGTGCCCGATCCGAAGTTCTCCTCCCAGACCAAGGACAAGCTGGTCTCCTCCGAAGTCCGCCCCGCCGTCGAGGGCCTGGTCGGCGAGGGCATAGCCCAGTGGTTCGAGGAACACCCGGCCGAAGCCAAGCTGATCATCCAGAAGGTCGCCGAGGCCGCCGCCGCCCGTGAGGCGGCGCGCAAGGCGCGCGAACTGACCCGCCGCAAGTCGGCGCTGGACATCTCCTCCCTGCCCGGCAAGCTGGCCGACTGCCAGGAACGCGATCCGGCCAAATCCGAGATCTTCATCGTCGAGGGCGACAGCGCCGGCGGCTCGGCCAAACAGGCGCGCAACCGCGAGAACCAGGCGGTGCTGCCCCTCCGCGGCAAGATCCTCAACGTCGAGCGGGCCCGCTTCGACAAGATGCTGGGCTCGGAGCAGATCGGCACCCTGATCACCGCCCTGGGCGCCGGCATCGGCCGCGACGACTTCAACATCGACAAGATCCGCTATCACCGCATCGTGGTGATGACCGACGCCGACGTCGACGGCGCGCACATCCGCACCCTGCTGCTGACCTTCTTCTATCGCCAGATGCCGGAGGTGATCGAGCGCGGCTATCTCTATATCGCCCAGCCGCCGCTCTATAAGGCCAGCAAGGGCAAGTCCTCGCGCTATCTGAAGGACGAGGGTGAGATGCAGGCCTTCCTGATCGACGAGGGCCTGGACGGCGCGAGTCTGGACCTGGCCAACGGCGAGCGGATGATCGGCGCGGATCTCGGCGCCCTGGCCCTGGCGGCGCGCCAGGCCAAGGCCAACATCGACCGCCTGTCCACCCGCGCCCCGGCCTTCGCCATCGAGCAGGCGGCGCTCGCCGGACTGATGGAAGAGGGCGGCGACCTGGAACGCGCGGCGCGGCGGCTGGACCTCTACGCCCAGGACGGCGATGGACCCTGGTCGGGCGAGCCGGCGGTCGGCGGCGGCTATGTGTTCATCCGCTCCAAGCGCGGCGTGTCGGAACGCATCGTGCTGGACGAGGCGATGCTGCACTCGGCCGACGCGCGGCGCCTGGCCGAGCGCTCGGCGAGCCTTTCCGAAACCTTCGCCTCACCGGCGATCTTCCGGCGCCGCGACCGCTCGGAACAGGTGCGCGGGCCGCTGGACCTGGTCTCGGCGGTGTACGAGGCTGGCAAGCGGGGCCTCACTATCCAGCGCTACAAGGGGCTGGGCGAAATGAACCCCGATCAGTTGTGGGAAACCACCCTCGACCATAACGCGCGCACCCTTCTGCAGGTCAAGGTCGACCACGCCGACGACGCCGACGACCTGTTCACGAGGCTGATGGGCGACCTGGTCGAACCCCGGCGCGAATTCATCCAGGAGAACGCGCTCGATGCGGAGGTCGATGTCTAGAGCAGGATGATTTTAGATGAAATCATCTAAAATCTGAATCCTGCTCTAGAAGCAAAAAGTTAGACCCTGATTCAGCGTTCAGATCTGTTCCGTCTGAACGCATCAGGGTCTAGGGGGTGAGTCGCCTTGACACGCGTGCCCCGCCGTCGCCGGAGACATGGAACTCTCCTTTGCATCTGGCCGCAAGGCGAAGGACCGAAGTGATCGCCACGAGTATCGCTCGATCATCATTCCAGTTCGGGGGGCAGGCCCAAATAGTCCGCTACGGCGCTCAATCGTTTGTCGAGCGTCCAGAACGACGCGCCGATGGTGAGCCTGGTCGACGCGAGGAGGTGGGCGTCCACATAGTCGATTCCGGCCCCCGCCAGGCTTTGCCGTGCGATCATGTGGAGAACCTCCGCATCGCTCGCCGCCACGGCCCTTGGGAGGTTCTGCAATGACCGCAGAAACAAGGTGCGATCAGGCAGATGACCCAGGGCGAGTTCGCCGATTACGAACGGATGTGTGAGCACCCGATTCTCGTACAATAAAGCTACAAATGCCGGGTTTGCGGCGCGGATATGCCAATCCATAAGGAACTATCGACAAGGATCAATCCTCCCATGGGCGCCGTCGTGGCGCAGCCTCGAAATCCGGAGCGCTGCCGCCCATGCGCGCCAGGCGTCGGGCGCTCTCCCGCTCGACCAAAGCTCGCAGGGCTTCGCGCACGACCGCCGACTTTTCCGACAGGCCTGTGTAGGCTTGTGCCTGAGCGAACAATTCATCGTCGAGCGCCAAGGTGGTGCGCATGTCTTCTCCTTCGGCGACAGGCACGAATTGTAGCGTCATGAGGTGCTGTAAGCCAACGCCGGAACCCCGCGCGCATTGTTCGCCCAGACAAGTGACGGCTGGTGGTCGCGGTCAGGCGAGCCGGCGGTCGGCGTCGGCCATGTGTCCAGTCACTTGAAGCGCGGCGTGTCAAACCGCCGTGTCGGATTGGGCAATGCCGCACTCTGCCGCCGTGCGGTCCGTGGCCAAGAGCTCCACAACCTGACCGCAGCCTTCTCCGAACCCGACATATTTCGACGGACCGACGTCGGAACGCCAAAGGCCTTGCCCGCTATGCGATCGCCACCCGTGGCGAGGTCAGAACGTGGGGCTCATGAGCGGCCCTGAAGTCGCCGAGCACCGAATGGACGGACGCAGCCGCGCCGAAGCCGGCCATGGCTGAAATGAAGGCGTGCGGCGATGGGGCCGCGCCGGGCGTCGCCAGAGTGACGTCCGTGCCGCCCTTGCCATCGGCGCTCACGTCGAAGGTGGCCCCGTTGTAGCTCCCGGCCAATTGCAGAGAGGCGACCTGGGTCGTCCCGTCGTACACCACCAGCCTGTCCTTCGGCGCAACGGTCGCGCTGGTCGCCGTAATGCCGAGCAAGTCGATAGTGTCGCCGACCACGAGACCGCTGATCGTCGCGGCGAAGCTCGACGGGCTCATCAAGGCCAGGACGGAGTAGCCGCCATTGAATTTGGTAGTCAAGGTCGACGGCGCGGCGCTATCGATCTCGATCGTGGCGCCGGCGGCCATCGCCAGGGTTCCTGTCCCGGAGAGCGTACCCGAGATGGTCAGTTCGTCGTTTACCGTGAACAGCCCGTTGTCGACGAGGGTGTGGAACCCGCCGTTCGCAACCGTGCCTGGAACGGCAAGACTGAAGCGGGCGCCGGCGGCGATTTCGAGCGTGCGGAACTGCCTGAACACCGTTCGCTGCATGCTGCCGGTTACGATTACCGGACCGTCGCCAAGTCCCCTGACGACACCGACCCCCGACGCGAGGTCGAGCACGCCGCCATGTCCAAATACTCCGCCCACAAAGGCGCATCCGGCTTCGATGTTCAGGGTGCACTTGGCGTCATTAAACTTTAACGCGTTGCCTCCCGTGCCGACGATCGTGCCGAAATTCGTGACCGTGGCGCTCGCGCTCGCGCTCGCAAACACACCGCCCACACCCGAGACCAACGCCGTGGTGTCGGCGGCAGAGCCGTTGATCAGCACACCACCTACCCCCACGGCGTGACCGTGGGCGCTGGCAATCGTGCCGAAATTGGTGATCACGGCGCCGCCCACACCGCCAGAGATCAACGCGGCTGTGTCGTCGACCGAGCCATTCGTCAGTGTCGCGGACGACTCGAGCGAAATGGTCGTAATCGTCCCAAAATTAATGACCTTGTGCCCTCCGAAAACGCCGATGTTTCCGCTGATCAGCGCTGTCGTGTCCGCGGCAGAACCGTTGATCACAGTTCCGTTGAAGGAGATCACGCCATAGATCGTGCCGAAATTCGTGACCGTGGCGGGTTTCCTTGAGTTGACACCATAGGCTGTGTTCGGGCCGCCGATCAAAGCCGTTGTGTCTGCGTTCGAACCGTTGATCACGCTTCCACCATCTTCCAAGAGCACGCACTCGTTGCCATAGCCCTGGATGGTTCCAAAGTTGACAACCGTGGCCCGCGCGTTTTGTACCGAGACGCCGACGTGGCCTGAAATGGTCGCGGTCGTGTCAGTGGACGAGCCGTTCGTCACGAGCCCCCCTCGGAACAGGCCGACACCCGCCGCGCCTCCCGCAAAGCCGACGATCGTTCCGTAGTTGGTGACGGTAGTTGGCCCTCCGCTTGCGTGGATACCAACCTTGCCTGATATCAACGCCATTTTGTCGGTTTCGGAGCCGTTGGTCACGGTCCCGCCGGCATACAAAAGGATACCGAAGCTGGTGGTGGACGCCACGACACCGTCATTGGCGATCGAAGCGCGGGACGTCGCGACCACGCCGGCGCCGCCTACCGAAGCGGTCGATTCTATCACAAGTCCGGAATAGTTCGAGTTCAGCGTGTATCCGCCCGGATAGGCCCCGCTCAGGTATCTGGTTGTCATCGGCTGAACCTCTTTGAGACGCGCGATGCACCGTGGTGTTGCTGGGTGCTCGAAGTCAATGCGAGTGTCCGCGGCGCTTGTCGGCTTGCTGATCGAGTGTTGAGATCATTGCAACGCGAGCCAGTCGGACCGGCGGGTTGGGTACCGATTTCATCGAGGCGACGCGCGGACCTTACCGGAGGGCGAACCTGCCTAGCGTGGGGGCGGACCCGTGACCTGCGGCGCGGTCGGCGCCGGCGCGCTGAACCGGGCGCCGTGGGCGCCGCCGTCGCCGGCGACGTAGAACCCTTTGCATCCGGCCAGAAGGGGGATCATCAAGGCGATCGCCGCGATCATCGTCCGCGCCATGCCGCGCCTCCACGCAATGCCCCACGCCGGACATCCGGCGCCTCCATAACACGTCTTCGCATCGGATCAGACCTGGTCGAGTGCGTCCAGGGCTGATCGCGGTATCTTCGCGGCCAGGGCGCGCCTGATCGCCTCGACGTCCTCCTTGTCGAAGGGGCGATAGGCGATCGGCTCGCGGATGCGGCGAGTGAGGGTGACGCCATATCTCTCTTGCAAGCGGTCCGCATCCCCGGCGGCGGCGGCGCGCAGGCCCTGGCGTTCCTCGGGCGTGGCCACGTCCAGGCCGGGCCGCAGGTCGGGGGCCGATTCCGGCGTCATGCCCGCCAAGGCTCGCCGGACCTTGATGAACGTCGCGTCGGGTATCTGAGCCTGGTTGCACAATCTCAGAAACAGCGTCGCCCAGTAAGGCATCGAACGGTTCGCGACCGTCTGCTCCTGCGTCGACAGCGGCAGGTCGTGCGATATTCCAACCTTATCCATGAAATCGTTCAGCAATCCAGAGGAAGAGGCGTGTTCGAAATCCCCGGTCAGCAAGTCATCTATGGGCAGATGCTTTTTGACGCTATCCAGCATCGTCGAGTATTCCAGATTCATTTTTCGCTGAGTCAGAAACCTATCGAGCGGCAGCCGCATGCGCGGCGTCCCTTTTATCGTCTGGGAATAGAGCGACACGATCCAGTCTTCCTGGGGTCTGAGATAGATTATTCCGGTGATCTGAAACTTGGCCAGGCTCTCCGCCAGGGTGTCAAATCGATACAGCTCGGGCCGGTGATAAAAATTCTCGTAGGAAATGATCGCGGTGTGCGCGTCCGCCGTGTCGATGCGTCCGAGCACGCCCGACCACAGGGGGGTGTCGACCGCCTTGCCCATTGGAGCGTGACCTCCGCTCCTGATTTCCATCGCCAGGGCCTCGTGGTTCACCTCCTGGCCGGGGTTGGGCCTCAGTAACGATGGCGCCAGCGCCGGATGCGTCGAGCGTTCTCCGGCAAGGTCGGGATAGCTCACACCGTGAGCCGCAAGCGCGGCCTGGTTTGACCGAAGAAACGACTGGATGCTCGTCGTCCCGGTCTTCGACAAGCCGATGTGCAGAAATAATCGACGCTTCACTGTCATATCCCGTCCGTGGTCTCGTGACGGGCCCTATCGCCCCGTCCCTTTACAAGAGAAGGTGAGGAATAAAAGCGGGCGATCAGGACGCCTCCTGGGCAACCCCTTGCAGATCCGCGCGCGCCGCCTCCAGTATGTGGAGATACAGGCGATGGTAGACCCGTCGATCGAAATGGGTGTTGTTTTGATTGAGTATCTCGGCGTCGCTGTGCACGAAATCGGCGACGGGCACGAGGCGGACGTTACTGAACGGCGCCGCCGCCTCCGCGCACCAGCGATTGAACTCGCGCCGGTGCGGACGCGAAACCTGCTCTCCGTCCGGGCGGCGTTCCGCTTCGGTGATCTGCAACAGGAACATCAGGCCGTGCCTGGGCACCTTGGAGAAGATCAACGCGAGCGTCTCCTTGAACTCGTCCTCGCGCACCACGTCGAGCGTGAATTCGGCGCTTAGATAGTCCTGGAGATCTTCGAGCTGCGCCTTGGCGGTCTTGGTTCGTGGCGGGTGGCATGGAACGGCAATGCCGGTGCGTTTGTGCCGGTAGACGCGCCGTGTCAGGTCCGCCCAGTTGCTCAGGATCCATATGGGTTTGTCGCCGCTGTAGTCGAAATATTCGGTCTGGAAGTCCTCGGCCACGTAGCCGAGTGGCGCGATCGCTTCGATCTGCTCGGGCGTGACGCCCAGGATGGCGTTGCGCAGGCACAGTGATCGGTCGAGCATGATCACCTTGCCGTCTCGGACCGTGTTGAATTCGCCGATGACCTGCTCCGATGTCAGGCGGAAATAGTGCACCAGCGGCCACAGCACGCACCCTCCCCGGGCCGCGACCGAACCCAGCGATGGCGCCGACGGTCGGTCCGCCGTCCTCGAGGCCTCCGTGCCGACGCTGATCCAGTCGACCGGGGGATGTGTGAGCGGATCAGACAGCACCTCGCCCTGCACCTCGAGCGCGGGCTTGCCAAGACGCTGGTACACCCAGGCTTCCACGCCCATGTCGAGGATGCGGCATGAAAAGCAGAACTGGCGAAGCTGTGCGACCTCGCGACGGGTAGAGACCTGAAAATACCCGCAAAAGCCATAGTCGCCGTACTTGTCCGAGACATGGATCAGGCCGGCCTGGGTCGCGAAGTCCGACAGTTCCGCTCTGAGTCGTTCACGCGCCAGTTCGAGGTCTTCGGGCAGGCGGCGCTTGATGAAATTGAGCTGGTTGGTGCGGTTGATCAGTTCGATGGCGCGGTCGATGTGGGCTTCGACGTCGTTCTCGATCCTGACCCGAATTTCGCTGGCCATGAGAAACCCGCGGTTGTCTCCCCCTGCGGTGTCTCGTTCTCGTTCCTCATCGGCCTTGCGCCTTTCCATGACCTTGTATTGCTTCAGCCGGGTCAGGCCCCGATCGTCCTTGCCCGCGAAAAGAGGGTCGCCAAGGATCGAGGAGATGAAGGTGTCGGTGGCGACCTGGATCCCGGGCGCAAAGAACTTCGCTTCTTCCAGATTCATATGGTTATCGTCGATCAGCATGACGCTCTGCGGGCGCAGCTGGATGGTTTCGATGAGTTGCCTGATCCGTGGGCCTTTGGGCGACCAGTCGATGCTAGGGAATATGAAATCGTCCCAGGCGCCACGCTCGACCAGCAGCGCCTTGACGGTTTCGAAGTCGTTCTTGGAACATATCGAGTTCATGATCCCGCGCCGCGAGAGCTCGCCGACGATCTCGCGGCACTCGTCGCGCCAAACGATCCCTCCCTCCGTGAGGGTGCCCCGCCAGAACGTTTCGTCCAAGTCCCAGACAACCAATCGGATCTGTTCGGCCATGCCAGCGCCTTCAAATGCAAGCCCCGCCGCCTCTATACAGCGAAGCCGCGGGCAAGATCACCAGGATCAGCGGCGAGCGACGATAAACGCCCGGCATTGGGCGCCGGCTTTGCGTCACACATCGTCCAGGGCGGCCCGCGTGTGCGCCGCCAGTCTTGGCCCGATCGCCTTCCTGATGGCGTTGAAGTCATTCCTGTCGAACGGCCGATAAGCAATCGCCGCAGGCTCCACGGCCGAAAACGTGATCCCATATCTGTCGGCGAGACGCCCCGCGTCCGCGCTCATCACCGCGCGCAGCGCCGCACGCTCAGCGGGGTTCGCCAGGTCAAGGCCGGGGTTCAATGATATCGAGCGCCCACTGGCCGCGGTTCGAATCACCACCTTGCGGACATCGTTCAAGAGTTCGGCTGGCAGCGAAAGCTGCATGCATTCCAGCATGAAAAGAACCGCCCAATGCGGAAGCGACCTGTTTCTTATCGAGTCGTCTCCACCCATAGCCGACAGTGCGTCCGATAGATCGAGACTTTGGAAAAAATCCTGGATCAAACCTTTCGTTGAGGCCTCGTCGAAATTGCGGACGATCATTCTATCGAGAGGAATATTGGCGCAAATCCGATCGAGAAGCTCTGAGTATGTGAGGCGATGTCGTATACTGTCGACGAAATCCTGAAATGAGAGTGAAGTCCGCGCCCCGCGAACAAAGTGTGAGTACAAAGAAACCGCCCAAGGCTCCTGAGGTCGAAGATATATAATCCCGACGACATCGAATGTCTTCAGGCGCTCGGCGATGGCGTCGAAGCGATAGAGCGGGACCTGAGCAGAGAAATCTTCGTAGGAAATGATGGCGGTGTGCGCTCCGCTGGCCTCGATCAGCCTGAAGGCCGTTGTCCAAAGAGGCAAGTCAGTCAGGGACCGTCTCTTGCGACCCGCCAATTCCCGCCCGAGAAACTGGTGGCTCACTTCCTGAGCCATGAACTCGGTGGCGGGTTTGGGGCTGAAGAACGGATGATCGGCATTTTCAGGGCCGACCTGTGGATAGTAGACGCCGTTATCGGCGAGGAGGCGCGGATTTCCGCGCAGGAACGATTGGATGGTCGTCGTGCCGCTCTTCCAAAGGCCCAGGTGTAGAACGAACCGGCGGTTCATGGCCGCGCCCAGCGTTGGCCAGCCGGCGCGCCGGGACACAGGCCGTCACGTCCAATCACTTGATATAGCCGAACAATCTCATGTACTCCGCCAACGCGTCGACGATGACGGCCGATGTGGCGTCGGTCAGATGCGCCCGGTAATTGCCCGGCGCCACCTGACGGACGTGTTCGAGTGGTCGCTCCTCCGTCGGTCTTTCGTCGAACATGGCCGCAACCTGCCGTTGTTGCGCGGGGTCGATATCCCATCCATACCATTCACAGATATCGCGCACCCAGTCATCCTTGGCGAAGATCACGTCCTCGTAGCGATAGATCGCCACGTTCTGGCGCCAGGCGAAACCTTGCGCGACATATCCTTCGAAGATCTTCAGATAGGTGTTCACCGATCGCCGGGCGAAGGTGTTGATGTCCGTGGTCTGCAGGCGGGCGCGCGCCTTGAGCAAGCGTTCAGCGGCGCCGGCGGGCTCGTTCTCGCCCTTCGCCACCTCTTCGGCCTTGGGGACCTGATGACTGCCCAGCAGGGAAAAATACAGCGATGTCATCATGTCGCGCGGATCGCGGACGAGGAAAGTCGCCTTGGCCTTGTTCAGTCCGGGGACGCGGAAAGCGGGATATTGCCGGAATCCACCGTAGCAATAGCCTTTCGGCCTTATGACATCGCCAATGTAGCCTGGACGATTGACGGGGCTCACATTGTGGGAGAACAGAAAGTCTTCGATCGAAAAATAGGTCAGATCGGCGCTCGGAGCGAGCTTGGAGAGCATGTTGTAGAGCAAGGTGCTTCCGGCCTTCGCCATCGAGAAGGCGAACACGCTTGGGCCATTGCCTGTCCCTTGCGGAAGTTCCACGGCCACCTTTGGAACCTGCGGCCTGAATCGCACGCGATCTACCTCACATCACAATCAACGAAACCGGCGTTATGCGCGAGCCGCCGTCGTGTCAACGCCGGCCACGGGCCGACGCAGCGCCGGGCCCCAGTCCCGTCGTTGACGGAGCCGCCCAAACTCGATCAAGGATGGCCTGTAAGTCGGTTTGGATAATGCTCCCGTCCGTTTTCATCGTCGGCCTGTTGAAATCCGGCAGCACGTTGCTCAATCGCGTCATGCGGCCGATCACCGCGGCCGCCGGATTGACCTATCGCTCGCCTGCGGGCGAGACCTTCGAGCGCGGGTTGAATTTCAAGGACGCGGCCGTCGATTTCGAGCCGTTCGGCTACGCCTACGGCGGCTTCAGGGATCTTCCCTGGCCCTTGCCGGACTTCGCGGCCGAACGAACGGTTCTGCTGGTGAGGGACCCGCGCGACGCCCTGACGTCGTACTACTTCAGCCTCGCCTTCAGCCATGCCCCTCCGGGCACGGCCGACAACCCCGATTTGTTGCGGGTTTTCGAAGCCCGGCGCGACCGCGTGCGCAGCATGACCATCGACGACTTCGTTCTTCAGGAGGCGCCGGCCCATGCCGATCGGATCAGACACACCCTTGCAAATGCCCCACGACCCAGACTGTATCGCTACGAGGAAATCATCTTCGACAAGCGGGCCTGGGCGGCCGACATGATCGACTATCTCGGGCTTTCGCCGCCACCCCGCCTCGTCGCGTCCGTCGTGGCCCGAAACGACGTGCTCCCGACGCAGGACGCGCCGCTCGACCATATCCGTCACGTGACGCCGGGAGACCACCGGCACAAACTTCTGCCTGAGACCATCGCCGCGCTTGACGCGAGGTTCGCCGCCGTAATGCGGAGGATGGATTATCCCGCGACGGGATAGCGTGACCGATCGGAAGATTGTCGGGTTCGATTGGGCCTGCCCGCGCCGTCGACGGCTCGGCCGGTGCCCCCCTGCGGCGACCGGCTAGAGGAACTCGTGTCGCTTCAGCTCGGTCAGCCGGGTCACGACCTTCTTCACGTCCTGCGTTTCGTTCCTCGGTACGATCAGCACGGCGTCACCCGTGGCGATGATGATCAGGTCCTTCACGCCGACCGCGGCGACCAGCGGACCCTCGGATCGGACAAAGCATCCGCTTGCCCCGATCGCCATGACATGTCCGAGGGTTGCATTCCCGTCACTGTCCTTCTGCGACGCGTCCCAGACCGAAGCCCAGGACCCAACGTCGCTCCAGCCCGCGTCGAGCGGCGCGACAGCGATCCGGTCGGTTTTTTCCATGATCGCATAGTCGATGGAGTCCGACGGCGTGGCCGCGAAGCTGGCGGCGTCGAGCAGCAGGCTGCCGCCCTCGGTCGTCGATCCCCGAGCGATGGCCTCTCGGGCGCCGGCCGCGATCTTTGGGGCCAGGCGCTCCATTTCCTCGATCATCCGATCGGCCCGGAACAGGAAGTATCCGCCGTTCCACAGATAGCCTCCATGCGCAAGATACCGTTCCGCAGTCTGGCGGTCGGGTTTCTCGACGAACTGAGCGGCCTCGAACACGTCCCCGTAGGGTTCGCCCAGGCGGATATAGCCATACCCGGTCTCCGGGTGAGTCGGGCGCACGCCCAGGCTCACGAGCCGTCCTTCGCGCGCGGCGGGAACCGCTTGCTTCAAAGCCAGCGCGAAGGCGCCGGCGGACGACACCAGATGATCGGCCGGCGCCAGCAGGATCAACCTGGTCGGATCGCCGTGGCTCGCCGCCCAGTAGGCGACGACCGCCGCGCAGGCGGCCGTGTTTCGGCCCATGGGCTCCAGGATCAGGTGGGGTGGATGGTCGAGGTCGCCGAGCTGTTCGCGGACGACGCTCTCATGGCTCGCGCCGCACACGACGACCGGCGGGCCGAACACGTCGGGCGCGGAGGCGAGACGCTCGAGCGTCTCGCGCAACAGCGTCCCCTCACCGGTCAAGGCATGCAACTGCTTCGGCTTGGCGATGCGCGAAATCGGCCAAAGACGCGATCCGGCGCCGCCGGACATGACTACGGGTGTGATCAGGGTCATCGCTGCCTCGGGATCGGGTGGTCGTTACAGGTAGCGGTATCGGCGCAGAATGGGTTCGAATCGCGCGTTCAGCTGGGAGATCGTTTCTGGGCGAAGCTTTTCGCGGTGGTCGCCCGGGACGACTTTGCGAATATGTTGCGCGGGATCTTCCACATCGGGCCGCACGTCGTTTGCATTGACCGCGCTTTCGAGAACGTCGGAAGACACGGTCAATCCCAGATAGGCGACCATGTCGCGCGCCCACGACGTCTTATCAAAAATGATGTCTTCATAGCGGTGAAGATTGTGGCTGATCCCGGAAAGCTTTGCGTCCACCGTGGCGTATTGGTCCATGACCACCGCGGCCCTGGCCAGCGCGAACGCATCTATGCTCATGCTGTTGGTTTGGCGCCGGCGTTGTTCGAACGTAGCCGCCATCTCGCCGCCGACCGTCTTTCCCGGCGGCGCATGGCTTCGCGCCAGCGAAAAATACAGTGATGTCAGCATGTCCCGGGGATCGCGCACGAGCAGGATGGTGCGGCCCGAGGCATACGAGGGAAGCTCGAAGCCTCCGGGCAGGCTGCGAAAGGAGCCGAAGGCGTAGCCGGCCGGGGCGAAGCCCGCATTCACGGCCGCAGGCGTATGCTGCGGTGCGACGCCCATGCGGAACATACTCTCCTGCAGGCCGACATATGACAATCCAGCCGCCTTGACGATCGGAATCATCAGCCGGTTGAGAAGGGTGCTCCCAGCTTTTGGCAGCCCGACGAGGAACACACTCGGGATCGAGGGATCGCCGCGGCGGGGGATCGTGAAACTGAATTGCTGTCCGTTCAGCTCGAAGGCGATTTCGCGGGCGGCGCCGGATCTCGCAACCTCATCGGGGGGGGCGGTCACTCGGCGGCTTCCGCCTGCTCGAGCGGGTCCATCACCAAGGTCTTGAGCGCCGCGATGGCCCCGGCCAGATGGTAGAGGCTGCTCGCCGGCGCCGGTTCATCGACGAACCTGCCGTCAGGATTCTGCTTGTCTCTCCACAGGCCGCTGACCGGCGTGTCGAGGTACGATCTGACGGACGCGGCGGCCCGAACGGCGGCGCGCGTATAGAACGCTCGATCACTGTCGGCCGTCCGTGAAAGAAGAGCGGCGGTGCGCAGGCGTTCGGTCTGGGGCCACAGGCGGGCGATCGGGTCGCTCGTGGTCCCGTCCAGCGAGATCGCGGCGGGGGCGGCGTTGGTGGCGGGAAGAACGCTGGCCTCCGCGATCCTGAACAGACGATCGACGTGGGTCGCCACCGGCCGATCGGTGGTCTTGGCCCATTCACTCAACAGCCAGGCCCACTCGAACTGATGCCCCGGTTCGATGCGGCGTTCGCCGCCCTGGCCGCCGGGTCGCCAGTCGGCGTCGTAATATTCGTCGATCACCCCATGCTCGGGATCAATCAGGCGATCCAGGCAAAGTGATCCCAGTTCGTTCGCCGTCGCGGCGAATTGTCCGCCCGCCACGGGCGCCCAGGCGATGCACGCCTCGAACAGGTGCATTTGCGCGTTGGACTGGAACGGGGCCCCGTCGTCTTCACGGAAGCCGCCGGCCGGATGCTTGAAGTGTTGCAAAATGCGGTCCAGCAGGCTCTCCGCGGCCTGCTGGAGATCGGGGCGACCCGCGACCCGATGGGCCCCGAACAGGCCCAGCAGCGCGAAAGCCTGATCGTAAAGGACAGCGTGATCGTCTCGCACGCTGCCGTCCGCCTCGACGCAAGCGCGGAAGAGACCGTCGACTCGCCGATACTTCTCGATGAAATAGTCCAGGCCGTGGTCTACCACCGCCGCGGCCGGACCATCCCACCCCGCCTGTCCGGCGAGGGCGAACGCGTAGATCTGTCTAGGTTGCACCCGGCATCGCCGCGGCGCGCGTGGCGCGACCGCGCCTCCCGCCAAAGACTCGAAAAAGCCGCCCTCGAGATGGTCGGCGCCGGAGCGCCACCAAAGCGGCAAAGCATCGTCGACGAGCCAACGCCAAAGCCACGCCGAACAATCGGCCAGCGCGCGATCCTCGGGGATCAGGTCGATCATCGAGCGTCTTTCGGAGATATCGAACTCACCAAGGAACCTCAGGCCGGCAGTGGGGGCGTTGCTTGCATCGCGCCGGATCGCGATCGGCGGCAGCGATGCGGTCTGCGTGGTCGCTTGCCGATCCTTAGAAGATGGGCCATCCAAAACGAAGGGGTCGAGCCCACTGCACTGTATCAGCGGCTCCAGGGGACGTCCAGTTTCGAGTCGGCGCGCCGAATCTCGCGGCGCCGCCGGCCAAGGCTGGCCGCGCGCTCGCTAAATACGCTTGGCGCGCGGCCCTGTTGACGCCTAAGGAGTGCTCCCCTAAGCCGACGCAGGGTCAAAACCTCGAGAGTTGCAATAACGCATGGAAATGCCACAGGATCTGCCGGACACGCTCCAACGACTCGAGGCGCGCGTCCAGGCTCTCGAATCTTTGTACGGCCTCGTCGATCTGTTGGCGTTGCCCGGGTTGCTCGCGGGAGGCGCCGCGCGGATCTTCGACACCACCCAGACCGCCGAGACGATCGCCGCCGATGCGCCGGGCTTCTACGGGAAAGAGCCGGCCGGCCGCGGCTTCTCTATCCGCTGGACCCGTTTCCCGGATCCGGGCCGCCTGGACATCGCCGTACTGGAGTCTATCCCCTTCAAGGTGGCGTTGCGGGTGCTTCACATGCCTCATGTGAGCACCGAGGAGGATATTGTTCTGCTGACATCCGAGGGCGAACCCATCGCGTTCGACACGGTCAGTCACCTGGACGACGGGGTGATCGAATTTGGCTGCGTCATCACAAGGCCAGCCACGGGGCTGCTTGGTTTGTCCGCATCGTCACGCACGCCCCTGGAACGATCGGACGGCGACACGCGTCTGCTGGGCCTGCCGTTCGTGCAATTGCGCTCCAGACCAAATCTCGCATTCTTTGCGACGGAATGATTGATGCCGGTTACGCGTCGCGCGCTTTATGTGACACCGTTCGCGTTGCTTCCCCGAACGGAAGGGCATCGCAAACGCATGGCGATGACCTTCGAAAAATTGGTCGAACAGGGATTCCAGGTCGACGTACTGTTCATCTCGCGGGAATACGATTGGTCGGCTCTGTTCAATCCCGACGTATTCAAGGAACTCCAGGCGATCGGCGACGTGTTCCACTATGTCCACGCCGCGACGCCGGGTAAACCGGCCAAGGACTTTTACCGGCTTGACGAATGGTGGCCTGATCAGGCGACCGAGTATTGCGAGTGGCTTTTCTCGAACAATGGATATGAAATTGTTTTTTGCAATTACATTTTCATGTCGAGGGTATTCGAGCTTTGCCGACGCCCTGCCCTCAAGATCCTCGACACCCACGACATGTTTGCCGACCGGCACAAGCTGCTTCAGGAAAACGGCCTGACCCCCGAATTCTTTTATACGGACCGGCGAAACGAGGCCGCCGGCCTGGATCGGGCCGATGTGGCGATCGCCATCAAGGAGGAGGAAGCCGAGCATTTCAGGCGCATCAGCGACCCGCGCGTGATTACGCTGCCCTATGTCGAAGACATATCGCTGAGCGACCAGTTCACGCCCCGGGTCGATGGCGATGGCGTCGTCAGGTTCGGGTTCTTCGGGTCCGCGAACTCCATAAATGTCAAGAACGTCGTGGAATTCGTCCGGTACCTCGAGGAGGCCAAGCCGCTCGACGGGTATCCGTTCGAGCTATGGCTGTTCGGATCGCTATGCCGCCGCCTGAAGGGGCCAATGCCCGGTTATGTGAAGCTGGGGGGGATGGTTCCAACGACCGGCGATTTCTACCGGGCGGTCGACTGTGTGGTGAACCCGCAATATTTCAGCACGGGCCTCAAGATCAAGGTCGCCGAGGCCCTGGCCTTCGGCGCGCCGCTCATCTCGCATCGGCACTCGTTCGAGGGCTTCGGCGAACCCCTCGACCCCGCCCAAGATTGTCGCGACTTCGCCGGTGTCGTCTCGCAGATGCTCGCGGTTGTCGAGGACCGCGGCCGCCTCGTCCAGCTGGCCGAGGCCTCGCGCGCCGTTCAGCGTCGCCAGACGCTCGAATGCGACCGCCAGTGGCGCCGCATCCTGCGCGGCTCGCTCGTGAAGAGCCGCTGGCTCTATCTCTTCGTTCGCGTGGATTGTTTCAACAAGGTGCGATTCTACCGGCACCTTGTCGAACTCGTGTTCGCCACCTTCGGCAATTCGTTCATGATCTGCATGGTTGGCGACCATGAGAACGATCACAACACACTCTGGCGCGTCTTCAAGCGCAAGGCCAACAGGTTCGGCGTCGATGTCGCTCACAGCGAGGTCGAACAGGACGCGACCTTCATCGTGTTCGACGATCCTTTCGCCTGGGATGGCGTAACAGGGGACAGGTTGCGTGTGACGGTCTTTGAGGACGCCGCGCGGATGGTGGCTGGCTACGAAAATCGACCGTGGACGGGATGGTCGGACGAGCTGAGGCCCGAGTGGGTCGTGGTTCGCAGCGACAAGGCCCGCGTCACGCCAGCGCACCAGGCGACCGACGCCAAGGTCAACTATTTCCGCTGGATGCCTTGGGACATGTCGGTCGTCGCCGCCGGCGATCAATATGACTTCGCCCCCGAGACCTGGGTCCTGACCAGCCCCGATGTCGCCCCGGCATGGCACGCGATGGCGGAAAAGCTTTATAAGAGCCGCCGCGTGCGGTTTTTCAGCGAAGGCGCGATGGAGGGTGTCGATGGCGGCGCTTTCGACGTCATGAACTGCGTGTTCTCGCAGAAAATCGTTCCGGAGACGGTCGTTTCATTGAACGACGACAGTGGCTTCGCCGCGATGAGGGCCTGGTTCATCGCCAACGGAATCGCCATCAGGGAATTTGCTCCCTACGTCCGGAGCGATCCTCTATCGCCCGCGGAGGCTCTCGGCCTGCCGCGACTGTCGCATTTCGTCGTGGCGCCGCCAAGCCTGACGCCGGCTGAGATTGTCACTTCGGCCTGGGTCGGGTCCGGCTGGCGCAGATTGACCGAAATCCTCACGAAATGGGCCGACGACGCTCTCGCGGCCTGAGGTGAGGCCGAGCATGTGCTAGGGTGCCAACGTTTGCGCCCTGAGGCGCGCCCTGGGAGCTCTGGGAGCGGCGAGAGCCGCCCTGCTCATATGAAGGATGGAACTGGATGGATAGCCAACGGCGGGCCGCATTAATTACCGGTATCACCGGTCAGGACGGTGCGTACCTGGCCGAGCTGTTGCTCGAAAAGGGCTACACCGTCCACGGCGTGAAGCGCCGCTCGTCTTCGTTCAACACCGGCCGCATCGAGCACCTGTATCAGGATCCTCATGAAGCGGATCCGCGCCTGGTCCTCCACTATGGAGACATGACCGACAGCACGAACCTGATACGCATCGTCCAGGAAACTCAGCCCGACGAGATCTATAACCTGGCGGCGCAGTCGCACGTCGCGGTGAGCTTCGAAACCGCCGAATACACGGCCAACGCGGACGCCGTAGGGGCGCTGCGGTTGCTCGAAGCCATCCGCCTGTTGGGCCTTACGGACAAGATACGCTTCTATCAGGCGTCGACATCGGAAATGTTCGGCAAGGTGCAGGCTATTCCGCAGAGCGAAACCACGCCGTTTCATCCGCGCAGTCCCTATGGCGTGGCCAAGCTGTACGCCTATTGGATCGTCGTCAACTACCGTGAGGCCTACGGGATCCACGCGTCGAACGGCATCCTCTTCAACCACGAAAGTCCCCTACGCGGCGAGACCTTCGTCACGCGAAAGATCACCCGGGCGGCCGCGGCCATCAAGCTCGGCTTTCAACAGACACTGTTCCTCGGGAACCTGGACGCCTTGCGCGATTGGGGTCACGCCAAGGAATATGTCCGGGGCATGTGGCTGATGTTGCAGCAGGCGGAGCCGGACGATTATGTGCTCGCCACCGGGCGAACCGCCAGCGTGCGCGACTTCGTCATCCGGGCGTTTTCCGAGGTGGGGATCGATCTGGAATTCAGCGGCAAGGGGCTCGAGGAAAAGGGTGTCGACGCCGCCACCGGCGCGGTTCGGGTTCAGGTCGATCCGCGTTATTTTCGACCGGCCGAGGTCGATCTGCTGATCGGCGACGCTTCGAAAGCGCACAAGGTCCTGGGCTGGCGCCACGAAACGCCGTGGGAAGACGTCTGCTCGGAAATGGTGCACGACGACCTGATAGCGGTGGCCAGGGAGCACAGACTGAACAATGAATAGCGAGGTTTTTTCGCTCGCCGGGCGGCGCATATGGGTCGCCGGCCATAGGGGAATGGTCGGTTCGGCGATCGTGCGTCGCCTGGCCGGCGAAGAGTGCCAGGTGCTGACCGTCGGACGCGCGGACCTCGATCTCACCGACCAGGCGCGCACCTATGCGTGGATGCAGGATCACCGTCCGGACGTCGTCTTCCTCGCCGCGGCGAAGGTCGGGGGCATATTGGCGAACGACAGCTTCCCGGCCGATTTCCTCAGGGACAATCTCGAGATCGAGATGAACATCATCGAAGGCGCCAGGCGTGCGGGCGTGGCCAAGCTGGTGTTCCTGGGCTCGAGCTGCATCTACCCTAAATTCGCCGCCCAGCCGATGACCGAGGACGCCCTGCTGACCGGCGCCCTGGAGCCGACCAACGAATGGTACGCCATCGCCAAGATCGCCGGCATAAAGATGTGCCAGGCTTATCGGCTGCAATTCGGCTGTGACTTCATCTCGGCGATGCCCACCAATCTCTACGGCCCCAACGACAACTTCGACCTCCGGTCGAGCCATGTCATGCCGGCCCTGATGCGCAAGGCGCACGAGGCGAAGGTGTCCAGGCAAGACAGGTTGGTGATGTGGGGCACCGGATCGCCCCGCCGGGAATTCCTGCATTGCGATGATTGCGCCGACGCCCTCGTGCATCTGGCCAAGACCTATTCGGACCTCGGCCACGTCAACGTCGGCGTCGGCGAAGATATCTCGATCGCCGAACTGACGCGCCTGGTGGCCGAAATCGTCGGCTTTGAGGGAGACATCGTCAGCGATCCGTCGAAACCGGACGGGACGCCCCGAAAACTGCTGAACGTCGATCGTCTTCGCGGCCTCGGCTGGACGGCGCGCATCCCCCTGCGCGAGGGGATCGCGAGCGCCTATCGATGGTATTTGGACAATGTCGCCGGTGTCGAGGGAGGCCGACCGTCCGATGCGTCATCGCCTGGTTTGTCGGCGGCCGCCCGATGAAGACATCCCAGGTCTGACCAGGGCTCACCATGTCAGCCCGCGGGCTCGCGCCACGAGGGCGGAAATGAACCGCACGGGATTGTTTTTTTCCCTGAACGGCCCGGCCAGGCTGACGGCCGTCGCGGCCAGGCTGGGATATTCGTCGATAATCCCCGCCAGGCCCTCGGCCAGCTCTTCGGCCGTGCGATAGGCGAAGCCCACCCCGACGCGCGCCTCGTCGACCACCGCAGTGCCCGAGCGCGCGATGATGATCTTTCCGCGCGCCAGGCCCTCGGTCAGGATTCCCGATCCCTGCAGGCCATAGCTCTGTGGAAGATACGGCAGCAATAGAATGTCCGTCGCGTTCAGCAGAGCCTCATAGGCGGAAGGAGCCAGAACGCCGTCGACGATCTCGACGAAAGGATGATGCGTCAGGCGGGCGATCGCCGCTTTGTGCCTGGCGAGGTCTGCACGGAAGGGCCGCCAGTTCTGGATCGCCAGCCGCACCGCGCCGAAAAGAGAGGGGTGCGCCGCGATATGATCGGCGATGTCGGGAAGGTCGAGAAACCCCTTCGAGGGCCTTCCCTCGCCAAGGAACGAGAGCGTGACGGGACCGCCGCGATCTGCGCGTGGCGGCGCCGCGGCGCTCGCGGCGTTGAGGAACGGCGGGGCCGGTATTTCCTCCGCGAGCCACTCCGAAAGCCATGCGGCGAGGCGATGCGTTTCCGCCCAGAAGAATAGCGAGCGCTCCCATGCCGGCGTTTTTCGCAATCGCAGCACCGCCGCGTGCACGTCCTCGCCGGCCAGGCGGCCCGGCATGAATCGCGGGCTGGTCTGGAAGTTGATGTGTACGACCGCGCGTGGCGCCGGGGCTCTGTCGAAGACCGCCGCCGCCGCCCGCAGTTGGTGAGCATCGGCGCTATGCATGAGGATGTGGGTGTCGGTGTGGTCGAACTCGGCGAGAATGGATTTCCAGCCATCGAGGAGCTGTGGCGACAAGTCGACCGTTGAGCCCTCGTCGTCATCGAGATCGAAGAAGCACCGGCTGAAGCATCGACGCAGATCGACGCCGGCGGGCGCCAGTGCGGCCTCCAGGGATGTATGACAGGCCCACACGACGTGCAGCCCCAGGTCCTGCGCGCCCCGCGTCAGCATTCGCGCATAGGCCTCGTAGTGTCCCGACGCTCGCCCCAGGCAAGGATCGACGATGACGAGACGATCTGGTTTGCGTCGCTCGGCGATCGCGGCCCGGTCGCGCGCCGGCGCCGCAATCTCTTGCGCCCGGAGAAAGACCGTCGTTCCTCGGCCGGCGACCGCGAGGCGCCGCGACCGGGTGAAGCCCCCCGACGCCAGGTCGTCGCTCTGCTTCGCGCTGGGCTGAAATTGCAACACCACGGCCGCGGCGCGCACGAGCCAGGGACGGTGCGCCGCGCGCACGCGGTCGAAGGTTTCGCTGTCCAGGAATCTCGGCACGACGGCGAACGTCGCTGGGTCGACCATCGGCGGGGAGCCCGGCGCGGCGGCGCCTGCGGATACGATCACCACGTCCGTGGCGTCGCCGCCAAAGACGTGGCCCAGTGCATTGGCCACCGGCGTCGCGCTCAGCGTGACGATCCTGGGCGGTCGCCCGGAGCCGGCCACCGCCTTCGAAAGGCAGCTGACCAAGTCCTCCGCGATCGCGCCAACGTCGCCGGCGGCTCTTATCAAGTCTCCAGGATCCGGCTGGCGCGCCAAACGAGCTCGCCCTCGCGGCTGATGTCGCAGGTCACGTCGGACAAGCGTACGCGCATGTCCGTCGGACCGTGAAACGTCAGGGCAATTCGTACGAAGGGCACCGTCGTGGTGATCTTGTGGGAAAAGCTCTCTCTCGTCGGGTTGCCGAACCCGCCGCCCGTCAGCCGTTGGGAGCCGATCGCCCGCCCGCTCGGCTCGCGAAGGGTGACGGTCACGCCCGCCGCCTTCACGCAGTGCATGGTGAAGCTTACCGTCACGGTGCACGCCTCGTCGAAGGGCCGCCCGACGATCCAGATCGAGCGCCGAAACGCCGCCTTCATCAACTCGCCATGCGCGACCAGACCGTCCTCGCCGAGGGTGGTGGAGCCCCTGCGGAAAGGCCTCCCCACCGCGAGCGGACCGCGGCGGTGGTCCAGCGAGGCGGAGATGGGCCCATGGACCACGACCACGCCTGGAAATCGCCTTACGACCTCCTCCCGGGTCCATACGTACTCGCCGCCCTGCTCGGCGGCCCCGCCGATGTTGACGACGAAGCTGGACAGGCGGAATCGGTGCAGGATATCGCGCGCGCGAACCCATTCGTAGCTGCTGGCGTCCTCCATCTCGACGCGGTTGAGGTAGGTTTCCCACGCACAATCGTAGGCGAGGTCGGGCATCGACGTGGCGGCGTATTCATTGAGCCACGGCCAGAACTCGCCGTCGAGAAACTGCCAGAATCGCTCGTCCCCAATGTTATACAGGGCGTTGCCGTTGATGTGTCGTGCGATCGACCAGTGCAGTGGGGACGCGCCGCAGTAGTGGGAGCCGACGATCCATGCGTCTTCGTTCTGATAGCAGACGCGCTGGATTTTCCCGATCCAGTTCGGCACGACGGGCTCGCAGTCGGTTTCCATGAGGAAGACGAAGCGCGCTTCGTTCCGCAGCGCGCACATGGTTTCATAAAACAGCCAGTTGGGGCCGGCTTTCCGGCCAAAAGGAGCGTCCCCGACCTCACCTTCCCGCAGGTAGATATCCTTGTCGGGCGGCAGGCTGCAAAACCGCACCTCGATGGATTCGAAGCTTTGGCGAACGGTCTCGCAGTCATTGAAGGCGTCGACGAGTGTGCGGGTGAGCTTCTCGTCGGGCGCGCAGTTGAAGGAGAAGATCAGCCGCGGACGCCCTCCGCCGTCAGACTCCGCTTCGGCCAGCGGCGCGGCGGCCGAATTCCAGTACCGCAGGTTTTTCAGCGCGGCGGGCAGTTCGCGCACGGTAAGCGGACAGACGACGGCGGACAGGGCCGGCGTTGCGTGCGCCTCTCGCTCGGCGCCTTCCTGTGCTTCAAAGCGTCGGGAAGAGTTCTCGCCGACCAACGAAGCGATTCCTGGGCGCGTGTTCACTCCGTCTCTCGCCGCGAAAACCGCCACAGCGGATAGTCCGCAAAGTTTCCAAAGGCGAGACCCTTCAACGTCACGGTCAGGCCGCCCGGTCTCGGCGTCTCTCGCTTCATCATCAACAGCGGCTCGGCGACGTTCCCGTCGTCGAGCATGCTGTGGGACAGCAACACCGATTGAGGATCTTCGGTCTTCACGAGCGGATGGGTGGCCTGTCCCACGAAACCGCCGCCGCTCTTCAACTCCCGCAATACCAGCAGCACCTCGCCGAGGTTCTCGTGGTCGCCCAGCGTCACTTCGGCGGCGAACACGATCCTGGCGGACGCCGGCACCGGCAAGTAGGGGGCGAGGCCAAGCCCCGCATATTCGCCCGGGATGTCGACGCCAAATCCGATGCGCAGTGTGATCCAAGGTAGGCCTCGGGACCCCACATCGTGGATTTCGATGTCGTTGAGATGTTCGCCGCGCCAACCGCTCGGCATTTGACCAGCCTCGCCGATCCGGCCGACCCGGGCGTGGCGAAGGGGAACCAGGGGCTCTGCGCCATTGCTCAAGAGGCTCAAGCCCCCTTCAATTCTGTCGCCGGCGCATTTTTGTTAGAGCGCGCCCGGCGGCATCGGAAGACCAAATGGTTGTCATGGCCCGCGCGGTTGATCCGCGCCGGCGGCTCGCTCACCGCAGTTCCTCCTTCAGCCGGTCCCGCAGCGTCCGGTGAGCCTCGGACGTCGTGGGTTCAAGCGAAATGGGCGAGGCCATGTAGTCGTCGGGCACCTCGAGACCGAGCTGCTCGGCCGCGCTCCGGATCGCGATCTTGGGTTCGGCTACAAGTTGTTCGTACTCTATCTTGATGATCCTGGATCCAATGGTCTCGAGAAGCTCGCTCAATTCCCGCTCGTTTCGCCGAAATTTTTTGTAACTCATCATTGCGTCCTGAAGGTTTCCACTTAGACCTTCCAGTTTCTGCGCGTAAGCCTCTTTCATGTTGTTTGACCAGAGGTGCCAAACGCCAGTTTGCCTGGCTACCGTATCCGACACCGCCTGGCTATATTTATCGGCGCGTTCTATGTATATTACAGGAACTTTCTGTAGGAAGTTCGTGATCTCCGCGATTTCCTCCGGAAGCATGAAGCGCTCGGCCATTTTCCAAAAATCATAGATGATCTTTGTTCCAAAAACGCCATTTTCAATGTGACCTCCGCGAACCATGGACCACCAGCGCGGGAAGTCGAATCTCGACACGTCGCGTTCGCGAAGAAGATCTTGAACGTAACCACGGAAATGTTCTACCGGATTGCCGGCCCCGATGAGCTTGAGTTCGCGTGAGACCAGCGTGCTGCCGCAGCGCGGTAGGCACATGATCGCATATTCGAGTTTAGCGGTCTCGGCTTTGCGCGCGTTGTAACGGGGAGGCAGGCCGGCCGCGAGACGCGGGATGAGTTGGCTAAACAGGCCCAGGGTATGCACATTCTGCTCACGCAAATGTTTCTGAATCGGCCCTTCCGCTCTTTCGGTACATACAACGATAATCTTTGGAAGCGAGTGACTTTCCACATTCGCCTGGACGTCCTCGACCGGAATCAATTTCTCGGGTTCGATCCCCCACTCGTTGAACAGAGCGCGGAAACCCTCGTCACATACGAAGCCCCAAGGCTGGCTTTTCATCAGGTTTTGAAGCTTGAGTTCCGTCAAAGCCTTGGTAAGCTTTACACGTGTCATCTTGTCTTTGGGCAACTTCACCGAAACCTCATTTCGAGTTTGGACGCACGGAGCCATGCGCGCATTCCTCGCTCGCGCGAACCGGCCGCGACCGAAAATTGACGCCATATCCTGCATGAATATCGCTTCGCCGAAAAGGGGGCGCCCCTATCAACCCGGCGAGCGCGCTTTCTAGATCTTCACCATTCTCTTGCCGATGTTGTCCCCGGCCAGGAGGCCGATCAGGGCGCCCGGAAGATTTTCCATGCCTTCGATCACGTCTTCGCGCACGCGCAGGGCGCCGGACTCGACCCATGACCTGAGGTCGGCGAGCGCCTCGCTCCGGCGGTCGTAAAAATCCATCACCACAAATCCGGTCAGGGTCAGCCGTTTGGTGACGATCAGCCCGGGCACGCCCCGCGGGCCATGAGGCGGAGGCGCGCCGTCGTACTGTGACACGGCTCCGCAACACGCGATCCTGCCGTGCAGGTTCATGTTGAACAGACAGGCTTCGAGAATGTCGCCGCCGACGTTGTCGAAATACACGTCGATGCCGTCCGGGCATGTGGCGCGCAATGCGCGGCGCGTATCGCCCGCCTTGTAGTCCACGGCGCCGTCGAAGCCCAGTTCGGTGGTCAGCAGCGCGCATTTCGCGGCGCCCCCGGCGATCCCGATGACGCGGGCGCCCTTGATCTTCGCGATCTGCCCGACGATCGATCCGACCGCGCCACCCGCGGCGGAGACCGCGACGGTGTCTCCCGCCGTGGGTCTGCCGCAAGCCAGCAGCCCGAAATAGGCCGTCAGGCCGGCCACGCCATAGACGCTCAGAAGATGCGTGAGCGGGTCGATCCGCGGCAGCTTGGTCAGATGGCGCGCCGGCAGCGCGGCGTACTCTCGCCAGCCGGTGTCGGCGAACACCAGATCGCCGGGCGAGAACCCGACCGCGCGCGATTTCACCACCTCGGCCAGAGCGCCGCCCGCCATCACGTCGCCGCTCTTGAGCGCTGATCGATAGGTGGCGCCCTGCATCCATGCCCGGTTCGCCGCATCGAGGGACACATACAAGGCCCGCAGCAGGACTTCGCCGTCGACCGGCGACGGGACCGCGCCCTCGACCAGGCGGAAATGATCGTGGGAGAGCTTGCCGTTCGGAATTTCGTTCAGCACGATCTGCCGGTTCACAGTCGTCATTTTTTTGCCCCTCGCCTTGGCCGCTCGCATATTGGCGGCGCCGCGGCGCAATGGCCAGCGCGATCGCCGCGGCGGCGATGGCGGTCCGGTCGAGGCGCTTTGCGAACGCGCTCCACTGCAATATGGTGGCGGAAGGATTCATCGGAAAAATGCGCCCCACATGAGCAACGCGTGGACCGGGAACGGGCCTGTCTCACTTCCGCCCAGGTGGCTGGCCTACACGGCCGGGGCGATCGTCATGGCCCTGGCGGTCGTGGGCGTGAGCATGGGTATCCGGGCCGCGTTCCGAGACGGCGGGGCGCCCGATCTTGGGGCGGCGGCCGACAGCGCGGCCGATAAGAGCACGCTCGTGGCTGCGCCGATCGTTCAGCCCCCGCCGCCGGCGGCCGCCGCCGATGCGTCGGCGGACGCCAACAAGGTCGACGCCGCGGATGCGGATCAGGAAAAGGCCGATGCGCTGGCGGCGAAGGCCGCGATGGCTCAGGAGATCCAGGCCAAGCCGTCCAAGCCCGGCGGAGACATCGACGAAATCCTGGCGTCGCCCAGCGAAAAGCCGCCGGCGCCGGTCAAGCCCTCTGCCGACGAAACGCCCCCGCCGGGAGCGCCTGTGAAGACGGATGTGCCGTTCTAGCCACCTGAAGGGTCCGGCTGCCTCGACGGCCCGGCTTTACGCGGGCGCGATTTCGCCGTTGCCCGGTCAGCTTGCGTTGGCGGCCGCCCGGCCTGTGGAGACCCGCCGGCTCACGCTTCCAGCTCGATGTCCCAGTAAAGATAGTCCAGCCAGCTTTCGTGCAGGTGATTGGGAGGAAACCGCCTTCCCCGATCCTGCAGTTCATACATGGTCGGGCGCCGCGGATGGTGGCGCGGTTGCATGGCGGCCTCGCGAGGCGTCCGGCCGCCCTTCGCCAGATTGCAGGGGGCGCAGGCGGTGACGATATTTTCCCAGGTCGTTCGGCCCCCACGCGAGCGGGGCGTGACATGGTCGAAGGTGAGGTCTTCGTCCGACCCGCAATATTGGCAGGAGAACGAGTCGCGCAGGAAGAGATTGAACCGCGTGAAGGCCGGCGGCCTGTCCTGCGCCACATAGCTCTTGAGCGATACGACGCTTGGAAGTCTCATCTCGAAGGAAGGCGAATGGATGACGTGGTCGTACGTCGAAACCACGTCCACACGGCCCAGGAACACCGCCTTGATGGTTTCCTGCCAGGGCCAAAGCGACAGGGGATAGTAGGAAAGGGGCCGATAGTCGGCGTTCAATACCAGGGCCGGAGCTCCGGAGGGCGGGCGGCTAAGAACCTGCATCGCCCCCTCCAGCGCTTGGCTGCAGCGTCGTTCGAATGGTCCGCCTGCCGTAACTGAAGACCGAGTCTCCTCGCCTGAGAGATCATCCTCTCTGGAGCGGTCACGAGAATCAACCCCGCGGCCCCTCAATGGTCGAATCATACGTCAAGTTCGGCGACATCTCCATGACGTCCCGACGGAGCGGGACTCGGGCGCGGAGGGAGCCATGGAGCGCCTCCTCCGCGCGCAAGGCAAAACACGGCCGGCAACCCTGGTCAGGCGCCGGTCAGCGCGGTGGCCCCTGCCAGAATCATTCCCATGCTCACCAGAACGATGGCGATCGAGCGATCGATTATGCGGCTAAAGCCAAAAAATCCCATGTTGGACATGACAAGCCCTCCTTTTTGCTGTGAACCTTCCGCCAAGTGGCGGCCGTCCGATCTGGACGATGTTTAGATACCACCGATCTGAACGGTGTCAACATTATCTTTACATCGTTTGGATCGAGAATTACGATGGTCGCGAAGAGAAAAACTGAGGAACCGTCTTGGCCCAATCCCACGACCCGGAAATCCGTCGCTATCATCATGGGGATCTCTCCCGCGCCCTCGTGCAGGCCGGGCGGCGCATCCTTGAAAGCGAAGGACCGCAGGCCTTGTCGCTGCGCGCCGTGGCGCGTGAAGCGGGCGTCAGCCCGGCGGCCCCGTATCACCACTTCAAGGACAAGTGCGATCTGCTCACCGCCATCGCCAAGGAGGGCTGGATGGAGCTTGGCGTCGCGGTGGCCAAGGCCCGATCCCAGGCCCCCGACGCGCGGGCCGCTCTGAACAACATCGGCGTGGCCTATGTCTGCTTCGCCCGCGAGAACCCTGCCCTTTATCGCACCATGTACGACAGCGCCTGCGATCAGGCGGCCATGCCCGATCATGCCAAGGAGGCGGACAGCGGCTGGCGGCACGTGCGCGAGGCCCTGATCGACGCGGGCGCGGACCCTAACGACGAACATGAACTCGAGATGGCGACGATCGGCGCGTGGTGCGCGGCCCACGGCGTCGCCGAGATGGTCGGTTTCCGCGAATTCGAGCCCTTGAAGGCGGCCCTGGGCGGAGAAGAGGCGTTCGTGCGCGCCATTCTCGATCACGTCGGCATCTATGCCCGCCGGCCCATGCCCTCCGGACGCGATTGAACCCGCGCCCCTTCGTCACCCGCTTCGCCCCCTCTCCCACCGGCTATCTGCACAGGGGACACGCCTACTCCGCCCTTACCGCCTACGAGGCCGCCCGCGCCGCCGGCGGCCGATTCCTGTTGCGGATCGAGGATATCGACACCCAGCGCTGCCGGTCGCACTTCGAGGCGGCGATCTACGAGGATCTCGGCTGGCTGGGCCTTGTCTGGGAGGCGCCCGTGCGCCGCCAGTCGGACCACATGGCCGACTATCGTCGGGCCCTGTCGCGGCTCGAAGCCGAGGGGCTGGTCTATCGCTGCTTCAAGACCAGGGAGCAGGTTCTGGCCGAGATCGGCCGCGCGCCGCATGGTCCGGTGCGCGCTTACAGAGGCCAACCGCTGGCGCCGTCGGCGGAAGCCCGACTGGTCGCCGAGGGCCTGCCGTTCGCGTGGAGACTGTCGCTCGCGAAGGCGAAGCGGCGCTTGGGCGGTCGCGCCCAACTCGTCTTCCACGACCACGACGCGGGCCTGGTGTCCGCCACCCCCGAACTGGCCGGCGACATTGTTCTCGCGCGCAAGACCCTGGGCGTCGCCTATCACCTCGCCGTGGTCGTCGATGACGCCCTGCAAGGCGTCACCGAAGTCATCCGTGGCGCAGACCTCTTCGAGGCGACGCATATCCAGCGTCTTCTGCAGGCCCTGCTTGACCTCCCGACGCCGACCTACCGCCACCACCGGCTGCTGACCGGCCCGGACGGACGGCGCTACGCCAAGCGCGATCGCGCCGAAACCCTGCGTGACCTCCGCGCGCGCGGCGTCACGCGGCAGGCGCTGCTGGACGAACTGGCGATCACGGAAGGACGCTGAAGCCGTACTTGCGGAAGATTGCGCTCGCCTTCGCCGTGGTCAGAAAGCGGAGGAAGGCCGGGCCGTCCGGGTTGTTGGACGCCGCGACCTGGGCCGCCGGGTAGACGATCGGCGCGTGGCTCGCGTCCGGAAACAGGCCGACGATCTTCACCCTCGGCTCGATCTTAGCGTCCGTGTCGTAGACGATGCCGAGTGGGGAGGCGCCCTGGGCGACGAACGCGAGGGCGGCGCGGACGTTCTCGGCCGGGGCCAGCCTGTCCTTGACGCTGTCGAACACGTCCAGCCGGGTGAGCGCCTCGCGGCCATACTTGCCGGCCGGCACTTCGGGACCGGCGATCGCCAGGCGGCCCGGGCCCAGCGCGGCGCCGATCGGCATGCCCGGCGCGATCCGCAGCCGGATCTTCGAATCGACGGGCGAGATCAGGGCCAGGTGATTGGTCAGCAGGTCCCGGCGACTGCCGCGCACGATCAGGCTCCGCGTCTGCAGATAGTCCATCCAGTTGGCGTCCGCGGAGATGAATACGTCGGCCGGCGCCCCCTGTTCGATCTGTCGCGCGATCGTCGAGGACGCGGCGTAGGACAGCCTTACCGGCGGGCCGCCGCCCGCCGTGAACGCGGCGGCGACCTCATCGAAGGCGTTCTTGAGCGAGGCCGCGGCGAACACCGTCACCGGCGCATGCTCCGCCGCCCGCGCCGGTCCCGCCCAAGGCGCGCCCAGCATCAGGGTGGCGAGAAGTGCAAGCCACGGACGGCGGCGATGACGGTCGAACATGATGGGCTCCTTGACGATGATGGACCCGAGCGGCGCTTTGCGCGATGCCATGCCGATCACGCGGCGGCGCCCGGCGGTCGCCCGCGCGCGCCGTCGACGTCGACCAGCAGGTCTTCGAAGAAGGCGCCGAACGGCCGGGTGGGATGGGCGACCTGGATCTCCAGGATCCACAAGCCTGAAGACGGACACGCGGCGAAATCGCCCAGGGCGCCGGCCCGGTAGATCGCGTGCGGAAAGTCGCTGACGCGATGACCCCGGATTTCGAGGTTGAGGCGCCAGCCCATTGTCTCGGCCTGCCTGGCCGCATAGGCATAGAGCGCCTCGCCGGAGGGACGCTGGTCGGCCCAGCGCGCGGCGACGATCGCCCACAGATCGCGCGCGGCCTGGGCGCAGGCGCTCATCTCGGGGTCGGAGCCGGTGACGAAGGTGTCCCCGGCATCCCCCTCATGTCCGTCCCATACGACCCCCAGGTCGACGAAGAAGATATCGTCTTCGCCCAGCACCCGGCCGGGGTCGGACGATTGATGGAACGTCTTCAAGGTGCCGGACCCGAACCGCACGAGGTTCTTGTGCCAGATCCGCTCCATCCCCAGGGCGTCCAGCATCGCCTGCGCCGTTCCGGCTGCGTCCCGCTCCGTCATCCCCGGCTTGATCGCCGCGGCGACGCGGTTCACCGCGTCGAACGTGCGCTCGCGCGCCCGCAGCATCGCGGCCAGCGAAAACGTCGGGCCGATGCCTTCGCGCGCGCGGACCGCCGCCATGCGCTACAGCGCGATGTTGATGATCTTGGCCTGGGTGTACTCCTCCAGGCCTTCCTGTCCGTTCTCGGCCCCCATGCCCGAACTCTTCGCGCCGCGGAACGGAACGTCGAACGGAAGGTCGAGCGACTTGTTGACCCACACCGTGCCGGAATCGATCTTCGAGGCGACGGCGAAGCCGCGCTCGATGTCCGATGTCCACACCGATCCCCCCAGCCCATAGTCGGTGTCGTTGGTGCGGGCGATGGCGTCCTCCACCTCGTCGAAGGACAGGATCGGCAGCACCGGGCCGAACTGTTCTTCGCGCACGAGGCGAGAGTCGTCGCCGATATCGCGCACGATCGTGGGGGCGATGAAATAGCCGTCTCGATCGAGCGCCTCGCCGCCGGCGATCACCCTGCCGTCGGCCCTGGCGTCGGCGAGGAAGCCCTTGACCTTCTCGAACTGCGCCTTGTTCTGGATCGGCCCCATGGTCGTACCCTGTTTGAGACCGTCGTCGACGATCACCTCGCCGGCCAGGCGAACGAGTTCGTCGCACAGCTGGTCGTAGATGCTCGCGTGCGCGTACACGCGCTTGGTCGCCAGGCAGATCTGCCCCGAATTGGCCATCGCCGCATCGAAGATCTTCGGCGCGACGAGCTTCACGTCGGCGTCGTCGAGCACGATCGCCGCGTCGTTGCCGCCCAGTTCGAGCGTCAGGCGCTTGAGGGTGCTGGAAACGCTCTCCATCACCTTCTTGCCGGTCGCGGTCGAACCGGTGAACGACACCTTGGCGATGTCGGGGTGCTTGGTCATCAGCGCGCCCAGGTCGTTGTTGTCGACGATGACGTTCAGGACGCCCGGCGGGAGGATGGAGGCCGCCAGATCCCCGAACATCAGCGTGGTGAGAGGCGTCGTCGGCGCGGGCTTGGCGACCACGGTGTTACCGGTGATCAGCGCTGGGCCCAGCTTCATCATCATCAGCAGCATCGGAAAGTTCCAGGGCATGATCGCCCCGACCACGCCCAGCGGCGTGCGCAGCTCGACGATGCGTGCGTCGTCGGTCTCCCGCAGGGTCTTCGTCTCGGTGCGCATCGCCGCGAAGGCGCGCAGGCCGAACACCGAGCCCCCGACTTCTCCGATGGCCGCCGGCAAGGGCTTGCCCTGTTCCTGGGTCAGGACGCGGGCGAATTCCTCCACACGGAGCTTCAGCGCGTCGGCAAGGGCCTCGAGCTTGGCGGCGCGTTCGTCGTAGGTCAGCGCCGACCAGGCCGGAAACGCGGCCTTGGCCGCCGCGACGGCCGCGTTCAGTTGCGCCTCGTCCGCCCTGGGACAGGTCTCGAAGACGGCGCCGGTGGCGGGGTTGAACACCTCCAGGGTCGCGGCACCATCGACGAGCTCGCCATTGATCAGCATTTTGTAGGTCATTGCGTCCTCCTTGGTCTGTCCCGCCGCGGCGCGCGCGAATGGCCGGGATCTAGGTCCGTTGCGCCGGCCGGGATGGCCGCGTGGCGGTCGACTGTACGCTGTGCTCTTGCGGCCAAAATATAGGGTCGTGCACACCGCCCGGTCGAGCCCAAATCGATGCGGATCGATTCTGTCGCGCCCGGCGATCCGACGGGCGCGACGGCGGATTTCATGGCGCCCGTTCGCAGGGCGCGCTAGACTCGCGGCCGGCCCCCGGGGAGGGGGCGCGCATGTTCACGCTCATCCCGATCGCGGTGGTCATTCTCGCGATATTCGCGATCGTCCTGGCCTTTTCGACCATCAAGATCGTGCCGCAGGGTCACGAGTTCACGGTCGAGCGGTTCGGGCGGTACACGCGCACGCTCAAGCCGGGCATCACGATCCTCGTCCCGTTCGTCGAGGCGGTCGGGCGCAAGGTCAGCGTGATGGAGCAGGTGCTCGATGTTCCGCGCCAGGAGGTCATCACCAAGGACAACGTCACCGTGCAGGTCGACGCAATCGTCTTCATCCAGGTGATGGACGCGGCCGCCGCGGCTTACCGCGTCGCCAACCTCAACTACGCGATCGGCCAGCTCACCATGACCAACCTGCGAACCGTCGTCGGCTCGATGGAGCTCGACGAGGTGCTCTCGCAGCGCGATCAGATCAACACGCGTCTCTTGACCGTCATCGACGAGGCCACCGGCCCATGGGGCGTCAAGGTCGCGCGCATCGAGATCAAGGACCTGCAGCCGCCGCCCGACATCACCAATGCAATGGCGCGCCAGATGAAGGCCGAACGCGAAAAGCGCGCGGTGATCACCGAAGCCGAGGGTGAGCGTCAGGCCGCGGTCACCCGGGCCGAAGGCGCCAAGCAGTCGGCGATCCTTCAGGCCGAGGGTCGCAAGGAAGCCGCCTATCGCGACGCCGAGGCGCGCGAACGCTCGGCCCAGGCCGAGGCGGCCGCCACCAAGTCGGTCTCCGACGCGATCGAGGCCGGCAGCGTCAACGCTCTGAACTACTTCGTCGCCCAGAAATACGTCGAGGCGTTCGCCAGGCTGGCCGACTCGCCGCAGCAGCGGACGATCATCGTGCCGGCCGATTTCGCCTCGATCGCCGGCTCGATCGCCGGGATCAGCGAACTGGTGAACGCCGCCCGCCCCCGCGAGGGTGGGCCGCCTCCGCCGCGGCGTCCGGCGGGTCCTCCGGTCACGCCAGCGGGAAGCTGATCGCCATGGACGTGATCGGGTCCTTCTATTTCGCCCATCCGTTCTGGTTCTGGCTGGCGGTCGGGGCGGTGTTTCTGATCGTCGAGGTGATGACCGGTTCGGGCTGGCTGCTGTGGCCGGCGGGATCGGCCGTCGCGGTGGGGCTGCTCAGCCTGGCGGCCCCTCGTCTGGGTGGGGGCTGGGAACTGGTGATGTTCGCGACCGCCACGGTGATCAGCACCCTTGCCGGCCGTCGCTGGCTGCGCGGAGTTCCCCACGGCGGGCCCAATATCAACGATCCCAAGGCCCGCCTGATCGGCCATCGCGGCGAGGCGTCCCACGCCTTCGAAGCGGGTCTGGGGCGCGTGTTCGTGGATGGCAAGGAGTGGTCGGCCGAGCTCGACGGCGCCGTTGCCCTAGCGGCCGGCGCGAAGGTGCAGGTGATCGCGGTTCTCGGCGGGGCGCGGCTCAAGGTGCGGGCGCTCTAGAGTGACCGACGCGGCCGGTCTGCGGGCGCTGCACGCGCGGTTGCTCGGCGAGCGTGACCTGCAATTCGACTATACGGCGGTCGCCGCGCCCCATCGGGGGGACGGGCCGGAATGGCTGAAGGCTCTGGCGCGCATTATCGGCCACGCGGTGGTGGCGGTGCTCCCGGTCCTCGAGGTCCTTTTCTGGATCGGAGTCGCCGCCTTGGTTCTCCTGGTCGCGCTGCTCATCGCGCGCGAAGCGTTTGGCGTGCGCATCCTGGCTCGTCGAAAGGCCGCTCCCCCGCGCGCCGCCCCCGCCGACTGGAGACCGGAGGCCTGGAAGGCGCGCGCCTTGCTGCAGGACGCGGACCGGCTCGCCGCCGAAGGCGACTTCGCTCGCGCCGCCCGGCTCATCCTGCATCGCGGTATCGAGGACATCGAAGCGCGGCGTCCGCGCCTGATCCGCCCCGCGCTCACCGCCCGCGATATTGCCGGTCTCGAGGGCATTCCAGAGGGCGCGCGAGAACCTTTCACTCTGATCGCCCAGGCGGTGGAAGCCAGCCTCTTCGGATCCAGGCCGCTGGCCGCGGCGGACTTCGTCCGATGCCGTCAGGCCTACCACACCTTCGCCTTCCCGGAGGCTTGGACGTGAGCGCGCCGGACGCGTTCGGTCCTTCCTCCGCCGGAGGGCCATTCACGGCGCGCACTGGACTCTTCGTCGCCCTCGTGGGGGTCTTCGCGTTTTGCGCCCTGGCCGTTCTCGGCGCCTATGCGCCAGACCTGCGTGGCGGCGACAATGGCGGCGCTCACGCCCTGTCGCGCTCGGCGATCGGCTACGCGGGCATCGTGCGGGCGCTGAAGCTGCAGAACGAGCCCGTGCTGGTGAATCGCGCGCCCACGGCGCGCGCGGAAGGGGCGGGCCTGATGGTGGTCACGCCCTCGCCGGCGGCCGATGAGGATGACGTGGCGGGCCTGGGATTCGCCGGCCCGGTTCTGATCGTCCTGCCCAAGTGGTTCGCGCCGCCTGACCCGCACCATCGCGGATGGGTCGCCAAGGGCGTGCTGGTCGAGCCACGGCTCTTGCCGAAGACGGCGCTGATGGCCGACCCCGGCCTGGTCCGGGCGCGGGGCGTTTCGCGGCCCATGCTGCGCGCGCTTGGGCGTCCGTTTCGTCTCGGCGCGACGATCGTCGAGGGCCCGGTCGATCGACTGCAGACCCTGTCGCCAAAGGGCTGGAGATCGGTCCTCATCGATCAGAGCGGCGCAACGGTGCTGGCTCGCGCCCCAGACAGGCCGATTTTCCTGCTGACCGATCCGGATCTGCTGAACACGCATGGCCTCGAGAACCTCGACACCTTGGGTTCGGCCCTGACACTTCTACGCGCGCTGCGCGCCGGCGACGGCCCGATCATCTTCGATGTCCGGCTCAACGGCCTTGGCCGCGGGCGCAGCGTTCTGCGGCTTCTCTTCCAACCGCCGCTCCTGGCGGTCACACTTTGCCTGGCCGCGGCCGCCGGGCTGGCCGGCGTGCAGGCGGCGTGCCGCTTCGGCCCGATTCGGCGCAGGCCCCGCGCCATCGCCCTGGGCAAGCAGGCGCTGGTCGACAACAGCGCCGCGCTGATCCGCATGGCCGGGCGCGAGTCGCATATGGCAGGACGCTATGCGCTCGCGACGCGCGATCTGGCCGCGAGGGCGGTCGGCGCGCCGCGGGACCTTGTCGGCTCGGCCCTGGTCGCCTTTCTCGACCGCATTGGTGACCAGCGTGGCGCGGTCGGACGGCTGTCGACGCTGAGCGAGGCGGCCGCCCTCGCCTCGGATCGCGACAGCGTCACGGCGGCGTCGCGCAAGCTGTTTCAATGGAGGCAGGGGATGACGTATGACCGTCGGTGAGGTGAGGGATCTGGCCTCGCGCCTGAGGGCGGAGATTTCCAAAGGCGTTGTCGGTCAGGATGAGACGGTCACCTTGCTGCTGATCGCGCTGATGGCCGGTGGCCACTTCCTGCTGGAAGGACCGCCAGGCGCCGCCAAGACCTTCCTGGGACAATGCTTCGCCCAGGCGTTGGACCTGCGGTTCGGCCGTATCCAGTTCACGCCCGACCTGATGCCGGGAGACATCATCGGGGCGAACCTGTTCAATTTTCAGAGCAGCAGTTTCACGCTGGTGCGTGGCCCGATCTTCTGCGAACTGCTGCTCGCCGACGAGATCAACCGCACGCCGCCCAAGACCCAGGCGGCCCTGCTGGAGGCGATGCAGGAGCGCCGGGTGACCATCGATGGCGTGCGCCACGCCCTGGGCGAGCGTTTCACCGTGATCGCCACGCAAAATCCGATCGAACAGCAGGGGGTGTACCCGCTTCCGGAAGCCCAGCTGGACCGCTTTCTCTTCAAGCATGTCGTGGGCTACCCCTCGCTCGAGGAAGAGCGCGCCATCGTGGCGCGCCACGGCGTACGCGCCGGCACGCCCGAACCGGCTGCGTTCGGAATCGCGACGGTGGCGGGAGCCGAGGAAATAGCCGACGCTGTGGCCAGCGTCGGTCGCGTGCGCCTGGCCGCCGAAGTGATCGACTATGCCGTCGCCCTGATCCGCGCGACCCGTGAGACGGCGGACCTGGAGACCGGCGCAAGTCCGCGCGCCGGCGCCATGCTCAGCCTGGCCGCGCGCGCCCGGGCCGCGCTGGAGGGACGCGACTATGTGATCCCCGACGACGTCAAGGCGCTCGTTCTGCCGGCTCTTCGCCACAGGGTCATCCTGTCGCCCTCCGCGGAGATCGAAGGCCGGGCCGTCGATCAGGTCTTGCGCGATATCGTCGAGTGTATCGGCGTCCCGCGTTGATCTACCCGACCCGCCGCGCCGTCGCACTCGCGGCCCTCGGCGCGCCGGCCGTGCTTGTCGTCGGTCTGATCGCGCCAGGCGGCTGGATCTTGGCCGGCGGCTGGGTGGCCCTCATTCTTGGCCTGACGCTCGTGGACGCCCTCATCGGGCCGGCGCGGGGCGACGTTGCGATGGATCTGGAAAGCCCAATGGCGATCGGCATGAGCGGTGAGGGTGTGCTTGCCGTATGCGCGCGCTTTTCCGGCGCGCCGCCAGCCAGGGCATGGGCGGCGATCGAGACCGACGAGCGCCTGGCGGTCGATCCGGACCGCCTCGCCTTGCGTTTCACCGGCGCCGTGGGCGAAGCCGCGTTTCGCCTTGTTCCCAACCGCCGCGGGATCGCGACCGTCACCGGCCTGTGGCTTCGTTGGCCCGGACCCCTGGGCCTCGTCTGGAAGCAGGATCGCCAGGCGCCGGCCCGCCAGATCGACGTCGTTCCCAATCTCGCGGCGGTGCGCGAGGAGGCCGTGCGGCTGTTTTCCCGCGACGCCCTTCTGGGGGCCAAGATGCAGCGCGACCTTGGCGAAGGCTCTGAGTTCCATGCTTTGCGCGAGATGACCTCGGCGATGGACACCCGCGCGATCGACTGGAAGCAGTCGGCGCGCCACGGCAAGCTCCTGGGCAAGGAGTACAGGACCGAGCGCAACCACCCCGTGGTGTTCGCCCTCGATTGCGGCCGACTGATGTGCGAGCCGCTTGGCGGCGCCCCGCGCCTCGACCACGCTCTCAACGCCACCTTGCGCCTGGCCTATGTCTGCCTCAAGCTCGGCGATCGGGTCGCGGTGTTCGGTTTTGACGCCAGGCCCAGGCTGTTCACCGGGTTCCTGACCGGCGCGCGGGCGTTTTCCCGCCTGCAGCGCCTGGCCGCCACCCTCGACTACTCGGTCGAGGAAGCCAACTTCACGGTCGGGCTCACTCAGTTGGGGACGGTGCTGGAGCGCCGCTCCCTGGTGGTGGTGTTCACCGATTTCGCCGACACCACCTCGGCGCAGCTGATGTTGGAGAATGTCACCCGGCTCACGCGCCGCCACCGGGTTCTGTTCGTAGTCCTGCGAGACGACGAGTTGGAGGCCATTGTCCGGTCGGAGCCGTTGAGCGCGGACGACGTATCGCGCATTGTCACCGCCGCGGCGCTGCTCAGGAGCCGCGCCGTCGTCGTCGAGCGCCTTCGACGTCTGGGCGTGCGTATCCTCGAGGCTCCGGCAACCGCCGTGGGCGCGTCGCTGATCGCCACCTATCTCGATCTCAAGGGCGATCCTGGTCTGTGACCCAAACCCGCCCCGCCAAGCAGCCAGGGCTCAAAAGTCTCCGCTTCCGGTCCGAGCGGGCTGCGGACTGGCGCCGGCTGGAAGACCTGCTCAGCCGGGTGGAGCACGGCCGGGTGCGGGGCCTGACCGACGATGAGCTTCTGGAGATTCCGGTGCTCTACCGCGCCTGCCTGTCGTCGCTGTCGGTCGCCCGCGCGACGTCGCTGGACGCCAATCTGATCGCCTATCTGGAGAGCCTCGCGACGCAGGCCTATTTCTTTGTCTATGGCGCGCGCACGAACCTGCGAGAACGCCTGCGACAATTCTTCCGCCACGACTGGCCGGTCGCCGCCAAAGCCCTGTGGCGCGAGACCCTGGCCGCCACGATCATCATGGCGTTGGCCGCCGTGGTCGGCTATTGGCTCGTCCGCGCCGATCCAGACTGGTACGGATCGATCATGGGCGGGATGGGCCAGGGGCGCGATCCGACCGCTTCGACCACCTTCCTGCGCAAGGTGCTCTACGACGATCACGGCGGCGAGGGTCTGGCGACGTTCGCGGTCTATCTGTTCACGCACAACGTGCAGGTCTCGATCCTGGCCTTCGCGCTCGGCTTCGCCTTCTGCCTGCCCACCGCGCTGCTGGCCGCCCAGAACGGTCTGACGCTGGGGGCCTTGATGGCGCTCTACGTTTCGCGCGGGCTGGGCTTTCAGCTGGGTGGCTGGCTTGTCATCCATGGGGCCACGGAGCTGTTCGCCAGCCTGCTGGGCGCCGCCGCTGGCTTCCGAATCGGCTGGGCGGTGCTGTTCCCTGGATCTCGTTCGCGACTCGACGCCGCCCGCGACGCGGCCCAGATCGCCGGGGCGGCCATGGCCGGCGTGGTGGTCATGCTGATGTTCGCCGGCCTGCTCGAGGGCGTCGGCCGGCAATTGATAGAGGTCGATTTGGCTCGCTACGCGGTCGGCGCGACGATGTTCACCTTCTGGCTGGCCTACTTCTACCTTCCCCGTGGTACGCGTGCGGGGCGATGACGAAGACCAGTCCCGCCGCGTCGTCGCCTTCCATGACGCGGTCACTGATCACGCCCGAGGGCGTCGACCTGCGCCTGACGCTGGCCGGCGCCGGCGAGCGGGCGGGAGCGTTCCTGCTGGACGCCGTGATCATCCTGTCGGCACTGATTGCCCTGACGATCCTCCTCGCCTGGGGGTTCAGCGCCGCCGGCGCCAACAGCGCGGACATTCTCGCGCTGCTGTGGCTGGTCGGCGCGTTCGTTCTGCGCAACGGATATTTCCTGCTGTTCGAGCTGAGCGCGCGCGCCGCGACGCCGGGCAAGCGCGCGCTCGGCCTTCGTGTCGTCGCGCGCGACGGCGGACGGCTCACCAGCGAGGCGGTGTTCACCCGCAACGCCATGCGCGAGATCGAGATCTTCCTGCCCCTGGTCTTCCTGGCCGCGTCGAGCGCCGCCGGAGAGCCGGTGGACGCGCTGATGGGGCTGCTCGCCCTGGCCTGGTCGGGACTCTTTCTGCTGTTTCCGCTGTTCAATCGCGACCGCCTTCGCGTCGGCGATTTCGTCGCCGGCAGCTGGGTGGTGCGCGCGCCGCGGCGCCGTCTGGCGTCGGACCTCGCCGGCGAGGCGGTCGCCCGCTACCATCAATTCGAATTCACGCCCGAGCAGGCAGCCGCCTATGGGGTGAAGGAACTGCAGGTGCTGGAAGACGTGTTGCGCGGCCGCGACAAGACCACCCTGAAGGATGTCGCCGCGCGCATCCGCCGCAAGATCGACTGGATCTCCCAGCCGTACGAGAACGACGCCGACTTCCTGTCGGCCTATTATGCCGCCCTGCGCGCCCGCCTGGAGCACCGCCTGCTCTTCGGCCACCGTCGAATCGACAAGTTCGACGCGGCATGAACCCTCTTCCTTCCTCCCCATAATGGCTAGCGTCGGCACACATATTTTCCTTGCCGGTTGAACCCAATCAGAGGGGTCGGCGGCTTGGAGCCTTCTCCCCTTGCGGGAGAAGGTGGCCGAATGTGCGGTCCGGTTAGAATGGTGACAGTTTAGACCGGAAAGGTCGGTAACGGTTCTCTGACGGAGTTGGAGGACGGTTGCATGCCTTGGCGAGAGAGCTGTGTGATG